>CAWDBB010000012.1:0-390008 GCA_963800495.1 Candidatus Bathyarchaeota archaeon | reverse complement strand
GTCAATTGCTCTAAGTGAGCATCGCGGATGTCGTGGATGTACATGTTCATTTTCGCCAAGGCGATTGTGCGCTGATTAACTTCTTGTCCAAACAAGAACAGCTTCTGAGCTTCATCAAATCCGCATTTGGATTCAACGTGCTTGAAAGCTTCGATTAGCATTCCGCCAGAACCGCAAGCAGGGTCATAGACGCTTTCCATAGGCTTGGGTTCAAGAATCTCGATGAGCAATTTGATGACTTCTCGGGGGGTGTATATTTCGCCTTCCTTAGCTTTACTTGGGGCGAAGAACCGCAGAATCCATTCGTAGCATCACCAAGAACATCAGCGGATACATGGTTGAGTTTTTTCTCGCTAAAGAGCTCCACGAGTTGGCGCAGGGTTTCAGCGTTTTCTCTGCTGCTAGCGAAACTGGATAAAATCAACGCTGTCAACAATGTCTTTGAGTTCTGGGTTTTGCTCGGCAATGGCTTTGAGTGCTTTGGAGAATTGTTCGGTTAGTCCGCTGACGTTTTTGCGGAGGTTTTCCCAGAGGTATTCTTCGGGGAGGTTGAAGAGGTGGTATTCGCCTCGTTTGGCTTCAGCTTTTGCGTCTTGTTCGCTTAGGCCGTCGGCTTTGGCTTCTTTGTAGGCTTCTTCAAACTCCATTTCCGATTTGTCGCTGATGCGTTTCATGAATAGCAAGATAAGGATAAACTTGTAATCCACACGAGTCCGAATTAAATCAGCAGCTCTTTTGAGGAAGGCATCGATGTCACCGCGTCCAAGTTTTTCAGCAATCTTCGCTTCACGGCTATGTAAGCGATAAAGTTTCTGCCGGGCATCTCTTGCGTCAGACTCAGCCGACAGGAAGCCTGCCTTGCGCAGTTGTGATAGGAAAACGGGTATCTGCTCTTCTGTGTCTTTATTTTTTTCTTTTAAGACTTTGGCTGCATCTTCGAACCTGAAGGTTTTGTCGCCGAAGGCTTCCCAGAGGATGTCGTAGCGGCGGTCTATCCATTCTGCCATATCACTTTTCATGTGAAATTCAACCAAGCAACTACGACCTCTAAGCTTATAAAATTTGCGCTTATTAGATAAGTGAAATTATTTTGCTTATATAATTTCCCGCAAAGCTGCATCGAAAGAGCAACAATCAGATCATAGAAAGTTGCTTAAATAAAAATTATATAACAGGCTCGGTAGAACAACATCAAATGGCAGTGCAGTGTTGTTGTTCTTTCAGTCAAGGTGAAAGAAGAAGAACGGCCTTCCCGTGGGATTTTAGCCGTTTTTCTTCTTCTAAGAGCGGGCTATTTCCAAGTGTTACCAGAGGTTGTTAACTGAAAAATGCGCCCAGCTGCGCCTGTTTAACTTTGCTTTTTTCTTTTGCCTTCTTTTGTTCCTGCGAAAGCAGCCCTAGCCGTTCCATAAGTTGCAGGCAATTCTCTGGGGCATACCCGTGGTAGTGGTTGTTGAAGTATCCGTAGACTTTCTTAACTTTGCCTGCCGCTTCCTCAATCTTTGGGTACCCATGGCTCTAGTTCTTCTTTTGTTGTAGCGGTAGTCAAACCAGATAGGGTCGCCGTGGCCGTGCCAGCGGAAATATGCAAAATCGGTGGTTAAGTGCATTTCAGGCGGCAGCAACGGCTCATCAACGTTGGTGTAAGCTACCCCGTACTGTTCAAGAAGTTTGAAAGTTCGAGTTTCAGGCATCAACCAAGTTACGTTGCGAAACTCAACTGCGTACCTAAACGTGGGATCCAGCATTTGGAAGAACTCTTCGAGGTTCTCGGGGTTGTAGGTGTACTTTGGGGGCAACTGAATCAGTAAACAACCAAGTTTTCCTCCAAGCTGCAAGAGGCCTCATTAACTCCAAAAATTCAACCAAATCAGCTTTAACGTCCCGTCTTAAGCCCAAAGCTTTGTCATGCGTAATGAGCTTGGGCAGTTTGGCGGTGAAGATGAAATCGCTTGGAGAATACTTCAACCAACCCATAACCGTACCTTTAGATGGGTTACGGTAAAAAGTGGAGTCTATTTCGGCGGTCTTAAAAATCCTTGAGTATGCACGGAGTTTGCTCTGGCCACTGCGTTTTTCATAGAAGTTGCCTTCCCATTCCTTGTAGCTCCAGCCGCAAGTGCCTAACAGGATGTTGCTGCTGCTCAAATAACCGCCTTCAGCTCCTCTACAACTTCTGTAGCCGAGATATGTTCTTTCTGGAATTTTGCCAAGCACCTCGGATAAGTGGATTCTTTTCTCGGCGGTTAGGTCGATGACTTTCCAGCCCTGGTCCTCTACCAACTCAGCTTTAGTTGAAGGAAAAACGGCGTCTTCAGCTAAAACCGCCTTCGCCGACTCTACCCCGAAATAGGCGGTCACAGGCAAAAACTTGCCCGTCTGCAAGTGCCTTTGAAACCTTGCGGCGTCGGTGTTCATTCTTAGTCCATGGTAGGATAGGGCGACGGTTTTGGCTTGGGTTTCCTCTGCTCTTTGCTCTAATTTCGAGGAGTTCTTCGTCGGTGAATTGGTAGATGTTGTGTTTGCCTTTGCCAAAGAGCCGCGAGTAAGCTACATCTGAGGGTACGGTTGGTTTTTTGAGGGATAGGTCGACGCTTTGCACTATGCCAAAGTCCTGCATTAGGCTGCCGACCTGTTCGGTGAAGGGTGCGCGATACTCCCAGACAAGCTGAATTTTGCCAGGTGAGACTGAGGAAAAGAAGTCTCTTGCCTCTGCAACGCCTTTAGCATCCAAAACTTGGCTAACCGGAGTCTCCAACACTAAAAAGGGCGCATCCAAAGCGTCGCAGTAAGCCTTCATCTTGTAGAATACTTCAAACGCTGCATCCACTGGCTTAAGCCCGATCCTATGAGTGAGGTCCTGATGGCAACGCACCGAAAACACAAATCAAAGGAACCGTTCGCCTCCAGCTTTCGACAAGCCGCATACTGGGGTACTCATAGAAGGTGCTGTTAACCTCTACAAAATTGAACACTTCAGAGTAAGCCTTCAAAGGCGCCTTGCCTGGCACTTGGAAATAAGCCCAACCGCCAGTACCAACAAGAAACTCCGGCAACAAATCTCACTTAAATAATAATTCTCCTAACAACGCAATTAAATTTTTCAGTTGGACCCAATAACTTTAGAAGTAGTAGTCTGTAGGACTAGTCGGACTACTACTTCCAATCTAAGACGGGGAATTTTTTCTTGACACCCCTTCTAATCATCAAAACCAAATGTGCTATCCCTATACGATAAAATTATCGCAGGATTTACCAACATAATTCTAAGTTAGAAAATTTGGGGATAATTATTCACTCATACATTATAGGTGGAATAGTGCACTTGTTGCGAGGATTGCCGTATGGTTCAGATGCAGTTTAAACAAACAAACGGCAAATGGGAATAGAGCACGCCGCCGTCTGAACAAAATAAGCATCTTAAAACCTTGGAGAAGGCAGAACTGACATATTCATCTGTTTTGCGATCGCACGGCTTGACATAATCTTATATGCATTTCGAAGCGTAAATGAGATAGTCGTGTATTATCATGCCTATTGAAACAGAAACTTCTATCCGCCAGAAGATCGCAGATCTATCGTCACGTAAAACCGCAAGAATGGCGGGGCTGTTTTACCTCATTTTCATATTAACTACTGTCTTAGCCACGTCTATCCGCGATCAATTTATTGTATCCGGAGATGCAGCAGCCACAGCCAACAATATTATGGCTTCTCAGGGGCTATTCCGAGTTGGTTTTATAACCGAATTAGTCTCCGCAACGTTTTTCGTTTTAGCAGCATGGGCGCTTTATGTGTTGCTAAAACCTGTTAATAAAAACCTGGCTTTGCTGTTCTTGTTATTAAACTTGGGCGGTGTCGCTGTAGAGTGCCTTAATGCGCTGAATCTGTTTGCTGCCCTTCAGTTTTTGAGCGGCGCTAACTACTTAAGCGTATTTCAAACAGGTCAACTGCAAGCCATGGCAATGTCCTCTCTCGATTTGTACACAAATGGTTTTCTACTCACCCAGATATTTTTTAGCGCTTGGTTAATTCCACTTGGTTACTTAGTTTACAAATCGCGCTTCCTTCCTAAATGGTTAGGCTTACTGTTGATCCTTGATTTCTTCGGCAATATGAGTTGGTTTTTACAGGGTTTCCTTCTCCCCAACTATGAAATATTACGGTATCCAGGAAATGCGATCAGCTTCATTGCGGAAATTGCTCTTACTGCATGGCTTTTGATTATGGCTGTTAAAGAACAGAAATAGAATAACTATGATTAAGTTAAGAGAGAGAAAAAAATGGCGCAATCAAAAGATATCTGGAAAAAGATAATAGTACTGGCGGTCGCGGGCGGCTTAACCTTCTGGGTAGTATCGATTATAACTTCCCTGATTCCCTTCACAGCTGATTATAGAGTTGCTCGATGGAGTGCGGAAACGGTTTGGGTTGGTTCTTTACCTGCTGGCTGGTTATCGGATTCTTTGTCAGCTTTTTCCTACTTCGTTTCTTTGACAAGATTCCTTCAAAGAATCCAATTCTAAAATCCATAATACTAAGCGTTATCGCCCTAATCATTGGCACAATCCTGCTCGAAGCCCCCGCAAGTTTTATGACAAGTGATGCCCTTTATTACTTCCTCTTCGGCACAATACTTAATGTACCAAGGTTTCTCTTTGTTGGAATAGTTATTGGCTATCTATACAAAAAGCTGTACGGATCAGAGAGTTTACGCCAATCAGACAAGCACAACTAAAAACCCATAATTATCCTCTCTATTTTTTCACTGTAATTATAAATAACTGCTCAATTTACCGAGAGTTAATTGCTGATTGCCAGTACAGCCATTAGTCATAATTATCTTGTGGATTTCAAGGATAATTCTTAATTAGGTTACAAAAACCCAAGATAATTATTGACTAAAAAAGGAAAAGATGTAGTTTGCGCGTATAGCATTCAAAATCTGGTCGGTGATAGTACTATTGGAGTCCTTTTTGACTATACCGATTATGATGAGTGAAGTCTCCAATATCTCTTCTGACGCGCAAGTCCTTTGCGGGTGCGGGTATTGTTGGATATCCCAGACGAATTGTGTAAGCAATCTTTAACGGATCAGGGATATCGAGAAGCTGCTTCAGTTCCTCCTCTACAGATACCGTTGCTGATAGACTTAGAATCTGCATGCTAATTCCCAAAGCTTGTGCAGTCAGCCAGATGTTTTCCATAAGGCAGCCTAAACCGATGAAGCCGTAAATATCCACAGCAAGAGCGGGTGCTTTTTTTCTTGGGTCATATAAAACCATTAGAAGAGTTGGGCTCCCTCTAATGGAATTACTAATCGGTATTGGGGCAGAACGCACGATTTGGCTGAATTTGGCTGGGTCAACCCAGTCCGGCGGAAAACCAGTTGACAAAATCCCTGTCTTCTTATGCTTGAGCTCCTCCTCTGAGAATGACAAGTGCCCATAGTTATCGCGTAAGAAATCCTCTAAAACGCATGATTTTATACTGCTTATTCTTCCAAGCACTGCTCCGTCGTCGACAACCATGATTTCGTAGTTCTGCATGTTGTGTCCTGTAGGGGCCCAACGTGCAGCCTCCAATATATGCTCGAGATTCTCCTTAGAGATTGGTCTATTTGGGTCAAATGGAACACGAACGGATTTACGATCCTTAATAGTCTCAAAAACGTCTTTCAAACGAAAACCCTTTAACAAATAATTTATTCTGGAAAATGAACTTTTCGTCCAAAATATCCTTATATTTTTCGAATTTGCCTGCTTTTCTTGTAGCCATAACACTTTGGCATAATTATCTTGGGAAATACCAACATAATTCTTAATTACGCCAAAAATCTCTTAATAATTACTATCAAAGCAGTTTTTATTCGTTAGTTAACAATATTATACGTTATTGTAGAAATCAAAGTGACAACCTGGAGAAGCAGTCATATTACCGTCAGCTTAGCAATTAGTTTAGAGTAAATAATCCAAATTGACGCATATTTATCGATAAAATCCTAAGATAATACCAATGAGCAAAAAGCAATCAAACCTATCTCCTACAAATTAATCTTAAATCAAAAAAAGGAAGGTATGGCTTTTTGTGTGAGGAATTGAATTGGTTACCAAACCATCGTTGCAGGTGCTGGGACTCCATTTTCTACCCAATTTAGCAGATAGGGCATGCATATTGGTATTTTTGATGTTACGGATGGGTTGGCGTGCTCTCCGTTAATAACTGTGTAGAGACGATAAAGGTCTAAGTCACCGTTTGATTGAACTGCTGCTTTGAATCCTAATGACTGTGAATAAGGCACAAGTCCATCTTTGTCACCGTGTATTGTAATCGTCGGTATTTTTAGGTCACTTGCACTAAAAGTTGGAGATATTTTTTCGTATGCCTTCATCTTTTCTTGAGGAGTGTTTCCGCCGCATGCGAGCTTTATGTCATTTGCAGAAACAGTGCAGTAGCTTCGAAAATCATTTAATGCGCTATTCAACGTAGCATAAATATATGGGTAGCCTAATGCCGGATTTGAATTATACGGGAATTTGAATGGATATGGCGTGCTTGCGCTTCCCTTTGCTATAAGTGCAGCTTGCAGAGCTGAGTCGTCTGTTAAGGCAGCAAAAGCAATTTTATCATCGTATTGAGTTGACAAATCTTTTGAGCCGGAAATGTCTAGTACACCGTTGTAGAGGTCTGGGTATTTAGCTCCTAGTTGAAGGGCTATGTTGCCGCCCATGGATATTCCCATCAGCAAAACTTTGCCCGTAACAGCGTAATGGTCGAGAATGTATTCCGTTAATTGATGAGTACGAATCATGCCTTCTTGGACACAGTATCCTCCTACGCCGTAGCTAGATTCAGCAACTATGTATCCTTGACCTAATAGCATAAGGAAGGCTGTAGCGGAAAAGCTTGTTGGAACTGTATGGCTGTAGCCTCTGCAGTAGATAACCAAGTTGCTGCCGGTTGACTCCCAGTTGCTTGGAATGCGTATTCTATAGTCTGCTCCGCCCAATTTGCCTGTTATTTCGTTCACGGTAACTGCTGCTGTAGCTGTTGAGATGAATAGAGTTGCTGCAAGTGTAGATAATAACACTGCAATCATTATTACAACTGAAATTTTCTTATAGTTCAATTGCATGAGATATTTTTCTCCTTTTAGTTCACTAAAAAAATATTTATGTCCATTCGAATTATATGATGTAGGTAGTCGCAAAAAGTTACTGACTACTTGAATATTTTTAATTTCAAATGGAGAGAGAATTTGGTTTCTGGTAGTAGAAGAACAGTGAAATATTTTCTGGTCTACTTCTACTTATGTTAGGCGTACGCCGAGTACACACAACAACACTATCCGCAGGAAATCATGCTTCTTTAATGTCGACAAAACATTAGAAGTAGTAGTCTATAGCAATTGGCGGACTACTACTATCAATCTAAGACAGTGAATTTTTTCTTGACACTCCGTTCTTACTTTTTTAGTTAAGTGACGTTTTGGGCTTGTTGAAAGAAGGAGAAGGACCTGCCGTAGGAAATCACCCGTTCTTCTCCTAATCAATTCGGCTAAAAGAAATCAACGTTTCCCATGTTCAAGTTCCAACTTTAACGAGTTATGGAAATGTCAGCCTTTAAACTCAAAAGTGAAGTCGAAGTAAAGACGTATTTTCTGAGAATAAGCCTGTTCCAGAGCCTCAAAATCTGAGGCTAGCTGATACGCCATTTTGGGTGTGAAATTTTGAAACTCGGAAACAGACCTCACAGGTGCTGGAGCTTCATCGATAAAAGTAAAAGAAAGAGAAAATGCATGCATACTCATAAATCGCTCAGATCAAAGGGAAATACAGCATTTTTGTATCTTTTTCTTTTAAGTCAATGGGGCATTCTCGAAAACCGCAGTCAGTATAGAACCTTATTCGAGATTCACCCTTTGTTACTAAAACTACAAAACGGCAACCATTTCTGTAGATGCCTTTTTAGCTAAACCTATGCACCAAAGAATCATACATTTTCCTACAGCACGTCGTCTTAGCTTGCTATGTACAGCTAATCTTCCCAACCAAAGTGCTGGATAACGCTTTTTATCATAAATCTCAACTTCTAGTTCAGTCATTTTTACGCCAATGGAACCCATGGCGACTGTGATGTATCCAGCAATTTTATTGTCATTATAGAAGAGGTGAGTAACACCCATGCTTTCTTTTTGGTATTCTAACGCTTCTTTATGAATAAATTCATCTAAACCAAAATCGTCATTGTCACTACAATCAAAATCTGATAAATCAGTTTTATTATCAAGTTTCTTTACGGAGAAGTCGTTTAGACTGAATTTGTTATTGGATGACATTTACTGTCTCTTGGAAAGTAGCGGAATGCTCTATTTTCTTTTTTTAGTTTGAGCAAAAACGATGGTGCCTTCAGCTATCATGCGTTTCTGGATAGCGGTATGGGGTTCCCTAATTTGTTGTTCGAAAACCTTTGCAGCTTTTCCTTCAAGGTCTGGAATTGGATAAGGCTTCACATTTTGCACCGTTTTATCAGTATAACTTCCCATTTGTTTAAAGATTTTGTGGTATCTCTTTACGGAAACTCGCCTTGGCATTCGCCCATTTCCTGATATGCTGTATATTTAAGAGAGATTCTTAAGCTTCAGTACTCGGGAATACTGATTTGACATTCATGACCAAAAGGTATTCCCAAAAGTATCGTAGCAATGTCTAGTTCTATTGTTCAGTAATAAAGAATTTGTGGTTGTATAAACACTACTACAAGAGCAACTTGTTGTTGGTTATCGCATAGAGATAATTGTTGAAAAGCCGTTAACTGGCACTCCACCTTTGCCGATGGAAGCAGGGTAACGAATAGCCAAGTTTCTGCAGGAATCCAGAATAATACGTTTACTGCTAAGCAGTTCTTTCATTTAGCCATTATTTGCTCTTTGAACTGCAAGTGCCAACCCCAAAACGTACCCACTTGTAGGGGCCCCCATAACTAAAATCAAAAAGCTCCTCAACAAGTTGGGTATACTTATTTGGAATAGACAAGACATTCTTACCAAATGCATCTCGTAATGTTAAGAGTACTTCACGTTTAATTGAATCTTTCAATTTTTCTTGGCTAAGAACGAATTCATTTTTAGCCTTCAAATGATTAGATACCCCCTTTCCCTTGCCTTATCCAGTTCCCCCAAACGACGTTCCACCTGCACCACATATAGATGGCTCCCTTCTTTACGAACCGCAACAATAACAGACCAAGGATCATCACTATTTTTAAAGCAAAGAGCCCCCAAAAAAACAGCCCCATTCGTGTTGGGAATTTTTATTCGTACCAACCTGTACCGCATCATACACAGCTTTGTAATCAAAGGAACGAGAAAAAGAGGTGTTGCCAAGGTCTATTTTTCTCAACGATTCGTCGGGCCAAACAAAAGCATAGATGTCAGGATCCTCACTTGCTTGTTCTACAGCAGGAATAAAATAGTTGATGTGCTCAAGACAAAGCTTAGCGTTCTTAACATTCATGTTATCAATATTCCAACCTTCTGGGTTATGTCTTATCCAAGCCGCTAACTCCAGCCAAAGACCTGTTAGGCGGATACGGAACTTCATGCCCTTTCCACCTCAAATGCGCATAAGCCGCCGGGGGCTTGCAATCCAACGAAATGTTATCAGGCTTTGGTTCTTCTTTCTTTAAAGCGTACTTTTTAATTAATCGATCTGTTACTATCAGGCTCAGATATCTCTTCTACTTCCCTCAACTTCTCAATTAGCTGCTTTAGGTGATAGTAATAAGTTGATTCAACAATTCCTGCTTTTACGCAGCAGGCTTCCTTTATGTTCTTCAGGCGTTTTAGGGCCTCTGGAAAGGCTCATTTAATTATTATTGGTAGATGCGTCTTCCCTGCTCAAGCTACAATTTCCCCTGCGAAACATTACATTAGGCGGGTTTTAATCGTTTTCTCGACAGATTGAAATTGACTCAGCGCCTTAAGGTCTTTTCTTAGAGTACCTCCAAATATTGTCACAGTAATTTTGAAGAAACTCCGTAAGTTTGACTTTTCGAACATTAGATTTTAGGTTAAAAAATGTTCACAATCAAACCAAGAAAAATCAACTCAACAACCAACGTCCAAAACTACACAATATGCATTGCAGAAGGTGACAAGCAATAATGGAAAGCAAAGTTGACGTATCGAAAATAACCGATTACGAAATTGCAGTGTTACTGATAGATCGAAACAATTGTCTTAGCAAAGCAAACGAAATCAATGAACTTCTAAACAGAATAGGAGAAGCCAAGGGCTACAATGAAAACCAAGATTCTACAACAAGCAAAGCTCCGGCAGCGGCTTCAGAGTTAAATTTCACCCCCCTCAAATTTGAAATTCAAATAGGCACCAAGCTCGGCGAATTCGAAGCCGCCTACAAAGCAGACAACCCAGAAGACAAATGGACCCAAGCATACAACATCCTAAAAATCTCCAAAGCCACCATCAACGAACGCTACCACAAAGAAGGCTACCAACACAGCTACTGGCTCTTTGAAGGAAACAAAATCTACCGACAACCACTCAAACCCAAACCCCCAAAAACCTAACAAGCGGAGGTCACTTTTTTTGACCAACTATAGAACGTGGGCGCGCCTAACTCTTAAAGGAAAAGAAACGTGGGGTGCGGTTTTCTTCGACGATTTAGTTCCCATTAAACCCATTGCTGCCCAGAGGGTAACCTTCGACGCCTTTTCAGATCCTGAGTCTGTTTTTTCGATGGATTGGACGCAACTCACAGAGGGGCAGCAACAAATTATCATTGAGAAGATAAGCCAAAACCGTCGGACAGAGGAAGAGATTCTATCTCAAATCGCAACAGTCAAGTGTACCTCTGCCTCGCACACATGTGCTTTGGCTTGGTGTTGGTGATAAAACATTTTTTGTAGGAGAACCCCTAAATGATTCAATCCAATGAGACCGAGCAAAACTGCATTAATGCGCAAACTTTTCTCGAACACTTGCTTGAGGCAGCAAAGAAGTACTTTGAATTGCAGGTGAACGTTGTTGCAGTTAAACAAAAAAAGCCCCTCACCGAATGGGCACAGTGGCAGACGCAAAAGCAGACCAAAGAAGAGTTTGAAAACCAACCCTGGCAGTGCGCAGATGGCTTTGGAATAGTGTGCGGAACAAAAGCATCAAACCAACTCTTCTTTGCAGTTGTTGATTTTGATGTCAAAAACGTTTCCGAACAAGCCCAAGAGATGGGCAAAGAAATTCTCAAAAAACTCCTCTGCACACAAATCGAGATGACTCCAAGCGGCGGCCAACACTGGATTTACCAAACACACAACAAACCCAGAACCAACAGCAGCCACCACTCAGAATGTGGCTTAGAGCTGTTGGGGGAAGGCAAACTCTGCATTATGGCGCCAAGCCAAGGTTACCAAAAACTAAACGACAACATACCATCCATTCTCAACGATTTAGAAGACGAACTCTACCAAGCCATGCACCAGGCAAACTTCAAGCCAAAGGTTCAAAGTGAACCCTAAGACGCATGGTTCAACCGAAGTGACCTAAACGCCAAACGTTTCATAGGCAAAGCTCCACCCTGCATCGAAGCCCTATACCGAGGGGTCAAGGAAGGAGAAAGAAACGAAAACACCATGCGCTTAGCCTCATACTTGGCAAACTTTTGCAGAACACGACCCGACCACGTCTTAGAACAGATGCGTAAACTCAACAAACTCAACGAACCACCCCTCCCAGACAAAGAACTCCAAAGCATCATTAAAAGCGCAGTAAACGGCGGCTACATGTATGGCTGCCAAGACCCCATCCTAAAAATCCACTGCAACCGGGAACAATGCCTAATTGCACCCAACAAACACCCAAAAACCCCTCACACAACAAGAAACCCAAAACGCAGAAACAATCCTAAAAGAAAGCAACCTACTAAAAGACGCCTTAGCTTATGGAAAACAGCGGCTTTTGGGCGAAGATAACGCGTTGCTCTCTAACTTTGTTATGTTCTGCAGTGGACGCTCAAGGTACCCGATCTCGGGTGTTGTGAGCGGGTTTAGTGGGAGCGGCAAGAACGAGAGCATTCGGGGTATCAAACCCCTGATTCCTAAGGAATGGTACTTTGAATTCACCACCTCTACCCCGGAAGCTATGAAGTATCTGCCGGAAGAATTCGATGGAACCATAGTTATCTATGAAGCGTTGGGCGTGAAGGGCGATAGCGGAAGCCTAAGCCTACGCGCCATCGGCGAAGGCGAAAGCATCGAAACCATCTACCCCATGCGCAACGAATTGACGGGGAAGATGGAGATGGGACGCGCGAAAACCAACGCAAAAAACTTCATAACCACAAGCAGCGACATCGACATCAACGCAAGACCTCTACCGCCGAGTCCTAAAACACACCATGAACCACAGCACACAACTAACCAAACGTGTGATGGCCAAGAAAATACGGGACTCAGCATACCCCGAATCTCTCAGAAAAGCGTTGGGAATCCAGAAAGACTTTGATTTCAAGCAGAAGACTTCCAAAACGCCCTACGACTGCTAAACTGGCGACACGAAGTAATCGTTTTTGGTCCACCCCAACTTCTGGGGATTTTGGATTTAGCTGCGAAAAGAGAACAAGAAGTCGCCCTACGAACACATCTGGAGAAGATTCTGCATTTCACCAGAGTCTTAGCGCTCATTAACCAAAGAAAACGCATACATCGCCAAATCGCCGACTTCGAATATGTTATTGCTGATCCGCAAGATCTGATTTTGGCACTTGACATTTTGCACGATTCGATAGCGGAGACGATTTCTCGGATAGAAAAACGGCAAGAAGAGGTCCTGTCGCTTTTTTCATATGAGTCTGGTTCTTTGACTAAGCATGAGGTTGCTGAGAGACTAAAGATCACCACAAGGACCGCGGCTAAAGCCCTCAAAACGCTCTCGTCGGGGGGATACTTAAAAGAGGAAAATGGCAGCAACCGAACATTTCACTATACGTTGCTGCAAGAGAAGCCTAATTATCTTGCCCTTGTCGGAAGTAAAGACGAAATACGCCGCTTCTACCAAGAGAACCTCAAAGAATGGCTAAACACCATCTTACCTGCAGTACAAGCCGAAGGGGGGACCATGCCTTTTTAACCCAAAAACAAACCAATGGACCAACAACCCAAACGAAATAACAAACCCCAACCAACCCCAAACCAGCGACGCAGAAAAACCACAACCCCCCACACAACCAAAAGAAGAAGCAAAGGCACCGTCCGAACCCAAAGAGCCCTCCTTTAATGCAAATAGCCACAATCATCTTACCTGGGAAGATAAGGCAAGCCAAAAAAGCTCCGATCCACCCGAAAGCTGCCCCGACAAAATTGACACCCAATATCTTTCACAAAAAACCAAACAACTCACCAGATTACCCCCAGACTACGAGGTTAGACCGTGGAGTCCTGTGTCGTCTGCGGCGTAAAGCAGCGGCCAGACTGGATAATCACACTGTTCGATGAGTCATGGGGATTCCTATGCGGACCCTGCGGCTTCAAACTATCCCAAAAACTAACCAACAACTAACCCGACAGGTGCCGGTCTTATCGGTAGAAGAAAAAAATGAAAAATTTTCATGTTTCCTTCTTCTTTCAGTCTAATCTCAGATTATTCTAATTAACAAAAACAAACCAGATGCCTCCGCTAAACCCCAAACCGGTAGGAACCCTCATAATTCAATTACATTGAATAATATTTCAAAGAAGGTCGTTGAATTCCTCAACTGAGAGGTCAATTTCCCTTATAATGGTGCGTAACATACCTTTTCCCAGCGGTTTATGGGCAGGGATAACCACCATAATCTCGTTATTTCTACAGCCAAATAAAGTAATGTACTTTTGTTTGTCTACAAATCGCATAACGATGTGGCTGCCCCTCTGATTATTAACAACGTAGCCGATTTTTACGAGAGCCTTTAAAGCAACATCATAATCAAGAGATTTTAGTTTAGACACTAACTTGCACCGTTTCAATAGGAACTGGCTCACCATGTTCCTTTAATGCCTCAATGTACGCCTGTATCGCTTCCTTGACATTTTTCATAAGTTCCGCTCTGGTTTTTCCCTCGGTAGCACAACCAGGCAAGTCAGGAACTTTAGCGACAAGCATGCCATCTTCATCTTTTTCTATTATAACTCGATATCGTAGCATATGATTGCATAGCTTTTCGAAATTCTTAAGCCTTCCCCCTTTGCATTTCAGAAGAAAAAGAGACTTGACTAAAGAGATAATGGTGATGGTGATGATGAGGCAACCAATTTTGCACGATAGCGTCATCTTTCAAAAAAAAACTCAATAGTTATTTGTTTTCATAGCTTTCTCTTCATTTAGAAGCGAACGCAAATCCTTGACTCTTCCAGCTTTAACGTCATCTTGACCTTGCTTGAAGGCTTTCATCATTTCCGAATCATTTAAAACATCGAAGGTTTCCACAAGTTCTCTCATTAGTTTGGTAGCTTCATCTAACTTTTGTTTAGTTTCAAAAAGAAGTCTACGGTCATCCTCATCTAAATACGCAGGTTTAGCCATCAAACCCACCGAACTAATGATCAAACAGATGCAAGCCTACTAATAAATTTGAAAGGATTAGTTCGAAAAACGTAAGTTGTTGATTTAGCCCACCCCAGAGAGGTCTTTATGGGTAGTAGAAGAACAGTGAAAAATTTTCTGGTCTACTTCTACTTAGGTTAGCGTACTCCGAGTACACACAACAACACTATCCGCAGGAAATCATGCTTCTTTAATGTCGACAAAACATTAGAAGTAGTAGTCTATAGCAATTGGTGGACGACTACTATCAATCTAAGATGGGGAATTTTTTTTCTTGAAACTCCGTTTTTCTCGTCTATTAATGGACTATCGCACCTGCAATCCTGTCTTTCGAGGAAAAAAAAGTAATGCAAAGAAAGCTAATTTTAATGCTAACCACATACTTTTTATAAAACTATGTGATTAACACTTTTGAAAACAAGATGAATATCGAAGAACTTAAAGCCATAATCACAGCACAAAAAGAAGACGTAGAAGGCCTTTTTGAAAGAGAACCAATCATAAACCGAGACATAGACACTACACGAGTTAAAAATTATCTAGCACAACCCAACGTGTTAGCAATCCTGGGCATTAGGCGATGCGGCAAATCCATATTTTCCTGGCTACTGCTCAACAAAGAGAAATTCGGCTACATAAACTTCTTCGATGAAAGACTAATTGACCTAAAAGCCGAAGAATTAAACCAAGCTATACAAGCATTTTACGAATTATACGGCAACGACGTAACATACTTTGTATTTGATGAAATACAGAAAGTGCCAAATTGGGAAAGATTCGTTAGCAGACTTAGAACAACAAATAAAATAATAATAACTGGCAGCAACTCAGACCTCCTGAGAGGAAACCTCGCGACTTTCCTAACAGGCAGACACATCGATGTAACGCTTCTACCATTCAGCTTCAAAGAATACCTACGAACAAAAAACATAGCCTTAACAGAAAACTGGACCTACTCCACAAGTAGCATTGCCATGGTAAAAAAAGCCCTCTCGGAATTTATAGAGAAAGGAGGTTTCCCAGAAGTAGGCAAGTTCGGCAGTATAATGCTAAATGAAATCTACAGAGACATAATTGAAAACGACATAATAAGACACCACAAAATAAGAAAAACCCAAAACCTAAGAGAACTCGCAAAATACCTAATCTCAAACAGTGCGAAAGAAATCACATTCAACAAACTAAAAACAACTCTAGAAATAAAAGATCCACATACAATAGCAAAATACGCTGCGTACATCTCAGATGCCTACCTCATATTTTTGCTTGAAAGATTCTCCTATAAACTCAAAGAGCAATTCAAAGCCCCAAAGAAGGTTTACTGCATCGACACCGGCTTAGCCAACAATGTAGCGTTTAAACTAAGCAAAGACCCGGGCAGATTGATGGAAAACGTGGTGTTCATTGAGCTTTTAAGAAGAAAACTATACTTCCATCCAGAATGCGAACTCTATTACTGGAAAGATCACACGGGAAAAGAAATTGATTTTATAGTTAAAACTGCGGAGTCAATACAACAGCTTGTACAAGTAACCTATGCCTCAGCAAAAAACGAAATAGACCAAAGAGAGCTTGAATCCTTTAAGGTTGCTGCCGAAGAAATGAAATGTGACAATATGCTCGTTATTACGTGGGATTATGAATCAAGCACGTTAGTAAATGACAAAACAATCAATTTCACTCCACTCTGGAAATGGCTACTTAAACCCTCAGAATGAGCAAAAAAATTTAGCCTCTCCAATGTCAGATGATTCTGGACTTATAGGAAGAAGAAGAAAAATAAAAAATTTCGTCTTTCCTTCTTCTATTTAGTGAAAAGGCTTAAAGTTCCGAGATAACATATTTTGAAGTATGAGAGATGTTGAGACCATTAAACGTCTACTTTTGCAGAATAAAGATGAGCTTAGTCAAAAGTTCGAAGTGAAAACTATAGGCGTTTTCGGCTCATATGTTCGAGGGGAACAGAAACTCAGTAGCGATGTTGATATTCTAGTTGAGTTTCAAGAGCCTGTTGGCTTATTCGAATTCATGAAACTAGAAAATTACCTCTCCGACTTGTTGGGAGTCAAGGTCGATTTAGTCTCCAAGAAGGCACTAAAACCTCACATCGGCGAAAACATCATGCAGGAAGTTATCATGATTTGAAGCGCCGCGAATACGGATTACTTACAAGACATTCTGGAAGCAATAACAGACATTGAAGAATTCGTTGCCAACATGACATATGAAGAGTTCGCCAAAGAAAGAAAAACACTTAACGCAACAGTTCGCAGCATCGAAATCATTGGAGAAGCATCCAAACAACTTCCCTACTCCCTCAAATCAAAATACCCCGACCTGCCATAGAAAGAAATCACAGGCATGCGAGACAAACTCATCCACGCATACTTCGGCATGGATACAGAAACCATCTGGCAAACAATCAAACACAACATCCCAACTCTTAAACAAACAATCCAAAAAATCAAAAAAGAACAAGAAAAGCATTACCGGAACGACAGTTAATCTGCAGTCTAGATGCTTAAGAAAACATTACTGCCATGTTTCCTCACAATTTTAAATCCTAATTTGGATAACGCTTCCATTACTTTTTGAAGAGGTTAAGGCTTCACACTCATTCAGGCTTGAACCTCAACGACTAGAACTCCGACCAATACACCGCCTTAAGCCTCAAAAGTCAGTAACTCAGGAAGAAATCGCCAACCCTAACCAAAAATCGATTGGAAGAAAAACAACAACAAACAAGCAAATTTTTCCAAGTGTTGTTGTTCTATCGACTTTAACCTATTACGTCAAAAAAATAATCTAGCAAATGCTCTCTTTGTTGTTCTTAACTTGGCTAAGCTAATTTGGGCTAAATAATGATCCTAATTAACCGTATAATGCCTTTAAGAGAAGACCTTTAAACAGACAAAGGCTACGAAGAAGAGTAACCCTGCAATTATGAAGGCAGGCAAATAGCCGATAACCTCAGCTAAATAATAGGAGGAGGGTATTGTGAAGACAACTGAAAGAGCCATGATTATGCCTAAATCCAGTAGGCTCCCACCTAAACCGCCTGAAGTTGCCGAAGTGGCAATGTATAGGGGGATGAATACCGATAGCAAACCATAAGCCATCTCATGGAAGAAAGTCCCCAAACGCCACATAGAACCGAATCGATATCACGGCGAAATTAAATCTTGTCTGCAAAAATAGAGAATTAGCGATTAACAGGTATCGGTTTTACTTTGGCTGCTTTAAAGGCTCTATTATTATGTTCATCTCTATTATCTCTTCAAATTCTTTTATCGTTCGGTCCTCTATTTGAGAGGCAATAGAATACGCTTTTTCCACAGTCATGTCATTACTAAGTACAACATGCATGTCACCGATTAAGTAAGAACCGAGCTTTCGCATTCGAATACTGTGAACTTGCTTAACCTCTGTTATGCTCTTGGCTATGTTCTCTATTGCTTGCATGGTTTCGGGGGAATGGTAAGAATCAAGCAAAACAAGTGACGCCTCCTTGAGTATGGGATAAACCATTGTGAACACAAACAAAGAAATGATTATTCCAGCAATGGCGTCGGTTTGAGGGATGTTAAAGTAACTGCTTAACGCTATGCCAACGAAAGCTGTTATCGACGTAAGTACATCTTTTATGGAGTTGGAGGCATCTGTTTTAAGCGCTAAAGAACCATATTTCTTGGCAGCCTTACGCTTATAGATTAAGAGGCATGAAGAAACTAAAGTTGCAGCCGACGCAACCACTAATGCTAATAATGGGTCAACAACTGCTGTTGGGCTAAGGAGTTCTCTGTATGATTCATAGAGGGTTATTGCGCCTATCGTTGCCATAAAGAGGGCTGCAACTATACTGCTGAGGGTTTCGACACGGTGATAGCCAAAGTGGAATCTTTTGTCAGGTTTTTTTCTTGAGAGTCGCAGACCAATCCAAACGATAAGAGATACGCCTGCATCTGCAAAAGATTGGATGCCATCAGCAATCAAAGCAATGCTTAAGGTAAATACACCCATAATTAGTTCCGAAAAACCCACAATTAACTGGACCAAAAAAGACCGCTTTGCTACTTTTCCGCCCGAAACCAGATCAGCCATTTCTGAATAATGTCCTCTAATGATTGCATTTACCTTTGGCTGGTAAGCTAAAAACATTGCCCATTACTTAACAAAAAATAGATTAATAAGCGCCAAATGCTAACCATGTTTTTCCACAACAGCGCGCTAATCCTTTTGGAAGGAACATCTCTAAGATAATTATCCCAATATTTCCAAACATAATTCTTAATTAGGTTAGAAAATTTAGTGACACTTATGGCATAAGCAAGAATCTTTTGGCGATTACTTGTTGTTTCATTTTGTAGCCACACATGCTCTTATTCGCTAGTTGGTTGATAATTGTTGGGAGATGAAAATAAATGACTGTTGTGAAAATAATTGAGTTAATTGGAACTTCACCAAATAATTGGGAAGATGCTGTTAAGAATGCTTTAGCACAAGCGGCAAAGACAGTTAAAAACATTAAATCTATCTATGTTAAAAGCTGCAAAGCAAAAGTGGAAAACAACAAAATTGCAGAATACAGAGCAGTAGTCAAAATAGCCTTCGTTGTTGAAGGAAGCTAAGGCAATTACATTATTCTCCGCTTTTTTTCTGTTAAACGTTGGGTTAGTTTTGAGAAATGGCTTTTTAATGTCTTCTAAAAAACAAGAATCGTCTTTGTAAAATAGATAGGCGTTATTTTCCTGTCATAATTTTAAATAATCACTCTAGAGATTGCCACTTTCTACTGCTGACTGTTGGCTTAAAACTTTGGCATAATTATCGCAGTAAATCCTAACATAATTCTTAATTAGGCTAGAAAATGGAGGGATAATTATTGGTCTATAACTCATCTTGTCTAAGCGGTTTTGGCTTTACGTTTGTGGTAGACTGCCAAACCAGCAGCCGCCATAGTTATTGCAAGCAGAAAAGAAATTATCCATGAGGAAAACTCTGGGATTGAGGGTGAAGGAGTTAAAGTTTTAGAAAGTGTCGGTGAGGGTGAAGGAGATGGGGTGACATTCCCGATAGGTTTGTTACTAAACGGTTTCAAGAGAGGGAAATTGTCTGAGTTATTACCGTTGATAATGTATTGTGTGTTTCCAATTCCTGAACTATCAATCTCTTTTGCATTAGAGTATTTTGTATGATAATCACTCCAATAGTTTCCTCCTGAAGGATAGCCATTATCCCAACTGTTTATTGATGCTACTTGAGGATAAACCCCTAAGCCTGAATCCACTACTGCCTTTGTATCAGCAATAAAATTGTTGTGATAAATAACGTTAAATGAACTATCGTAAAAAAGCAGAGCTAAAGAGCAACCAGAAAAAGTGTTTCCAATAATTAGATTATAAGAACAGATAAGTGTGGGTAGACCACCGATGAAATTGATGCCGATAAGGTCGTTTGCTAGGTTATTTCCGCTTATGACGTTTGATGTGCCGGCTAATGTAATTGCACCAGTTGGTTGGTCAATTGCATAAATGTCGTTATTTACTGATGATATTGAATTGTTGGCGATTACATTATGGGTTCCATAAATGTTTATACCGTATTGACCGCCTGCGATTGTAAAATTAGATACCGTGCAATTTGAAACATTGTTAAGAGTTATTCCACTACTAAAAATGGAAGGAACTGTAATAGTATATTTGTTTCCTTGAAGAGTTATGTTGTTTCTTTCTACCGTTATGCTTCCATTAATGTTGCTTGTCAGATAATAGGAATTGTTTGATTGCAGAATGGGTGCTGATGAAGGAGTTACGCCACCGTTAGCGTTTATAGTTATATCACCTTGATATTGAGCCTTACCGGGTCCAATGAAAATTAAACCTGAAGCAATCAGAATTAGAAAGAAGAGAACAACCGCAAGCGTCGCATTCTTAATCATTCTCTATCCTTCTTTCGCAGTTTTTTGAATATTCTATCTACTTTTTCAACGACTTCTAAAGAATACAAGCAATCACTTGGAATATCTACTATCGAAGTTTTTTACTTTTACTGTCTTTTCAGTTTCTGAGGCTTTTAGGCTTTCTATGAACTCCGGTCTTAGCTCAGGCTCCATAACGCATTCCTCAAACTGTTTTGCCATCAAGTTTAATGCTTGACTCTTGTCTTTAAGACCGTACTTAGCTTTAACTACGTTGAGAATTCGGTTCGTCCGTTCATCAATAGTTACTATTGCCTTAACCAAACATTAACACCATATTAATAAGACATATACTTGGCATATATATGCAGATTGCATTTTAAAAAAAACCAAAGTAACTGTTTTTCAGCGCTCAACAAAACATTAGAAGTATTCGTCTATAGAGTTTGCCCGACGACTACTACCAATCTAAGACGGCGAATTTTTTTCTTAACACTCCGTTTTCCTTCTTCGCTGAAAGAAGAATGTTAAAGAATGCCTGTTTGCGGTTAGAATTACAAGGAAGTGTGTGCATTTGACGGGTGAATTTGAAAAGCAAGTCAAAAAGTTATGTCTTGACCCTAAAGCGGAGAAGGAACTAATCGATATGATAAATAAAGCTACTAGCGAGGACCAATGTATGTGCTGCGAATCTAAAGAAGGCTGCGAGAACTTTAAGTGGCACAAAAAATGGCTCAACACCAACAACTGTAACAGCTGCCCATAAGCCAATCCTTAAACGCTTAAATTTGAATCAAAGGAATTTGTTTTCCAGGATAAAAAACTGGGAAGAAAGCAAGTCCGCACTTGACAAGGTTATGCTAGTTTTTTGCTACCTTGACCTGGCGAAGCAGAGAAGACTTCAGTGACTTTTATTATTCCAACACTATTTATTTTTATTTTCATGGCTTCCATACTCTTCTTTGCGAAGTCATCGAAAATTGGTCCACTTGTTTGGAAACCACTGAATGTTCCCTTTAGCTGGTAGCCTGTCATGGGTCCTTTGAACACTGCAAGAGCAACTTGCTTGTTCTTTTCAAGGTTTTCTTTTGTTCTCTTGATGAAAACTTCTGCGAACGCAATAGTTTCGGAGTCTACTACTACAAACCATAATGGAACTACGTTTGGAATGCCTTTATCGTCGATAGTTGCTATCATTTTCGCTGAATCACTTGCATTTAAAACATCCATTACTTCTTTAGGTATACTTACCAAAATTCACACATCCTATAATGTAAGCATAACTGCAAAACTCTAATATACTTTTAGGGAAGTAGAATATACTCAGCAAATGAAAGGGAAGTACAATATATTGGCTAACAAAGGCAAAGACTCATCATCCGATTACTTAATTGGTGCAATCGCTGAGTTGAAGATGGAGATTAAAGGTTTAAGAGCCGATATGAACAGGATGGAAGAAACTGTTTTGAAGGAACGTCTTCGTGCGGTTGAAGATAGCTCTTTCGCAAAATCACCTATTGGTCTATTCTGGTCAGAGGTCTCAATCTCTAAATCAAGACATTGCAATGTTGCTCAAAGAAGATTGCCAAAACAGAGACAAATGCCTTGAGCATTACAAAAACACAATAGAAGAAAACACACGAGTTATCAAACAGTCTGGAACAAAAGAAGCTCTCGCAGATTTAGATGATAAAATAGCTGAAAACGAGTTAATGGTTGAAAAGACCAAAGGTCAGCAATGCGGAAACTGTTTCTCCAACTTTGATAAGAAGCTAAAGCGCGAAAAAAGAGCCTACCAAGAAATTGTATTAGTTGAAGACATTAACAAACCCAAGTAACCCTGAAGTCATTGACACTCAATTTCTTGTTGATTCACTGTTAGAACCATTGGCAAACCAATCAAGGCTCAAGATTCTCTTTTCAGTCAGCAAAGGAAAAAGAAGTTTCTCAGAATTGTCCAAAATAGTAGATCTCAAGGCAGGCCACTTAGCATTTCATCTAAAGAAACTTGTTGATGCAAATCTGATGGCGCAAGAAGCATCCAAAGGAGACTACGTTATAACTCAAAGAGGACTAAAACTGATTAAAACCATCGGTGCTCTTTCAACAGAAGCGCACTCGTCACCTAATGCAAACAGAAGAAGAAAAAAACCAGACAGTCCATAGGCGATTTAATGAAAATAAAAATTAGAATATTTTCAGATTACATTTGCCCCTTTTGTTACCTTGGCAAAGCTATTATTGATAAACTCAAAAATCAATTTGATATCGAACTTGAACACGTTGGAATTGAAATTCATCCAGAAACACCCATCAGCGGCGTCGATTTAAGAAAATACATTTCTCAAACAAATGAAATGTATGAACATTTGAGAAATAGAGGCAGAGAGTACGGTTTGAACTTTTGTGATGTTAGGGTATTGCCTAATTCAAGACGATCCCTTATAGTTGGTGAATACTCACGGATTAGGGGCAAAAATGAAGAATTTACAGATACAATATTCAAAGCCTACTTTGAAGACTGCCTTGACATTGGAAAAACCGAGGTTATCATAGATTTAGCAAAGAAAATTGGCTTGACAAAAAAGGATGTTGAAAATGCGTTGGAAGACCCTTTACTCCAAAAAACATATGCAAATAACTGTGCTGAAGCAAAAAAACGCAACATTACTGGTGTTCCTACGTTTATTATAAATGATGAATATACAATTGTAGGTGCTCAGCCGGAACAGACTTTTGTAGAACTATTTGAAAAGATAGAGAAAAAAATCACAAGATAGATTGTTCTTCAACAGAAACAAAATCCAGATCAACTTCCTAACCGCAGAGGGGTGTCTTTATGGGTAGTAGAAGAACAGTGAAATATTTTCTAGTCTACTTCTACTTCAGTTAGGCGAGAAGTGTTTGTCTTTTTTTAAAATAATTGAGTGGTTGTGCTGAAGTCTTAGAGGTATGCTTCATCGTGATGGTCATACTTTATTATTTGAACGGTAGCGGGGTTTTCTATCACTCGGTAAATGAGCACAAAGGATCCAATGTAGACACGGCGTAGACCATCCAAGGGGGATCTTAAGGGTTTGAATTGATAGGGATCGGACAAGATCTGGACGATTTTCTTATTTATAGCCTCTAACTGCACCCTATCTTTCTTGAGCAGTTTGCGGAAAGTTTTAGAAACCTCTTCCACGATTTCAAGGCTGTACAAGCAATCACTTTAGTCCATACTCTTCCGCGAAATTTTTAACCTTGACAAATTTACCCCTCTTAACGGTGTCCTCTATTTCCTTCACAAACTCGGGTCTAAGCTTGGGTTCAAGCTCACATTCTTCATAACGCTGGATAATGACGCTCAAAGCTTGGCTTTTATCTTTAAGCCCATACTTTGCCTTAACTATGTTGATTACTCGGCTGTCCCGTTCGTTTAAATCGATAACATTTTTCACCATCAAAGCAGCCCTCCAATTACTTCACATAACACAAAGTAACATAAGATTATTTAATGTATTTCCAACAATCCGAGTGATCTTCTTTAGTCACGTGAGCATTCTGGGCTTGTTGAAAGAAGAAAAAGGACATGCCGTAGAAAATCACCCGTCCTTCTTCTACTATTTGATGTCCCGTATACCCCTGATAATCTGCAAATGATTAGATACCCCTTTACCCAAGCCTTATCCAGTTCCGCCAAACGACGTTCAACCTGCACCACATACAGATGGCTTCCTTCTTTACGAACCCCAACAATAACAGACAAAGGATCGGCACCATTTTTAGAACAAAAAGCCCCCAAAAAAAGCCCCATTGCCTTGGGAATTTATATTCGTACCAACCTGTACCGCATTATACACAGATTTGTAATCAAAAAACCGAGAAAAAGATTAGGCGAATAGTTTTGGAACGTTAACTTTTGGTTGAAATTATTTAACAATTTTATAGTAACAAATAAAGCCAGTATTTAATAGGATTAAACAGAGGATTTGAATGTGACGCGAGAAACCAACAAAGACACGACTGAAGAAACGCTAGATCCTAATGATTGGGAATCTACTCGAAAGCTTGGTCACAAGATGATTGACGACATGATAGATTACCTGAAAACTGTTCGAGAGCGTCCTGTCTGGCAAAATATTCCCGATCAAGTCAAATCCCAGTTTACCGCACCCGTGCCGCTCAATCATGAACAACCTGAAGAAGTCTACCGGGAATTTGTGGAAAAAGTGTTGCCGTATCCAATGGGAAATATCCACCCACGCTTCTGGGGTTGGATACTGGGAACGGGAACTGTAACAGGTGCCTTTGCCGAACTGTTGGCAGCCTCTATGAACACAAACAATGGAGGGGGCAACCATATCGCTAACCACGTTGAAAAACAGGTCCTCGACTGGATTAAGGAAATGCTAGAATTCCCAGCTTCAGCAAGCGGAATATTAACCAGCGGTTGCTCAGCCTCTAACCTGATCGGTTTAGCAGTCGCACGCAACATGAAAGCAAGCTTTGATCTACGCAGTAAAGGACTGCAACTTTCACCTGAAAAGATGGTCCTTTACGCCAGCGAAGAAGCCCACAGTTCAATTCAGAAAGCGGTTGAACTTCTTGGACTTGGAAATGAAGCCCTGCGATTATTGCCGGTTAACGATCATTTCCAAATTGACATTGCAAAGCTCAATTTAGCCATCATACAAGACCGCAAAGAGGGCTTCGCGCCTTTCTGCGTAGTTGGAGCTGCAGGCAC
Source organism: Candidatus Bathyarchaeota archaeon (assembly GCA_963800495.1). Classification (GTDB taxonomy): domain Archaea; phylum Thermoproteota; class Bathyarchaeia; order Bathyarchaeales; family Bathycorpusculaceae; genus Bathycorpusculum. The sequence continues at coordinate 364,766 of CAWDBB010000012.1, read as the reverse complement.
AACAAACACCGGAAGCGTTGATGACCTATATTCCTTAGCTACCTTATGCAGGAGAGAAAAACTTTGGTTCCATGTTGACGGAGCGTTCGGTGCATGGGCTCGCCTGTCGCCTAAAGCAAAAAAATTGGTAATGGGAATCGAGTTAGCTGACTCATTGGCTTTGGATCTGCATAAGTGGATGTATATGCCCTACGAAATAGGATGTGTTCTAGTGCAGCAAGAAAAGTATCATCGTAAGGCTTTCTCTTTAACGCCTGATTACCTTGCTCACGGGAAAGGAGAACGCGGTGTTGCTGGAGGCGATTTACCTTGGTTTAGCGATTACAGCTATGAGCTTTCACGAGGATTTCGCGCGCTTAAGGCGTGGATGTCGATTAAAGAGCATGGCTCAAAGAAATACGCTAGGATAATTCAGCAGAACATCGATCAAGCTTTTTATTTGGGCGAACTAATCGAAGCTTCGTCTGATCTGGTGCTTTCAGCACCGATTAGCCTTAATATTGTCTGCTTCCGTTTTGTCTCAACTGAGGTAGATGACTTTGTGCTTGATGAAGTTAACAAGCAGATTGCCATTGAGTTACAGGAAAGTGGCATTGCCGTTTTAACCGGGACAGTAATCAATGGCAGATATGTTCTTCGTGTGGCTAACACCAATCATCGGAGTCGCCGGGAAGACTTTGAGATTATGGTAAAAGAAGTGTTGAAAATTGGGAAAAAACTCATAAGCTCACGCTGAAAATTAGCTTCTAACCTAAAAAGGTTGTTGGGCTAATAAAAAAGTGAATATTTTCTAGACGCCCCAAACTATCCATCTGATTAACAATATGGGTATTAATATTAAGGTAAGAATAATTCCGGCACCTGCAATGCCAATACCGATCTTAAGCAATAGAGTGTTGTTGCCTACAAAACCAGTTACTTTTCCTGCAATTCCATTTATCTTGTTGAGTATCCCTTGCGATTCCACCAAGTTTCCATTTACTGAGTCCATTATCTTCTCGATTCTTGGTTGCTCTTCCGTATTGACTCTGGCAACAATATTCTCAATATTTGCTAAAGTTCTCGGAATTACGCCTGGTTCGTCAATGTATGCATACTTAATCTTGTCGATTTCTCCATGTAGTTTGTCGATTTCTCCCCAATGGAATATCTGGTATGCCTTGAAAGATTCATATCTGGAGTTTAATGCAAAGTATTTGTCTATTGTTGGAGTAAGTTCCTTTGTTAAACTAAGCACTGGTGGAGGCATGTATGATAGTGTTTCTTTTTCAGCATTGCCCAGAGATTTCTTCGTTATATCATCAAACGAACTTTTAGAGAAAATGCCCAATTTTATCGAATCAATCTCGTTCTGAATTTGTAAATCAGTCGGCTGAAAACCCGCCTTTATCTCTCTATAATGAGATAACAACGTCAAATCCCTTTTCACTGAGCTCTCAAGGCTATTTACCTCATCCAATAGAAACTGAAGCTTCAATTTGGTGAAATCAGGCAGTTGGTCTATTTCCGTTACTCCAAGCGGTATTTTCTTCTTTGTCACAAATAGTTTGTCCACTTGTTCGAGAACTTCTTTTGATTCCTCAAGGTTGCCTTCAACTGAATCCATAATAGCCTCAATTTTCGGCTGTTCAACCGATTTAAACCGTTCAAGAACAGCACTAGCATTAGTAAAAAAGTCAATTAACCCTCCAGAAAAAGTCTTTGCGCTATCCCCAATAGCATTACCTACCTCTCCTGCTTTATCTTTGACCCAATTCCATGCATCAGATGCCCAGCTCATTTCATTTCAGCTCCTTCTGTTTCCAATTTAACACTAGGAAGCTCTGTGAATAAAAACAATTACATCGCAAACAATAAAGACTGGTAGCTTACCCATGTTTAGAACCGGCACCATTATGTGCAGTAGTTAACATGCTCAGCTTTTCGAATTCTAGCTTTTGACACTTCTTTGTGTCCCACAATTTTAAGAAAAATCGCCTTCAACCGCTGCATTTAAAAGGAGAAAGCTGAAAAAAGCATACTCTTAGAAGTAGTTGTTCTAGGTAAAATTTCAGGGGGAACAACAGCTTTCCTTTTTCTTAATCTTCCTAACGTAGTAGTGTTAAAAAACAAGAATTAACATTTAGCTTATGGGAATTCTTTTGAAACTTCTGCCATTAACTAAACTAGGAGCTCGTGAAGGACCATTAGGCACCGTTAATTTTGGAATCTTTTTACCATGGATATCAGCCGTTGACGGCAACAAGCTTTTCGTCAAAATCATCCACGAGAAAGACCAATTTCTCCAAAATATCCAGCCTCTCAAATTTGAATTGGAACACTCCACAGATCCAGACTATGGTGATTACTGGTCAATGAGTCTGAACATACTGTCAATTGCTAAACCTACACCAGATTCAGCCTGGGGAACCAATGGACAATATGTCTACCGATACTATTTAGAAAACCCAAACCTAACCGAAACCAAGTACCCCCAAAAACTGCTAGATTGGATTATTGACCCTTGCGCCAGCGAATTTGGCATAGGCAAACTCTCAGCCATAACCTTAGGCTACAAACCATACCAATGGAGTTCAAGCGAAGCCACCTGGAAAACGCCCGATTTAGAAGACCTGATAATTTATGAGTTAATGATTAACGAATTTGGCGGAAGCATCGATCAAACCATAGCCAGATTAGATTATTTAGCGGACTTGGGGATAAACTGCATAGAGCTTATGCCCTTATCCAATGTTGCAGCAACAATAGATTGGGGGTATTTACCCATTGGCTACTTTGGCGTGGACGAACGCTTTGGAAACAGAAAAGACATACAAAAACTAATCGATGCAGCGCACCAACATGGAATAGCAGTAATCGTTGACTCAGTATACGCTCACACAGCCGCCGACTTTGCCTACTTCTACATTTACAATGCCCTACAGTACCAAGACAACCCAGTCATGAAAGGCACAGATGAATACGGAAAAACTCCCAATTACGACAAAACAATCACACAAGATTTCTTCTACACAGTCAATTACCAATGGCTCAAACAATTCCACGTTGACGGATTCCGCTACGATAATGTACCAAATTTCTGGGACGGCCCCACCGGCAACAAATACGCCGCACTATCATATCAAACGTATCAACTAATAAAATCAAAAAAAGACGACCCAGATTGGCAACGATTCCACAATAACGGAAAAATCAACCTTATCCAATGTGCCGAACAACTAAACGATCCAAAAGGAATTCTAACAGAAAGCTACTCAAACGCTACCTGGCAAGACAAAACCCTTAACGCCGGCGAAAAAATCGCCAAAGGAAACCTAGACGAACTTACAAATTTGGGCTTCATGTTCTGCCTTGACCAATTCCCAAGAGAACAAACCACCAACGGAGACACTATAAAAAAGACTGCACTCCAATACTTTGAGAATCATGACCACTCACGATTCGTCTGCAACTTCAGCAACGTAGAAGGAGATCCATTGATTTGGCAGGGAAACAGAAGCTTATTCTATAAACTGCAACCATACCTAATCGGGATGCTCATGGCTAAAGGAATTCCACTGCTTTGGCAAGGCCAAGAATTCGCAGAAAACTATTATCTGCCAAACCCCTCAGACGCCGCATCAATGGGGCGTGTGCTACTGTTTCGACCAGTACGCTGGGATTACTTCTATGATCAGATTGGCAAATCAACAATCAGCCTCGTCAGAAACCTCATTAAAATCCGCCAAAAAAGACCTCAAATAAGACAAGGAGAAGGCTACTTCTACAACGACCAAGACCTACAAGAAAAAGGAATCATTATTTTCCACCGCGCCGATAGCCAAAACTTTAGCCTGATAGCATTAAACTTTAGCGACCAAGAACAAAACGTGCCATTCACTTTCAATTTTGCAGGCAACTACATCGATGAACTCCCAGGATACCAAGACATAGGCAACATAGCCCAAAGCGAAACCCGAACCATCAACATTCACAGCAACTACGGACGAATCTGCACTATAAAACAATAATAAACACAAGCACAAGGACAAGCTGATAAAAAGTTAGCAACCTGTTTCAACTGTTTATTAATTATAACTTTTTAGCCTCATAGAAAGCAGGGTTAAACCTGTATCCTTCTCTATTGCGTTTCTTCTTCTTTCAGTTAACTGGTGGATCCAATAGTAAATTGGCTTAAAGTTGAAAGAAGAAGATGCGTAGTGTGTAGGGGTTACTGTCTCTTTTACCCAGCCAAATTTTCCAAGATTATGGGGTAGTAGAAGAACAGTGAAAAATTTTCTGGTCTACTTCTTCTACTTAGATTAGGCGAGGTTCTAGAAAGTGTTTGAGAAAATTCCGATGAAAACCGGAATATCGGTTCCAGCATGAAACAAAGAAGAACCCAACATGCTATCTGTACGTTGCATGATGTACCCCCAAGCAAGCCCAAGAGAAAATGTGAAGATAACCAAACCCCAAATGTAAGGCGTATATGCACTGAGTCCTACCCCTGCTACAGAGTGACTTATCGAGAAAATTATTGCTTGCAGAAGATTGGATGTTTTTGATCCGAGTTTTGGCTGAAACTTTTTGAGAAACAAACCCCTGTATAACAATTCTTCTCTGACGCCATTTAGCAATACTATAGGGATTAACCAAGGTAGCCACGCAACCACTCTCTCTAAGCTAAGGTTTTGCCCTTGAAACAAGTACTGAGCAGCCGGAATAGAAGTCAAAGCAAAGAAGAAAAAGCCAGCGAGCCCAATTATCAGCCCTAACTTAAAGTTTCCTTTCTTTAGATAAATCGAGCCCACGGAACTACCGGAAACAACAGTCAAAAGAACTATGGTACCTACAATTATCGAGGTGCTCACAAGCATATCTAAAGCTATACCGGTCATGGTATTGGAGGACATGTTGACCAGGAAGTCAAGAAGCAATGCTAAGGAAGCGATGAAGAACGCGAAGAAGACTTGCCAATAGCACTTGATTGATTTTTGTCTGCGTAAAAAGAGTGCAATCGACAAGAATAGGATAGAAAGTATCGATGTATACGGGATTGTTAGTTGAATCGGCAACGCTGAAAAAATAAGCAACCCTGAAAGAGAAGGCAAACCTATACCACAAACAAGAAAGACCAAGAATACGAGTATACGATTACTCATTTTCAGTACCTTGTTTACGAGTTATGCCCTGTTTTCTTTAAAAGGTTTAAGTAGCTTGCTATTGCTCGACTGACTTTAACATTACTTATTTCGTTTTTTCTTCTTCTTTCAGTTAACTGTTGCTTCTGATTTGACTGGCAGAACAACAAATGGCAGTTACCAGAGGTTCTTAACTGAAAAATGCGCCCAACTGCGCCGGCTTAACTTTGCTTTTTTCTTTTGCCATCTTTCGTTCGCGCGAACTAAACGACTCTGTTCATTACTTCGTTGTTCTTGTTTTATAAAGCGCAAATACAATTGCAGCAATTATTATTGCAATAACTATAGCGATAATTATGGTTGTGATTGTTTCTGTTGATGTTTCTTGGAAGTTACGCTCAACTTGTTGAAACGCTGTATCACCTAAAGAGTCATAGGCCACTGCTTTTATGTCATGAGAGCCTTGCGAATAGTGGCTTGTATCAAACTGCCAACTAAAAGGCGTTGAAGTGTCATTGAGTTGGGGTTGACCATCGAAATAGAACTCGACATACGCTACATCTGAGGAAACATGGGCACTAACAGTCCATAGACCGCCAATGTTATTTCCCATGCCATATCCGTTGTTTTTCTCAAAGCCTAAATCTATGGAAGGTTTAGCTTCCGCCAAAGGGAAGAGCAACAAAGTAGTTATACAAATGAGGAATAAGCACGCAGGTACTTTTGATTGCATGTTAGCCCACCTTGCAAACTAAAGCTAAAATGCTAAATATAAACAGAGTTGCCAATGCCGATTAAACATTAATGGTCGTTTTTCGTTTTTCTAAGTGTTGGGCCCAACTTTACAATTGCTTTTGGTGTAATGATTTCTAAATCAGAAACCCTCCTGAAGTGATGTATGCACGAATTCGGTCTTCTCTTTCAGTTACCTGAAGCGTTCTGGGCTTGCTGGGTAGAAGAAGAAAATTGTGCCCTGCGCTCTTCTTCTTCTCTTAAGTTAACTCCGTTATCGGAAGAATAACAACACGCCAAAATTTCAGTTTGTTATTCTTTCGACTGAAAACCATTAAGATTTACCATGGTTTGCGTTGTTGAATTAAAATATAATTTTAGCCACACCTAAAACCATTTGAAGGTTAAAGTTGTTCATATGACAAGGATAAATCATGATAGACAAAGCTAAAATTATTGATGAAAGGTGCACATGTGAGCATCTTAAAAGTGAGCATTCGCGTTTTTTGGATAGAGTTTGTGTTAAACCGAAGTGTGAATGTTACAAGTTTGTTTTGAAGGTTGAAAAAATAGAAGCCTAATTTTTTCGATTAAATTTTAATGCTTGAGCTTACTATAATATACCAAGGTATGGGAAACGATTTTGGAACCTAACAATGATGAGCAGAAGATTATTGATGAAGTAAATGAACATATCAAAAAAAGGTATTTCAAACATAGCCCTGTTAAATTTGAGGTTTTTGAACCTCTGAGCCCCGAGTGGAAAAGTGAATTCAAGTATCCAACTGGAGGATACGCTTGGGGTGACAATTGGTCAAACCAGATCATTCATTTGACAAGATGCAAAGACAAAAAAGCATTCTACGAACTTGTTTTCCACGAAGTATACCGATTGAACACACCAGAAGGGCACGAAGAAATCTTTCCCAAAGAAAGACGCTACATTGAAGAAAAATTCGCAATCAAACTAGACAAGTGGCTGCCTCTGCAAGATGAAATAATTAGAACCCTCTACCCCGTAGACAAAGAAATGTTAGAAAACAGCTTAAAGAATTGTGGTGAACAAGCAAGAACGATGCAAGAAATTGAGCAGCGAGCACAAGAGCTCGGGCTCTAATTTTTAACCCTTTTTATAGGCGAGTTAATTCTCAAAAACAACGAAGTTTCAAGGTCACCGTCTTTTCTTAACCAGCAAAATTTCCTGAGCCTATTATGCGGACCATGCGACTACAAACCTTCACAATAACTAACCTTGGGGTTGAAAAAGACTAAAATAAAACCATTTACAGTCATTTTTCGGTTACCATGAATATTTCAAACGGCAAAATACGGGCACTTGCAATATGCGGCGTTCTATCGCCAATAGTCTATGTTATCACAGTTGCTTTGGGCGGTTTTTTAGATCCATCTTATTCGCAGATCGGTAAGACTGTCAGCGAACTTGTACAGAGGGGTGCTCCAAACCGCGATTTACTAAACGCAATGTTAGTTGTATATAACGTCCTCATAATTCCATTCGCCGTAGGTCTTTACTTTGGTTTGAAAAAAGGAGTGACTCGCGGTGTTGTGATGGTAGTTTTGGTATTAACTGGCATTTTGGGTACTGCGGTTACCGTTTTCTTCCCCTTAGATGCAGGAGGTCAATCTGTATCTTTTACTGGAATGATGCATCTTATAGTGGTTGGTTTAGTTGTGCCCTGTACGTTTGCTTTCGAACTTGGATTTTGGAATAGCGCAAAAAAGGATGCGCGATGGGGAAAACTTGGACTCGTCTCTATTGCAATATTTATTGTAACATTGATCTCGGGGATTGCAACAGCTGCGTTTGTAAATTCTGACTACCGAGGTTTGCTTGAACGCTTAACGATTGGATCAACATTGTTCTGGATCGAATTAGTGGCATTAAAACTATATTTTGCCACCAAAAAACAATTCTAAAAACAATTATTCCAAAACCACAAAGTGGTATAACTCGAACTCGGCAACAAACCCCAAACCAAAAACTCACATAGCATTATGCTACAGTCTAGTTGAAAGAAGAAGAAAGCTGAAAAATTTTCTCTTTTTCTTCTTCTACCGTTTAATCTCAAGTATTATTTTTCTTCATTTTCAGAAATTATTCGCTTGAAAGACTGCTTGAATTTTTCCCTCTCGAGCGACTCAGGCTCAATCAGTTTTGTATAAGGATTAGCGATGTTGTTTTCTGTGGGGAATTGTATGCTGCATGGTGGCTGCCGTTTTAGGGCTGCTTTTTGTTCTTTGGTCATTTTTAGGCCGAATTTGTGCACTTCGTCGTGGCAGGGTTGCCTGCAGAGCCATATGAAAGGTGGCTTATGTTCGCCTGTGAGGGAGTGTTTGGTCATTGCGTCGCCTACTCTACCGCATTTGGCGCACTGGTTTAGTTTCTTTGGGGGTCTTCGGGTTTTGGTTTTTGATTTACTTTTGACCCCGCTGAATTTACCGTAGTCTTTGTAAACTCCTTCTTTGGACATTTCTCTTTTCCTCATTTCAAGGCTGAACAAGCAATCACTTTAGCCGGTTATTTTACAATATATTCTCCTTGATAAACCAACCATCAGAAAGGACAATAGATTAAAACTTTCAATTTATCTAACAATGATGTGGTTGCTTAAACACAATCACAATAGTATATTTGACTATACCATACCAGTAGGTTAGGTGTAAGTTTTGTCAAAAGCACAACCTCATCCGGGTCATGAAAATCACCTCTGCAAAATGGTAGAGGACAAAGTATCTATCGAAAAGATTAAGCCACTTGTGAAAGATGCGAAATACATCTGTAAAGGATGCATGCGAACTGCTGCTGAAGCAGAAAATCTCTGCGCCCCAGAAAAACTCTAAAAAAGATAACCAAACGCATTAGAACACTTCCAACTATATTTCTTTTTTTTTAAACCCTAAAATGCACATATTAGTTTACCGTTTAAGCCAATTTTATAAAAATAAAAGAGGGCACGCGGGTGAAATCTCAACTGGCTAAAGGGTTCAACGTAACCACAATCCGAAAAGTACAAAGTTGAAGTTTTTATCTCATGCAATCGCTTTCAAGCTTGTAGCCAATCGCTCATTTGGGTTTTCGTTCTCCACATCGGTAAAGAACGTATATTCCCAAAATCATGACTAAGCTCGCTACAAATTGAATTAATGTAAACGGTTCACTCAAAACTACGAAAGCAAGAACCGCACCAAAAAGGGAAGACAACGAAAAAATTACTCCTGTCCTCATTGAACCTATTTTCCGTAAAGCGAATAAGAAAAACAGTATCGAGAATGCTATGCTGAATGCTCCAACGAAAAATAAGTATGGAATAGAAATCAGAGGTATGCTGAAACTAAATCCAAGAAGGAAGGAAATTGCAAGCAAAGCTAAGCCACCTATGAGGCATTTTAGTCCAATTACCAATATGATGTCTCTTTTTTTGCTTAGATGTTTGCTTAGGTTGTTGTCTATGCCCCAAAAGAAACAAGCACCTATAATTAGCAAATTACCAATGATGTTTTGTGTGAGGTTTAGGCTCTGGAGAGCGCCGTTTGTGGTTAAGAAAACTACTCCTATTAGGAGCAGAAATATTCCCAAGTATTCTTTCTTGTTGCATCGTTCATTCAAAAATGTGAATGCGATGGCAACCGTAAAGAGAGCTTCGGCATTTAGGAGCAAAGATGTGTTTATTGCTGTTGTCTGGCTTAAACCATTCAAAAGAAGTAAAGGAGCAATTATTGAGCCGCAAATAATAACGAAGGCAAGATTTCTGTAATCTTTTTTGTTGATTTTTTCGTCTGTTTCTAATGTGTCGAGTTTAGCAAGAATTTTTGGGCATAAGGGTGTTGCATGAATTACAAAGAGGAAAACGCCCGCGACAAGATAAATCGTACCCGCTATGACAGTCGGGTTTACGTTTTCTGTGGCAATTTTGTTTAGAGTTGAACTTACCCCAAACAGAATAGCTGAAACAACAGCAGCAACGTAACCCCAATGATGAGACATTAGAGTAACCTGGTTTGCTTAGCAACTTTTAGTTTTTGCCCTATCTCTTTCGCGTTTCTACAAATAATCCATCACGAGATCTCGAAAAAGATACTCACTAAAGATAATGATGATGTTGATGATGATCCAAACCAATTTTGCACCACAGTGTCATCTTTCAAAATAGATTCAATTCATAAAAAAACAGATTCTCTATTACAAATCAGGAAAAAAAATTAAGGTTGGCAAATATTAGAGGCCTGGTATGTTTGTGTCTACCAGGTTTATGTCCATGTTGAAGGATTGGCCTTGAACTGTTGGAGAAGTCATTACCATTTTGATTGGCCATTGGATGCTGTTGTCAACGTAGTATGCTGCGCTGATTCCTTCGCTGCTATATTCGTAAACGATGCAGGTTCTTGTTCCAAGGTTCGGCAGGGTTAGTTGGGTGGTGTAAGTGTTGTTTAAGGGTAGGTCTGCAGGTTGGAAATTCATATTTTCTCTACTTACCCAGGTTGTGGTTGTGTTTTCTGTGGATCCGAAGGGTGTGGACATGTTATAGTCGGTTGATAGGTGCATGTGGGTTTGGTTTACATCAACTATTTCCATTCTTGCACTGAAGGTAATGCTCATGGATAAGATTTCTGCTTGACCTGCGTAGGTTGCGTACGCGCCTTTTTTTATCCAAGATTGCGGGCTGGTCGGGTCATTTGTTGGTCCATTTTGATTGTTGGTTTGGCTATTGGGTGTTGGGTTGCTTGTGGTTAAAAGTGCCGCAGCTGAGGCGACTGCAGCAACTGCTACAACGGCTATTACAATTATTGCGATTAATTTCTTGTTGAACATGGTTTTTTTTGCTACTTGTTGATTGTTTTCCAATTTGGACACCGATTAATTGCAAGTATATTAAGATACAATATATACCTTATGGAACCACAATAACAACCAGAACAACAACATGCCACCGCTATCTGTTGTAGTTCTTTCAACTATACTATATCTTAAAAGAAGAAAGTGGGAAAATTTTCACTTTTTCTTCTTCTTTTAGTCAATCAACTGTTTCTTTGCAAAAGGCTATTTTGAATCGGACTTAATGGCTTTTAACCTCTATGTTGATTGTTGAGTTATGATCGAAATAAAGCAGGCGCCCGATGGCAATCAGATGGTAAAATCATCGGTTTCCGATTTCTGCGCTTGCATGGGCTACTGCGAAATACGCATAAAACATTATTTGAAAGGAATTAAGCCGCCTGACACTCAAATCACAATCGACGGAGTCAAATCACATGAAAAAGAAGAACTTTACGAAAAAGAACACTTCAAATTTGAACCCGTCACCCCTGAGGCACTTGGGGATTTGACGAAAGACATAGAATTTGCTCGAGAAGGACTCTTCACGCGGTTTTTGAGGGAACTTTGGTTTGGGGATGAGAGGGTTTCACTTCTACTCTATGGCCGAGCTGACAAAGTTATGCGCAGCAACGGCACACTCATCGTTGAAGACTCCAAGTTTCCCGCAATCAAACAAACATACCACAACAAGTTTGAGCCGTTTGATAACCAAAAACTTCAAACACTGTTATATTTGAATTCGAATTTTAGTGAGACAGGCTCATTAGAGGAGAAAGAATGTTTTGATATTTCTTGTGAGAAGAAGGCATGGATAATTAACATTAAAGATAAGGTGACTTTGGAGAGTATCAAGATTTTTCAGGGCTACCAAACCAAAGAAGCAGAGGACTTCCTCAACCAAAAACTCAGCAGATTTGCCATGTTGGCTCTGGGAAAACTTGACCCCCAACACCATAATAATTCAAAGAAATGCCGAAGTTGCAGATTCGAAGAATGCGAGTACTTCATGTAACCCTTTTAGAATCTTTGGTATTGGACAATACTGTCAATGCAAAGGTACCCAAAAGGCGCTTGATTACATCTTTTGCAGTACCTTAAAAAGCAAAAATATCTCTAAAATCCATTTAATTGGTTTTTAAGTTGTTTTCTTTTTTGCCTAAACGACAGATATGCTGTTGAAAGGGAGATTGCGCAAATAACCCCTATCACGTACAGTATAGTTTGCAAGTTTAAACTTCCACTTGATGCTGGAAGATTTGCCGCTAGTTGATTAGGTTGAGTTACATTTGTTGGAGATGCCGCTTGGATACTTGAAGAGTTTTCTGGTGTTGACGATTGGGGTTTAACAGACGCTTGGTGTTGGGTGAGTGAAGGTTGGGTTGTGGGATTTTGTGTTGGGGCCAAGTTATTTGCTTTAACCGCTCCAAAAGGTGAAATGCTTATGGATGAAGGGTAATCAGCTCCTGAAGTACTAACCGTTATGGAAATAATCTCTGAAATCCAAGCACCGCCGTTGGCACCCGGAATAATCAATCGAAGCCCCTCCGGAAGTGATTTTCCATCCATTTCATATGCAACAATTATTTGTGGATCCATTGCTAACTTGACGGGGATGGTAACTTGGTATCCATCTGAAGCTACAAATCGCACTGAACCAACTTCAGATGCATTCGCATCGGCTTGCATAAGAAGATAACTAACAGGAATCCCGCCCCAATTGCCGTAAGTCACAAGAGCACCATTGCAGAATAGGTCGGCGTTCACTATGGTTTTAGGCATATCCAAGAGTTGAGAGTAAGTAAAAACATGACTGGCTCCTGATAAAGTGATAATTTCCAAGTTGGATACACTATCCGCCAGGGCAATTGACCCAATTGGAGTGACTAATAGTATTCCAAATATTGTAGCTATAATGACAAGTGCGCGGTATTTTCTTTTCATGGACGCTCTTCTTCAACAACATATATGACATGCGTCATGTTTTTAAACCTTCCCAACACACCTGCCTAATCGCGGCGACCAATCAAGAAAGCTAACCCATGATTCTTTTTGTCTTAAAACACATAACGTTATTCAAAGAAGGCACACATGATTTACTTCTCCCTCAAAACCCTTTTTATAACTATAATTTAATCCCACCAACCAAATAAGGAGACTGCCCAAGACACAACCCCTTTCCATTTTTTGTTGGCTATTTTCCAATGGCTTTTTCAAATGGTTTTTATGTAAGACTGCCCTAGTTTAGAGTGGTGTTTTTAATGGTTGAAGATTTTGAACAAGACGATTTTGATATGATTGACCCGGAAGCCAAAAGAGTTTTTGTAATTCTTTCCCAATTTGAAAAAGGTCTCTTGGTGACGGTGGACCTTTTACATAAAAAAACAGGTTTGATGCCGGAAGCCCTAAACGACGCTGTGCGGCACCTGATAAAAGCCAAGCTGATTGATAATCCTGAGCCCTCAAAAAGACATGGCCCCTACGAATTCGAAGCCGTCGAAATAACCGACTTCGGAAGGCAAGTGCTAGCCAAATTCGGGTAAAACCCTACAATTAGAGAAACTATTTTTTGGTTTGGATTAAATTTAATCCATTACCAGTTTCTCTGCGAAATATTAGAACCGAAAACTGCTTATACGCTACCACTCATATGAGGATTAAAGGAATAATGTTTCCAAGCTCGATAAAAAATCGATTTCTTTGAGTTAAAAATTTTTAGAGGTAGAAAAGAAATGACATCAAAAAAATCTAAAACAAATAGCATAACACACTCAACAGACTCCAAATATAGAATCAAAGAGGCTCAAAAGAAAAATCAAAGCCCCAACAAAAGAATTGAAACATTTTTGCCAATTTCAAATGAAGAGAAACCTAAAAAATAACCACCACAGTAAAAAGTTGTTGCGTCATTTCTCCGAATTTACTGTCAAGATGACATAAACTTTACTGTGACTCCTAGACCTAATATTCTCTGTCCCTTTTCCAGATGTTAAGAGAGCATTGGCCCCAGCAGTAACTGCCTCCTTTATAGATGCAGCCCCCACAATTTGGTGAATCAAAAAATCTACGATTACTCACAAGAATTACTCATGTATAATGAGCTGAGAGGTAGATTAGTATCTTTCCTATCCGTAATTGATGCTTGTTATTTATTCTCTTCAGTCAAACCTCTAATTGGAGTAAATTGTAGTTTGTAACTGTGACTAGCTTTCAATATTTCACAATCCCCAAATACCACTTTCCCACAGTATCTTATTGTGAACATAAAATGAGTCAACCATCCACATCTGAAGAATATATCAAATTTGCAAATGAAAATCCAATCAGCTTCTTAGCTACACTCGATGGAAACCAAGCACGAGTAAGAGGATTTCAACTTTGGTACGCTGACAAAACAGGCCTATATTATAGCACAGCCGCCAACAAAGACGTCATTATACAGTTAAAAGCTAACCCTAAGGTTGAAGCCTGCTTCTTTAGCTCTAAGAGCAAAGAAATGCAGCAAATGAGAGTAACCGGCACAGTCGAATTCGTTAATGACTTAGAAATGAAAAAGAAGCTTCTTGACGCACGACCCTTCCTAAAGCAAGCAGGATTAACACCAGAAAACCCAGGGCTGATCCTTCTTAAAATCGTCAAATGCACAGCACACTTCTGGACCTTTGCAACAGGCAATCAACCGAAAAAATGTGTTAGCTTCGCATAGAAACAAAACTTTTCTTTTATTTACTTTTTGATTGGTCTTATCTTATAATTTTGTGAGGGTCATCCAAAACTTAATAAATCAAAGCTGCTGGCGATATCGATTTTACGCTGAATCAGAAAAGATACTATCTTTAGATTTCAACACTACTCCGCCTTCCGAAGAGTAGAGTGTATGGCTTCACAGTTGCAGGCAAAGTACATTCACGACTCTTGATTTCAGCATACCTTAACTCCAAACTCAATAAGATATACTCATTTTAAAGATGAAGTGAACTATTTTCAATATTCTTCTACCAGTTAACTCGTATGATGGATGGGTTGTGCTTAAGATTTTTGGTTTGCTTCTCTCTCTCTCCGAAACAAGAAGAAGCAGAAAAAGGATCATACGCGGGCGAGATTTCCTCTAAGAAAAGGGTGCAATTCATATTCAAACTTTATTGAACATTAAGTTGGTTTATTTTAAGAAAAGGAGGCAGCAGAGAATGTTGGTTTGCTGGGACTCTGGCTCTAAATGGAGATAAAGAGCGAATGCAGACGCCCTTCGACACAATGGCTATTGTCGTGAATATACTAGCCAGAGTCCTCTCAGCCCATGTTATATCTCCAATGCATTTTAAGGGACTAAAAAAGGGGAAGGATTTTGGTTTGATTTTTTATTTATGGGTGCTTTCTCAGCATCAATAGTGCCAGTACGATGGCTACTACGATGACTAAGACGAATAGGCCTGCTATTGCAGGAACGAAGTACATGTCTGCTGCTGATTGTATTGGTGCTGCTGTCGGTGGCGGTGTTGCTGCTGCTGGGTCTACGGCAAAGGAGGTTACTGCGTGGGAAGGCCAATATGATGCAGAGCCTGCGAATGATGCATAAACTGTGTATTGCCCTGTAATGTCTGGTTTCCAGTTAAGGCTGAAGAATCCATCTGCGTCGCTTGTAGTTGCTCCGATTTCTCTGTAGTTACCATTCGAATCGACAACGCTTATTGTAACTGGAACACCTGTAACAGTGGTTGGTCTTGGCTTTTGCATATAGACGTACTCCATCCATTGTTTTTGGCTTGCATCAGAGACTGCGGCTACGCCATTGGGGAATTTTGCTGCTTGTACGGATTGTTTTGTGCCTGCAGAAATATCCGTGACTGTGCCTTTGATAGAGATCGATGAACCTGAAGCTATTGAAACATCAGGTGCTGAGACTGTCATTTGGCTTGGTCCTTTGCCCACAGAATATATTTGCATGTCATAGCAGTTGAGGTAGACGAAATATCCGTCGGCAACAATATCGTTGGCGCCAACATACATACCTGTGCCCCAACCCGTCAATGTCCAGATTTCTGTTCCATCTGTAGCGTTAACGCATCTATATCGTACGTCCTTGTAGAATGGTGAGTTAGGCGAGTGCTCTGTTGTTCCTAAGTATACTTTGCCATCAGCGATTACGTCAACGAATATTGGCATGTGACCGTATGCTGTTCCGAGGCCTTCATAGGTGCTGTTGCCTGCTCCACCGTTACCGTATGTCCATAGCAAATCGCCAGTTTTGTCGTCATAACAGTAAAGTATTCCGTCATAGCCCGAAGCGTATAGTCTGCCATATGCACTTAAGGTGTCTCTTCTTAGAGTATCCCACTCTGTTACAACGGGTCCAGTTGTCCACAGGTGACTGCCGTCTGTTAAGCTGAAACCGTTAATTTCTAACGTCTCTTTGTCTTCAGTAACAAATGTTCCAGCTATTGCGTCGACTGCTACCAATGCTCTTGTGACGTTGTTGGGTGCTGGTGCATAGTATTTGGCCCACAGTATCTGTCCTCTTGTTGCTGGGTTTAAGCTAATTGCTGTAACGTTAGCTCCTTCGCCGTTGGTTCTTGGACCTGTTCCGAAGCTGCCCTGAATCAACAACAACAAGTTGTTATATGAAACATCTCGGAAGATGCTCCATTGTCCTTTAAGCGAGGGAATTGACATATTCCAGTCGTATGCTGAAGTTGCACTTGCATTTGCTGTTCCCGAGTACCATGTGCCTACACCGTTGCTGAAGTTGGTTCCAATTACGTTAGAAGAGTTCCATTGGGAAAGGTAATATTTGATGTTGGTCGTTGTTCCGAGGTTAGTCAATGAGTAGATGAGGTATTCGCCTGATGGACCACCGATTGAAGCTGTTGAGCCTGATGATGGAGATAAGTTACCCGCAGCTGAGCCTGATGGTACGTTTGTGATGTTCATTGAGGTCAATACGCCTGTTCTTGGGTCATATGCTCTCCAAACAGTTCCCTGACCAGTTACGGTAACTGGAGCAATGAGTAAACCGTTTGGTAAAACACCGTGCTGGTTGCCTGTTTCGAAGGAATAAAGATAGCCTAGTGATGGAACTATGGAAGTACCTGTTGCGGTTGAATTTACACGCCAAAGTTCGTTTCCTGTTGTTAAATCGACTGCAACGATATCTCCGCCTGCGCCAGAGTTGCCGTATGGCTCTTGATAGAACAGCGTTCCTTGCATAACTATAGCATTGCTAAACCTAACTTGGTATGAGCCACCCATGTAGAAAGTTTCGCCTGCGACAGCTGTGTTATTGCCGCCTACAACTCCACCGTATTGGATCGATTTTGTCCACATAACGTGAGCACTCTCGGGTCCAATGCCGTCAGCTTGGTATCTACCCCAGCCTGCACCACCAGTGGAAGTTGCACCAGTCCGGATGTAAGGAGCATTTAGCCAGTTTGATGCAATAGTATACCAAATTGTGTTTTGTCCTTCTATGGGGCGTTGCCAGTATTCAGTTGGCAATGGATAGGTTTGAATGGGAATGGGTAATGGATCCGCTTGTACAGTTAAGGTTGTTGTTGCGTTTGCGGCAGCAAAGAAGTCATTTAGGTAGTCTCCGCTCCAAGTGTAGCTTTGACCAGCATAGTTGAACTTTATAGTGTAGGTGCCGATTTGATCAGGGGTGTAAGAGTAGAATTGAACACCAGTTGTGTCAGTGATTAAATCCCACTTTTGGGTAACTATGTTTCCGTCTGGCTTAGTGATTGTTAATGTATATCCGTGGCGTCTGATGTCGTTTGTTATGGCTGCGTTTGGCAAGGGCGTATCAACCCACATGTAAATCTGAACGGTTTGACCAACGCCTACTGGTGTTGGTGCAACGCTAACGTATGCAAAAGAAGGGATAGTCCAACTTGGCGTATGAGCATTAGTGGAGGGTAATAGAAGCATTTGTGAACTGATAGTCAGAAGTAGAATAGCAGTTATTATTGAAGTCATGGTTTTCTTATTTGTATTAAATTTCATTTTTCTTTCTCCTAATTTTTACGCGGATTACTCTTATGTAGAGAGCTAATAAGACACACTCACCTATCGTGAGCATAAAATATTAGGGATAAACATTAAAGATCGTTTAAAAACACTAAAAAATGGTGAATTCTAATCGTAGATCCTTACGCGTATCAAATATTCCGAGTAGTCTATGAAGCTATTTCAGCAATTCTTTGTCTTGTTCTTCTAAGATTCATGATTAAACCGTATCAAATCACTAAAGAGAATCGATACCTTGGACTGCCTCTCGGTTTCGGATTTCTTGGAGCTAGCTACGCGCTATCTGCCATTGTATATTTCCAACCATATTTTCTAGGAACTGGAACTATATATCTTCAAACCATAGTGAGAAGCTTCGCATTCGTCTTTCTATGTGTTACGTACTATTTTTCAAGGAAAAACGCGGAAAATAGCCGATGGCTCTGGAATTCTATCCTAGCATTATTAATTATTGTCTTTTTTACTTCGCTTATTCTATTCAGTATTCCACAAGTAAGTTTACCTAATTATCAACTCACAAGCGGAGTTTTAAGAGTATTTAACCTAATATGCATTGTTTATCTCTGTGCTCACACACTTAGAAGTCATTTAGAAACGCCGGATTCAAATACAATATGGAGCCCCTTTGGTTATATACTTCTTGGGATAAGCCAATATTCGCTTATCATTTATGCTAGCGACAATAGCATGGCGGCATGGTGGGGGGCACTGGCAATTCGTTGGGCGGGGCTTGCAATATTTCTAATCATCGCCTACAGGTCATTTTCAAGCCCCAAAAAATTGTTCTGATAACACCTAAAAAAGGGATTAGATAAAAAAAAATCACATATAGAGACAGATCGAATACCTATGTCGATTTATGGTTCTTACTGTATTGGGAATATAGAAAAAAGATAGTAGATAAGGGTTTAATTTGACGCTGGAACCAACTTTAAGAGAAAAGAACAATGTATAAGCCTAATATCTATGGTTGTGAATATTTTACTTTATATCCGCACAACCTCATATCTTTGCATCTTTAATTTTGAAAAACAAAATAAGACAGCCGATTCTTTAGATTGTTTACATCTTCCGAGTCAGCGAAATCTACAACATAACCTTCATCTACTCAAAACTGTAATTTATTTGGGCAGAAGAGTTCTGCATTTCAAAAGGTATTGATTTAGTAACCCGAAGAAAACTCTCAACAGGACCAGTTGTAACATAGACTATTTCAACTTCAGGAAACTGCGTCTTAATTAAATCGTTAAGTTTACAAAAATCTTTGTTACACGCCTTGAATATGATTGCTCTAGGCTTGATTTTTTTTAAACAAGGATCTTCTGAAGTCAAATGTAAATTAGATGATTCAATTTTCAAACCGTTCGATTTGATAGTCTTCTTTAAAGATGTCTCTATCTCGAGTTTTTCCATAACCTATCAACTCCATTGGTTCCATGTGCTCTTTGATAATTTTTTTGGACTAAAAAAGGGGAAGGAGAGTTTTTTTTGGTTTTTTATGGTCGTTTTCTGAGAACCAAGATAATGACAAAGCCCATGATAGCCACGAAAACAAACAGCCCTGCGATTGCTGGAACAAAGTAAAGATCTGACGTTGTTTTTTCCGCGATTGCTGTTGGTGTGGGTGTTGCTGCGGCTGGGTCAACTGCGAATGTTGTTGAGGCACGTGATGGCCAATAGCCGTTAGAGCCTTCGAAACTTGCGTACACAGTATATTTGCCTTCAATGTCAGGTTTCCATTGCAGGCTGTATGTTCCGTCGGAACTAGTTGTTGTTGTGCCAATATTTCTGAAGTTTCCGTTTGAATCAACGACATCAATCGCTACATTAACACCCGCAAAGCTTGTGGGCAATGGTTTTTGTTGGTAGATGTATCCCATCCAGTCACTCATACTAACATCGGATGCGACCGGAACACCGTTAGGGAAACGCACTATTTGCTCATCTTGTTTAGTACCAGCTGAAATATCCGTGACTGTACCACTGATAATCAGAGATCTGCCAAAGTCTATCGATGCCTTGGGTGCTTCCATTGTAGTTGCACTGGGTCCCTTGCCTACTGTGTAAATTTGGTTATCATAGCCATTTAAGGTCACTGAGAAGCCGTCTGCAATAGCGCCTGTTTCTAGAGCTGCACTTGGTGCACCAGCCTCAGATGTTACATCGTTTAGTGTCCAGAGTTCTTTTCCGTTTGTGGCATTGATAGCACGCTGTAACGCGCCCTTGTAAATTGGCATTTCAACAGTGTGTTCAGTAGTTGTTGTGTAAATTATTCCGCTGCCAATAGCCATTATAGATGTTGGATATGGACCAGGAACTTCAAATCCGCTGGCAGTGCTGTTACCTGCGCCACCGTTGCCGTAAGTCCAAAGCAAGTTTCCTGTTTGCAAATCGTAGCAGGACATAATTCCGCCGAATCCATCATAATAAAGACGCCCATAAGCATATGCAGCTCCGTTTTCATTTCCACCACTGTTGTATCCCGAATTATAGTACATAAGTTGCTGTTGCGATTGATCACCGATTGGACCCCATAATTGTTGTCCTGTTGCTAAACTGTATCCTACGAATTGCATAGTTTCTTTACGGAATTCAACGAAGACACCGCTTGTTGGATCACCATTTGCAGGTCCGCTATAACTAACGGTAATGTTGCCTGCTGGTGGCTGAATGGTATTACTCCACAGCTTACTACCAAGCACACCTTTAGATGCATTGAGGTTGACAGCGAAGTATGTATAAGGAGTTTGTGAGGTTGCAGATGGCATGGTACCGCTTCTACAAAGCAACATATCACCTGCCCAAGCTGCGACTATGGTAGGCACTGGTGTAATAGTGTTGGCCCATGATAGAGAAACATTCCAGTCATAACTGTACAGTGAACTGCTTGAATTTACGACGTTTCCATAGATTAAGTAATTAGAGGTAGCTGGTTGGTTAGGGTCATTGCCTGCAACAGGAGCTATTGCTGGTTGGGTAACGCTCGCATATTGCGCTTGAGTTGCAGTTATACTAGCCCCCGTAGTCGTAGAGTAGTTATACAGTGCTGGAGTGGTAACAATTGCGTTCGTCCAAGGATTCGCCCATGTTTCCCAAAGTCTTGATGAATTCCATTGGCTCAAATATACATCTGGATTTGTTGCGTTTCCATTGTTAGTCAAAATAAGTCTCAGCTGTTCTCCTGCTGGGCCTGGAACGGCGGTACCTGTGGGAACGCCAGTTACGTTGAAAAGTGGACAGCCGGTGTATGCATCAAACGCGCGTGCAAAGTTGGTGGTGAAAAGTATTGGTGGATAAACACCATGTTGGTTAGGGTCATCAATATCGTAGACGTAACCGAAGGATAAGCCAGGTATTTGAGTGCTGCTCCAAATAATCTTGCCTGTTCGCAAATCTTGACAGACAGTTGCTCCACTGGTGAGACCTGAGAATGATATTGGTTTAGTGAAGTATAGATATCCGTTGATTATTATTGGGTTAGTGAATCTAGCATTGTATGCAGACCCTTCGAAATTTGTGCTTCCAGCTTCGGGGATAGTTCCTCCAACAATTCCACCCATGTCAAGCGGATATGTCCACATAACGTGGCTAGTTTGAGGCCCGACAGCTTCTCCTGGTGGATAGTTACACCCGGCTGCACCAGTACCAAGACCAGCTGAACCGGTACCTAGCCAATTTGAAGATATGGACCACCAATCGGTGTTTTCACCATATATTGGACGCGCCCAGTATTCTGTTGGAAGCGGTATGGTGTCAAAAGTTGGAAGTTTATCTTGTTGAACAGTGAGGGTTGTTGATGCGGTGCTCGGCATATATGTATCGTTAATGTATAGTGAGGCGGGATTGCTGTTACTAGTAGTTAATGTTTGTCCTGGAAAAGTAAAGTTAAAGGTGTAGGTGCCAGTTTGGGAAGGGGTGAAAGAATAGAACTGATTTGATGTAGTATCCATTATATTTGCAAAAGTTTTTGTATCCACAGAACCGTCAGGCGCTGTAATAGTTAGCTGGTAGTTATGGAATCTGTAATTATTCGTCACTAATTCGCTGTCATAAGTGTTAGCTAACCACATATACACGGTCGCTGTTTGACCAACTCCTATAGGGTTAGGAACAACTTGTACATAGGCGAACGTTGGAATCTGCCATAGTGGTGTATGAGCACTAGTATTTGGCAATAGCATCATTGAAGTCCCCATTGAAATCATCAGAAATATTGCAATCACAATAGCTGAAGTTTTAGTTTTTATTTTCATTTTTTTCTTACTCCATTTTTTATAAGTAGCCCCTTTTACAACGAGAGCTAATAAGCCATACTCACCTATCGTGAACCTAAAGAAACACGAATTTCTTAGAATCAATGTTTTATTATACAAAAATCATAGAAAAAACATAAAAAGAAATACACAATTGAATAGAATATTATTATGTATGATCCAACTATTCGGATAGTAGTTGAAGTGGTTTCAGCAATTCTGTGTTTTGTTCTTTTACGATTTATGATTAAACCTTATAAACTCATGGGGGAAGTGCGATACCTTGGACTACCTCTCGGATTCGGATTTCTTGGAGTTTCATACATTCTCGGGGCCATAGCCTTCTCCCAAATATTTCCCTTCAAGGAATTAGCATACATTCAACTTTTGTCTCGAACTTTTGCATATTGCTTCTTAGTAGTAACATATTATTTTTCAAAAAAACCTTCAAAAAACTCCCGAATCAAATGGAATATAGCCCTTAGTTTGCTAATTGTTTCCCTAGCAGCCTCAATTTTAGTAGCATTTATCCTTCCTAAATTTGCAGTTGACAGTTACCAAGCTACTCAAGTGTACGTTCGGATTTTTAACATTATTTGTCTAATTTACATATCAATTCATACTCTTAGAAGTCATGTAAGTAAACCAGACCCGACAACTATCTGGATTCCTTTCGGTTTTATTTTACTCGGAATTAGCCAATATTCGTTGCTAATTTGGTCCATCGACAACAGCATATTCGCCTTTGACGGAGCATTAGTACTTCGCTTAGCAGCTTTGACAATTTTCCTTCTTGTATCATATTTAACGTTTAATTACTCAAACAGAAGGTCCCCCGAATGAAGAAATTTTCGCGGAGAGATAAACTGAAAATTTATGGAGACCTTTTGATAATACTAAATGAACAATCTAAAGCTGAAAAGACAATATTAACACAAGTTCAAGTAAGAATGGGCGTGCCTTTTGACCGTTTGAAAAACTACATAAACGAACTTGTAGAGCTAGGGTTAATTGAAGAAGAGAATTCGCATAAGCTTACTGAAAAAGGTAAACAATATCTTAGAGAATATGCGAAAGTTCTTGATTTTATGAAGCGGATGGGCCTTGAGTATAAATAAACTTGTTGCAATACTTTGCAACGCTGTTTTAGAAAAGTGGCATTTCTCAATTATTTGAAAAGAAGGGAAAAAAGGACTCTTCAAAGTTCAGAACAATGACGACATAAAAATAGAGATTTATTTGTTCCCAAATATCAGCTGACCGTTTTTTTCATCCACAATAATCTTTGTTTCTTTGTTGACTTTTTCAGATATCAGCATTTTTGAAAGTTCATTCAAGATTTCTTTCTGGATCACACGTTTTATTGGTCTGGCACCGAATTGCGGATCAAATCCAATATTGGCAATGTAGTCTATGGCTTTTTTTGTGGCTGAGAGTTTTATGTTAGTTTTTTCCAGCATTTGTTGAACTTTTTGCAGTTGCAGCTCCACTATTTTTCGAATTTCCTCTTGGGTGAGGGGTTGGAACATTATTATTTCGTCTATGCGGTTGAGGAATTCTGGTTTGATGCTTTTCTTGAGTAACTCAAAGACTTGTTCTTTGGTTCGATTTAGGATATGTTCTCGGTTTTCAGAGGTAATTTTTTCTAGGTTTTCTTGGATGAGGTGAGAGCCTATGTTGGAAGTCATGATAATGATGGTATTTTTGAAATCGACTGTTCGACCTTTATTGTCAGTTAATCGGCCATCATCGAGCACCTGCAGTAAAATGTTGAAGACATCCGGATGCGCTTTCTCGATTTCATCAAGTAAAACAACAGAGTAAGGCTTTCTTCGCACCGCTTCAGTTAACTGTCCGCTTTCTTCATAGCCAACATAACCTGGCGGGGCACCCACAAGCCGAGAAACAGTATGCCGCTCCTGATACTCCGACATATCAATTCGAACCATATTGTTCTCGTTGTTGAAGAGAAACTCTGCTAAGGCTTTGGCCAATTCAGTTTTTCCAACTCCAGTTGTACCTAAGAAAATAAAAGACCCAATTGGACGCTTAGGATCTTGCAGACCAGCACGACTCCGCCGCAACGCATCAGAAACCGCTTGGATAGCCTCATCCTGCCCAACAACCCTCATATGAAGCTCGCCTTCTATGTTTAGCAGCTTTTGCTTCTCAGTTTGCAGCATACGACTAACTGGAATCCCTGTCCAGCTAGAAACAGCTTCAGCAATCTCTTCCGCACCAACCTCTTCATTTACCAACGCCGAATCCTTTTGCAACTCTGTCAATTTTTTCTTCAATGCCTCAATCGCTTTAGTTGCATCGGGAATTTTGCCGTACCTAATTGCTGCAATCTTTCCAAGATCGCCCTGACGGTTAGCATTTTCCTCTTCAAACTTTAACTGTTCAATCTCATTTTTCTTTGCTTGAATCTGATCAGCAATTTCTTTCTCAGCATGCCACTTTGCCCGTAAACTATTGCGTTGCTCAGTCAAATTTGCGATTTCCAAATTTAGCGACTTGAGCTTAACTTCATTTTTTTCCTGTTTTATGGCTTCACGTTCAATCTCCAACTGCCGAATCTTCCGATCAACATCCTCAAGTTCCTGAGGCTCAGAATTAATTTCAAGCTCCAACTTAGAAGCCGCTTCATCAATCAAATCAATCGCTTTGTCGGGCAGAAAACGCTCTGTAATATACCGTTGAGATAACTCTGCAGCTGCAATTATGGCATCGTCTCTAATTCGAACATGATGATATACTTCGTAACGCTCTTTTAGTCCTCGAAGGATAGAGATTGTATCCAAAACATTAGGTTCATTTACCATAACAGGCTGAAAACGTCTCTCTAAAGCCTTGTCTTTTTCAAAATACTTCTGATATTCCTTCAAAGTCGTCGCGCCAATAGCACGCAACTCACCCCGGGCCAACGCAGGCTTAAGAATATTAGCCGCATCCATGGCGCCCTCGCCGCCGCCTGCACCAACAAGCGTATGAATCTCATCGATGAAAAGCAAAATATCGCCCTCTGCGCCCACAACTTCCTTAATAACACTTTTCAAACGCTCCTCAAACTCTCCCTTGTACTTGGCGCCTGCAATCAAAGCTCCCATATCAAGAGAAAAAACCTGTTTTGACTTCAAATTCTCGGGAACATCACCGTTAATTATACGTTGAGCTAAGTCCCTCAACGATAGCTGTTTTACCCACACCCGGCTCACCAATCAAGATAGGATTGTTCTTTGTTCTTCTAGATAGAATTTGAAGAACCCGTCGAATTTCACTGTCGCGGCCTATAACTGGATCTAATTTTCCCGCCTGAGCCATACTGTTTAGGTTGATGGCGTACTTGTTGAGGGCATTGTAGGTTTCTTCTGCTGTCGCCGAATTAACAGAAGATCCCTTACGCAACTGACCAATTGCAGACCTGAGATCTTTTTCGTTAACACCATTGCCTTTGAGCAAACGCGAAGCAGAATCGCCCAACAAAAATATAGCCAATAGCAACTGCTCTATAGAAACAAACTCATCCTTAGCAGCAGAAGCCAACTCTTGAGCCTTATGAAGTACCTTATTAGAATTTGAGGAAAGATACTGCTCTCCGCCACTAACTTTAGGCAAACAATCAATTTCCTTATCAAGCAACCCAGAGAAAGCATCAGGTTTGACACCGAGTTTTCTTAACAAGAAAGGAACCACATCTTCATCAACTAGCAAGATCCCTTTCAGCAAATGAAGCGGCTCAACAGCCTGATTGCGCCCGCCAGAAGCTATTTCAACAGCCTTCTGAATAGCTTCTTGCGATTTAACCGTAAAATTATTCAAACTCATATATTACCCGCCAAAATTATGGTAAGTCGACTAACTCGACAAAAAACTGAACATCTTTCACAGAATTAAAGCTTTAGGCAAAACCACAAAATATAGGAACTGAAATACACTTTACAGACCTTGCCTTTTACCCAGGGCTGCTAAATGTTCGATTTTTAATTGTTAACTGAGGTTTCGCTTTTGAAAATTAGCTAATTAAAAGAAGAAAAAAATATTAGAAAAAACCGATTTTCTTTTTCTCATTCAATTTTTCGCCACAATTAATACATTTAGAAGCGTCCGGTTGATTTTTGGTTCCACAATACGAACATATTATCATCGTTGGAGTTGTTTCTTGAATTAGTGCTTGAGTTTGGGCTTTGTAGATGTTGTCTCTAATTGTTCTGTAGGCTTTTTCTGCGTCGTCTTTGGGTATGTCGATTAATATTAGAGGGGGTACTGCAGATTTGAAGGTGCATTTGATTGTTGAACGCAATATGCCTTTGTCTATAGTTACGTTTTCAAATTCTATGTAGTTGTAGTCGGTGTAGTCTTTTTTTAATCCGAGGGCATGGGGGTGCCGCAAAATTACGCGTTTGTTGGTTATAACAACCGAGTCAATGTCAATTGCAAGGTGGTAGAACTTTTGTTTAATGTAGAGTTCAATGGTTTCATTTGGATCAAGAATTCTTGTTAAATCATCTGGAGCCGTCATAATTATCAACCAATTAAAATTTCGATCATTATTTATTTCATA
This sequence comes from Candidatus Bathyarchaeota archaeon, assembly GCA_963800495.1. Classification (GTDB taxonomy): domain Archaea; phylum Thermoproteota; class Bathyarchaeia; order Bathyarchaeales; family Bathycorpusculaceae; genus Bathycorpusculum. Next base: position 338,240 of record CAWDBB010000012.1, on the reverse strand, counting down.
AATACAGGAATATAAACGATTTTATCTATTGTCACTTTGACCTATAATCGTTTGAGATTGAGCTATAGGGATTCTCATTCTCTCTTTTCTCAGCAGTCTCTTTCATTTCTTCAACAACTTTACCTATGCCCATGCTCGTGCAACGAGTCCACCAAAACGATAGAACGCGATAATAACTCAATTTTTTCCTTTACTGCGCTGACCTTAATTTCGAAAATCGTCATTTCTTTATCCGTTACATAGAGTTCTACAATGCAGTCTTTAGGATGTTCTTCAGGGATTCCTCGAACAAGGATTGCATAATAATCGTGTTTTCCCCTGGAAAAGAGGCTCCCATCTGAGTCAACGATTGTCCAATTTAACATTCAGATCAACTATCTATTTGTAATATCTATATTTTCAAGGTTTCTCTTTGCTTTCTTCATCAGGTTTAGGAAGGGAACCAATCCATTCCGCCAGTTCTTTGAACATTTTGGCAAAATCTAAATCTTCATTAATCAGCAACTGCGAATACTGCGATAGAGAGTTATCATCGAGTTCTTCCGTCAGTTTTGGCAGCTTAAAGTCGTATTTTTCAATTATTCTCGGTCCAACATCAAACGCAGGATCAGAAAGCAGCGATTCGAACTCTTGCCTCTTTTCCCTCATTTGGATGTAAATGTCTTTTCTTATGTCCGAAATCACCGCTTTAATTTTTTCATTTACTTCCGGAACATTTTGCTTGATTTCTTGGCTAACTTTTTCTTTGGCTTCTTTTCCACCCATCGCTTCTGCCATTCCCGAAGCCATCGCGCTTGTCGCATCTACTATTAAATTTGTAAATGCCCCCATCATTGTGCTCATCAAAAGAATGCTCGTATTTGCCATAGCGTTTAAGATTTTGGTTTCTCTATCCGACTTGCTTGGCAGAATGCCACATTCAGCTTTTGAGGCTTGATTTTTCTCGATGAGTTTTTTTCTTGCCATAAAACCACCACACACGGATGATTGTTTTAGATTATTAATAACCTTATTACCAACAAATCAAACTTCCATTAGGAATATTAATAACTCCATTCGTGTTTATCCATAATGGAGTCTTTTAATTGTCAAGTCCTATAGATGTAGTTCTGTGTTTTCATAATGCATTCCGCCGAGATATTTCCGAGATCGATTCTTCAGTCTTAGACATTACACGAAGCAGCGGGAACTTATCGCCTATTTTGGATCGACTACATTCTATGAATGAAATCCTGGATTACCACGCAAGGGGTGAGGAAGCAGCAGTTTTCCCCGCAGTCGACAACGTCGCACCACTTGTAGCTAGAGCGTATTTGATGGATCATCGAGAACTCGACAAAATGGTCGATTCACTGGAAACGATGCGACAAGAAAAATCACCTGACCCACTAATGGCAACCAGAGCCACGGCGATTCTAAATTCGCATTTAAGGATTCATTTAGATAAAGAAGACGCCCACCTCTACCCGATTCTAAGAGAGAAAACAACCGTAAGCCAACAAATCGCTATCGGTGGAATAATGTCAAGTAAAATTCCGCCTAACCGTTTTCCTGCGGCGATTGCGTGGCTATTTCCCCTGCTTAACCTCAACGACCGAGTGACGGTTACAAGGGGTTGGAAGACGTTTATGCCTCCGCAAGTGTTTGCTGGCGTCAGGCCACTCATAAAATCTGCTGTTGCGGATGGCTGGGATATGCTAGTGCAACAAATTCCAGAACTAGACTACTGATAATCAGCGTGCCAGATCTTGTCTGAAACAAGAAAAAATAGATATTTTTCTTGGGGTTATTTGAAGCGCGGCTAAATGCGGAGAGATTCTGTCTATTCCTGTCTTGACTGTTGTCTTTCAAGCCTGCCTAGTTTCTTCTGCTTGCGAGCAACGTCTCGATCTTTCTTTTTTCGAGGTTGAGGTTTTCCCCGATCTTGTTCCCCTGTTTCTCCTTTCTTACTCATCCAATCATCTCCTTCGGATTCGTTAGTTTACTCGTGTCCTTTTGATTCATGATGTGAGGCGTCCATATGCCGATCCATTTCCTGACGGGTTTTGAATGGTTTAGCGCAGACTGGACAAAGAATCTGATTAGGCTCTGTTCCCCTCAAAGGAACCTCCCGAGTGATTGGCATTGGTGCCGTGGCTTTTTCAACGGTGCCCACAATCTCAACAGGCGAATTTGGCTCAGACATTTTCTTTGCCATATGAATCACTTTGGTATGATTATTCAAAGCTTCCATTGTCATAAAGCCCATCCCACATACCATGCAAGTTAGCGCCATATCAGGCATAAGAACTCTATCCAAAACGTGAATCACCCCGTTGTCTGCTATGATGTCAGTGTTTGTTATGTTTGCGTCGTTGATTTTTGGGGGAACGTGAAGATGCCATTTACGGGCGTTGATTTTTATTTCTTGACCTTGAAGTGTTTTGGCTGAATCTAATTTGCTTATTTTGTCAATTGTAAGTTTTCCAGCAACCATATGATACATTAACACAGCCGTCAACTTTGGCACGTATCTTTTAGAAGACCTTCAATTGTGCCTTCTGGAAGGTTCGCGAAAGCTTGATCATCGGGCGCAAAAACCGTGAAAAAGCCATCTCTAAGCGTATCAACTAGGTCTGCTGCTTGAACTGCTGAAACAAACCTTTTGAAAGTTCCAGCCGAATTAAATGTATCAATTATATCAACCATAATTTTTCCTTCTAAGAAATAATCGAGCAACTGTTATGCCGATTGCTTGGTAATAGGTGAGAAGGAGCAAGACTACATATACTATTGTGACTGTACTTAATCAACAACAAAACAGTAAATCTAAATTTCATTAAAAAAATTGGTGCTTTCGGCGAACATCGCTCAATGTACCGCGGTTGTGATTAATTTTTGCTTATTCTTTACTTGGCGCCGAGAAACAATTACGGCCGCCCCAATAGCCACGGATGCAACTGAAATGGCGACCGCTGGAAGGATGAGTTCAGCACTGTTTAGGGGTTGTGCGGAGCCAAGAACTGTTGCGTTGTTTGGGTAACCTCGACTTTCCCAGAATCCAAGATAGTTTGAATCGTTCGATACGTTGATTTCAGTTAGCCACTCTATCCATTTGTATCCATATTGGTTTTTAGCTACCAAAAAGAATGGAAATCCGGTTTGGGGTGTAAGGGTAACGTTGTTCATTTTGTAGGCTATCATAATGTTATTCTCGTTCACGTAGCTCAATGGTAGCGATGTTGTGTAGCCATCGGCTGCCAAGAAAATAAGTGTGTTTGCATTTGGACCCACACCCTGTTGCTGGAGAAGGTCACTTATCGGGATGCCTTGCCAGAGCAAGGTTGCACTCCATCCTTCGACACAAGGCAAAGTAGCTATTTGCAAGGTTGAATTGAAGTTGTTGACGACTTCATTGTAGGTATAATTTATTGGATTATTTACCATACCAGTAATTGCTAAGTGGTATGTTGCTTGATCTACATGCTGTATTCCAGCGATGGCAACATCCGGATGTGCAATAATTAAGTCGATGTAAGCACTAACCGTAGTTAGGGTTTGGTTCTGATAATTAGTAACTTCGCCCGGGAATAGATAAGGAGCTTGTGTGGGTTGGGGAGTGGCTGTAGAACTGGACTTCGGAGTCGATGTTGGACTCGTTGTAGGGGTTGGATGAGAAGAAGGCACAGGTGTCGAGGAAGCATGCGGAACCGTCGAAGGCTTCGGATTATACTGAATAATAATTACCACTGAAATAATCAAAATGACTGCGATTAATAGCGCAATCAACGCCATTACCTTATTTCGCTTAAGAACTAGCATCTATTACTCATTATAATAAAAGTTGTATTTATCAATGATGCAACGCATCAATTTTTAATGAAAATGAAATCTGCAAAGAGAAGTAATCTCAAAGAACGCCATTTCAAACAAATTAGAACAAAAAAGATGGCGTTAACATCATCAATTTTTGCCTTTTTGCGGCAGAAACATTATAAATTTGGTAGATAAAGCATTAAATTGAAATTATGCGAGTTAGGTAACCGAGACCTAGACTTGCAGTTCAAAGCGTCTGTTATCAGAAAAGTAACAACAACACGGCTAAAACCTGTTATGTGGAGTTGGACGTTTGCTTAAAGCGAATTTTTCTCCAACTTGGATTGTCTTTAAAGGCATTCGGAAAAGCGACTTTAATCTCACGCAGTATTTGACAGTCAAAGCTACCAAGCACTAGGCAACAGGGCATTTGTAAAGTGCCTTCTGCAGGAACATATTTTGTAGCCGAATTGACTTGTACGCCCAATAGTTTCGCTACTGCGATAACGCGGCTACCTAAGTAAATTGTACAAATAGGCTGTTTTCCTTCCCGTATAATCTGAAGTGGGCCATCACCATAAAGGAGAGTACCACCTATTTTTTCTTCGATCGAATGTGATAAATCTGAGATCCATTGTGGTGAACGCCAAACAGAAAAAAGAAGCCCAAAACATCTTTGACCGAAATCGGGGTCATTAGGGTCTTCTGAGAAATCGTCACTCATAGTTTTACTCACTACCATTGGTTTCCTTTTTGAATGTGGCAGTTAAAAGGTTTGTTGCGGAATCCGTACTACTAAACCTCAACTTCGCAGTAGCTACATTTTGCTTTGCTATAGCAGACCAGCAATAAAAGACGCCTATTACGAAACCACTGTTGCGTCCTTTAGAAAAATAGCGCACCCACAGTTTCGCAATGTTTTGGGCAGTCTCAACTTTCAGACGAGCATCTGGAAGGCGAAACCATGGCTTCGAAATGCACATTTTTTCTTAAGGCGTTTGATTGTCATACTCAAAAAAAACCAACATCAGAGCAGCGAAAAACAGTGATTAGACAGGGCATTAGTCGCCATAGCAAGAAACAGAAAGCGACAAATTGTGAAGGCTTTGGGGCGATTAAACTGATGGTCTTTGGTTTTGATCACACCAAAGGCAACCACATAGATGAAGCACGATTCGATGGTGACATCTCAAAAGCAAAAACAATCGCTAAAAAAGCGGTTCATTTCGTATGTCAATATGGCCAACTTTCCAGACAAAAATGTAAAGCAAATGAAAAACAAAGTAATGTATGTTTTTCAGGTTCAGGATTGCCCAAAAAATGTGTGTTTGACGGTAGCGGTAAAGTGGGTAGAGGATCACGACGAAATCTGATTTTAAACTGAAAGGAAGGTTTTTAACTGGAAGTTTGGTGCGGTAACCGGGATTTGAACCCGGGTCCTAGACTTGGCAAGCCTATGTACTAACCAAGCTGTACTATTACCGCCTTTAAGCGTAACGCATTATTCTAAAAACTTCCTAATAAACTATAGTTATTAATCTTAGAGACTTTTCTATAAGAGTTCGCCCCTTGCGAAGACGAAAACCCTCAAAAGATCGAAACCAAATAATAATTTCTAATTTTACTTAGTTCAGTATTCTAAATTCATAACTGACTTAAATCCACTCACTAACTGTTTCGCTATGGGGCATAGCTTATACAAGCTCTCGACCAGAATACGGTAGCTATAGAAGCAACTGACGTTCTTGTTTCAAACAAAAAGGACGCTATTCTAGTTTTACATGTGGACGATGATCCGTCGATTCGAGAGATTTCGAAGCTTATGTTGATGGATCTGGAAACCAGTTTCGATATTGATAATGCCTGCTGTGTGAGTGAAGCCTTCAAAAAACTGTCAACAAAACAATATGACGTTATTGTTTCTGATTATGAAATGCCCAAAAAAAACGGTTTAGAATTTCTAAAAGAACTTAGAGACCAAAAAAATGATGTTGCTTTCATAATTTTTACTGGAAGAGGCAGAGAAGAAGTTGCAGTTGAAGCTTTGAACTTGGGCGCTGACCGCTACCTCAACAAGAATGGTTCACCGGAAGCTGTCTACAGTGAATTGGCATATGCCATAAAGGATATAGCGGAAAGAAAGAAGTCAAAGCAGTTGCTTCGAGTTTCCGAGTCAAAATATCGCTTACTAGTTGAGAATTCTCTACAAGGAATAATGATTGCACAAAACTTACCTCTTCGCGTTGTTTTTGCTAATCTTTCTATGGGAAAAATGTTAGGTTACAAACCTGAAGAGTTTACCTCTCTTTCGCCTTCTGAAATAGTCGCACTAATTTATCATGAAGATAAAGGCCTTTTCTTTAACCGATTTAAGAACCGATTAGAAGGGAAAGAAGCTGATAATAGCTATGAATTTAGGGCAGTGCGAAAAGATGGAGCTATATTGTGGATGGAAGCTTTTGCCAATAAAATTGAATACGATGGGCAACCCGCAGTACAAGCTATGTTTTTAGATATTGACGAGCGCAAAAAAAGCGAAGCAGCAATAAAGAAAAGTGAGACGAGATATAGGGAATTAGCTAACTTTTTGCCTGAAATTGTTTTTGAAACTGACCTGTCGGGAAAGATTACCTTCTTCAGCCAAAGAGCATTTGAGATAACGGGTTTTACACCAAAGGAATTAGAAAAAGGAATGAATATGCTGCAGTTCGTGGTTCCCGAAGACCGTGAAAGAGCAAAAGAAAACATAAAAAAACGCATGACAGGAGAAAAAACTGTTAGTAGCGAGTTTACTCTCTTTAGGAAAAATGGCGACACCTATCCCGCTATTGTCAAGACAGCACCGATTTATTCTGAAAACAAATTGATCGGACTTAGAGGTTTGGTAATAGATATTTCAGAACGCAAAAAAACTAAAGAGGATACAGGTTTTCTTGCCTCCTTAGTGCAAAACTCTAATGATGCAATTATAGGCAAAAGCCTCGACGGCTCTATTACGAGTTGGAATAACGCTGCAGAATATGTCTACGGATATAAGGCATCTGAAGTAATTGGCAAATCAATTCAAATATTAGCTCCCGCTGAAGAACGAGAAGAAATCGATGGAATTCTAAGAAGAATTGGGACAGGGGAGCAGATTAAGCAGTATCAAGCTACACGTGTTAGAAAAGATGGCTCCAAAATAGATGTTTCGCTAACTATCTCCCCAATCAGAAATAGTGAGGGTACAATTATTGGTGCCTCAACGATTGCCAGAGACATAACCGAACAAAAGAAAGCACAGCAAAGTCTTATGGAAAGTGAAGAAAAGTTCAGAATTTTATCAGAAGAATCACCTAACATGATCTTCATGAATCAAATGGGAAAAGTAATCTTCGTCAATAAGAAATTAGAAGAAGCTACAGGATATACTAGAGAGGAACTCTGCGCTTCTGATTTCAATTTCTTTACCCTCTTTTCACCCGAACATATTGAAACATTAAAGTTAAATCATGATAAACAAATGAGAGGCGAAAATCCATCTCCATTTGAGCAGGTGCTTGTCACTCGAGCTGGCAAAAGGATCAATGTAATAATCTCAACGAAGCTAACAGAGTACAAAGGCAAACATACATTATTAGGAATACTCACTGACATAACTGAACATATTGAATTTGAAAAGAAAATCAAAGAAAGCCATCTTGACCTCGAAATTGTGAACAAGAAGCTTCGGGAGAGTCAAGAGAAATATGAAGCTACTTTCGAGTCGTCGATGGATGCTTTGATGTTGCTTGACGAGAAAGGTTTTCTGGACTGCAATAAAGCTACTCTTGGGCTTTTTGGCTGCAACTCAGTTGAGGAATTTATAAAGTTTCATCCGGCAGATTTGTCGCCTCCAACTCAACTAGACAGTACACCCTCTATGAATGCCGCTATGAGCCATATTCAAAAAGCATTTCAGACAGGTATGGATCACTTTTTCTGGACACATAAACGAACCGACGATACAACTTTCCAAGCAGATGTACTTCTTACAAAAATGCCTTTGAATGGCCGAGAAATTCTGCAAGCTACAGTTCGTGACATAACACAACAGAAAGAAGCCGAGGAGCAATTAAAGCAAGCAGAAGAAAAGTATGAAGCTTTGCTTAACGCAGCAAATGTTCTTGTCCAATCTGTAGATGCAGATGGAAGGTACAGTTTCGTTAACGAAGAATGGAAAAAAGCTTTAGGATATACAGAAGCTGATCTGAAAAACATTACTATTATGGATGTGGTTCAAAAAGAACATCTTCAGTATTGCATGAGCGTGTTTAAGGAGGTCATGTATGGAACGTGTGTACGTGAAGTAGAAACCATTTTTGTCGCTAAGGACGGGAATGAGATTATTGTAAGTGGGAATGCATGTCCCATATTCAAAGATGGAAAATTTGTTTCGACGGTCGCATTCTTTGTGGACATCACCAACCGCAAGAAAAACGAGGCACAATTAAAGGAAAACAGCCGTAGAATTGAGATGATGAATGAGAAGTTGCGGGTTGTGGGTGGCTTGACTAGACATGATGTTCGTAACAAGCTTTCGGCAGTGACTGGATATTCTTACATTCTCAAGAAGAAGCATGGTGACTTGCTAGATGTTGTAGAAGGACTTAGCAAGATGGAGCAGGCTGTGGTGGAAACTGTTAAGATTTTTGATTTTGCCAAAATGTATGAACAAATTGGTGCGGAGGAGCTGTCTTACGTTAATGTGGAAGAGAAACTAAATGAAGCAGTCGCTCTTTTTTCGGGATCAATTCCCCTGATAAAAAATGACTGCAGAGGTTTAACGGTTCTGGCAGACTCATTTCTTAGACAACTTTTTTACAATTTCATAGACAATACAAGGAAATACGGCCAAAAAACGACAACTATCCGAATATACTTTGATAAAGCTGATAAAGACAGCCTAAAGTTGGTTTACGAGGATGACGGTGTTGGCATATCTTTGGAGAATAAAAAATCTCTGTTCAAAGAAGGCTTTAGCACAGGCCAAAGCACAGGTTTTGGATTATTCCTATCTAAGAAGATGATAGATGTCTATGGCTGGACCATAACCGAAGAGGGTGAACCAGGCAAAGGCGTAAAATTCATTATCAAAGTTCCTCTAACTTCTTTTAAAAGAGAAGATCAATAACGAATTTTAGGAATATTTTAACTTCTCATTGGCAGGATTCATAGCTCTTCTTTATTTATTTTAAGCCATTATTCGTTGCTTGGTCTATTAGGATGGCCCACTACATTAAGACAAATTGCGCTCTCTTCCGTTCCATCTACCCTTACTAATGAATTAATTTCATCATCAAAGAAAGCCCCAATTTCACAGGACCCACAAGCAATACTGGTTGACGCTAACGCCAAATTTTGCGCAATGTGCCCTGCATCTAAATAGATGTATCTGTAGGCTCTCTGCGAGTATTTCCACTTTGATCTCCCGAAGACAGCTGTCCAGATGAAGACAACTGATGACTCTGCACACATCTCTTGGTCCAAGGCTGCATGAGCTAATTTGGCTCCAAAATTTCCAAGTTTTATTTCTTCTAATAAATGATTCTTTATGTTATAGTGATAGATACCCTGTTCTACGTCTTGCACATTGTTAGTAGTTATGTAAGTCTCGATGGGATATAGTGCTCCAGCTGATGGAGTTGTGCGAAACTCATAATTGTGTTCGGTTCTTTGGATTCCAGTTGATACCCAAAGAAGAAAAGCCAAATCAACCTTGCTCAATGGCTCACTCGAGAAGGATCGGATGCTCTTACGTTTTTGAAGAATTCTGTTAAAACTAATCATTGATTCTTGAAACTGGTTTGGTAATTGAATAGTTTTGCTGGATGGATAGTTTTTGTAAATTTCTGGTTTGTTTGCCCAATCCAAGTTGCCGCCCAGTCTTTTGTTACGATTGTACTTTGATTCAGATTGAAAATCGTCTCCAACTTTTTTTTCCATTAACTGCACCATCCAAAAGTAGCTCTAACTTAAATCCAGTAATAAACATTATTTATTGTTTGCTTTCTTATCTTCAAAAACATAATTATTTTTTAAGAGCAGAAAGGAACAGTGAAAATTTATGTTCTAAATTTCATAAAAACAATGTTAACAGATTGGGTTTTTTCTTAGTTCTAACTAAATAATCATGGGAAAAATTGTTTAGAAGAAATTTTCCGAGTTAGTTTTCAGTTAAAGTTTATGCTCTTAATGTTTCTTTTTGAATTCATTGTAGCAAATTCTTTTTAGAGTGCGTCGGAATCAAAATCCAATCTTAGAAACCTATTTCGGCATTTGCTGTCCTTGCAACCATATAAGAGGAGGTTTGGGTTGTTGTAATTAGCTGTTAAGACTTCTGTTTTTGATTTACAGTTTTCGCACCGCTCCGCTCGAACCTGGTCGTTCGAAACGTATCCTTTTAGGAGCATAACACTCCAAGATTTCTCTTTAAAAGAGTTAAACATTAAAGAAACCTTCAAAAAAGGTACAATTGTATTTCTGATATTACAATCTTCATATTTGAAAAAGACAAATGTTGCTTAAATTTGTTTGTGGTTGTAAACAAACAACAACTGTTTAATATAAATTCACATAAACAGACAGCAATTGCTGTATCAAACAAAAATACTTAAATTATGTTCATTTTCGAAAAATTAGAATTGACCATAACGAGACGAAATATTGATCTTTAACCTAAATGCCAACTGCTTTCGTGCCATATATCAATTATTATGAATGTGACACCTTTAAATTTTAACAATCAACGAAATCCCTACCCAGAAATTCAAACCCGCTTCACCAATGAACAACAAAATTTACAACTTAAAGAAACAGGCAAAGGTATGCACGATTAAATATCTCCAGGACGAAGTTTGATTTTTGCATTATTGATTATCGATTCATATGTTGCATTCATAAGTGAGTTATATACCTTCAACTATCTCATTGTCATCAGAAATTGGAGCAAATTGTATGAAGCTAATGGCGGATAAAGATAGAAAAGAATTAGAAGCAAAATTAGCCAATGCCTTCGATGAGAAAATCAATGGATTGTCGACAGAATTGCGTGAAATACTGCTAGATGACATGGTTACAGCCTTCGAAAATAGATTAAATGTGTTAAACAATGCTGCTATGAAAACAGCCAATTAACCGCTGAGATGGACAAATACACTGATTATTAATACATAAATGTTTTATAATAAAACGGATGCATTGAATAAAAAAAAGAGGAATATGAAAGTGCGTAGATCAAAACTTGAAATGTACGTCGACATCCTGACAGTGCTTGCCCACCGAGGACCGCTAAAGCTAACTCATGTCATGTACAAAGCAAACGTTAACTGTAGTGTCCTCAAAGAATACTTAGACTTCCTCATAAAGCAAGGTCTAGTTGAAGAGCGTACCGTGGGAAAGCTCGCGTAGTTTTCGTTGTAACACAACGAGGAATAACAGTACTGAAATACTTCAAGGAATTAAAACAAGTCTTACCTATAGTAGAGGAAGCAAGAAGTCAAACCCCTATTCCCTACTAAATCCTCAGTTTTAATCCCTTTACACCCCCCCCCAAACAGTATTCAATTAATTTTTTCTTTTTTAGCAATGCCAACAATGTTTTATTGTTTTTTGTTTATGAATTTCAAATAAGTACTCAAGTTTCGCAAGACTTAATAAACTCAACTTCCTTAAACTATCAAACTGTACACATGAAAAACAACTCGGGGATAACGTGTGATTAGAAACGAACTATCAAATAAAAAACCCTTAAACATCTTAGAAAAGATAGAAGAAAACCTCGAGAAACTAAACGACAAAATGGAAATCATGATTGAAATCCAAAAGAACGGCAACGGCAACACCAATAACCAAAAAACGTCTTTAGCATTACCCGATGCATCGTTGGATGTTATGACTCTTCTATCGATGCCTGATCACCTAAGAAAGACAGCTATGACAATTTGCAGGCTAACAAAAGCCACAGCTGAAGAAATTTCAGATCAAACTAAACGTGCCCGAGCAGTAGAAAGCGCTTACCTTAACCAACTAGTCATTATGGGCTACCTAAAGAAAGAACGTAATGGCCGCAAAGCCTATTTCTTCATAGAAAGAGAGACACAGAGTTGAAAGACATGAGCAAAATAATCGCAGTACACTCATACAAAGGCGGAACAGGAAAAACCCTCCTTTCAGTCAATTTAGCAGCAACCTTCGCCAAAAATGGAAAGAAAGTCGCCATTTTTGACCTTGACTTTAGAGCCCCAAGCTTGTTCGCCATTCTCAAAACACCTAATGCAGATTTCTGGCTTAACGATTACCTAAACAACACCTGCGAAATCAACAAAACCCTCATAGATTTAAGCAGCAGAATACCAGGAAACGGCAAGTTCTACGCTTGCCTAGCAAACCCAGCTACAGAAGCAATCCGCGACGTATCCTCAAAAGACCGCAAGTGGGAAATGCGTGCCTTAGGTCGACTTCTTGCACTCAAAGACACATTGCTTAAAGACCAAAAATTTGACTATTTAATCTTTGACACAAGCCCAGGACTACAATACTCCTCAATTAACGCCATCGTAGCGGCTGACTTTGTGGTTGTCGCAACAACAGGCGACCGATCAGACGTAGACGGAACAAAACGAATGCTCCAAGAACTCTACAACCTATTCGAGAAGAAAACAGGTTTAGTCCTAAACAAGGTGCTAGATGCCGGAGCTACTGCTAAAAAAACTGAAATGCAAAACAAAATAAAAGCCGAATATCAAGTGCCAATGTTGGGTATGGTACCATGTTTCTGCGAAATCCTCAGAGCCGAAGGAAACCTGATTTTCGTTCAAGATAAACCCGACCACCCCTTCACCAAGATACTCGCTGAGATGGCAAAAAAGATAGAGACCAACGAAGTCAATTAGCCACCTTTCTTTTATTTTCTTAACGAAAAAGCTTAAACAATACTGCACGTGCTAGAATTTCCTAATTGGAGATGCAATTGTTGAATAAGTCAGCGATTATTCTGGCAGATAGTTCCTCAAACAAGTTCAATTGCGATAAAGGCATTGTAGAACTGGAAGGTAAATCATTAATTAGCCGTGCAGTTGATGCCGTAAAAGGTCTTGTAGACGAAATTATCGTAGTAACGACCTCTCAAGAAAGCGCAGACAAATATTCAAAACTGCTGGCGCCAACAGTCAGGTTTGTTGTTGAAGATCGTGAATCTAAATGGCCTTTGGTTGCAGCCTTAACTGGTTTTGAGGCAGCTAGTGGAGAATATTCCGCACTTTTACCGTTTGATAGCCCGTTTGTTTCCCAAGAAGTTTTGTCTTTGCTCTTTGACTGCGGTCTTGGTAAAGCAGCTACTGTTCCACGATATACAAACCAAGATATTGAACCCATACACGCTGTTTACAACACACAACAAGCCTTGAAAGCTGCAAAAGAAACATTAGAGGAAAATCAGCTCGACATGCAGACAATGATTGAGAAGATGCGTGGAGTACGTTACATGTCTATGCTGGTGATTGAACAGTTAGATCCCGACTTAAAGACGTTCTTTAGGGTAATCACACCTCTAGACTTAAAGAAAGCCGCGGTAATGTTTAAACCCAGAAAAACAAGTAAAGAAAAACAAAAACCTTCAAAAAAACGTTGAAAATCAAACAAATTGTTGTTGTAACGCTACACCCACATTAATTTTTATTATCCAAATACCATTGGATATTAAACAGCGTAGGACGAGACAATCCAAAGCGTCGAAGAATCACCGGTTAACATAACGCCAGCGACAAAGTTATGTTCCCCTCTCTCTCTTCCCAAAACTTCGCGTTTGCGCCAAGTTAACCGGGGATTCATCAAAAAAACGTAAAACAGTTTTCTGCGGTCATTGGAAAAAAGAGCAAGAATTCAGACCTTCTGCCAAGCTTCGGATGTTACATTAATTTTAGAGGTTTTAAGCAACTTTTTTCTTTCCCAGCACCAATTATGACTTGAGCAAACATGAACCATGAGACCCATAGCATGCAGGGGATGAAACCCCAATTTCCAAACCATAGTACCCATTCAGAACCCTTAAAAACCAGATTTTTTGTTTGCCTTATTCTCACAATTCCAGTTTTGCTTTTTTCACAAGCCATTCAAACATGGTTTCACTACAATCTTACGTTTCCATATCAAACGTACGTTCTTTTGGTTTTAGCGTTAATCATATATGCATACGGCGGTTGGCCATTCCTAAAGGGATCAACTCAAGAACTTAGAGCACGACAGCCGGGAATGATGATACTAATCGGAACCGCAATCTCGGTTGCCTTTTTCTTTTCAGCTGCAACAGTTTTTTTCCCAGTCGGTAACGATTTTTTCTGGGAACTCGCCACCTTAATCGATGTAATGCTGCTTGGACATTGGCTTGAAGCAAGAAGCGTTCTTGGCGCCTCAAGAGCACTTGAGGAGCTTGTGAGAGTTATGCCAACTACGGCCCATATGATAGAGGATGGCATGATCATGGATATGCCGGCTTCTGGACTAAAAGTTGGCGATTTTGTTTTGATTCGACCAGGCGAGAAAGCACCATCGGACGGCGTTGTGATTGAAGGGGAATCATTTGTTAACGAAGCACTTTTGACGGGTGAATCACGTCCTATGCATAAACAACCGTCAGATACAGTGATTGGAGGGGCCATAAACGGCGATGGTGCCTTAACAGTTAAAATTGAGCGAACTGGCGAAGAAACTTATCTATCTCAAGTTATCAAGCTTGTTAAGCTAGCTCAAGAAAGCAAATCCCGAACCCAAGACCTCGCCAACCGCGCAGCTGCATTGCTCTTCTACGTTGCCGTAATCGTTGGATCAGTAACTTTCCTGGTTTGGGGATCGTTTGGAAACTTTCAGTTCGCCTTAACTCGAACAGTCACCGTGCTTGTGATTGCCTGCCCCCACGCATTGGGCTTAGCGATACCGCTAGTGGTAGCAATTTCTACGGCTATTACAGCCAAAAGTGGGATTCTAATCAGGGATAGAAAATCTTTCGAAAACGCAAGAGACGTAAACGCAGTGATATTTGACAAAACAGGCACACTAACAACGGGTCAATTTGGAGTAAGCAACATAATTTCATTGATTTCAGAGAATGACCTCTTAACTTTGACTGCAGCAGTAGAGCAGAATTCGGAACACACCATTGCAAAAGCCATAATCAAATACATAAAAGAAAAAGGTATAACTATACCCAAAAGCCAAAATTTTGAAGCAATTCCGGGTAAGGGCGCTAAAGCAAGAGTCGACGGTAAAACGGTTTATGTCGGGAGCCCAAGTCTCCTCGAAGAACTAAACATTCAAAACGGCGACATTAGAATGATTGATCTTCAAAAAGCAGGCAAGACTACTGTTTTCACGGTGGTTGATGGTGAACTTGCTGGAGTTTTTGCGCTTGCAGATAAAATTCGGGAGGAATCCCAAGCAGCTGTGCAGGATATGAAAGCTCAAGGAATCAAAGTTTACATGTTAACCGGTGATTCACCGGAAGTTGCTAAGAGTGTCGCGGAAATGGTGGGGATTGATGCATTTTTTGCTGGAGTTTTGCCTGATCAGAAAGCACAGAAGATAAAAGAGTTGCAGGGTCAGGGTTTTAGGGTAGCGATGGTTGGTGACGGCATCAATGATGCGCCAGCGTTGGCTACGGCAGATGTTGGTATCGCTATCGGAGCCGGAAGTGATGTTGCAATTGAGAGCGCTGACATAATTCTGGTAAAAAATGATCCTCGAGACGTTCCCAAAGCCTTTGATTTTTCGAAAAGGACTTATTCGAAGATGGTTCAAAACCTTTGGTGGGCGGCGGGCTACAATATTTTTGCCATTCCTTTAGCTGCAGGTGTTTTTGCCGGCTTAGGAATTGTTGTTGATCCTGCCGTTGGAGCAATTTTGATGTCTCTTAGCACGGTTCTGGTGGCGGTCAATAGCCAAACTCTTCGAAGAAACACAAAATAAAATGGTCGTTAGAGCGCCATTTTGCATAGTTTGGCGCTTCGGTTGGTTTTTGCCTCTTCGCAATTGTATACATTGCAATAACAGAAACAACAGTAAGCCCAGACAAAATTACAGCTGTGTAACCCAAACCAATGCTAACTGACAAAACCTCGTAAACGCCAACCAACCCAAACTGATAATTATACTGGGGGTTTAACGATTTTTTTGTCGTTTAATGTTTTCATCCATTGCTTAAATTCTTCGGAGATGGGTTGATCGTGGTAGAGTTGTTTTCGTTTCGATTCTAAAAAAAGATTTTCTTTTCCTGCAAACTCTGCAGCCGTTAAAATGTTGTGTCCAGACTGAGAAGCCTTTTGAAAAACCGATTCCATTTTCGACTTCCACGATTCATCCCTCAAAGCATGATGTTCCAAAATCACTGTGGGCACTACTTCAACAATGCGCTCGAGATTCCTCAAACCTTGTTCCAATTGCTTAAATTCAACGCGGAATCCGCCTAGATACAACGGGGGTCCACCTAACATAATCACATTGGGTTTTGAATCTAAAATCAAGTCCAAAGAATGAGTTGACATTGGTCCCTGAATGTCGGGAGCAAACATAAATCTCTCGTCGCTATATTCCACGACCACCATTATGACCCAACCCAACATCGAATCGTCAGAACCGTGAACCACGGCCTCCGAAAAACGCAAAGTGGTTTTTCCGAAAGCAAATGTTTTGCCATCCGCAGCTTCGAAGACTTTGGCATATTTTCCAGCAGTCTTCTGAAACATCCATGCACGCTGTCGTTGGCTAGCATTGATATTTTCTTTAGGATTCTTTCCCAAGATAGTTTTATTTTGGTAGATCTGGCGAGCGGTTTCGCCGTCTTCGGTCCAATTAACGACCCAGTCCTCAAAGGAAGGAGTGTGGTGGTCGAAGTGGTAATGGCTAATGGTGGTAACAGTCGCTTTGTCGGCGGCTTCAGCTATGGTTTTGCGTAGTCGAGCAATTGTGTGGAATTCGAGGGGGTGCGGCGGCAGGTTAAAACGGTAGGGCGCCAACGAGACGCCTCCATCCAAAAGAACAGCAACATCAGAAGTTTCTACTAGAGTGCACATTGAGCGGACGCCAAAGCTTTCTGCCGCTAACGGAGTCACCTTAATCTTGCTCAATGAATTATCGGTTTTAGCTTTTTCCATAACCACAGTCTCACGGGAATTCGTACTAGTTGACTTAGCTTCAGGAAGTAAAATGGATTGTGCAAGTTCTTACCAACCTTGAAAAAATCAGTTTAGATAAAAGGTTGGTCAATACGTTTAAATATTTACTTTAACCAGCTTTTTTAGGTATATTTATGATAGGTAAATCTGTTTTTGACGTACCACAAAACGACCCAAATAAAGTCCGTAAAGATATTGCGGTCGAATTTTTGAATTTAGTAGGTTCAGGTAAACCAAAGGATGGATTGCTTTTCTTTGATCCTGAATGTGAAACCCATAATCCATACATTGCTGGAGGCATTGACGAATTAATTGATGGCATGATTGCAGTGCAAAAACAAGGCTCAGAAGGAATATTCAAAGGGTCGAAAGCTGACTTTAAGCTTATAATCAGGCAAGTCATTGCTGACGGAGATGTGGTTGCGGTTCATACTCAAGTGGCAAGTTCTAAACCAAGTGATGGAGGTTTGAGGCAAGTTCATCTTTTCCGTTTCAGAGGAGACAAGATTGTTGAATACTGGGATGTCACCCAAATGGTGCCTGAGAACGCGCCTAATGCGGCTGGAGCATTCTCCTAATTCAGTTAGTGACAACGTTCTGACAGTCACAACTCTTTAAGTTGTAAAAGCTACCCATCATGATATGAATAAGGCTGTTTTTATGAGTCAACCCAACGAAAACAAAAACTTAGAAATAGCAACCCTTGCCGGCGGCTGCTTCTGGTGCACCGAAGCTGCGTTTAGCATCATGAAAGGCGTTGAACGCATTGAGCCAGGCTACACCGGCGGCACAGTGCCTAACCCAACATATGAAGAAGTTTCTAGTGGAACAACGGGGCATGCTGAGGCTGCACAGATTTTCTTTGACCCAAAAGTCATAAGCTACAAAGAAATCCTGGAAATTTTCTTCACCATGCATGACCCAACCTCACTCAACCGACAAGGCGCAGATGTAGGAACCCAATACCGCTCTGCCATTTTCTACCACAACCAAGAACAAAAAGACACAGCAGAAAAACTAATCGATGAACTAAACAAAGAAGGTATATGGAACAAACCGATGGTAACCGAAATTGTGCCACTTACGGTATTCTATAATGCTGAAACCTATCACAAAGACTACTACAAAAAACATCCCAAAGAACCCTACTGCCAAGCGGTCATTGCCCCAAAAATCGCCAAACTACAACATCGATTTATAGACAAAATTAAGGTGCCCCTATGAGCGCCCAAACAACCGTCAGCAGTGCGGATGAGGTTTTGCGTCTAATTGAAAAAGCCTCCGAGAAAAACTTTCTACCAATCATCGGACCTCACAAAGGCAAGCTTCTTGTGGAGGAAATTCAGAAGGCTAAGCCGCGACATGTTTTGGAGGTTGGAACATTGATTGGTTACTCAGCGATCCTAATGGGCAAAGGACTCGATGACAAAGCCGAAATAGTTACCATAGAAATTCATCGCGACGAAGCAGAGTTAGCCGGAAAAAACATCGTTAGAGCAAACATACCTGCCAAAGTCAAAATTATAACTGGCGATGCTTTGCAAGTAATTCCCACATTGAAAGACATTTTTGATTTTGCCTTCATTGATGCCGAGAAAAATGAGTACTTCCATTACCTCAAGTTGGCTGAAGGCAAGTTACGGAAGGGTGCAGTTGTCTTTGCGGATAACGCAGGATTCTTCGCTGAACAGATGGGCGACTACTTGGAGTACGTTCGCAACTCAGGCAAATACAAGAGTCGCTACATCAAAGTTGGCGAAGACGGCGTAGAAATCAGCGTTAAACTTTAACTTTCCCCATTATTCTTGTTCAGGAACTGTTTTTAATGTTGTTGGAAAGCTATTTGGTTTGGTAAAATATTATTTTTAGAAATCAGGTGATTAGAATCTACGATATTTTTGATGCTTGTTTGGTTTCGGTTTTCTTAGCATTTCACCACATTTGAGACATAACGCTTTTCCATTTGATACGGGGAGGGCTTTACCGGCTGACCAAAAATGCCCGTTTGGACAGTTTAAATCAAAACCGAAAGTTTGGGTCTCGTAATCTTGAGGATTGGCGGCCAAGTCTTCTTTGAGAGATACTTTACTTTTTATGATTTCATGTTCAGGGTAAATCTTAGCTGGAGTAAAAGGTTTAGCCGCGATAATTGGTTTAGCTATGGAAATAGATTTAGCTGGAACAAGAGTCTTAACTGATTTTGTTGATGTAACTGATTTAAGTGAATTTTTCGGGATTTTTTTGGAAAAAGAAATGATTTCGACGGGGACAACAGCATTAGCTACCCTCTCTGGAGCAACAGTCTTGTCAATGTAGGCGACTGGTGGTTTCTTTATTTTGATCAATGGAGCGGTGGTAGATGTTCCACAGTCCGAGCAACGTTCTGAATACTCAACGAGTCTACGTCCACATTTTCGGCAAAACGGCATATGTTCACTTTAGCTTTTTAGGGAAGAGAGGGCTTTGCACCCTTTAACTTTAACGCCTCATTAACAATAATTGTTGCGAAGTTACCTGAATGTTTAAAGGCTGTTGAAACCGTTTTGTGGTTGGGTGGGCGATGACGAGTCTGGCCCCGAAGACGTAAGGATGATAGGGATCTTGAGTGCGAACGACGGTAACAATGACAACTTTCAGGCTTGACTTGAATGTTTAGTTAACGTCTAAGAGCTCACCTAAACCCGACACTTTTGACTTTACTTGCGATAATTTTTACATTTTCCTTTAGCTCTTCCACCAATTTCCTCGCATTTATCGCAAAGAGACAAGCTAACATTATAGCAGGAATCCAGGTTGGCATAAAAAATGGTGTGGTAGTCCCTGAATCAAAAACCATTCCCACGAAACCCGCAGCTGTTCCAGGATAAAACACGACCGCATTAAACGCAACAAGAACCACGGCCATCGGGACAAATGCCGCTTTTAGTTTCCCTTTATTGTAGAAGCCAAAGAGGGGAAGAGCCAAAACCGCGAACCTTGGGTCAAATGCTCCCAATGCAAAAGCAACACCGGACAAGCCCGACTTACCCTTATATCCCAGATAGAAAGAAAGCAGCAGAAGAAAAGAGAGAAATATTTTGGCCTGACCTTCAGCCCAACTCATAAAATAACTAACCGACAAACCTCTGCCAGGCATCGGGTAAGGCAACAACAACACAGCCATCAAAACCACTAAAGCAATTAACGGATGCTCTTTTTCAAGTAACGAATAGAGCAAAAACGCCATAATCGGTAAAAGAATGAATTGCAAGATATTAAAAATCCAGAATGCCTGATAATAATTGAAAGTGAGTAGAGGCGAAATCAGGACCAGAAAAGAGGGAAGATACTTGTAGGGTGTTATGGGTGGATAAATTGCTGGTTCACCATCGGTTAGGTGTTGCGTGTTGAAAATCTGAGAGGGATTATGAAACATTCTCCACGACGCAATGTAGTAAACCGAGAAGTCGCGAGGCAAATCTGCGCCGCCCAAGTTGAGGGGCTGATTCATGGTTGGGTAAGCAACAGAAAACGTGTAGAGGTTTAATACGACAATGATAATAACGGCTATGGAAAAGAGAACTTTTTTGGATTTAAACGCTTGAAACATACTCAGCTGGAATACGCTTAGCTAACAGCACTTATTAGCGTTTACAATAAGAAATAGTATAAAATAAAAAAGAAAAAATTACTTTTATTCCGGCTTCTTTTCCCACAGTTCAAGCTTCTGCTTCTTGAGTTCTGTGCGTTTCTTCTGCAAGTAACTGTAGACCGTATGATGCTGGCAGCCTTCAACAATCATTTGTACTGCATTGCGTGCCGCATCTGCCTCTTCGAAGCTGCCTATAATCCCAATAGTATGACCATAAACAACCACGTCAGCTTCTGTAAGTTCCTCAATTAGTTTGCGGGTTTTCCCGTCAGCGCCGATGATTCT
Organism: Candidatus Bathyarchaeota archaeon; assembly: GCA_963800495.1. Taxonomy (GTDB): domain Archaea; phylum Thermoproteota; class Bathyarchaeia; order Bathyarchaeales; family Bathycorpusculaceae; genus Bathycorpusculum. The sequence continues at coordinate 317,345 of CAWDBB010000012.1, read as the reverse complement.
ACTTTTAACGCGTGTTATGTCGGATTCGGAGCGACCAAAAATCAGGCGGAGATCTATCATGTCGAAGATGTCGTCTTCGTTGCGTAGAAGACGGAAAGCGGTTTCAGGGGTGAACCCTCTTCCGATAGCTGTGACTATGTCTTTGGCTCTTAGAAAAACGGATGGGTCAGGTATGTTTTCTGGAAGCTTTATGGTGACGCTTCCTTCTTTGTCAATGTCTAATTTGACGTTTAGTGTGGTTTCTATTTCCTTTTTCACTTTGCCGTCGGGACCAATCAGTATGCCGACGCGTTCTTTAGGAATCTTTACAAAAGTATCTGGACCAGGCATTATTTAGCAACAACCTTTTTGTATAATTCTTCAACTGGGATAACATCTACGTCTAACCGCTTAAAGAACCTATTCACATTTTCCAAATCGCGGCGCAGCATATAGTCAGCCATTGGATGCTGAATTGAAACAGATTGTGACACATCAAAAATTACTGGTTTGCCCTTCCACATCATAATATTGTATTCGCTGAGGTCGCCGTGGACAATTTTAGCTTTTTTGTAGAGGCGCTTGATGTAGGTTACGATTATTTTGTAGACTTTTTCTGGGTTGTCTGGCGGCTGCTCCTTTAATGAGGGCGCACTAACTCCTTTCGCGCCTATAAACTCCATAACTACTATGTTGCTCTTGACGGCAATGGGTTTTGGAACACGAACCTTTGCTGCATCAGCTTCCCCCAAATTGCGAAACTCTTTCTGAGCCCAGACAGCCATTAATGAGCGGGTATCATGTTTAACATCTTTGAAACGAGGGTCGCCTTCAATGTATTTGTGCATACCCTTCTTGAACTCGGCAGAAGACGTCAAATAAATCTTTACTGCCAGATCGACGCCTTCCTTGGTTGTACCCCAGTACACTTTCGCTTCTTTGCCTGAACTCACAGCACCGTTTAGCTCATACAGAATACCGCTGTTAAGCATATCAAAGACTACCATGCGGGTGGTCTGATCGAAGACTTCTTCAACAGTAGCGCGTTCTTTGGATTTATCGTGGTTTAGCATTTTATCTCGGCGTTCTATTCTCCGTTCAGTATGGGCTATACGTTCCTGAGCTTTTCCAGACATTAATATCAAGCATGTTAACGGCTTGAGGGTATTAAAACCAGTCGAGTAGAAAAATTAATTCGCAACCGGATCCTAATCACTTTCCGTCCAGATAACAAGTTAAAAATTAATAGAAAGCAAAATAAACTGAAAATTAAAGGGTTAAAATGCCCTTGCGCCTAAGCGTGTCAGACTGCGAATGTGTGTAGCGCCAAACGACGTCACCGCGTTTATCTGTCTGGAACTCCCAAGGAGAAACAATAACGATGTCGCCTTCACGAATCCATACACGCCGCTTCATTTTGCCTCGAATACGGCATAAACGTTCCGCGCCATCCTGACACTTAACAAGTATGCGGTCGAATCCAAGCAGTTTTGTTACTACGCCTAGGACTTCGCCTTGTCCAGGATAGACTAATTCCCCGATTGCGCCTTCGCTTAACACTTTTTTCTTTCCCAAGCACTAAACCTCATTGGACTTGAAAAAAATATGTTTAGCTTGCTTAAAAGTGTAACTTCTGTCTTAAGATGATTTATTCTATTTTTTTCGGATTCTTTTTGGTATTTTTCGTGTTTTATATCTAGTTTAAATTAATTCGTCATTTTTTGGAAATAGAATGGATCTCTGTTTAGCCCTTTTTGGGTTTACCTATGGTGTTTTTGGTAGTCGCTTATCAAAATTCAATGTTAAGTATATATGAAAGAAACGCTAAATTGTTTTAGGTGAATTTTTTGGTCTTAGCCAGAATGACTGTATGGCATTTCAAGGAAGATAATAGAGAAAAAGGTTTCTCAGAGCTTGATATTGTTCTCAATACTTTAGCGCATCAAACCGAAGGGTTCCGAGGCGCCATTTCACTACTTGACAATGACGACCCGAACACCGTAACAATCCTAACATTATGGATAGATAAAGAGGCATTAGACAGATCTGAAAAAGAAGTGTTTTTGCAAGCCCTCAAAAGAGTTCAAGATTCAATTGATAGCCCACCAAAAATAAAAAACTATCAAGTATTCTCAACAGAGCTCTTTCAGAGATCACAATGGCCATTTCGTTGGGCTTAAGCCACAATTATGCTATAGTTAGCTTATTACTGTACCAACATTCTCTCCCTTAATCGCCGCCAACAAATTTTCAGGGTTATACCCATTCACAACAATCAGCTTAAGCCGTTTGCGTTTTAGCACTTTGATGGCTTCAGGATCAATAATCTGGTGAATCCCCGCTTTATGCTCATTATGCTCGAAAATTTTAGCTAAATCCTCAACCGACAACCTATCAAGCTTGACTGCGTCAGGATATTTTCTTGGATCTTTATCGTAAACTCCGTTTTGGTCAGTGCCTTTAACAAGCAAATCCGCATTTACCCGCTCAGCAACCAAAGTAGCAACGGCGTCGGTGGTAAGTCCAGGTTTTAGACCGCCCATAACAACTATTTTGCCTTCTTCCAAACACTGCGCGGCTTCATCAACCGTCACCGCAACTTTACTGCATGCGAAATCGCCTATTTTTATGAGGAACAACTGAGCAAACAAACGCGAACAAGAAATGGCAATCTCATCCTGACCGTTCATGTCTAACTCTAGGTTTTTAGCGATTCCAATGAATTCACGTGCCAAAGCACCACCGCCGAGAACAACAACAACCTGATTTCCCTGTTGTTTTATAGTTCTGATTATGTCAGCGTATTTACTCATGAGTTCGGTGTTAACCGGTGATGCAACGACTGAACCACCTATTCGAATGACTAATCGCATGTTTGCACACTTCTTGTTGGCTTACAATATCACTTTAAAGTTAAAAATCTTTAATACCTCTAAAACAGCCGTAAGCATGCCCGTGGAAAACGAGATGCCTTTCGCTGAAACTTTTATTGTTAGAGCGTGGCGTCCTTTAGCCTATAAAGACGGCGGAGGCTCGCGAAATCTTCAAAGTTTGGGGCATATGGAAAGGCTTAGCAGCTTACTACCTCATTATTGCAGAAGCTAAAGGCATAACGGTTTAGTTCGTTAAGCGCTTTTTCATCAGGTTGATGCTAAGAATGAAGAAGAATATTGTAACTGCAATTACCCAAATTGAACTTATTAGTATCAAAATGGCTGGGTTCAAGCCGAGGATTGGTTCTGGGTTGCCTGAAACAACTCCTCTAGTTATGTTAACAATGTGTGTTAGCGGCAAAATTGCCATTGCAATGCCTTGTATGCTTGAGGGCAAAGAGGTTGAAGTTAGAGGAAAGAAAGTTCCGGCTAGAAAAAGCATCGGTGTTAAGAAGAGGAATGAAGGGTAGTTAAAGAAATCGATGTTTGGAGCGATTGCTGTGAAGCACATGGCGATTGACGCAAACATCAATCCGCCAAAAAACGCAATTATCGGTAATAAGAAAAATAGTGGACTAGTGACTAATCCAAAGACTGCAATCACTGCCAAAACGATTGTCGCATTAATCATCGATCTTGTAGCGCCCCAAAGAAGCTCGCCAGCAATGACCTCCTCAACACTTACGGGTGTGGCTACGATTGCGTCAAAGGTTTTTTGGAAATACATCCGCACAAACGAAGCGAAAGTGCATTCAAAAAAAGAGCCGTTCATAATGGCAATCGCTACTAGAGCTGGTCCAAGGAAATAGATATATGGTTGACCGTTAATGCTTGGGATAAATCCACCTAGTCCAAAGCCGAAAGCAATCAGATAGATAATTGGCTCTATTAGGGATGGGAGAAAGTTGACTTTTAAGGTTTTAGTGAAAACATCCAAGTTGCGGCGCCAAACATACCAAACCCGGGAGCTAAGTTTAGGTATACTGAACCGTGCGGGCGATTTGCGCAGGTTAACTTCACTCATTCTTCCCTCAATCCTCTTCCTGTCAGTTTCAGGAAAACATCTTCAAGGTTAGCTGAGCGAATGGCTACGTTTTGCAATGGGTGCTCTTTTAAGTATCCTTCAAAAACGCCGTGGGGTTTGTCAGTGAAGATTTGCAGTCGGTCACCCAAATGCTCAAAATCTGCGTCTGGAAACGCTTCTTTCAAACTTGGCAATAGCTTCTCATCGTAGTCAACTTCAAAAACCTCTTCGCCAACATGCTTCTTGACCAGTTCAGCGGGTTTGCCTTCCTCAATGATTTTTCCCTTATCAACGATAAGTATGCGGTCACATAGGAAAGCGGCTTCATCCATGTAATGTGTATTTAAAATAATCGTCACTTGTTTTTTCTTTAAGCTGCGCACTTCATCCCACGCCAAATGCCTTGCCTGCGGATCCAACCCTGTGGTTGGCTCATCTAAAAGAAGAATTTGAGGCTGATTTATTAGCGCCCTAGCAAAAATTAAGCGACGCTTCATTCCTCCTGATAGGGCAGCTATGGGAGCGTCTTTTTTTTCCTCAAGTTGGAAAAACTTTAGCTGGTCGTTTGCGCGTTTGAGGGCTTCATCTTTTGGGATGCTAAAGTAGCGGCAATACACGGTCAAGTTTTTTATAACTGTGAAATCTGGGTCTAAATTGTCCTCTTGGGGCGCCACACCAACGAGGGCTTTTATTTCTCGGCACTGCATGTGGACGCTCAAGCCCAAAACGATAAGTTCTCCCTCAGTTGGTGGTAGAAAACAGTACATCATACGAACTGTGGTTGTTTTTCCTGCGCCATTTGGTCCCAAGAAACCAACGCATTCCCCTTTGTAAACTTTGAAGTCTATGTGATCAACTGCCATAAAATTGTCGAATTTCTTTGTTAAGCCTTTTGCTTCTATAACAACTTCACGGGAACCCATAGTAATCAAAGATAGATTTGCGACGGCAAACTTAAAACTAACGATTACGGTTTGCCTGAAATGTATTGGCAGTAACCAAAGCTGATGGGTCCTTGCTTAGTGGTTTCACAAGGAAATTCTTTGCATTCAAAGCAAAGTTTAACTCCTTTGGCAAAGGCGCAGTTGCAGATTTTACAGAACTTGTTTTCCCTTGCCACACAGCCTACTGCTCCATTGGGGCAAGTACCATTTTGCATTTTTGGGCATTTCTCGCACGCGATTCCACAAACACCAATCCGCATCTTTAACAACCTATCCTGCTGTCCCGTAACCGCTAATTGTCACAATGGCATCTGTGGAACTTAAACTACTCTTTGCGTCAAACCAAATAGCCCAAACTACATCTTGAGATGGAAACAATTGCATCATATCTTCATCTGATAGCCAAACTGAGCTGCTGTTGGTGAAGGCTTTGGTGACTGAATCTGAGATGACGTTGTCAATGTATTCTATACGGATTCTTACCGTTACAGTTTCGTTATTAAAGAAACTGCCACTCACCGCAATGTTAGGTTTAAAAGACAAAATCGTTAAAGGTCTAACCTGAATGTTCTCGTTTAACCCAAAAGCATTGTTGATTCCGACGGGAACGTTAATGTTTTCTTTTTTAAAGAGAGTATCATCCCCGGACAGCCATATGCCTTGGGAATCATGGATTTTAGCAGTCCAATTGCCCAAAAAGCTGACGCCGCCATTAAGAATAGGTGCAGGGTTGCAGTTATTGCCAATATCTATGCCGAACAAGTAGTTAGGCACAGAAGTAAAGGACTCAAAAACTACTCCAAACAACAACGTCTGATCCATTGCGCCATCAACGTAGAGCCCTGTTTGGTTGGTGTTTTCGTTTTCGCCCATCCAGAAGCGGACATCTTGAATTTGACTGTCTGAAAACTCGGCTGATTGCTCAACCGTGATTCCTACCGAATAATCTCTCAGGTTAAAGGAGCATCGGTCTATTTCTGTGCTCGCATAGGAGCCTGTGCCGTTGAGGACTGGACTGCGAAAAGCGATGCCTTCGGTGAAGTTGATGAATTGGCAGTTTTCAACTTTGTTGTATTCGCTCCAGGTATTTGTGTTGGCAAATTCGATGCCTGTTGAGGTATTTTCGAAGGCAGTGTTTTGAATGGTTGTTCCAAAGGAGTTCTCTACCCTGATGGTGGCATTGATTAGAGTTAAGCCCGAAATGAGAGTGTTCTTTGAGGTTGTGTAGTTTTGGCCGTAAACAATTATTTTATGGCCGTTGCCGATGATGGTTGCATCGTTGTTGCCAACGATTTTAGCGTTCACTTTATTTGAAACGACAACGTCGTTGGTTAAAACGTAAGTTCCTGAGTTGAGAAAAACAGATTTTCCTAACGACAACGCCGAATTTAGCATTGACGAAGCACTTGATGTTTGCTCAAGTACGTAACCCGTTAACATGTTCTTTAACTTGTAATTATTGCCATCTCGTGAAAGAACATAATCGTAATTCACTGCATTGGTGCTCATGGAAGATTGGGTTCCAACAAAAATCAAATACGTGTTGAACGCTGAAAGAGTAAGCAACACTACAAGAATAACAATTATGGCGCGTTTAGAAACGATTTTCTTTAGTGCATCTTTCATCATGAAGGCTCAGTAGTTTTGAATTACCATTTAATGGGCAACGTTAATTAAATTTATTGATAAAGAAGATGCTTGACCGCAAAACAGAAAGTTAGAATGAAGTCAAATTGCCATTTAAATACCGCCGAATGCAATTGTTCTTAGGGAAAGCACAGAGCTTTTGAGGAACCAACAATGAAAAACAAGATTTGTGTTTTTTTGATAACTATTCTCTTAACTTCAATGTTTTCGAGCATTATTATTCAAGGCGCTTTCTCGCAAACTCAAACTCTTTTGGATCCCAAAACAATTCCAAAGTGGACAAACCAGCTTTCCTTAGCTTCCCCAATCTATGTTCCAACCAACATTACGGATAGCTCGGGCAAACTGATCCGCCAAGAATACACCGTTAGCGTAGGTCAATTTGAGCAGCAATTGTTGCCCACTGTCGATTCGAACGGAAATCCAACTGGTTTCGGAGCAACCACTGTGTGGGGCTTTGAAGGACAAGCAAAAAATGCGGTTACAGGTGAAAACTTGGGTTTAGTTCATAGCACCCCTGGATGCACTTTTGAAGCTATTCGAGAAGTTCCAGTTCAAGTAAAATGGGTAAATGATCTCACTGACTCTTCGGGAAATCCGTTGCCGAATTTGTTTGCTGTTGACCCAACGTTTAACTGGGCTAACCCCAATGGAATCCAGACGCCTAACGCAGATTCTGCTCCGACAAACGGTTTTCCACAAGCACAGAGCCCCGTTCCTATTTCAATACATCTCCACGGAGGGGAAACTCCGTCCACTTCTGATGGAAACCCAGATGCTTGGTGGACCCCAAACGGCTTACATGGACCTACCTACAACACCCAAGTCCCCACTGATAGCAATTCAGCAGTTTTTATTTACCCAAACGAACAACAAGCCACAACGCTCTGGTACCATGACCACGCAATGGGAATTACACGCCTAAATGTCATGTCAGGACTCGCAGGTTTCTACCTCCTAAGAAGCCCCACTGACAAGGTTGCACAGATGCTACCTAAGGGTGAATTTGAAGTTCCCCTTGCAATTCAGGACAGGAACTTTCTCCCTAATGGTGCTCTTTACTATTCCGATAAAGGGATTGCCCCCTCGGTGCATCCATATTGGAACCCCACATTTTTGGGAAACACCGTAATGGTCAATGGAATGGTTTGGCCAAACATGGACGTTAAACAAGGTCAGTATCGCCTAAGAGTCCTAGATGGGTCAAACAGCCGCTTCTACGTGCTACATTTCTCAAACGATATGGCTTTCACTCAGATAGGGAGTGATGGCGGATACCTCAAAACTCCAGTTCAACTTACTTCTCTAACAATATCGCCTGGAGAACGAGTTGACCTGCTGGTAGATTTCTCTAATGTATCACCTGACGAGAAAATTGTTCTTCAGAATCTAGATCCCGCATTGACGTCCGATGAAAAGCAGAACGTGGGGCAAATCATGCAGTTTACTGTTGGCAACACAAAAGGGGATTCACCGAAGTCTTTACCTTCAGAACTAAATCCAACTTTAAAAGGAAACTTTCCCAACTTGCCGTCTCCTATTAGAAACAGAACTTTAACATTGGTTGAAGAGGGCACTTCACCAAATACTGTGGCGATGTTGTTGGATGGGCAACCATACGATGCTCCAGCTACAGAGAAGCCTACTGTGGGAACCACAGAAGACTGGATAATTGTGAATCCCACGATGACTGAGCACCCGATCCATTTGCATCTGGTTCAGTTCCAACTTGTCGAGCGCCAAACCCTGAACTCACCAATATACCTATACGATTGGGAAACTCTAAACGGAAACTTACCCCTAAACCAGACTACGAAAAACTTGGATTTGAATCGTTATCTGGAAGGGCAACCAGTTAAACCTGCGCCAAACGAACAATGCTGGAAAGATACCATTCAAGCAGCAGCCGGGTCAATCACTGTGATTAGGATACGATTTGCCCCGCAAGATGGCTCCAACTACAAATTTGACCCAACAGCGGGTCCAGGGTATGTTTGGCACTGCCACATTCTAGACCACGAAGATAACCAAATGATGCGTCCTTTAGTTTTAGTTGCTTCTAACAACCAGTTGCCTCTTCCTCTGCTTTTGGTTTTGATTGCATCCGTAATTCTTATCGTGATCGCGGGCTTCATTATCTTCAAACGTTTCCGAAACATCAAACATAGAAATAGTGGAAACAAATCTGCAAGAAAACTTCAAAGATTGTGGGTGCTCCGCCTCAGTCACATACTCTTAAAGGGCAGAAAATTAATTTTCATAGTTAACGGTGAAAATTTTGAAATTTTTAATTATAGGTCGAGGAATTGATTATGGTGGTCCAATTGACCCCGCAAATTTTGTCATGGTAGCTGAAAACATTGTTCTGCCTAGCATCGAAATGATGAAGGATTGGGAAGATAAAAACAAAGTTGCAGGCGGATTATTTGCTGCTCAGCGGGCTGGAGTAATATTAGTTGAGGCGCCGTCTGCCGAAGAACTCAGCGTTTTGCTTCAAAGTTTACCATTTTGGGCGCAGAATTCTTGGGAAGTAATTCCACTCCAATCATTTGAATCAGGCGTGGAAGATGTGAAACGACAAATTGCAAAGGTAAAGAAAATGGCTGAAATGACTTCGTCTACCAAGCCAAAATATGAGTCTGCACCAATTTAACCAAAGAACACCTTAAAGCCCTATTTTTTTGGGCTAAATTTTTCTAAAAAATTATTGTTTTATAACTTCATTATTTGGGCATGAGGAATGCCTTCAATTTTTATCACTGCGTCTGGATGAACATACCCTTGAGCGATAGCGGTTTCAACGCAGCACTTGCCTACAAGGTTCACAATGGTTGAATTATTAATCAAACCCACCGCTTCATCCACGGTTGCTTTTCGCCCATTGTAGAATTCGTCTTTTATTTTAAAGACAATTTTGCCTTCCCGAAGCGTTTTTCCAAGCAAGTCACAGTCGCAGACTGCTAAGAGAACGTTTTGACCCGCCTTTTTTATGTTTAGGTAAACTTCCAAGTTATCTCTCTCAGAGTTGCTTGATGGACGATTTTGCTCCACAGGCGTTACATACCAGAAAAGACAAGCGTTTTTCTTTGACTATTCTGGTGTCAGGGCGTTTGCATACTGGACAACTAACATAACCCTCAAGATACCTTAGCAGTAGTCGCTCGAAACTATCTCTTTGGAATTTTCCTTGGAAGATAGCGCGAGTATCAGCGAAAGTGGCGGCAGTCGCCATTTCTCGGGTTAAGAACTTTAGGATGTGTTGGGGGTCGCGATCTAATGAATCGGCTACCTCTTTGAAGTTAGAAATTATTGTGCGCATACCTACGGTGTTAACAAAAAGTCTGGGCAATTCTAAGCGTTCACGTTTTTCGGAGACTTGGGGCATTTGAGCGCAGGCTCTCTTAAGCAGTTCATCGTAGTTGAAGGTCATGTTTGCATCTCAACCAATCATGGTGTCAGCACATATTTAAAATTATAACATGTAAAAACAGGGTTTCAATGGTATAGCCATAGTTTCTAAAGTAAATCAATATAAATTCCGATAACAAAGCTATCTATAACTTTCATCTTACAGAGGCTACGGCGTGTCAGAACAAAAAGTTAGCTCAGAAGGAAACATCAATCTGCAAATCGATAAACTAAAAAAGCAAATTGGTGAAGCAAACGCTCAAATCAAAAAATACGTTGAGAAAAGAAACCAGATACACGACCAAGTGAGAAAGTCCCGAGAAGAAATTAACAAAATAAAAACTGAAAGGGACGCCCTTAATGAGAAGGTAAAGTTGCTAAAAGAGCAAAGAGATCTTGTAAGAGTTAAAGCTACACCAATTATGGATGAAATTAATGCATTAGATGAAAAAATCGCTGAACTCAAAAAGGATTTACCTCGCGTAAGCCAACGGGAATTGCAAGAAGAGCTTGACGCTACTGAATGGAAAATTTCAACCACCTCAGTTGATATGCAAGAGGAAAAACGGCTTGTGGGCGAAGTAAAGGAACTTGAAATTCAGCTTAAGAACTACAAAAAAATCGATAAAAGACATGAAAAAATCAAAGCGTTACTTGTTCAACGAAAAGTAATTGATGCCGAGGCAGACGTTTTTCACAATGAATTAACCGAGTTAGCCAAAAAGAGCCAAGAACTGCATTCAACGATGATGGAAAAACTAAACGCCCTTAAAAGGGATAGAGCCGAAGCGGATAGTCTCCATCAAGCATTTGTTAATGCTAAAGACCAAAATATCCTCTGGTATGCACAAATTAGTGAGTTGATTGGTCAATCCACAAGCATCAGGACTGCCAATAGGGAGCAATCGTTAGGCAGAAGAGCAGAGGATGAAGCAAGAAGAAACGAGGAACAAGCTAGGCGCAGAGAAGAGCAAGCTAAGAGAAAAGAGGAACAGACGCAGCGGGCAGTTAAAGAAAAGGAGATTAAAGAGAAAATTGGTGCAGAAGCTAAAGAAAAACTGCAGCGCGGAGAAAAAGTAAACTGGGAAGAGTTTCAATTCATGCTCGGCGATGAAGAAGAGGATGATAAAGAAACACAAGCTTAAAGCTAAGTGGCAATATTAATGAGATAGAGATTCGATGGCTAAAAAGGAAACGCACCCCCAGACGCAAAAACGCATCTTAATTTTATGTGTAGATAGAGATGGCGATATTGAAGTTAAAGCAGGCATAAAAACGCCTCTTCTGGGAAGAATCGCCAACCTCGATGGTGCAGTTGCTTTAGCACTTAAGGATCCTGAAGAACCCGACGCTAACGCCATGTTCGAAGCGGTTAGGCTCTATGATAGATTGCGTGATGAAAAGCAACCTGAAGAAATATTTGAAGTTGCAACCATTTCGGGCAATGAGTTGGGGGGCGTGGGTGCTGATAGAAAACTTGTTGCCGAATTAAACAACTTGCTAAATTCTTTCAGTGCCAACGAAGTTATTTTGGTTACTGATGGTTTTTCAGACGAAGCAGTTTTGCCGTTGGTTGAATCAAGAGTGCCCGTTTCCTCAGTGCGACGCATAGTCATAAAACACAGCGAATCCATCGAAGAAACCGCGGCAGTCTTCGGAAAATACGTTCGCTTACTAGTAGATAATCCAAGATATGCCCGAATGGCATTGGGATTACCAGGCATTTTGGTTTTAATTTTCGGTATACTTTGGGCAATCAACAACTACGTCTACCCCGGCGCCATTTACTTCTACGGCATAGCAATCGTAATTGTGGTAGGCGGTTTCTTGCTCCTAAAAGGTTTCGGTGTTGACAAAGCAACTAAAGATCTCTACAAGTGGGCAAGAGATTACTCGCCACCCTCACTTCCCATGCAAATTTCAAACTATACCGTAATTGCAGGCATACTTTGCATTGCCGTGAGTGTTTACCTGGGTGTAGCAAACGTTAACATCAACGTTGCGCCTGCCGCCAACTTGGGTGGGTGGCTAAGCATGACTCCAAGAGTAGCGTATTACTTCATTACAGGAATTATTGATCTGTTAGTAGCGGGTATAATCATTGTTCTGTTAGGACGAATTGTAAGATTGTATGTTGAAAGAGATTCAAAATTACTGAGAAACATTGCTTTAATCGTTTCCGTTGCTTGGTCACGGTGGGTTTTGGTTGGAACAGCGAACGTTATAATCCACTATTATAACGATACGTCTGCGGTGGTTGGGTTAAATGACTCAATCTTCTCAAGTTTCCTTTTCACTATAATCGTGGGCATTCTTATCGGCGTTGCCTCAGTATTGTTGATTTATATAGTTAATCGGTCGGCCAAAGATTTCTTCAAGAAACGAGACGAAAAAGCTGAAGAACTCTAAATTTATTTCCGGTTTGTTTCTTTTCATTTTAGAGGAAGCTTTAATTTAACCCATAAAGGCTTAAGCTATAGTGCACAGTAAAAAATGTAAGTGCAAAATCCTTCATACATGAGAGGTTCAATTGGTGCTTCAGAGGTTTCTTTCAGTCATCGGCGCCTACAAGGCTTACGAGAAATGGTTGTGGCAACAGGTCAAAAACGGCATCAAACCCGAACACATAGCTATAATTCTGGATGGAAACAGACGTTGGGCGAATGCAAATGAAACTCATCCCATGCTTACGAGGGACAAATGGGGGCACGGAGGAGGCGCCGACACAGTTGAGCAACTTTTAGATTGGTGCCACATGATAGGTGTGAAATACGTTACTCTCTATACTTTCTCCACTGAAAACTTTACCAGGCATTCAGATGAAGTTGCGCTGATTATGCAGATTGCTGAAGAGCGTTTTCGTAAACTTTTAAAAGATGAACGCCTTCACAGGGACAAAATACATGTGAAAGTTATCGGTAGAACAAATATGTTGCCTGATAGCTTGCAACAAACCATCGCAGAACTCGAAAAAGCCACGGAGAACTATGATTGTTTCTTCTGGAACTTTGCCTTCGCATATGGTGGAAGAGCAGAAATTGTCGATGCAGCCAAAATCATCGCTAAGAAAGTGCAGAACAACGAACTTAAAATCGATGACATAAGTGAGGAAACGTTTGAAAAGTACCTCTATACGTCACACATGACTAAACAGGACCCAGATATGATTATCCGCACCTCGGGCGAGGAACGCCTCAGCGGGTTTCTGCTTTGGCAAGCCGCCTACAGCGAACTACTATTCCTCGATGTATACTGGCCTGACTTCCGTCTCATTGACCTTTTAAGGGCAATTAGGGTTTTTCAGCACCGCAAACGCCGCTTCGGATCATAAAAAGAAGATTAGGCTCGTTTTTTTGCGCTGACAATTGAGATAACGTCGCGGTCTTTGAGGATGGCATCTTCACCGATTCTTCTTTTATCGCGAGCATCGATGGCATACAAGAAGTTTTCGCCAAGTTCACTATGGATTATGTACGCGAATAGATGTGCGGTGGTTCCTTTAGGTACAAGGTATGCATCGGGTAGGATGCGTCCATTGTGGTCGGTTAAGTGTTCTAAGTCTTCAACTGGATAGACCGTTATCATGTCAAGCAGTTTGAAGTAAGCGGTGTTTATTGCTTCCTGCACGCCGGTGGTGCCGTTAATTTTAAGGATTTTTTCTTTCACCTGCTCCAGCGCCTTAATCTGACCTGCAGATAGCTTCTCGGGATGAGATATTGTAAAGTCTTTGTCGCCTGGTCTATAATCAATCAGTTGCTTTTCCGCGGCTCGCCTTAGCACCAACTCTGCTTCGGCACTGCAGGGGATAACTATGTAATCGAGTTTTTTCATTTTTTCGAGGTTTACTTGTGCAGTGGGCAAATCGATTTTGTTTGCAACAATCAGTGTTGGCTTGGCTATGCGTCTAAGATGGTCTATGAAACGGTAAAAGTCATCATCTGTCCAAGAAACAGGTCTATCAAGGTTCAAGTTAGCTCTTCGAACTGCTTCAGCTACACATTGACGCTTAATGCTTAAACCCGCCAAGCGGTCTTCTAGATGGTGTACGAGTCCTTTTTTATCGGTTTCTGCGGTTCGTGAGATTTTTGACCAGTCTTTTTTGAGGATAGTTTGCATCCACAAGTTGATTTCTTTTTCCAGAAACTGAATGTCTTCGATTGGGTCGTGTTCGCCTGGTTTGCAGCTTTTGCCTTCGCAATCGGTTCCACCAGAAGCATCAACGACATGGATGAGGGCGTCTGCTCGGCGGATTTCGTCTAAGAACTGGTTGCCTAAGCCTTTTCCTTCCCAGGCGCCCGGCACGATGCCTGCGATGTCGATTAATTCGACTGGAACCATCCTGTCGCCGCCAAGACACAGCGAGTTTCGCGGGTTGTCTTGGACTTTGAAGTCTTCGTGGACACATTTTGTTCGCACGTAACCGACTCCTCGGTTTGGTTTGATGGTGGTGAAGGGATAATTGGCTATTTCAGCCGCTACCAACGTTGCAGCGCTAAAAAACGTGGATTTTCCCGTGTTTGGTTTTCCAACCACTCCAAGTAAACGTGAATACGACTTTTGCATTGACAATTTAATTCACTTACTGTATTGTGCATTGCATACGGCTATATTATTTGCGCTTGCAAAAATCAAAACAGTGGAGTACAAGTTAATAAACCATAAAAGAGAGGGCACTCACATAAGCAGTTGTTAATTGCTATGCAGTGTCCGTGAATAAAAAAAGGGAAACTGGAAAAAGTGAATCGATGCCAAGCAACCCAAATTTTGGTCTTCACTACATGTTCATTGTTTATTTTTGCTTTCTTCGCCCCATTCGTTGCAAACACGAATGAACATACCCAAGACAAGTGGATGGCACATCCAATGTATATTTCTCCCTTTGTCGGTTCTCCCACCCCGATAGGTTATAGCCCCGACCAAATAAGAACAGCCTATGGTTTGCCCTCTTCCGGCGGCGCAGGGACTACAATCGCAATAGTTGACGCTTATGACATTGAAGACATTCTGAATTATTTCAATACATTTTCAAGCCAATATAATCTTCAAACAAACAACACGGGCAACTTTATAGTCTTCAAGATGCCTGGAACGGCTCCCCCGCCTCCTTCTAACATAGATTGGCAACTGGAAGCTTGTTTAGATGTTGAGTGGGCTCATGCAATCGCGCCAGACGCAAAAATCCTGTTGGTTGAAGCAACGTCTGCATCGGATTCTGACCTTCTTTCTGCCGTTGACTATGCAACTAGCCAGCCAGGAGTGGTGGCGGTTTCAATGAGTTGGGGCAACAATGAGTTCTCAAGTGAAACAAGCAGTAGTTTTGAAAACCATTTTAATAAGCCAGGGATAACTTTTTTCGCAGCTTCAGGGGACGACGGTACATACGTAAACTGGCCTGCCGCCTCAGCAAAAGTTGTTAGTGTTGGGGGAACTACTTTAAACCTTAACTCAGCTGGAAAGGTAATTTCTGAGACGGCTTGGGGCAACAGTAGCGGCGGAGTAAGCAATTACGTAACTAAACCTATTTTCCAAACAAACTATGGACTTACTTACCCTAATCGAGCAGTTCCCGATGTATCGTACGTTGGAGATGCTAACACAGGAGTTGCCGTGTATAATGGTACATGGTGGAAAGTAGGCGGCACAAGCGCTGGCGCACCTCAATGGGCAGCTATCCACGCCCTTGGGCTTTCAACGACAAACTATAATCTGTACGCAAGAGCAACATCAGTCTACTCCTCTTACTTTCGTGACATAACAGCAGGCTCCAACTACAATAATTCTTCAACAACAAGTTACGACTTAGTGACGGGGTTAGGGAGCCCTGTAACTTTTAATTTCGGCGCCCTAACAGTTACGCCAAATTCTGGACCATCCGGCGGTTTAATTACACTGAGCGGAATAGGCATCACCCCAAACAGCTCAGTAAACATAACTTATCTAAATCCAACGAACTCCTCTTGGATCCCATTAATAGATAATTATGAAACGGCAGCTGGAGCTTTCACTTATTCCTTCAATGCCCCTGATCTACTTCGGAACAATCCAGCAGGAGACAATCAACCTCAATTTGACAAGATTATTTTTCGAGCGCAAGATAACAGCAACCGACGCTATTACAACACAACCGTGCCTTATACTGAGTGGAGGCGGGGTTTAACCCAACTATCAGACACTTCAGCCACCGGATTATTCGGTAGCAACACAAACTTAGCTACATTGACTTTTGTTCAAAATCACCAATCTATAATTGTTGCGGGCCAATGGTTTAACCCCGTCAACGGCTCTGCATCTTTACAGTGGGATGACAAAGTAAGTTTAGGTACAGCAGCGATTGACAAAACAGGATTTTTGAATGCAACCGTGCAGGTGCCAACCACTGCTGCGGGACAACATATTCTTACAATAAATGATGGAAACAGCAATTTCTGCGTCAATTTAACCCGTTTACCCATTGTAGCTAACGATTACGCAGCTGGATGGCATACATCTAACATAACCATAAACTTGACATCTGACTATCCAGTAAATGAAACATTCTATAGCATAAACGGTGGACCAGTTTTCAACGTTACTGCTAACGGGCTGCCAACGATAACTGTCGAGGGCGACAGCAACACGCTTGAATATTGGAGTACATGGAATGTTTATGAAACAGGCCTAGGTGAACTCCCCCACAGCACCCTTACTGGAATTCAATTAGACAAAACCGCCCCAACAGGCACCATGATGACAGCTGTAACCACCACTTCACCCACAGTCACACTAACTTTATCTACAGCTGAAGATATCTCAGGAATATCGCAAATGAGCTTCTCAAACGATAACAAAACTTGGTCTAACTGGGAGCCTTATACATCATCGACAACATGGACTCTTCAAGGCGGCGATGGCCAAAAAACAGTTTATGCCCAATACATAGATAATGCAGGGTTAACGTCTCCAATATACAGTTACACATTAACTCTTGAAACATTGCAGTCCACAGTAACCCCAACACCTACTCCTTCACCCACGCCAACATCAAGTCCAACTGCATCACTTACCCCTGAGCCCACACTATCGACTACCCCAACATCTACACCAACCACTTTCCCTGAAGCTGTAGTTCCTGAAATTCCAGCGATAACGGCGATTTTGACTGTATTGGCAGCAGCTACTTTAGTGGTTGTTTTGAAAAAAAGACGAAAGTAAGTTGTGTCTTCTTTCAGCTAAAAAAGTGGTCAAACTTAGAAAAAATTAATTATAAGAAAAAGTTGATTGCCTGACTATTCTTCCAGGGTAGGCTAAATTTCTACTTTAGCCTCAACGTGCCCTGTCTCTTCGCAAGCAGTTTTTTTGCCTCTCAACGCTGAAAACACTGCCGCTAATAAACACAAGACTGCAGCAAATACGAAGGCTGTTGTTAGTGCGGTCATGAATGGCGTGGAAATTGCGTTAGGGAAGAATGTTTGACTTGTCAGAGTATTTAAGGTGCTCTGAGGCAGCCCTGCGGCTATTGGACCCATGCCTTTTAGCATTGTTCCTATGGGGTTGTAGCCTAGGAAAGCGCCGAATAACGCCCCTGCGGCGGGTGTATGACTAAAGGCTGATGCAACCTGTGGTGAGGCGCCTGTGTTGGTTACGGCTGTTGATAACGCAGCAGGCAAGGTGGTGTTTAATGAGATGATGATTATGGCAAAGAAGATTGCTTGACTGATAGTTTGTCCACAATTCTGTAAAGTTGAGCGCATACCGGAAGCTGCACCTCGATGTTCTGGTGGACAAGAATTCATAACTGATGCCATGTTGGGGGACATGAAAATGCCGTTGCCTATACCAAGGACTAAGAGTATTAACGCAAAGGGTAAATATTCAAAGTTTGAAGGCAATAAAGTAAAAACTAAAAACCCTAAAGCTGTGATTATCATGCCAGTAGTCGCGAGTACTCTTGCCCCATGTTTATCAGATAACCAGCCGCTTAAGGGGCCAGTTAGTGCTATGCCTATGGACATTGGAAGCATGAAAATGCCTGCCCAAAATGGTGTTGAGTCATAGCTGTAACCGTGAAGCGGCAACCATATGCCTTGTAAAAGCACAACAAGCATAACCATTACTCCACCTCTTGAGATGGAGCTAAGGAAAGTGGCGATATTTGCTGTTGCGAACTCTCGATTTTTGAATAAGTCCAAGTTGAATAATGGCTGAGCTACACGTTTTTCAATGAATGGAAACGCAAATAGCAAAGCGGCTCCTGAAAAGAGCGAAGCTACTACCCAAGGGTTAGTCCAACCCATTGGAGATGAACCGTAAGGTGTTAATCCGTAGGTGATGCCTATCAAAATCAACGTTAAGCCTCCGCCGAAGCTTATGTTGCCCCAATAATCCATCTTTTGCTTTTTCCTTACTATATTTTGTTCTTTAAGTTTCCAGTAAGACCAAATGGTGCCTATGATTCCAACTGGAACGCTTACCAAAAAGACCAGACGCCAATCATAAACTGCTAAGACTCCGCCTAAAACTAGGCCGATTAGTGAACCTGCAAGGAAAGCTAATTGGTTGATTCCTAAAGCTTTGCCGCGTTCGTTTGCTGGGAACGCATCGGTTATGATTGCTCCGCTATTAGAGAAGAGAAACGCCGCGCCGACGCCTTGAACGATTCGGAAAGCTATTAGTTCTATAGCTCCAGCGTCGCCTGTGCTAGGCGTTAGGAATAGTAGTATGGAGCCGATTGTGAATATGAGAAAGCCTAAGTTGTAGAGTTTCACTCTACCATACATGTCAGATAGTCGCCCAAAAGTAACCAATAGGGTGGCGGTTACAATGCTGTAGCCAAACATGATCCAAAGCAAATACTGAAAAGACGTGAAGGGATCAATGCTTATACCTCTAAAAATTGAAGGCATCGCAATCAAAACAATCGTCATGTCGATTGAAGCCATCAACATGCCAATAGTCGTGTTCGATAATGCAACCCATTTATACTGTACCATAAATCAACATCAGATTGTTCTTTTTTTTCAGCAAAGGGTCACGTGGCGTATAAAAAGTTTATTTGGAGGCCTTTAAGTTTCCCAACTTGTTTAGGCAGATTTTTTATGTTTTGATAATTCATGCAGATCCTTGTGACATTTGCTGCATTCAAACATCGCGTTACCACAGGATGGACAGAATAATTCTTGATTTACCATCCGCTCCAAAAGTGCAAGTAACTCCGCTCTATTTTGGACTTCACGAGGCGATTCCTTCCCATCAAGGACACCATGTACCTCTTCAGGTTTAGGTTGAGGGTTTTCGCTTGTCACGATTTCTTGGTAAACTTTGGAAATGCTGGTTTTTCCATCTCGAAGCTTCTGTTTATCATCCTCGCTGGCTTTCTCCATTATTTTTTTGCCGCGTTCAAACGTTCGGGTTGAAACGCCTACTTTTTTGGCTACTACATCAGTTGCTTTCGCTTTAGGCTCAATCTCAGCGTCGTCTGACGCTAACCCTAACTGCATGTCTCGCCCGTTTTTTCCTCCTATGGATTGCCGTTTCTTAGCAAGCGCTTTCTCAATCTCCAGTAGCGGCACAGCTAGCTCTACAAGTTGAAAGTTGTTTAGGTGGCGGCGTCTTAGGTTGGCTTCTATGACGAATTTTTTCTCTAAGAGTTTGTCGTCAAATTTGCGGACTTCAAAATCTGGTTCAAGGCCAAGTTCGGTGCAGGCGCGGAAACGGTGGTGGCCATCTAAAACCTCGAGGTCTTCGTTTACGATTATGGGGTAGTGTTGTCCTTCGGTTTCAATTGAGGTTTTGAGTTGTGCAAATTCTTCTTCGCTCATTTTTGGTAGAAGTTTGTCGTATTCAGGGTTTAAGTGTAAACTCATCGGTACCACCTTCTTCTTTGTTGGATTTATTATTTAAGTTGAAGGGGTCGAAGCGCTTTAAAAGGTATTTTATTTTGGGCCCACTCTTAAAGTGTGAATTTCATTGTGAAGTCACATATTCCTCTAATTTTACTACGGACTTTTCGGCATGCATATGAAACTCGCGTACAACTTTTGGCGGCGCACTGTTAACCAAAATGCTGCTTGACCGTTTTCTCTTTTAAAATTTTTTTGTTCCACATTAAGTTAACAACGGTTGCTCTGTCAACCTATTTTTCGAGCCATTTACCGTCTAATTTTTTGAAAGCCTCAGTTAAAAAAAGTTAAGTTCAAAAAGGATCCAAATTCTGCAGTCTAAGGTTCATGAATCAGAGAACCACAAGTATTATATGAAGGCACACCACTAAATTCTAAATTAGTAACAAATTAAAATCTCATCATTGCGAGAACAACTCGCATAGTGCGATTAACTTAATCAAATAAAATATAACTTACAATTGGAGTTGCAGACTTACGGGAACATCCCAAACATTTACGATAAAGTACGTTGTACACGCTAGATTTGAAATTGAAGGTGTAGTTGAAAAACCCGACGTTATTGGAGCAGTTTTTGGTCAAACAGAAGGACTATTCGGTCCAGAACTTGACTTGAGAGAACTCCAAAAAACTGGACGTATCGGCAGAATCGAAATCGATTTACATTCTAAAAACGACCGAACCACAGGTTCAATAACCATACCGACCAGCTTAGACCGCGTTTCTACAGCCCTCATCGCAGCAAGCGTTGAGAGCATAAACCGCGTCGGACCCTGCTCAGCCAAAGTAACCCTTGACAAAATCGAAGACATCCGTGAAGCACGCCGAAAAATAATCATTGACCGCGCCAAAGAAATCCTTCACAAATGGAATATCGAATCTATGCCAAGCGTCGACGAAGTTTACAAAGAAATCTCTGACACTATGAAAGTTGGCAAAGTAGAAAAGTACGGACCAGAAGACCTACCAGCTGGACCCGGATTAGACGGCGCTAAAGAAATCATCGTTGTCGAAGGCCGCGCGGACGTAATTAACTTGATGAGATGCGGAATCTTTAACACCGTTGCCCTCGAAGGCGCAAAGGTCCCTGACTCGATAAAGAAGATAACAAAAGAAAGACCCGCCACTGCGCTGCTTGACGGCGATAGAGGCGGCGATTTAATCTTGAAAGAACTAATGCAGGTAACAAACGTAAAGTTTGTTGGTCGCGCTCCAAGAGGCAAAGAAATCGAGGAATGCAACTGCAAAGAAATAGCTGAAGCTATAGACAACAAGTTGCCTATTGCAGAAGCTGCAGGCGCTAGTGTTCCTAAACCAGCTCCAGCACCCAAAAAAGTTGTTGTTCCTGAACGCCCCAAAATTGAAGTTCCAGAAACCATAAGCCAAGCAGCAAAAGCATTAGTTGGGACACTGGAAGCGGTTCTGCTCAACGAGAAACTCGAATTAATCGAACGCCTACCAGTAAGTCAATTAGCCGAGAAACTTTCACAGGTAACTGGTGTTGACACAATAGTTTTCGACGGCATCATCACTCAAAGAATCGTTGACATCTCAGCAGACAAAAACATCAAACGCATTGTTGCCTCACGCATCTCCGAAGCCGTTAAACCAGCATTAAACGTTGATTTGATAACGTTCCAAAATGCTATACCACCAGCCTAAACATAATCCATTAGGCTTCTAATCTCATTTGTTTCTTTACTTTCTTTTAGCAGTTCTTCTTCAGTTACGTCAAAATAGGCTAGTATCCTTTGGGCTGCTGGCAAAACTTGATTAGTTATGTAGTATTCAACGTCTATTTCTTCGGTTTTGGCGAAAACGTATGGTTTAACGCGATTGTAAAGCCTCCCTTTTCCTTCAAGAATTACATAGCCGACTTTGTCGCCGCTCGTTAGTCGCCAGCCTTTCTCTTTGAGCATTTTGGCTGCTTCTACATGGGGCGCTTTAATGGCGTAGTCTTCAGGAGGTTTCGTAAGGGTTTTCCAAATGATGAGGTCATGCAGGGAAATTTTTCTATGTTTTAAGTCAGCAATCACCAAACGCGCATAATCGCTTGCTTTCTTGACTGACTGTTCCTTCAGAATAATTTCTAAAACGTGCTCCTGCACTTTTTTGGCAACCTCAGCCCAATCTCCTCGGATAACTTCCAAGCCAACGATGTCAAGGCTGCCGTCCTGCCGTAAACCTGCATACCGTTTTTTGGCTTCGGTAAAGAAAATACGGGTGTAAACCTCGCCAACTTCCACATCCAATTTTAGTTCCTTCTTGATTTCTTCTTCCAATTTTTTGACTTTACTTTCATCATAATTAAGGAACAAGCTGTCAGTGTCCCCGTAAACAACCTGAATTCCGGCTTTTTCAGCCATCTGAGATGCCGACAAAATCGCGTGTCTCCCCCAAGCAGAGGCGGCTTCAGCAACAGGCTTAACGTACCACCGAGCGCCCACCCAGCCAGCATAACCGTAAGCAGCGTTTGTTATGATTTTAATGGCTTTTTGGCGAGCATCCAAAACCTGATATTCGACAGTTTTGGGAGTAAGGGTTTTCATTTTTTGGCGAACGGTGCCTCTTGTATTGATTAGATATGTTAACGCCTCTTTGTAGAACCCGGGAGGCATTTTCCGGAATTTGTGCCCGACTTCGGGTGCCGTGTAGACGCCACTTGCTGGTTCAGGTTGGTCGGGGGCGATGTAGGTGTCTGGTGAGAGGTTGTAGTTTATCATTATGTTGGGGTACATTGATTTGAAGTCTAAAACGGCGATGTTCTCGTGTAAGCCTGGTTTGGGAGAAAGCACAAGTCCCCCAGCATAAGTTAAGTAGGGTTGCTCGATACGCCTGGGGATGAGTTCGCCGATTTTCTTTCCCTGCTTCATTAAGAACCACTCTACACGGAAACCCACAGCCGCCGTCATCACGTGATCCAGTGGGAGACTGGTTAAGTTAGCAAGTTGCATGGCAAAATCCAAAAGCAAAGCCGCGGTGCCCTGAACTTTGCAGGCACTATCAAACCCAAACTGCTTCAACTCTTCACGTTTTTGCTTGTCATCCCAAAAATCCGCAAACTCCACATCTTCAATGATTGTCTGCTTGTCTTTCATTACTCCTAAATGGTCCGCGAAATACCAAAGCTTTTTCACTTTAACTTCGGGGAACACATCCATGAAATCGGCCAAATCAACGTTCACTGTGCCTGTGGTTGAAACGTGCCCGTAAACGCTAGTGTGTGGTTCCAAGTGGGCTCGGTCAAAGTTCAGTTTCATTTTTAATTTGTGGCTTCTGCCTCGAAGATATGTCCAGTCGACTGTGTTGGCGCCGTAGCTTGCTATGATGTCGGGGTCAAACTGGCAAACGTAGGCTATGAAGTCCTCGATGACGGGTTTGTCGTTTTTGTCGTCGTTTGCTATGAACTGGTTGGTTTCGCCGTTGCTAGCTGAGGTTGAGATTATAAGGACGGGGTTGCGGTCGGGTTTGGGGGAGCCTTCTCGACTATAGCAAATCATGGAGAAACCAAGCACCCTCAAAGGCGGCACCGAGACGTTGTCCAGCTGTTTGGGCGGAGCGTTTGCAGCATAAACCTTAGCGACTCGTACGCCCTCTGTGTTCTCTTCTTCTATGGCTTCTACCTCATGCCATACGCAGGGTGCCAAGTCGTTGTCGATTAGGTACCGCATAGTGGCGCGAATGTCGTCTTCGAGGCAATCAGCTACCCCTTCGATGCTTCGAAGTTGCTTTGCAAGAGCTCCAGTTTCGGTTGCTACCTTGCAACAGACCTTTATTACATGTACGGGTTTGCCGAAGAAACGTCGCTGGGCAACTTCCGCAGTCACAATTGATTTGCCATAAGCGTTCATGATTGCTTCAGCAACTTTCGATGCATCAGACCCATCAGCCACAACAGCATAAAAGTAAGCAACAAAATTGCGGTCAATAACAAGCACACGATTGCCAGCACAGTCAACTCCCCAAAGCCACAACTCAAGCGTGCCCTTGTCCCCGTCAATTTTAGGGTTAATATCCAAAAGCCAAAAAGAAACTTTCACAAGCAATCCCACAACATTATAATGCAAAAAAGCCTTTAAACTTTAAGAAAGATTTTTGTCTTCAGATTTGCATCGCTCCCTTTGCCTTAGTTTTTTTTATATATTGAATGGTTAATGCAAATGTCACAGCACCCAACAAAACTTATACAAAATGTTCGCTACACACTACAACAACAAACAAATATAACCACAAAACCCAAAAGCTTCTAGTAGAGAGCTAAGCGTCTAACCGTTAACCGACATCAAGCCGATGTCAGCCCGAACCCTTTTTGAATCCTAAAGTCGCTCGAGCCTTAAAGGGTACCGGACACGTTTACGGCGAGCATAGCTCCCTTTTTTTAACACATACCAAACAGTGATGCATGGCTTATTGCTCATTTAGCAGGTTCTTGCGCCTGAAAATCTTTTCCAGTTCTGCAGGTTTTAACAAGCCTTTTTCTATGGCAACCTCTTTTACGGTGCGGTTTTCCGCTTGGGCTTGCTTGGCGATTTTGGCGGCTTCCAAATACCCGATTTTGGGTGCCAAAAGCGTCGCCAGTGAGGGGTTTTTTTCCAGGTATTGCTCGCATTGTTTTGTGTTGACGGTTATGCCTTTGACGCATTTTTCTGTAAAGACGGGAATGTAGTTGGCAAGTATTTGGATGGAAAAAAGCATGTTGTAGGCTACTGCGGGAGTCATAACGTTTAGTTCCAGTTGCCCAGCTTGCACCGCCATAGAAGTGGCTAAGTCGTTGCCGACCACTTGGAAAGCTACCATATCGAGGCATTCAGCCATGACCGGGTTAACTTTTCCAGGCATAATTGATGAGCCAGGTTGAACAGGCGGCAGGGATATCTCGTTTAACCCAGTTGTGGGACCAGAAGCCAAAAGCCGCAGGTCATTGGCAATACGGATAAGCTCAAGCGCCAGCTCCTTAAGTCCGCTTGACAAAGTCATAGCCGAGCGGTGACTTTGCAGCGCTTCAAAACTGTTTTCGGCGGGTTTAAGGGGGTAACCACTGATCAATGCAAGTTGGGCGACGGCGATTCGTTTGTATTCTGGATGCGTGTTTGCGCCTGTGCCCGTAGCCGTGCCGCCCAGCGCCACTGCATAAAGTTTTTCTTGGCGGCGACGAAGCTCCATGGCACAGTTAGCTATTGCACATGAATAAGCGCTGAACTCTTGCCCAATCGTGACCGGTACCGCGTCCTGCAGATGTGTCCGACCGGACTTGATGACATCCACGTTTTTTTTGGCTAACGCCCTGAATGCTTCTGCCAAATCGTCAAGCGCCAAAAGCAGGGATGGAAGCGCCATCAGCACACTAAGATGAAGCGCTGTAGGGTAGGTGTCGTTGGTGGACTGTGCCATATTAACATGGTCGTTGGGGCTCACTGTTTTGTAGTCGCCTTTCTCTTTACCTAAAATCTCCAATGCACGGTTGGCAAGCACCTCATTGGTATTCATGTTAAAGCTTGTTCCGGCGCCAGCCTGGAAAACATCAACTACAAATTGGTCGATTAGAGCTCCTGAAAACACTTCTTCGCAGGCAGTTACGATGGCGGCGCCGATTTTCTGGTCCAGCCACCCCACCTTCATGTTGGCGAGAGCCGCCGCTTTTTTGATTAAAACGTAGGCTTCGATCATCTGGACGGGTGCTTTTAACCCGCTGACCGGGAAATTCTCAGTCGCCCTCAACGTCTGTATGCCAAAGTAAGCGGCTTTTGGTATGGCGCGTTCGCCTAACGGGTCTATTTCTTTTCTGGTTTCCATAGTTTTTCCTGCCTATTCATTCTTGGGTTGTTGTTCTTCTATAATCTTCTTTTTAGTTTTTAAGATTGCCTCAGTGACCTTAATTTTTTTGGGACAAACCACAGTGCACATGTAGTAGCTTTTGCAGCCCCAAATGCCATGAGGCTTTTTTAGAATTTCTAAACGTTTTGGATTATCGGAGGTTCTGGAATCGAAAATGTAACGCTCTTCTCTTAGAATGGCGGCAGGTCCGAGGAATTCAAGGTCCTGCTCAGTCATAACTGGGCAAGAGCCGTAGCAGCAACCGCAGAGAATACATTTTAGGGCATCATCGAATCGGCTGCGTTCTTGGGGGCTTTGGATTCTTTCCTTTTCCAAGTCAGCAATCGTCATTGTTTGAGGAGTTTGTGGGGTAATAGATTTGATTCTTTCAAAAAATGGTGCTAAATCAACAATCAAATCCTTGACAACGACAAAATATTTTAGGGGTTCAATGAGAATTTCCTTGGTGTAATCGTAGTCTTTGACTAGTTTTTGGCAGGCTAAGGCGGATTGGCTGTTAATGGTTAAGCCGTCAGAACCGCAGATTCCATGGGCGCAGGCCATTCTAAAAGAGAGCGTGGGGTCTTGTTGCCAGCGGATTTTGTTTAGGCAATCGAGAATTCGTTCATTAGGTTCAGCATCTACCTTGAAAGTATCATAATGAAATTCCTTGTCGATTTCAGGATTGAAACGGTAAACCTTCAAGGTAATCTTCATAGTTAGTACCTCCGTTTTTCGGGTGCAAACCTGCCAGCTATAAGGGGTTTGTAGTTTTCTTTTAGCCCTGTTGGGGTTTCGTTAACAAATGTGTGTTTGAGCCATTCTTCATCATTCCGCTCAGGGAAGTCGTTGCGGAAATGTGCTCCACGACTTTCCCCACGCATAAGAGCTGAATAAATAATAACTTCTGCAACTCTAAGCATGTTGTTTAGTTCTAAGGCTTCCTGCAACTCGTAATTAAAAACTCTGGATCTGTTTGTTAACCCGACGTTTGTAAGTCGCTTTTTGAGGTGACGAATCTGACCCAATGTTTGTTCGAGAGTTTGACCGTTTCTGAAAACGCTACATTGTTCAGTCATTAAAGATTGCAACGTTTCCCGCAAGACGGAGACGCGTTCGGTGCCTTTGGATTCAAGTAAACTATTAGTTTTATCCACTACAATGTTTTCAGCTTGGATTGGCAGTGGCTGACAAAGTTTTGTTTTTATCTCCCTAAGAACACTCAAGCCTGCTCTGCGCCCAAAAACAACCAAGTCTATCAGCGAATTGCAACCTAAACGGTTCGCACCATGCACACTTACACAAGCGCATTCCCCAGCAGCGTACAAACCCGGCAGAAATGTGCCGGCTCTATCGGCCAATACGTGTCCATCAATGTCTGTAGGGATTCCGCCCATCATGTAGTGACATGTTGGGGCAACTGGAATCTGCGTTTCGCTGGGGTCGATTCCCAAATAGGTTTTGATGAATGAGGTTATTTCAGGAAGCTTCTGCTCTAAACATTCCTTACCAATTTTTCTTAGGTCAAGGTAAACATAATCCTTGCCGTCGATGCCTTTTCCTTCGTTTATCTCTCTAAGGATTGCCCGTGAAACGATATCTCTGGGAGCCAATTCTTTCAAAGTTGGTGCATACCGTTCCATGAAACGTTCGCCTAAACCGTTACGCAAAATGCCGCCTTCTGCTCTTGCAGCTTCACTTATGAGGATTCCAAATCCGTAGATGCCAGTGGGATGAAACTGGACAAACTCCATATCTTCCAAAGGCAAAAGTGCATCCAAAGCAAGAGCAAATCCGTCTCCTGTTGAAGCGAAGCCATTGCTGCTGGTTTTGTAGATTTTGCCACATCCTCCAGTTGCTAAAACTACCGCTTTGGCATGAAAAACATGTGAAGTTGAAGTTGCTATGTCGTATCCTGCGGCGCCGCAACAATTGTTTAGTGCGAAGAGCAGGTGTTGGATGAATATTTCGTTGTGAAATGTTACACCTTTTTGAAGGCATCGGTCGTAGAGCGTGTCCATTATTGCTCTTCCCGTATGATCTGAGACGTAGCATGCGCGTTTAATGGGAGCCTCGCCAAAGTTTTTGGTGTGTCCCCCAAATCGGCGCTGGTCAATTTTTCCCTCTGTGTTTCGGCTAAAAGGAACCCCCATGCGTTCAAGTGTGTAGATAGCGTTTGGAGCTTCATTAGTCAAAATCTCCACAGCTTTTTGGTCGGCGAGATAGTCGCTTCCTTTGATGGTGTCGTACATGTGCCATTCCCAATGATCCTCTTCTTCGTTACCAAGACTTGCAGCGATACCGCCTTGCGCCGCAACCGAATGGGAACGCGTAACATGCACTTTACTAATGACGGCGACTTTGGCGTTTTCTGAGGTGATAAGGGCAGTATATAATCCTGCGATTCCGCCTCCAATAACCACAACGTCGTATTCATGAATCATGGTTTTGCCTCCAAAAGTTAGATTTCGAATTTATCTATTATTTTGTTTTCTTTTTCACCTGTTATTTCCGCGATAACATGGAAAAACTGTTCTAGCCCAGAATTGACGATTCGGGGTTTTAGGAGTTCATCGATTTGGAAAACACCAGCGGAATTGGACATTTTTATTTTTATGTTGATAGGTTTTACGCCGTTTTCTGCAACTTCAATATCCACTTTTTCTATGGATAAGGCTGAAACGGCGTGGATATCCACTTTTCCGGATTGAAAGGGAATTCTGGCTCGTCCAGCTTCCATATCCAAAGCGTCAGCGATACCCACTATACCTGCTTCTTTGGTTAAAATTTTGCAGGTTGATTCGTTGGTGGGCGGTTCTTCGTGGGTTACGATTGCATGGAGGACCTCGGAGGTGATTATGGCTTTTTCTTCCTCTGTGTAGGTTGGGGTTAGGAATCTATCGAAGAACTCCAAGGCTAAAAAGGCGCTGTATTTTTCGTGGTCTCTACGCTGCACAATCATTCCAAGGTCATGGAAGATTGATCCTAAAACCACCACGACTTCAGCGTCGTCGTTTGTCATGTCATAGTTTTCTACTATACTTGGGGTGATGAGTTTTTTTTCAACCATAATCCTTAGGAGCTTGAGGGAGAGGTTGGCTACGATTTTAACGTGGGTTGGACCATGATCAGTGTAGCCCATGCGTTCAATAGCCATGACGTTGGCGCATCTCCAATAGGTTTTGAGCTTTTTGTCGTCTTTCACTTTTTCCATGACGGCTTTGAGTTTTTTGTTATCACGATATGGGATGTTGAAGACGTAGGACACTTAGCGATGCTCCATTATTCACTATTATTTAAGTAAACATTTAAACTTACATTCACGAGATTTGATTAAAGCAAGTCATGTGTTTTCAATGACTCAAAGATTGTGGCGTTAGATAGTTTTCCAGGATTATGTGCAAAAATTAGTGGGGCAATTTTAGCCCAAAAACGCGGATGTCGGGGATTGTATTCGTGGTTTTGTTTAAGATTTGGGAACAAATTTAAATATCACTAATGATATCGTCTGCGATAATCAATAACGATATCGATAGTGATATTGAATGAATGATGAAGAAAAAGAAGATTTCAAAAACATAAAACATCAAATGCACGAAGAAAAGCACATGATGTTCCACAGGCGCAACTGGCTACGCCACAACGCCATGGTCCCCAAAGGCTTCCTACGCTACCACGTCCTAGAAGCCCTAAACCAAAAAGCAATGTCAGGCTCCGAACTGATGGACGAAATCCAAAAACACACTGGCGGCAACTGGAAACCCAGCCCAGGCTCCATCTATCCACTACTAGCATGGCTCCAAGACAACGCATACGTAAAAGAACTCCCAACAGAAAACGGATTCAAACGTTACGAATTAACCCAAAACGGAAAAGACCTCCTCGAAGAACAGACAAAAATCCGCGAAAAATTCCGAGCAGACGCAGGCTTTATGACAAATCCCTTCTTTGACAGGTTCTTTAGCAACATACCTGAAGAAAAAACAAACCAGATACGTGCATCTATGAGACGATTATTTGTGTCATCGATAAAACTGGGTAAAACTTTGAGAGAGAAATATTCTGAGAAGGATTTAGACGAAGCCCTAAGAGTACTCGATGAAGCATCAACGAAACTTGAGGAAATGAACAGTAAACTAAAAAGTGAAAAACATGAGTGAAAAGGAAGACATAATAAAAGTTGAAGGCTTAACCAAAGTTTTCAACCACAGCCTAGTAGCAGTTGACCACATAAACTTCAGCGTCAAACATGGAGAAATTTTTGGTTTCCTTGGACCCAACGGCGCAGGCAAAACCACAACCATCAAAATGCTGATAACAATTACAAGACCGACCGAAGGAAAAGCCACTATTCTCGGTGGCGACATAATAAAACAAACCATGGACGTCCGCGGGGCAATCGGGGTTGTTCCACAAGAGTACACTGCAGATGAGGACTTAACAGGTATCGAAAACATTCTTTTATGCGCTGACCTCTACGGAATCCCTCGCGATGTCTCCAAAAAACGAGCCGCAGATCTTCTAAATCTTGTTGAGTTAACAGCGTTCAAAGACAAACGAGTTCAAACCTTTTCAGGCGGCATGCGACGAAGACTAGAGTTAGCGTGCGGGTTAATCAACCGACCCAAAGTGCTCTTCTTAGACGAACCAACCTTGGGCTTAGATGTCCAAACCCGTGCAGCTACGTGGAACTACGTGAAGATGCTCAAAAAAGAATTCGGCATGACTCTCTTTTTGACAACTCACTACTTGGAAGAAGCTGATGCACTCTGCGACCGAATTGCAATAATTGATCATGGCAAAATCGTCGTTATAGGAACCCCCACTGAACTTAAAGACAGTTTAGGCGGCGACATCATCACCTTAAGCATACAAAAAGACGAAGACATCACTGAACTGATCAGCAAAATCGAATACGTAAAAGAAGTCAAAAAAGAAAAAGACTCCTATATGATAAAAGCTGCTAATGGAGAACTAGCAGCGCCATTAATCATAGAAGCACTCCGAAACAACAACCATGTAGTGACAAAGCTTTCTCTAACTAAACCAACATTAAACGAGGTCTACTTACAATACACTGGAAAATCTATGCGGGATGCAGAAGAGTCACGTGAAGGCGTAATGGCACAAAGAATGGCTATGTCGAGGTCACACAGATGAGCGAAGAAGTTCAATATTCAAAGAGCAAACTACATGGACTCTGGGCATTAACTAATCGAGAACTAAAAAAATGGTATCAGCAACCCTTTGTTTTAGCCATGGGAATTCTCCAGCCAATTCTATGGTTAGCTTTACTTGGGAAAGCAATGAACATAGGCAACATTGTAACAGGCATTCCAGGAATAGATCCCAAGATAGTTATGATGCACACGTTTGGAACGCCAGACTACTTCTCGTTTATGTCCATGAGCATGGTAGCTTTCACTGTAGTTTTCACAACAGCATTCGTGGGTATGTCTGTGGTTTGGGATAAACGCTTAGGCTTCATGAACAAAGTTCTTAGCACTCCAGTTTCGCGTTCAGTTATCATACTCTCCAAAGTATTCGCTGCAAGCGTTCGAGCCTTATTCCAAGCAGCCATCGTTTTGGTCGTAGCATTTGCCTTAGGAATCACTACAGGAAGCAATTTTACGGTTTGGAGCCTCTTTGGAGTATTTGCAATAGTATTCCTCATAAGCGTAGGTTTATCGTCGTTCTTCACTGCCTTAACATTGCGAGCAACAAGAATGGAAATGCCTCAAGCAATCTTCCAACTCATAACGCTGCCACTAATGTTTGCAAGCAGCGCCTACTTCCCCATTGCTCAAATGCCGAGCTGGCTCCAATCAATCGCGAGCCTCAACCCGATATCCTATACAATCGATGCTGTTCGAAGACTAATGGTATTCAGCGACGGATTCGGACCTCTTCCACTTGACTTTGCAGTCGTCGGTGGCTTTGCAGTAGTTGTCACCACAATATGTGTAGTCCTGTCCTGGAGATACCTCAACAAGTAAGGGTAGAACTCTCTTCTTTTCTTTTTTATAATTTAGCTATCATTTATAAGACGGACTTATTTCCATGATAAATCAAATATTTGAGAAAGAAGCGAAATAAAATGTCTAAAACAATTCCAGTGGTTGAAGCAATCAACGTAACAAAAACTTACATGCTTGGCAAAGTGCCAGTTGAAGCACTTCGAGGAGTAAACCTCAAAGTTGAAACTGGCGATTTCGTAGCCATTTTGGGTCCATCCGGAAGCGGCAAATCAACGATGCTGAACCTCATTGGAGCATTAGACAAACCCACTTCAGGCACCCTGCTAATTGATGGTGTTGACATCTCCAAACTTAACGATAATCAACTCGCCGATTTGAGACTCAAAATAGGCTTTGTGTTCCAATTCTTTAACCTAATTCCCCGATTAACAGCTCGAGACAACGTTGAATTATCCATGTCAATAGCCAACTTGAGCAAAGCAGAGCGAAAGAAACGTGCAATTGAACTTTTGGAAACGGTTGGTTTGAAGGACAGGATTAACCATAAACCTGCTGAACTCAGCGGTGGCCAACAACAACGAGTAGCAATAGCACGTGCTTTAGCAAACAATCCCAAGTTTCTCTTGTTAGATGAACCGACAGGAAACGTGGATTCCAAAACTGCAAACGAAGTGTTAACTTTAATCAAGAAACTTAACGTTGAAAACAGCGTTAGCATCATAATGGTGACTCATGACCAGCATTTGGCTCAGGAAGCAAAAAGAACCGTGCAAATGTTTGATGGTGAAATAACAGCTGAAACGGTGAATGAACAATGAGGACAAGAGATATTTTCGGTTATTCTTTTAGCGCAATTAAGCTTCGTAAGCTCCGTGCAGCATTAACTACATTAGGTGTAATCATAGGTATCGCTGCGATCGTTGCATTGCTGTCAATTACTCAGGGCTTACAAGCAACTATAACTCACCAACTTAACCAAGGTCTATCAGCCAATACATTAATCGTTAGTCCAGGAACTGGAGGCGTTTTAAGTGGAGCAGGTGCAGGCGGCAACGTCGGTTCTGGTGGGGGCGGGGGTTTCGGAGAAGGCGGCGCGGGCCCAAGAGGAGGCGGTTTTGGAGGTGCAGGAGGCTCAAGCAACTCAGGATTCAATTTTTACGTTAACTATACAGGTGAAATTGACGCATTATCCCCAGACATAACATCTTCAATTGCAATTATCAGCCGCACAGGCTACATCCAAACTGGCAACTTGAACAGGACAGTTACGATTTATGGTGTCGATTTCAACCAATATGCGCAACTTTACGGCACAACCTTCGTAGCAGCAAGCGGAACCATTCCTACAAACCCAACCGATACTGACGCAGTTGTGGGCACACGCGTTAACCAACCTGGACAGAACGGAACCATATATTTTGGTGCAGGCGACAGCATGAATGTAATCTGGACAAACGCTACCGTTCTGCCTCCTTTTATAAATGAAACTTACACCGCTAACGTTACAGGAGTACTTGGCAAAATCGGAGGCTTCGGAATCGGTGGACCCTCAGACACCGGCGTCTACATACCCCTCAGTCAAGCAGAAAGCTTCTTTGGAACCAACCAAGCTGACATGATACTCGTCCAACTCAAAAGCAGCGACAATGCAACAATCTCCAACGTTTCCAAACTCATAACGGACCACTTCAGCAACCAAGTATCCGTCATATCCGCAACCGCTGTTCTGAGTTTGCTCACAAGCATTTTTAGCTTACTGCAATTGTTCCTTGGAGGAATCGCAGCAATCTCTTTGTTGGTAGCAGGCATCGGAATAATGAACATCATGATAGTCTCGCTGATTGAGCGGACACGGGAAATCGGAATCCTCAAGGCACTGGGCATGAAAAGCAGAACTGTGCTAACCATCTTCCTTGGCGAATCAGTAATAATCGGCTTAATGGGCGCAATAATAGGAATTGTGCTAGGCTGGATATTAGCTAACATCACCGCAGGAGTCTTGGCTTCAGGAGTGTTTGGCGGCGGCGGATTCAAAATAATACCCCTGTTAACTCCAGAAGTTTTAGTGGGCGCATTAGCTTTCGGCATCGGCGTTAGCGTAATCTTCGCACTTTATCCAGCTTGGCGCGCCTCAAAACTAAAACCAGTAGAAGCCCTTCGATACGAGTAGGCATTCAACTCCCAACATTTTCCTTTTTTTATCTTCTTAAGCTAACCCACATCAGTTTTAAGCATGGATAACCTAACGTATCATGAGGATTCTATATGGTGAAACGCTTGTACCCTGACCAACCTGTCGTAGGCATCGGAGCAGTCATAATCCAAAACGGCAAAATCGCACTCATAAAACGGGGAAACGAACCCAGCAAAGGCAAATGGACAATTCCGGGAGGCTTGGTTGAACTCGGCGAAAGCATCGAAACTGCAGCAATTCGCGAAACCAAAGAAGAAACCTGCTTAGACGTCGAAAAACCAGAGCTCATCGATGTCGTGGATAACGTTGATTTGGACGAGCAAAGCAAAGTAAAATACCACTACGTTATCATCGATTACCTCGTACACGTCAAAGCAGGAAATATACAAGCTGCGAGCGATGCCGCAGAGCTACGTTGGGTTCCCTTTGACGAAGTGGAAAAATATAACTTAACAGCGTCTTTTCGACGATTCTTTGTTCAAAACAGGGAAAAATTAGAGAAATTAAACTCTTTTTAACTCTTTTTTGTTCCAATATGAACTGCGTAACCAAGAGCTAACGCTGCTTTGCTTGCCTCATTAAAAACCTCTCCTGCAATTGAGAAATTGGCATCACCGTAGCTATTTACATCAAAACCCATTGCAACCCACACCACCATAATAGCTACGAAAAAACCATATAGCATCAATGAAATTTTCCTTGGCTTCCTTGGATACACCTCTCTAACCCCAAGCAAAACCCACCCTGCAAGCGCAGCAAACTGAAAAATCCTCAATTCGTAACCGAAAGAAAATGCTGCCAAATAATACCAAACGATCTCATACAAACTTAAGAAAAAAATAACCGCCAAAATGGCATAGTAAAGAGGTTTCCAGAGGATTCTTCCTTGTAGAAAAAGCACAAGTCCAAAACAAACAATGCCAGTTATCACAGTTGAGATTCGGATACTAACTGTTGAAAAGACAAACCGCATCCCATCAATTAAGATAAAGTGAGTCGCTAACAGTACAGAAATAGCCGCGATGATAATAACGACAACTACAAAAATGTTCAACAGATTCTTTCTAAAAACCATTTAGAACATCATAGGGCTTATTGTTCCTGTTTTTTATAAGCGTTCCCTCAAAACACTATACGGATTAAAGGAGAGAGCGTTAATTATTGAAGAATAGGCGTGTTTCTCCCAGCGTTTTTATGTCTAAAGCTCTTACTTTCGCAACTATGGGAAAATCCCTGACCACTTTGCCTAATGTGAGGCAGTGGTGGGGTGGCAAGTCGCGGGCTATTGACCGCACCGTCTCAGAATCCACGCGAGCCGCTCTTGAAACCACGTCGAGGTCGTGTTCGTTGGTGAAGTTGAAGAGGAAGATGTTGTCGGCTTGGCGATAGATGGTTTCTTGGATGGTGTCTGGTTGGTTGGTTATGAAGGTAGTGAATATGCCGTAGTGGCGCATTCGAGTGACGATATCGTCCCAGTAGGTTTCGCGTAGGTACAGGTGGGCTTCTTCGGCGAACAGGAAGACGGCTTTGAGTTTCCACTTGGAGAGAGAATCAACGAGTTTACCTAGGACATATTCAACGACTATTTGTCGGTCTATATTGGAAGTATTTTTTAAGTTTACTACGATCGCACCGCCAACATCTTTAGCTTTGAAAATGCTCTCATCAAGCATAGAAGCCTCACCCAAGCAGTCAGTGAAGAAACCGGAGTTAGCAAACGAATGAAACCTTGAAGCCAAGGCATCCCTCACATGCTGATTACAGTTTAAGTCTCGGATTGCTTCACCCAAATTCTGCATGTTCAGCTTGCCTTGTTCCTTGAGCATTTTCCAAAGTCTCCTGAACTCACGGGCTGAAGTTCCAGGCAGATGCAGCGCATTCACGAGTATTCCCATCACGGTGTTCAAAGGTAACTGCTCAAGTGCCACCTTGAAATTCTGAGAAGGAGTGAGCGTATGGATTTTGTCGTAGTACATGTTTCTTTTGCCGTCATTTGTCATGCCAAGGCTACTGTATTCACCGTTAAGATCGAAGATGACGACGGTTGCTTTGTAACCGACGAGGTTGACCATTAGGAGTTTTGAGAGGTGGGATTTGCCGCAGCCCTTCTTGCCTGTTATGATGTTTAGGGTTCCGTCGATATCCGAGGCGTCGATGGTGAGTAGCGAGGAATCTTTGGTTCCGCCCAGCGTTATGGGCAACTTACCATCGACTTTCGCCAATTTCATGAGCATGGGGATGGAGAGTTTCTTGATTGTAGATTGCGAGCGAGAAGGCAACCAACTGCTGCTTGGGCTGAGCATTTCGTTTTCTAAGGTTGCCCTTATCTTGCAAATCAGAAGGCTTGCATCTTGGATGTAGGTGATGTGGGGTGCTATTTCCATTGGATCGATATCTTCGCCCTGCAATGGTTCGCCTCCATCGGGCAACGTCCGCAATAACTCTTCCAAAACACCGGGAACAGCCGCGAATTGAACATCAATAACCTGTGCAATCAAAGCCTTGGCTGCATCACCATCTTCCACTAGCAAATAATCGCCTTTTTCTGCATTCTCAGTAGGGAAGCTGATGATTTGGAGAATGTTGCCTTCTTTTTTGTATAATTTCATGTTAGTTTTCTCCTTTGAACCCATACGAGCCGAAGAGGACTTTGTGCATGTCCGGTCTGTTGACGATTTGGATGCCATGTTTGCGGATGATGAAGTGTTTGATTGCTAAGACTTCGTTGGCAGTGAAAGTGCATAGAATGTGTGATAGACGGAGCGTTTCGGGGTAGCTTTGAGTGTAGAGGTCGTTGCCCAAAAGTTTTTGAAGTGCATCGATTCGTTGAGCAACGGGGGTCTCTCTGTCAATATCCAATCTGAACGCAAAGTTTGCCTTATTGAGCCGTGCCACATACACATCGCCCAGCAACATCATCGGTGGTTTTGAGTGCAGCCCCGAGGTTTCGAGCAAATAAGGGGGGTCACAGTTGGGAAGCTGCTCGGTTATCAGCAAACCCTTAGCTCTCAATGTAGTCGCCTTTGAGAACGCCAAAACCGTGGTCTGATTCCTGCGTGCATAGTTCAAGATTTCCCTAAGGCGATGGGTGGGGGTTTCTGGGGTACCAGCAGTTAATGAGCCGTCAAAGAGGAGAACACCTTGATTCACGGTTTTGGCAAGCATTGTTTGAAGCCACCTCTCCAGAAGGCTGGCGAGGCGTGTCGGCATTTGCATAATGTTTGGCGCAGCTTGATGACAACTGCCATATGTTGTGCTAAAGTAAGCGTGTTCGAGCGTGTTGAAAAGTTGGTTTTTATTATCTTCGGTGATGTGGAAAATGAATGGACCAAGCCGTGAGTATTTATAGGCACCGTTTTGTTTCCATGTTGTGGCCCCCCGGATTGCAACAATGATTCCTGTTGAAGTTTCACCTATTTTTATCGTCGAAGTGTCGATACCTGCAATTATCGTTTCTTGGTGGTCGGGTTTTAGGTTGATTGGAGCGGGGTTAAGTTGTAGGTTGGTGGCTTGTTGGGATGTATTGAACTGCTGTGCAGTTTGCTGATTTAGGTGCATGGGGATTTGTTGGACTTCTTTTAGAGTGCGGATTGATTGCTCGAAGAAGCGATGGGGGAGTAGTGAGTCGATGCTGGGTTGTGGAAAGTTATATTTGTTAGTAATTGTATATTGTTCAATCACGTTGATTCACCAATATTCAATATCTTTATTGGTGAAATATTTAAGTATTGTGCATGTGCATCTTGCACAATTCAATATACAATAGGTGAAGAGTTGACACAACCACAGCAAAACCCACCCATCAAAGTAAAAATGAAAATCGGAGACATAGAATTCGAAATCGAAGCCCAAAGCGACCAAATCCAAACCGCAGTAAACCAAATACTCTCCACCGTCACCGAACACTCCAAAAACATCAACCTAACCCAAATCGCCGAACGCCCAGCCTCCCTACCCCGCGCCGAAACCTGCCGAGGAGTAATCCAAAAACTCTGGGAAGAAAACTGGTTTTCAGAGCCACGAGGCTTAGACGACGTCCACACCGAACTCGCACGCAAAGGCTTCCACTACGACCGCACCGCCGTAGCACACGCCCTCGTCGACCTCGTCAAAGACAATATCCTAACTCGCATAGGCAAACCACGCAGATACCAATACGCACAAAAACGCCCTCCAACATAATCCTATGTCATGAGCCGTTTACCCATAAAACCAGGCGTATTTGTACAAAACGTCAGAATTCAGCCTCAATCAATCGAGGGGGTAAGCACCAGCAACGCTGCTTTTTTAGGTGAAACCCAAACTGGCCCAGATGTCCCGACCCTTGTCACTAGTTTCATTGAATATCAAAGGCTGTTCGGAGGTTACTTTGGGGTGGACAAATATCTGCCATATTCAGTTGAAGGGTTCTTTGGGAACGGTGGCAAACGCTGTTACGTATGCAGTGTAAACGATGGAAACTATGCAAGTTCCCTCGCTAAACTTGAGGCGGTGGATGCTTCAATAATTTACTCTCCCAACGCACAAGCCACAGTAGGTTTAGCCACCGCGATGATTGGCCACTGTGAACGGTTGCGGAACCGCTTTGCCATTTTTGATTCCCTCAAAGGCCAGGATCCATCCAGCGTAACTAAACCCGGTGACTCTTCATTTGCCGCGTTGTACTATCCATGGATTTACGTAAAGGAGGCAGAGACTGGGCCTGGGCGTTTGGTTCCGCCAGGCGGACAAATAGCAGGAATCTACGCTCACACAGATATCGAATTCGGTGTTCACAAAGCCCCTGCAAATCAGTTGGTCAAGGGCGCAGTGGACTTGGAGTTAACTATGAAATCGTACCAACAAGACAGCCTCACACCGCAGGGAATAAACAGTATCCGAAACTTCGCCGGCCAGGGCCTACTTGTGTGGGGTGCCCGAACACTATCAAACGACCCAGAATGGAAGTACGTGACTGTCCGCAGATTAATGATTTACCTTGAGCAATCAATCAAGAAAGGAACCGCATGGGTAACATTCGAACCGAACAATGCGGCAACGTGGGCTAAAGTGAAATCTGAAACAGAGAATTTTCTGACACAAACTTGGAAGAACGGTATGTTGATGGGTGCCTCCCAGCAAGAAGCCTTTTTTGTTCATTGCGACCAAACTACGATGAACCAAAACGACGTAGACAACGGACGAATAAACCTTCTCATCGGTGTAGCAGTCATGAAGCCAGCTGAGTTTATCATCTTAAGAATTACTCAAACGATTTCTTCTTAAATCTTAAATATCAAATTTACCTAACACATTTTCATGGAAACCGCCGATTTAGTTCGTTATAACCGCGTTGTTAGTGGGCTCTATTTTGACGCTATGGCGAAGTTACCTTGGATGCAGGTTGTTGAGCCTCGGGGTCTAAGTTTTGGTTCTATGCGGGATGTTTTTTGCATTTGATGATGTTGAATAGGCGCTTCCCACACAACTACTACAAAAAAACCAAGAAATAACTATTTTTGGCGTGAAAGCAGCATTGAACCAACTGTAGCCATAATAGCGGTGGTTACGATTACAACGATGGCAATATCCACGAAAATATCCGCGTATGAAAGCCCAAGTTGAGCGGGCAAAGTAGCTAAAACCGCGGTGGCTAAACCTCTAGTCAAAATCACAGTCAGCATACCGCGCTCTTTGTGTATGGAACTCTTCATTGTTGTTAACAAGACTGCGCCATAACGTGTCAAAAGCATAATAATAGAAAGCACAATCCCCGACATCAAGATGACAAAGCTGGGAACCGAAGCGATTATGCCTAAGAAAGCAAAAAAGAAAGTACTAATTAAGAAAGCCACTTCAGCTTCAAAACGCCTCAACCCCCTCGTAACAGATAACAGGATTCTGCCTCCATCATGATTTGCGTCGATGTTTCGCCTAAAAAATTTTAGAAATTCTCGCTCATTCCCCAAGATCAAACCAAAAAGCAAAACACATAGCACACCGCTTCCGCCTAAAATCTCAGAGGTAGCATACCCCAACAGAACTATCCCTAAGGTTAACATGTAAGAAAAAGGCAGGGTAGACACTCTCTTTAATGCAAAGAGCCAAGCAAAACCTAAGCCTAAACCCAACAGTAACCCGATAAGGAATTTGCCCGCGATTCCTACACCGATTGCTACAACATCAGCTTGCCCAGTGAGGAGAATATCGATTATTGCTATGGCGATGACGATGCTGAAGATGTCGGTTATTGCTGATTCCAGTATGAGAATGGTTGCACCTTTTTCACTGATTTTTATTTTGGACGCGAGCGAAACAACAATTACTGAGCTACTTCCGCCAAATATTGCTCCAAAAAGCAAACCATACAGCCAAGACATATGAAACGCGTAAACCATGAATGCAGCGACGCCCAGAAGACTAAAGACAAAGCCTAAAATAGCCAGCGAAATGGCTTTGGGGCTGTTATGAAGAACTTGTTTGATGTTTAAGCCCATGCCTCCATCGAATATAATGTAGGATAAGGCCAATGCAGCAATGTAGGGCGCAAAACTCTGAACCGCTACCGGATCAAAGATTCCTAAAATGGGGCCGAAAATGGCCCCAATAAATATGAGAATCAGCATATCGGGGAATCCGGTTTTCTTGTAGAAGTAGTTGGCTAAGAATCCAATCAAAATTATCAGTGAACTTACTATGAGTGCTAATGAAACTGTATCAACCAAGCGCCATCAAGCTCACAACTGTAGGTATCGTTATTAAAACTTTTCAAATCCCACATCAGTCAGATGTAATCGGTCTGCCACTGTAGACGTCTGCGTCTTGGATTAGCAAGGTTTATAGTATAATCGAGCCATTGTATCCTTAGCGACTTCTAGAACTCAATTGTAGTGGAGGTGAAATTTTTGCCGGATATTGTTGACGCCGCAATGGCATCAGGAATGACAAAGCTTGCGGAAGCAGTAAAAGCCGCAGGACTCGTAGACACCCTAAAAGGTCCAGGTCCATTCACAGTTTTTGCACCCACAGACGAAGCATTCAATAAAATCCCGAAAGCCGATTGGGACATGCTTCTAAAAGACCCTATGAAACTCAAAGAAGTTTTGACTTTCCATGTAGTGGAAGGAAAAATGATGACCGAAGATTTGAAGGAACACGAATATTTGCAAGCACTTAATGGCGGAGAACTTATGATAGATGCGAAAAGTTGGCATCTGCACAAGAACATAAAGGTTAACGGAGCAAACATAATCAAACCCGATTTAGTGGTCGATAACGGAGTTTGTCATGCTATCGATAAGGTTTTGATGCCAAAAATGGCTAATATGGAAAAATCAATGTAAAAGAACCTGAAAATTAAGCAGGTCCCTATTTTTTTAAAATTTATTCTGAAGGATTTTTGGCTGAGAGATGTTGTTTTATTTTCTTCGCCAACGTATCCAACTGCTCTCTCTCTACTTCTTTGAGGTCACTGAAAGGAGGCAGTTTTTGTCCCTCAAATCGCGGCACTACATGAACGTGCATATGGAAAATGTCTTGTCCTGCAGCTTTGCCGTTCTGTTGGATGATGC
The DNA here is from genome assembly GCA_963800495.1 of Candidatus Bathyarchaeota archaeon. Lineage (GTDB taxonomy): Archaea > Thermoproteota > Bathyarchaeia > Bathyarchaeales > Bathycorpusculaceae > Bathycorpusculum. The sequence goes on along the minus strand of CAWDBB010000012.1, from coordinate 275,996 downwards.
TGATGCCGTCGGCGGCAGTGGCTTTTTTGATTGCAAACGCTAACAGCTTAGCGGCTTTGTGGACTTGGCTTAATTCTTTTTCAGGGATGTCGAATATATCAACGTAGTGAGCTTTTGGAATTACAAGGGTATGTCCCATGTTTAACGGTCTAATGTCGAGGAAAGCCATGATTGTGTCGTCTTCGTAAACGATGCTTGAAGGTGCTTGTTTACAGACTATTTTACAGAATATGCAGGATTCTTTAAACGCCAAATCAGTTCACCGCCAAACCTGGTTAGATTTTTGTTTTATCAATCGGTTTATATTCCATTTCTACTTCATATATTTTCACGTAATTGAGAGGTTTAAATTATGACTGAACTTGAAGATAAAGTCCGTGTAGAAGTAGGCAAAGTGCAGGATCCCGAAACAGGTCAATCCTTCGAGGAAATGCAGATGATTCAAAGCGTAAAAGAAACCGAGCCCGGCACAGTCACCGTTGAATTTGTTCCAACAAGCCCATTCTGCCCAATCGCCTTCAAGCTATCAGCCGACCTAAGGGATGCAGCAAAGTCGGTTCCAGGAGTGAAGAAAGCAATAGTTTTCTGCCGCGGTCACGCGATGGAACAACAAATCAACGAAATGACCAATAAGTAATTCTTGGTTCAAACTTCTTTTTATTTTAATTCCTAAGCGAATATTTTATTATTTTTGATTTGAAGCTTATTTCATTCTTGTAAACGCCCAAGTACCAATCACAATCATAATAACGTCAAACAAACCAACAATTCCCAAGTCTATCCATAATGGTTGAATCTGAAGAGGAGTCCACGCTGAACCTAAAACAACGTTTCTCAACGCATCAACCCCGTATGTTAAAGGATTCCATGCAGCAACGGTTGTTAACCAACTGGGAAGATTAATTCCAGGTCCTTTAAGGGGAAATAATGCTCCGCTCAAAAAGAACAATGGCAGATTAATGAAGGTCTGAATAGCTCCAAAACTTTCAAGGCTACCCATGAAACTGGCTATAGTCAAGCCAATACTAACTAACCCAAAAGTGATTAGAATCATGATTGGTAGCGCATATAAGAAAGTTAAGGGGTCAATTGATATACCTAAAGCGATTCCGACGAAAAAAACTATAATGCCCTGAAGAAACGCAGATGAGCTGTCTCCGAACATTTTTCCTAGGAAAATGCTGAAACGAGAGATGGGGGAAACAAGGATTTCCTTCATGAAACCAAATTCTTTGTCCCAAATGACGCTTATACCCATAAATATTGAAGTGAAAAGCAATGTCTGAGCAACAATGCCGGGAAAAATCACTTGCTGATAGGTTAAGCCAGGAATAGCAAACCTTACGCCAAATCCAGCGCCGAATATGACAAGCCAAAGCAACGGCTGAACAAACATGCTAACCAGCCTTGTCCTATCCCGCTTGAACCGCTTGATTTCCCGTAGCCAGAGAGTGTAAACTCCACGTATTTCGCTCACTTTATTGCTCTCCTTTGAATGGCAGACATGCCATGCAATTCTCGGCTTGTGTCTTGGCGAATCGATTTGCCTGTATAATGCAGAAAAACGTCTTCAAGGTTGGGTTCACGTAAAAGTAGTGACTCAACGTAAATGCTGTTCTGGGTTGCTAATTCCATTATTCGAGGCATCACTGCTTTGCCGTTGTGAACTGTAATCTCTAAGGAGCCTTCAACTATTTGGGTTTGATTTAGTCCCAACGATCTATTGATGAGTTCCAATAATGCATGAATATTATTAGCTCTAACAATTATTACATCGCCTTCAAGAGTCTCTTTGAGTTTAGACGGCGAATCCAAAACTACGATTTTGCCGTGGTCCATTATAGCTATGCGGTCTGAAAGCCTATCTGCTTCATCCATGTAATGGGTGGTTAAGACGACGGTTATGTCATGCGTTTTTTTTAGTTCTTTTATGTATTTCCAAATGTGGTCTCGAGTTTGCGGATCCAAACCCACTGTTGGCTCATCTAAAAAAAGGACTTTTGGGTAATGAATCAAACCTCGACCCAATTCGAGCCTACGACGCATCCCACCCGAATAAGTACGTAATAAATCATCCGCCCTATCCTCTAACTCCACCAAGTTTAGGATACGGGTTATGCGTTCCTTCTGCTCCGAAGCTGGAACTCCATAGAGGTTAGCGTGCATGAATAGATTTTCCCTGCCCGTCAAGCGGTCGTCGATGCTAGGGTCTTGGAAAACTATGCCTATGGATTTTCGCACCTTGTTGGCTTCTCGAACAATATCAAAACCGTTAACTGTTGCGGAGCCAGAGGTTGGTTTTAGAATTGTACAAAGCATAGCGACAACAGTGGTTTTTCCTGCGCCGTTAGGCCCCAGCAAACCAAAAATTTCTCCTGACTCGACTGCAATGTCAAATGAATCGACTGCTTTGAGTGAACCGTAAGCTTTCGTTAATTGCTTAGTTTCGATAGCGTAGACCATTTTTACCGTTTTCTCTTTTAGCAATGAAACTTTGGAAGGATTTAAGAATATTTGCTTAGCAAAAAAAAGAAGCCTTGGAAATTAGCCTTAGAGCACTCTAATGAACCAGAGTTTCCGTAACCTTAAATTTCCAGCTACACAATACCTTTATGGAGATTTTTATGCCAGAAATGAATTTTGAAGGAACTGCAACATGGAAAGGAGCAACCGAATGCGAACTTTCAATTAAAGGCAAAAAACTTGTAACCGTCAGCCCTCCTCCATCATTTGGTGGAAAAGAAGGCTACTGCGTACCAGAAGACATCTTCGCCGCAGCTTTAGCGTCATGCATCAACACACTGTTTTTGTTGATTGCTAAGAACAGTCAGTTGGGACTTAAAAGCTTGGAAACCGCTGCAAATGTTAAGATGAATGTAGAAGGCATGGAAAAACTGATTTTCACAAACGTCCACTTCAACATGAACGTAGCCTTAGAAAACGATAATGAACGGGAACGCAAAAAAGCTACCACAGTTTATGGGATGGCACAGAAAATTTGTCCAATTCGTCAATCTTGGGGCGAAGCTGTTCCTATAAGCTTTGAGCTTAACTTTAAATAAGCCTGAATAATTTCTTTTTTTCTTATTTTTTTTTGTGCAACCTTTTTGTTTACGTTTCAAACAAATGTAAGATACTTGGAAATACGCATTACCCTTAAATACCGAGGCTTTTCTATTTGCATTCGAGCACTGGTAAGAATGAGCAGTCCATATGCAGTAGAGCTTCGCGATGTAACAAAACGCTACAACGAAATCGTAGCTGTAAACAACATGAACCTAACCATTAACACAGGCGAAATTTTTGCACTTTTGGGACCGAACGGTTCTGGAAAATCCACCACCCTTAAAATGCTGTTGGGTCTGCTTCAACCCACAGCTGGTTCAGTAACCGTTTTGGGCTTAGATGTGCAGAAAGACCCTGTTGCCGTTAAAAAGCAAGTCGGTTACGTTCCTGAATCACCAGACGTTTACGAGTTCTTAACAGGATTGGAATATCTTGACTTCATCGCAGACATCTACGGTATTTCAACCGCCGAGAAGCAACAACGCATAACCGAGTACCTAAAAGCGCTCCAGTTGGAAGGGCGAGAAGGAGACATGATTAATAGTTACTCGGACGGCATGAAAAAGAAAATCAGCCTCATCTCAGCTTTTCTCCATAGACCCAAACTGCTTATCTTAGATGAGCCATTGAACGCCTTGGACCCGAGGAGTGCAAGAATAGTCAAAGACTACCTTCAGTCACTAAAACAGCAAGGAGTAACCACAATTCTTTCCACGCATGTTTTAGAAATTGCAGAAGCAGTATGTGACCGCATCGGCATAATGTACCAAGGAAAAATTCTTGCGTTAGGCAACATGGCGGAGCTGCGTCAAGAAGCAAGTTTGCCAAGCTCAGATTTGGAAGATATATTCCTCAAACTTACTGGAACAGGCGACTTAAAACCCGTTGTTGAGGAACTGTTGAAATGAATTGGAAAAGCGTCCTCTACCTACTACGTGTAGAACGCAAGTCAGGCAGGTTACTGCGCGGCATAAAAGCTACAAGGTACCGTGAACGAGGCATCATAGCTTATTGGCCATACTGGGTTGCAGCAATAATTGGTGTAGTCGGTGGTTTAATAGCTAACTTTGCAGTGGCAGCCATCTACGCTGATACTACCGCAACTAATATTTTGCCTCCATTATCGACAGCTGCGCTTAGCTTTTTTGTTTCGTTGCCTACGCTTATTCTAATCTTAAGCGTTGTCCTTACAATGCTTCAACAGATTCAGCTGGCAGGCATGAAAGCTACAAGAGTAGTGAATTACTGGTTACCTATAACTTGGCAGGAACACACGTTAGCATCTATCTTAGCTAACCTCCTGGGGCTACCAATCGCCACGGTCATCGCTTTTGCATCTGGCATAATTGTTTTTTCAGCTTTTAACGGCTTAATTTTGTCTGGATTACTTACCATACTTACTTTGTTTGGTGCAGCTTTTATGGCGAGTGCTACCACAGAAATTGTTCGTGTCTTGCAGGTGCGTTTTACAGGGGCAGTTTACAAATCGAGTGGAAAAGCAGCTGTCTGGGTAAGATTTGCTGGTACACTTATCTTCTTTTTAGTTTTCTACATAATCTATTTCTCTATAACTCAAGGCACTTCACAGTTTATTCAAGGGTTAACTGCCGCGCAAAATACGGTTTGGTTTGTGCCTTTTGTTTGGCTTGGCGTTACATTGTTCTATTTGCTAAACGGTGTAGTTCTTGAAGGAATATTATTCATCGCGTTGTCTGCATTGTTTATTACTGCATTATATTTTCTAGCCATCTCATTAAACAAGCGTTTTGGACTCTACGAACCGCCAGCAATCACTGTTCAAACCCACGGAACCGTTTATGCGCCAAAAAGCGGATTCTTAGGCAAACTTGGCTTATCAAGCGTTGAAGCAGCCTTAATCCACAAAGACATACGTTCCTTTACAAGAAGACGAGAATTAATCAGCGTATTCATTGTCCCAATAGTATTCATTTTAATACCTATCATGCAATCGTTAAACCTTTCAAGCACAGGAGATGTACCGTCCCAAGTTAACGTGTTCTTTATGGGTATGGTTTTTCTGATGCCTCCAAGCTTCATGTCTATGCTTTTAGGCAACATGCTTATCGGCGAAGAGGGACAATCGGTTTGGCGAATATATGCATCACCAATTTCGCCTAAAACCTTGGTTAAAAGCAAATTGTTCTTCCAGATTATGTTTTCAATCATAATTTTAATTATAACTGGAACGGTTGGCATCGTAATTTATCATCCATCAGTAAGAATGATAGTTGCAGCTTTCCTGGAAGGGATCTTTCTGATTTTCGCCTTAGGCACCATCGGATTAGTTTTCGGGTTTAAAGGCGCTGACTTTACTGTAACACGCAGAGCCAGAATGATACGTCAAAAATGGTCATTAATTAGCCTGGTCGTATGCTTGGTCGCGGGAATAGGCATTTTAGCTCCAACACTACCATACATCATAAACAGGTTCCTTCCAGGCTTTCTAGTTTTAATCCCCACAACTGACTTCAACCTCGTCATATCCCTCATCATCAGTGGAATAATTGCTTCAGTCATCACCGCAATCGCATACAAATTCAACATAAACAGCGCCGCTGAACTCATAAGAAAAGCTGAAACTTAAAGGCAACTCAGCTTACCGATTTTTTCTTTAACAACGGTCAACTTTAAATCTATATAGCGAGACATCGTTAACTTGTTTGTGATGACTTATGGGTAATGAGGGAAAGGGAACAATCTTAAGAAGAAAAGACGACAGGTACATGCTTTACTTGCCTGTTCGTCTTGTAAATGACAGCATGTTTCCACTCAAATGCGAGGGTTCGATACCTGTTAAAGTCCATTTCACACCCAAAGACGGCAAATTGATTGTGGAAAAATGGAAAGAAGAAAACCCCTAAACTTTTCAATTTTAACAAAGCATATTCACCAAGTTTATCTAACACGCAAAACATAGATTTAAGAGGATTTTAATGAAGGAACTAACAATCAAAAGCCCATCTTTCGCACATAACGCCCCAATCCCAAAAAAACACACATGTGACAGCGAAGACACCAATCCAGCATTAACAATAGAAGGGACACCCAAAGAATCAAAAACCTTAGCATTAGTTATGGATGACCCCGACGCCCCACACGGAACATTTGACCACTGGGTTGTTTGGAACATTCCCTCTTCAACAACCAAAATAGCTGAGAACTCGGTTCCGGGAACTGAGGGATTGAATAGCGCACGGCAGAAGGGGTTTATGGGTCCATGTCCACCGTCGGGGACACATAGATATTTCTTTAAGGTTTACGCCCTTGACACAGAGCTAAGTTTAGGTGCGAAATCCACCAAAAGAGACCTTGAAAAAGCTATGCAGGGACATATTCTTGCTAAGGGTGAGTTGATAGGTCTCTATCACAGATAAAGAAAAGAATATTTTTTCAATTCTTCTTTTTTTTGGCTATTGGCAACTTTTAAACATTAAATACTTTTGTCTTTGATTATTCTAACAATTGGTCGAGCAAATTTGAACCGCAAACTTATCGCCTTAACCGCCACCATGCTTATCGTATTAATTGTTTTATCGCTTTTTTTGGCAATCAAACCCCAGGCAGACAATTCTACGTCGGCGTGGAGTACGCTTACGGTAAAAACTAAACCGCTCAAGTTCAAATAGCCCAAACTCAGGCTTTGGTAGACAAAGTTAAAGATTATACGAACCTTTTTGTCATGGGTTCAGTTGGCTTAACTTTCAATCAAACAGCTTTGACTGAGGCATGCGACTACATTTTCCAAGCTAAACTAAACTTTATCGTGTTGTTCACGGGTTTAGAAATGTACACCTATAACATTACCCAGTGGATGGTTGATGCCAAGGTTCGGTATGGAGATAGTTTCTTGGGAATAGACAGATATGATGAACCTGGAGGAAACCAACTCGACAGCGGCACTTTCCAACTCTTCAACCTCACCATGCTCCAACCCACTACAACCTATGCGGATGTAGCTGAGAATTTCACTGATACCTTAGCGTTTTTCTCAAGCTATTACCTACAATTTAGTCCAAAAGTTTTCACATCGGATTACGGGCTCTATTGGTTTGATTACAAAGCAAACTATAGCTCAATTTTCGCTGAGTTCGTAGGCAACGAGAGTAGAGAACGTCATATTGCTCTATGTAGGGGTGCGTCAGATGCATATAGTAAGGATTGGGGTGTCATAGTTGACTGGAAGTATAACCAGCCGCCGTATCTTGAATCAGGAAACGTCCTCTACAGTGACCTCTCACTGGCTTACAGTGCAGGCGCCAAATACGCGGCGGTTTTCAGCTACCCAAACATAACAAACTACGGAACCCTAACCGAGGACCATTTTACGGCACTGCAGAAATTCTGGAACACCTTGCACAACAACCCTGACAGTTTTGGTTCAAACAAGCCTAAAGTCGCTTACATTGTGCCAGCAAACTATGGATTTGGCTTCCGCAACCCCAACGACACCATCTGGGGACTGTTTCCACCTGACGCATTATCTTCAAAAATCTACTCCGACGTGACGACTTTGACGACGATGTATGGCTCACGCGTTGACGTACTCTATGATGAACCGGATGTGATTGCGCCTTTGCTTGGAAATTACGATCAAGTTTTCTACTGGAATCAAACAGTAACCTAAAACCCCTACATTTCAAACAAAAAATCGCTCATGAACCTATTTGGATCTATAGGAAATTCATGGCATAAACTGTTGAGGCATTTTTTTCAACTATTAAATGTGTTAAAAAAAGTAGAAATAAATAAGATTTAAAAAAGAAAAAGTTATTGGAGATTGACTACTGAGGTTTGCGAGAGGTCGGTTAGGCTGTTGAGTTTTACTTCGCTGTTGGATATTGTGTAGAGTGTGTTTCCTATAAAGAGGGAGCGTGTTATCCAATCATTTTGTGTAGAGTAGTAGTCGTTTTGGTTGCTTAGTTGTCCATGACTATTCAGTAATGTGGCGTTTAGGTGTGTTATTGTTCCTTTAAGCGTAAAGCCGCTGTCGGTGGACAGGCTAAAGACATAGGCGCCTTGCCAGACTTGTTGCCCGTAAGCAGGAAAATCCGATGGGTATTGCTGCGCTAAAGTTTGATTTACAATTGCCAAATCAACAGGAATCACAAGCAGGTTCTTGCCCTTATCGAACAAGAGCGCTTTAGGGTCATTTAGAACCTCTGAATTTGTGCCCCTATCACCAATACTGTAGTTTGCCATCAACACAGGGTTGTTAACATCGCTTACATCAAATAGGGCCAGTTTTAAACCTTGATACCACGCAAAATTGCCTTGAACTGAACCAACTGCGTCTTTGCCTACGCCGATTAGGTGGGTTGCGTCGTAGGGATGTAAATAGTCGCTGTAACCTGGCATAGTGAGCTCACCAAGTACTCGGGGGTTTTGTGGCTGACTAAGGTCAATTACGAATAAGGGGTCTGTTTTAATGAAGGTTACCATGTAGCCTCTATCACCCATGAAGCGGACAGCGTGAAGGTTTTCTCCTTGCCCAATTCCTTCCAACTTGCCGACCACGGTTAAGTTTTGGTTAAGGACGTAGAGGTTGTTGGTTTGGGTTGCCTGTTGCGATGAAAATAAGTCAAATGTGTATTGATACAGGTGGGTTGCAACTCTTAGGTTACTTCCATATTCATCCATTGAGTACTGATCCATTACGTAGCCAGGAATGCTGCCTTGTGCTTCAAAACTGAGTTGCAAACCGTCAATTTTTATTCGGTAAATTGAAGTCAAATCGGTTCCGTTTGCCCAGTTTGGGTAAGCTACGTATATGTTGCTTGGGGACACGTACATTGTGCTTGCGCCGCTCATCAGTACTGTCATGTTAGTGGGTTGTTGTTGGTCATTTGCGATGTCGATTCCGTAGAAGCTTGTGAAAGAGTAATAGTTTGATTGGTTCATGTCGGCATAGTAGATGCTCGTTGGCGACGCTGCGTAGGCAACTCCGCCATTGTAAACTGCAGGAACGGTTACCAAATCATTGTATACCATGGCGCTTTGGCTTGTTATCGCATAGAGGTAGTTGCCTATCATTCGTGAGTTGAAGTAGCTGCCACTTACTGTAAAGTTACGAGTTAAAACTGGACTGGCTTTGTTGGTGATATCGTAGATGTTTATGGCTGTTGCTTGATAGCTGTAGAAAGGCATAATCGAGATGCCGCTTGGGCTTGTTGTTGCACCATAATTGTATGTGTATTTGTTCGATAAAATAGCGAGCTTTGTGCTGTCTGGGCTTAAAAACAATCCAATTGGCGTCAAACTGCTGTCTAAGGAAATTTTTGAGACGATTTGGGCATTTTGGGGGTCAGCATTTAAAATAGAGATGATACTTGAGGGTTGCAAAGTGGAATCGTAAGGGTAATAGTAGTATGTTTGAGGAGTAGATATGGTATAGATGTATTGCCCATCAGTTTTTACGGTGTCAGCTTCGTCAACTCCTGCAACTTGGATGTTAGTGGTTGAATAATCAGAGGTAACCCCCGAAGTTGCCGTATACATCACGTGCGCTGGTGCTGGTACCGGAGCAGCGTTTTTTATACCTAACGATTGTTCCATCCCGTAGTATCCAGCTGTTGAAGCGTTTGCGAGGTAACTTTTTAGTTCTTGAATGGAAGAGAAAGTTTTCATGCCTATTGCTGAATGAGAATTAGAAATCGGAGTTATTGTTGAACCGGGTGAAGGATTAGAAACGGGGTTTTGACCTGAAGGATTTGAAGGCGAATTTGGCGAGAGAGAACCAAACGTATAAACCATAGAAATTAAAATTGTCGCCATCAGGATTGCTGCTGTAGCATAGATTACTGTTTTTTTCTTAACTTCTTTTTGAACCATACATTCTTTTCTCCTACAAATGGATATGTTATCTTTTTATTTGATGCTAAGCATGCGAACAAGCTGTTCTAACAATTAGAATGGCCTCATTTCCCAAACGCGATAAGCTTCATACCAAAATATCGCGCACACAATTGCTCCAAACGATATTATGAAAAGGTTATCACGGGTTAAACTGTGAACGATAATCAGCAGGTAAGCTGCATAGAACATGGTTGAGAATAGGGCGTAGAAGAAGAACCGCGGAAACAAAAGTTTTCCAAGCTTCACGTAATGTCGAAGGACGCCTATTTTTACTTGTCCCACCAGCAAATAGTGGCCGCCTATTTCCTGTTTCTCAACCAAACCCAAATCCCGCAACTGTTCAAGATGGTGAAAAGCGATACTTGGGCTGCTAAAATGGAGGGCACGTTGAACTTCGCGGACGCCGACGGGACTGCCCTTTTTTAGGAGGAACCAGTAGACTTTCCAAGCTTTACCGCGAAGTGCATACTCAAGGTCTGTTTCATTGTTCCCATTCAAGCAGTCAACCCCCTCAACCCATAGAGACTATAGGGTAGATATAAGTCCAGTCATTAGAACAGCATGGCAAAAGGTCAATCAGTGTTGCAAAATTGATTCTTGCGTCAGTAAACAAATCTTAACTCACGATTGGTAAACTTCAATATGTTTTTTTCTGATCTCTACCATATCTTTGCTGCTTTCGCCATAACTACTTTGTAACTGACAAAGTTCAAAGCGTTGCTGTAATACAAAAAATCTGCAATCACCTTTGTTCTGAGGTTGATAACAAAAAATGTTCATAATTTTTTTTTTAACAAAAAAAATATTTTTTTTAAAGTTGAAAAGAAAAAGAAAGGCAAGGAGAAGAAGGCTTAATTGAGTTTAAGCTTTCGATTTGTTTGCTGCGCCAGGCATTCCTGGTGGTAGGTCTGGGAAGTTTGCGCTGACTCTTTGTTCTGCAACGGTTGCTGCTTCAGATAGGATTTTTGAGGCGTCTTCGTTTACTGAGTCAAAGTTTAGTGACATTCCACTACTTGAACCTGCATCAAACATTAAGCCGCTTAGCATGTTGCCGATATTGCCTAGTTCGCCTTCTGCTTCTGGCAAAACACCGCCTAACCCTGTGCTGACGCTACGAAGAACGCCAACGCATGGTCCTAATGCTGCAACAACATCTCCAAGTTCAGATACAGTGCGTATTCTTAGAGCTACTTGGTCTAGTGCAAGTCTTGCGTTCATGATTAGTTTTGACATTTTGCGGATTTCAGCTAGTTCGGTTGAGTAAATGTTTGCATGTGCAGAATCATGTTTGGTGTATGCGTCAACTATTTTGGCAAATAGTGTTTTGTCTTTTTGTTGGAAGCGTTCATTAGCTTGGTCTAGTTTGCCGATTTGCAACTCGAGGTGTTTGCAGGCAGAATCTAACCGTGGCTTCAATGCTGGGGGTGGCTGGACTGTTTCTCGTATTGCTCTACCAAATGATTGTCCTTCGTCTCTTTTTTGTTCCCATTTTTTTGCGAAATGTTCAGACATGTAAGTATCCTCTTGAACAGTGATTCAGTACCAGGTGGTACTTAATGGTTGTTAACATGCAGATATATACATAGAAACAGAGAAACGCACGACACTTAAAAAAAATGGTAAAAGAATGTTGACCGCTTTTCATTATCACTCAGAGAGCGCAGAGGGGTCGATTTTATTTATGAATCTTCGCCCGAAGACATTACCTATTACTCCTCCGACTGCACAAAGTACGAAAACTAAGAATGCATCACTTATGACAACGAAGACTAATGGATAATGAAGTTCTATGGATGATTTTGCAAAGATAAGTCCCGATGAAAGCAAGACTACCGTAATTATAACCGAGATTATAGACGTAAAAATGTAAGAACCCATGCCAAATACTTTAGCCTTACTTGCACCTACAATTGCCGCTACTAATCCTGCAAGAAAAGCGCCAAGGGCCCCGTTATTTAATCCAAACCCAACAGCAAGAAAAACGACTACGCCTATGATAGCGCCTATTGCCATTCTATTGCGAGCATCCAATTTAATAGACATCTCAATTAATTCTTGCAAAGCATCCAATATATAATATTTTCAGAGTAGGTAATTTTCACAGATGACTTATTACTATATTGAGAAAACAAGCAGTCAGGGATAATGAGTGAAGAAATAAGTAAGAAATTACTAAGCCCAAAGGCGGATTATTGCCAACACACCAACGTCCCGACCTCATAAAGCTTAAGAAGTCAGCATTTACAATCTGTATTGGGGCTTAAACCATGACGGATTATGAACGCCAACTTGGAGTCCTCAAGGACATTCTTTTACCACTTGACGTACCCACCCGATACGATGTCTATTTAACTGACAAACGAATTGCCATCGTTTGCATGGGACACAGCAAACGTTTCGATAGTGGCGTTTCACCGAGGCGTTCTTTCCTTTTTGGAATTGCACCAGAGGCATCAATAAATAGTGATGAGCAAATAAAAAACAAGCAAACAATAGAAGAAGAAATCAACAGTTTACCTCTTGACGAAAAACTAAAGCTCAGCAAAAAAAGCTGCTTTTACACTTACGAAGAGATAGAGGAGATTAAGTTAATTTTAGGGAAAAAACCCAAGTTTGTTATTTTAAGCAAAGAGTGTATTTCAAAATTCTCGCCCAACCAAGAACAGTTTATGCAACTTGCTAGTTTATTGCCAACCATCGAAAAGTTGAAAGGTAAAACCTCAATTATCGGCAATTTGACTTTGAATGCTCCACAGGCGGAATTGACTCCTCTCTCATGCAAATATTGCGGTTCAGAAAATGATGCTGACGCCATATTCTGTGAGAGTTGTGGTATGAAAATAAAAGATGAAACTTACAATCCTGAAGAGTTAATTTGCAGTTCTTGCGGAGCTAAGAATCGAGTGCATGCGTCATTTTGCAAAAAATGCGGCGCACACATGTCTGCGTAAACTTCTGTTTTTATTTAATAACCCCGAAGATATAAGCCAGAAGTCCCACTAAGAACAGGTACAAAACTATCTTCTTGATTCTTCTGGCTTTTTCTCGTGAATGGTCCATCAGCAAAACTGCTGAACAAACCAGCAATCCAACATCTGTGACTAAAACGAAGGGAATAAACCAGAATCCTACAAGCCCCAAAAACCAGGTGACAGGGGTTAATGCCACAGCGAAAACGAAAAACGCCACCGCCACAACTGCTGCAGTTTTTTCTCCGAAGCGTACTGCCAAAGTTTTGGCTCCTTCAGCGCTATCACCTTTAACGTCCACGATGCCTTTTATGATTTCTCTGCCCGTGTTTGAGAGGAAAGCCATGGATGCAAACAATAGCACATTCAACCCGACAGTTCCTATAGCGGTTATGCTGCCGTAGATGAATGGGATAGCGACGCAGATGCTGACTAAAAAATTTCCGGGCAACCCGCTTCTTTTACCAACAGTAATGTAGGTTGCGGTTATGGCCAGAGATACTGCTGCCACAACAAAACATAAAGTGCTCACTAAACCAGCGAATACAAAACCCACCACAGCGAGTACTCCGACGAACAGTAAGGCTTCATTGGGTTTGACTGTGCCACTTGGGATAGGCCGCTGTGGTTCATTGATGGCGTCAATTTTGCGATCGTAATAGTCGTTTATGACCATTGCAGCCGCACAGAATGTAAAGCCAGTAAGGAATCCAAAGAGTATGTTAAACCAGTTGAGGCTGCCAAGTTGGGAAGCGGCTAAAACAGCGCCCACGAATACGGCGAAACCCATCATTAGACAGTTGACTGGTCGAATTAAGTGGATGAAACCGTTAAGTTTGTTCATTCTGTTAACCTATTAGTTAGCTTAGTCTGTCGAGGTTAGTTATAAAAATTCCATATGTTAAAAAGGATACGCATGATTTTTATTAAACGATGAAATCTTAAACAACTCGAAAACCATGGAAAATACTGCCCAACAGAACCCAACTCCCAAAAGCAGGAAACAAAAGATAGTTAGGTGGCTGTTAATTGTGGCAGGAACTTTTTCCCTTGCGTTAGGTGCCATTGGAGTTTTCTTGCCCATTTTGCCCACAACACCTTTTCTTCTGCTCTCCGCCGCCTGCTACATGAGGAGTTCTCAGCGTATGCATAAGTGGCTGTTAGAGAACAGGTGGTTTGGGGAATACATCAAAAACTACAAGGAAGGCAGAGGGATTCCTTTCAAAACAAAAATCGTAGCATTGACTTTCTTGTGGGCTGGCATAATTTATTCAGCGTTTATTGCGTTAGACGAGATTCTTATTGCCCAAGTTGCTCTGTTACTAATCGCGGTTGGGGTAAGCATACATCTGATTAGGTTGCCAACTCTTAAGAAGTAAATAATAAAAAAAGAAAGGAATTTGTTTGTTATTTAGTGAGGTTATCTTTTTCTTTGCATCAAAATTATTGCTGCGCCGACAATGATTACCACAATTATGATGGCAATTGCGGAGCCTAATATGTACATGTCAGTGTTTGATGTTGGTGCAGATATTGGTGACGTTGGGGTACCGGCTGCTTGCATTACGTTAAATGTTGTTTCTGTGTATGATGGCCAGTAGCCATTGGTTCCGTGGAAAGTAGCAACGACATTGTATGTTCCTGGGATGTCGGGTGCCCATACAAGGCTGTATTCGCCGCTTGCATCGGTGGTGGCAGTTCCAATGTTTCGGTAGTTGCCGTTAGAATCTACGACATCTATGGTTACTGGAACCCCCGTAAAGTTGGTTGGCAATGGTTTTTGCTGGTAAACATAGCCCATCCAGTCTTTCATGCTGGCGTCAGAAGCGCATGGAACCCCATTAGCGAATCGTGAGGCTTGCTCATCTTGTTTTGTACCTGCAGAAACATCCGTTAATCGACCAGTAATGACGACGCTGCCTCCGATGGTCTGAAGCTTTGAGGCATCAACTGAAATGCCTGTTGGTCCTCTGCCGACGCTATAGATTTGGTTGTCATAGCCATTGAAGAAAGTTGCATATCCATCGGCAATTGCGTAGCTTGTGGGTGAGGAACCTGGACCTGCTAGTGTTGAGGTATAATCTGATAGGGTCCATATTTCTGTTCCATCTGTAGCATTGATTGCACGTGCCAAGGCGCCTTTGTAAATCGGAGAGGTAGCTGTGTGTTCAGTACTAATCAGGTATATCACTCCGCCGCCAATTGCTGTTATGAAGGTTGGGTAGTCGCCGTAAGCTGTGTAAAAGCCGCTGTTAGTACTGTTACCTGGTCCACCATTGCCATATGTGAAGCGTAGTTGACCATTTGTTAAATCATAGCAGTAGGTTATTCCGCCAAATCCACTACTGTAGAGGTTACCATAGGCAGCTGCTCCTTGGGCGATGGAGACGCCTGTATTGCCATAGTAGTCCCATGGTGATTGCCCTGCTGTTGGACCCCAAAGTTTTGCTCCTGTAGTCATACTGTATCCAACCCATTGTGTTGTCTCGCGATATCCTTCAACGAAAACACCTGCGATTGGATCTGCGTCTCCTACGTTGACGCTGACGTTGTTTGATGATGGATTAACTGTGTTTGTCCATAGTAAATCACCTATTTTGTATCCTGGTCGAGAGGCGTTAAGGTTGACCGCGAAGTATGTGTATGGAGTTAGTGTAAGGGCGTTAAACACATTTGGCAAAGAGCCGTTATAGCAAAGTAACATGTTGTTGTAGAAACCGTTGAAGACTGTTGTTGCTGTCATGCTTGCGCGCCAAGGTATTGAGACATTCCAGTCATATCGAGTGTTGGGATTGTTTAAATCTGAAATGCTTCCGTCAATTGGACCTGTATAATTAAGTCCAGGATTTGTACTTGCAAATGACCATATTTTTGTCGAATTCCACTCAGCTAGCGTCCAATTTGGGTTCGCTGTAGTGCCTATATTTGATATTACATACCTTAATTGTTCTCCTTGTGGACCCTTTGCTAATGTGCCTGTTGGAACACCTGTCACATTAAATAATGCGGTTCCTGTATCTGCGTCGAAAGCACGTGCAAAGTTGCTTGTGAAAAGAATTGCGGGGTAAACTCCGTGTTGGTTAGGGTCTTCGAGGTCATATATGTAGCCGAATGAAAGCGGAGGAACATCACTGCGAGACCAAAGAATTTGTCCCGTGCGTAAATCAATACAGTCAGTTGGACCGATCGGGCCTGCACTTCCAAAGCCGTTATTGGGGGTACCGGTGAAAGACACAGTTTCAGTATAGTACAGTTTTCCGTTCAGAATTATGGGGTTGGCAAATCTTTGATTGTAGGCGGATCCTTCAAAGTATGTGTTTCCTTGTATTGCGAAGTTGTTTCCTCCAACGACTCCTCCAGTTTGGAGTGGTTTAGTCCACATTATGTGAGCGGTTTGTGGTCCTACGGCATCGCCTGGATAGCTTTGTTGCCTTGCTCCTGGTCTGTTGACGCCAGCGTAGCCAGGTGCTCCTTGACCTAGCCAATTTGATGAAATCGTCCACCAGAAGTTGTTTTCACCGTAGATTGGTCTTGTCCAATATTCTTGAGGAAGCGGATAGCTAGCAATTGGGTCTGGCAGAGGTTCTTGTTGAACTATAAGTGTGGTGGATGCTGAGCTTGGTAGGTAGGTGTCATTTACGAATGCGTCGTTCGAGTGGCTGTAGTCATTAATGTTGTTTCCTGGGAAAGTGAAGTTAAAAATGTATGTTCCAATTTGGTCCGGAGTCATTATGAAGTACTGGGAAGATGTTGTATCTTGGATAGTAGCATATGTGGTAGTCGTTGTTGTACCATTAGGCGCTGTTATGTTTAGTAGGTAATTATGAAATCTGTAGTCGTTTGTTACCGCTGCACCGTCATGAGGGACGTTGAGCCAAATAAAAACATGCACTGGCTGACCAACCCCCACTGGGTTGGGTGCCACCTGAACATACGCAAAGGTTGGAATTTGCCAAGGTGGTGTATGTCCGTTTGCAGTTGGAAGGGGCACTATTGCAAATGCCATTGAAATAGCTAAAATTGTAGGCATTATTAAAGCAAGATTTTTGTGCTTTACAATTTGCATTTTCTTCTTTATTTCCTTAAATTTGTGGAATAAATTGCCCCAAAATAGAAATTAGGGTAACTTACCCCCTTTAAAGTTAACAATAGATTTGCTAATAAAAGTAGCGTTTTTCAATATTCTACCTAAATTTTGCCTATTTAATATAAAAGATATGAAAAATAGCTTACTCTGCTAATATTTTTATGAGAAACATTAAAAGACTTAGCGCGCAACCTAAGAGCATAATTGGTGAAGCCATTGAGTGACAATTACGCGCCCCTTGTCGGAGACAACTATGCTCCAGAAAAAATCCGAGTAATCATTCCCGTCGGCGGCAAAGCCACACGCCTCCTACCTCTAACAGCGGAAACCAGCAAAGCCTGCCTACGCTTATTGAACAGGCCGTTGGTAGAGTATTCGCTTCTGTCGCTGGCGAGTCAAGGGATACGCAATTTTGTCTTCGGCGTCAAAGGCTATACCAATTACCGAGACCTCTACGATTATTTTGAGGCAGGTTACGGATTCAGTGCTAGATACAACATTAAACCGCGCATCCATATCAAATACCAGCCTAATGTACCAGATTTAGGAAGCGCTGATTCTGCACGCATAAACATAGAATACTATGAGTTAAACAACCCTATTTTTGCAGTGCAAGGCGACAACATTTTTGACATAAAAGTCAAAAATCTAATCGACTTCCACAAAGAAAAAAGCTCTTGCCTAACCATTGTGTTACGGGAAGTTGATAACGTGGAAGGTTTAGGCATAGCAGACATCGACAAAAACTGTCGTATACAACGCTTCGTCGAAAAACCCGCTCCGAAAGATGCACCAAGTAACCTTGCCAACACAGGTTTGTATGTGCTCTCTCCTGAAGTGCGAAAGATTTTCAAAGAAAAAGGCATCCAACAAATCATCAAAGAAAAAAACCGCTTAGACTTCGGCTACGACTTCATTCCATACGTTATCCAGACCGGTCGTGCAGTCTACGGTTACACACTCAAGGGCAGTTGGTTTGATGTTGGCACACCCAAAAGCTATTTGGAAGCCATGAAGAACCTGCTCAATGGCGGGTTCTCAACTCTAAACGACTTCGGTGGGCGCTTAAACGCGAGCGAGCCAATTTGGGTTCAGGGCGACAGTAACGATTCAGAAAAACGTCGCCAAGAAATCATCCAGAAAATCAAACAGAAAAAAATTACCCTTGAAGGCGCTGTGTTGATTGGGCGGCACTGCCAAATTGAGGACGGTGCAAGAATTGTTAATTCATGCATTGATAATTTCACTCGGATTGGCAAGAACGCAGTTGTTGCGAACTCTGCCGTCATGGATAGGGCCATTATCGGCGATAACGCGGAGATCTATGACAGCATAATTGGCAGGCATGTGGTCGTGAACTCAAGTTGCCACAAACCTACCAAAGTCACCGCAGTGTCAGTTATTGGTGATGACGTTACGCTGGAAGAAGGCTGCTCGTTGACTGCAACTAAAATTTATCCCCACCAAACCATCCGGGGAGAATTCCAAAACCAAACAATTAGCGCAAACTAAAAGCAGCTTCCCATTTATCCTCTTAACAGAAAACCATAAAAAATATGTGTTAAAGGAAGAAAAACCATGGATATCGATGAGTTAAAAAATTTGTCGAAAAACGAGATACCTGACCTTGCAAAAAAGCTGTCAGAAGACGACGTAGATTTTCTTGTGGCAACCTTAACTGAAAAAGACGACGCTGTCAGGTACAACACTTTTCTTTTATTGCAGGCGAATTCCTGTCTGTTTCCCCTTGTCTATTCCCATTGGGATGAGCTTGAGAAAAAACTGGATAGCTCCAACTCTTACCAGCGAAGTTTAGGGCTGATGCTTATCGCTGAAAACGTAAAATGGGACAACGATGGCAAATTCAGCAAAACCATTGACAATTATTTAAGCTGCTGTGTGGATGAAAAATTCATAACTGCACGGCAAGCAATCCAAGGATTAGCCAATGTACTAAAAGTAACCAGCAAATACGACAACAAAATAAATCAAGCCCTTACCGTTTTGTCGATCGATAAATACAAGGAAAACCAGCAAAGACTTCTAAAGAAAGATATAACAAACATAAAGAAAATGATTGAAAAAAGATAAGTTTATTTTTCGTTAAGCTTTAAACCATTTAAAAATCAAATACTGAATTTCCTTAGAAGCCAAATCTGGCACTGCGATAATGAAACGTTTACGAACGGTCGTCGCTAACCTGCCGTTTTTGACGATTTCTGTGGCAGAGATTTCGCTACCTGCTTTTTTAACGGTGACCATGTAGGGTGCATGTTCCACACCGGGACCGTACTTGTAAACGGCGAAGTCACAGCCAAATTTTATGCCCGGAGTCACGATTAAGCCGCTGTCGCGAAGGTCATGGTAAACAGCGTATTTTTCCTCGAAACCGTCGTACAGTTGCTTGGCTTTTTGCCGCAGCTTTCTAAGACTAACCAAGTTTTCATTGGGGTTCTCGTAGACTTCGATACGTTCAACTTCGACAAGATAGAGACCTTCCATCAAATCCAAAATTAGGGGCACATCAAAATCGGGAACTTTTGGTTTGGGGATGCCAACCGGTTTGCCGTAGTAGGCGGTTTTGTAGAGTTCAGAGCCTTCTTTTGGGTTCCATACAACAAGGAAGTTCTCGATGAGTTCAACCTGTGTTTTTGGCATCGCATTCGCTCTTGTTACATTATGAAGGATATTGTGCGGGCGGCGTCGGCTGCATCTTCGGCTTTGTCAGCGGAATTCTCCAAAAGCTGCAGAACATCTCTTAGAAGCAGAAGCACTGGCACTTCGAATTTGCTGCTTAGAACCTTAATGGTCAGGATGCGGTATTGGTCATCAACGATGCGTTCGGCGATTTCTACGTCTTTGGCACGTTCTAGCGTTTTTTGGGGACCATAGTTTAGCACCATCATTGTTTCACGGAGTTTTAGCACCGAGTCCAATACTGCAAGAGAGAGTTTTAGGATGTCTTTTTTTACTTCTGGAGATATGACCCAATTATGCTCCATGATTTCGACAAGGTAATATGCGATTCCTTCGGAGAAGTCAGCTATTTCGCTCGATAAGTTAGTGAATCTTAAAAAGTCTTCGCGAGCAATCAAGATAGCGCCTATTTCAGCTAGTTCCTGAGACACCATGCGTCTTGCTTTAATGACTTCTTCTTCGCCTGTTTTGATTTCGCTGAACAGTTTGCGGGCATTTTCTTTGTCCCCGCTTGCAAAATACTCGACTAGTTGAGGGATTTTTCTTGAAACATCTACAACCTTACGTAAGTTATCTTGACAAGCATTCAAAGCTCGCCGTTTCACACGCTCTTCTGTTTCTGCTGGAAGTACCAAACATTTTCCCTCGCTTATAACAACCTAATATTCACTTTTACTATTTGTGTGTGCATTAAAAAAGTTAGCTACTTAACCTTTGATAATGCTGCCCAGTTGTTCAAAGTTTAGTTTACCTTCAAAGTATTTATGCAATTGCTCAGGCAAATCTTTGATTGCGATTCGGATTTGTTGCCAACTGTCGCGGTCGCGTATAGTTACTGTGCCGTCGTTTAAGGTATCGTAGTCGATGGTTATTCCAAATTGTATGCCCGCCTCGTCCGCTCTCGCGTATCGCCTGCCAATCGATCCTGTCTCATCATATTCAGTCATGAAACCCTCACCTGTCAACAGCTTCTGGACTTCTTTAGCTTTGGTGTCTAAGCCGTCTTTGCCCATAAGTGGATAAACGCCAGCTTGGATAGGCGCGATGCCGCGTGGAAAACTGAGGACGACACGATCATCTTTTACGGTGTAAGCATACTCTAAAGCTACATAGAATAGTCTGTCTGAGCCGAAGCTGGGTTCAACCACGTGGGGTACGAAGCGTGTGCCGCGGACTATGGTTTTCTGCTTTCCGATGTCAACTTGTTCGGAGAAAACTTGGTAGCCTTCAACCATAAAGCTGCCATCTTTTGCCATTGCATCTGCCACTTGCTGAGCAGGCACCTTAACTAAAGCTGCTGCAACTTTACCCGCTTCGCCCTTATAGACTGGTCCAAGCTTAGCCATAATCGGTTTTACCGTAAGCTCCTCTTTCTCAATCGGGGTAGCGTATTCTTTGTAAACGGTCATATCGACGCCGCTTGCTTTCATGTGGCAGTTCAAATCGTAGTCGGTACGGTAAGCATGCCCAGAAACCTCCACCCAACCCCAACGATCCACGAGCACTTCTTGATCGAAGCTTTGGCTGCTGTAGTGTGCTTTTTCCCAAGTGAGTTTTTCGATGAAGCGTTGTTTGTTTGCAGGAACACCCAGTTCAGAAAGCAGACGTTTAGCCATAGCCATAAAGAACGCTTGCCACTCACTGCGGATGACTTTTTTGTCCAACGCTTCGCGAACAGTGAAGTTTGTTATGTCTTCGCATTCTTTAAGGCGCGTTTCACAGAGCAGAATTGGCAAAACCTCGTTTTCCACTTCGGTTATCCTATCGCAGCATGGCTCTTCGGGATCAAAGAAGAATTCTAAGTCAGCAATCGTGAATTCTCGGAGGCGGATTAAGCCTTGACGAGGAGAAATTTCGTTACGTAATGCGTGACCAATCTGGATACACCCAAATGGCAGTCGTTCGCGTGCAGTTGTAAATAGCCTGTTAAACTCTACGAATATGTTCTGTGCAGCTTCAGGTCTGCCGTAACCAACTGCACCAGAGTAAGGACCAATGGTTGTTTGGAACATTGTCAAGTACCGTTGGGGTTCACCGAATTTACCCTTGCAGTCAGGACAAGCAACGCCGTGCCGCTCAATTTCCTGCGCTACCTCCTCAAGCGTCATTTTTTCTGCTTCTGCAGAACTGATTCCTTTTTCCTCAAGTAAGTGGTCAGCTCGGAAGCGTTGATGGCAGTTTTGGCACTCCACCATAGGCTCCTTGAAATGGTCAACGTGGCCAGAAGCCTCGAAAACTTTTCCCGGAGCGATGACCGAGGATTCCATCTCATAAATCCCAATTTTTTTGACAAATAATTCTCTCAGTTTCGCCTCAATATTTTGTTTTAGGCGTGTGCCCAATGGACCATAAGTGACAAAGCCGCCGCTACCCCCATAAATCTCAAACGATGACCAAAAAAATCCTCTACGTTTAGCTAACTCATTAACTGCAACAAACTTGTCGCACTGCGGTTTGGAACATTTAGCTTCACTGCTCAATTCTAAGACCTGATTACTGGTAAAAAGCCACTAACAATTAAAATGTTGTCATGACATACGCAAACTTGTATGACCAAAAAACCACTCGGTCATTAATCTAAAAAATCCAATATTAATCGTGTCTTTAAGATATAGAAAGCATTAGAAACACCTTGTTTAGCAAAGAAATGGTTGATGAGATTTGGGTAAAGTATATAATTGCTGATTTATTCCTCTCCGTTATACACGGTGCAAAATCGTTTGGAACCGCCTACTAAGCCAAAGCTAACTTGGAAGACAGCTATTTTTCCGCTGTTAGGTTTAGTCGGTTTTTTCCTCTACATTTACCTCTTTAAAGTGGACATTTTAGGCATCTTTGAAACAGCTAAAACGGCAGACCCACTAATCTATGCAATAGCGATAGGATTCGGTTTGTTGGAAGTCTTCTTCTTCACATTATCATGGCGAGTCCTAACCAATTACCTAAAAATCAAAATAAGCGTTGTAAGAGCCTACCTCTACGTTTGGTATGGAATATACGTTGACACCATTGTTCCAGC
The DNA here is from genome assembly GCA_963800495.1 of Candidatus Bathyarchaeota archaeon. Classification (GTDB taxonomy): domain Archaea; phylum Thermoproteota; class Bathyarchaeia; order Bathyarchaeales; family Bathycorpusculaceae; genus Bathycorpusculum. The sequence goes on along the minus strand of CAWDBB010000012.1, from coordinate 253,285 downwards.
CCAAGCCATAAGCGGAGAAGTAACCCGAACCTACCTGTGTACGAGAGACAAATGCGGTCCCTTCGGAAAAGTGGTAGCTTCACTTTTTACACATAGGCTCTTAGGCATGGTTCTAAACGTTGTTGCTTTAATTGCCGGAATAATTTTGCTAACCCGTGGTGGAAATGTTAACCCGTTGGTTTTCAACGCGATTATTTTAGTTGGCGCAGTAATTGTGGGAATAATCGCTTTAATGTTAGTTTTGTCATTCAAGCAGCAATGGACACTCAAACTCTTAGATTTTGCAACCCACGCCGCCCACAAAATAACCTTCGGAAGAGTAAACCTAACCAAACTAACGGGACAAGCCGTAGAAGTTACAACTCACTTCCACGACGCAATGAAAGAGTTCCGGCATAACCCTAAAGCTATAGCTGGTTCAATGTTCTACCTAATCGTTTCATGGTTCTTCAGCTTAAGCATACCCTATCTCGTGTTCCAATCGCTTGGTCACCCAGTTAGCTGGAGCATAATCATAGTCACTTCTGCCATATTTTTAGCCGTTAAAGCAATTCCAGTAGGTGTGCCATTTGAAGTTGGGCTTCCGGAAGCAGTAATGACTACTCTATACATATCTATGGGAATATATGGACCTCTAGCTGCTACCGCAACCATTTTGGTGCGAATCATAACTTTGTGGTTCCGTTTCTTCATAGGTTTTGGGGCCCAACAATATCTTGAACTAAGACCCCTGGCAGGTAAAGGCGAGAACACAGAAAAAACTAAAATCTCCCCTCAACTTTAATACGTTTTAGAGCCTCAAATGGAAGTAAAAATCGAAACCGCAAACCTCAAGCTTCTCGATAAACTCTACCAAATCGAAGAGGAGTGTTTTGACCAAGAAGCCTTCAGCAAACGCCAAATAGCCTACTTACTAACCGACTACAACACCATTGCCTTCGTCGCTAAAGCAAACAACGACATAGCAGGATTCATAATCACGCAGGTTGAAGTTGAAGAAAATACAGAGTTTGGACATATCATAACAATCAACGTTGCCCCAAAATACCGACGAAACGGAATCGCTAAAAAACTTCTCCAAGAAATCGAAAGTATCCTAAAACAAAAAGGCGTAGGTGAATGTCGCTTAGAGGTGCGCGAAGATAACCACCTCGCAATTAAACTCTACCAAGCCATCGGTTACCAAACTATTGGCAAATTAGAAAACTACTACGGCAAAAAAAATGGCATGCATCTCAAAAAAACACTCTAAAAAACTTATCCCCCAAAAAGCAGCTCTTATTCCATCATGGAACAAAAGTTTAAATGAAATGGTGCGTTAAAAACCGAAGGTGGGGAAAGATGGGAGAATCCCGTGGAAGAAAAACAAGCGAGCAGACCCTTGTCCAGACCATCGTTGTTCTAATCCGCAATACTACATGGCGATGCGGCAAACTCGAAAAATCTATAGTTAAGCACCTCTACAAACGGCACGAAAACTTTGGCAAGCCAGGCGTTTCGGTGAAGGACATTATGCTCAACTTAAACATTACCGGCGAGAAAAAAGATGAATGTCTCGATGCAATAAGAAGGCTCGAGAAAAGAAATATCGTGAAAATATCGCCACTCTAATCTTCTCTTTATTTTTGTAAGCAATTTTTCGTTATGATATTTGAGGAAGAAATAGACCCTACTTTAACAGTTCTGTTTCGCTTGGTGGCTGCTTAATTAAACCATGTTTCATTAGCAACTCTGTGGATTCCCTAGCATTCTTGATTATAGCTGATGCCCGCTCATACAGTTCCTGTCTAGTGAGTTTAACGCGTGCTACGCCCTGCTCAATGGATTTTAACGCGCAAGCAACGGCTTCTCGGGGAAAAACCTCCCACTCATCCATCCGCGGCAAAATGTTTTTTTCGCTCATTCCCCTTTCTTCGGCAAAATTTGCAAGCTCCGTCGCAGCCGCAATGCACATGTCATCAGTTATGGTTTTTGCTTTAACATCTAAGACCCCTCGGAAAATCCCCGGAAATCCAAGGCTGTTATTTACTTGGTTTGGAAAGTCACTTCGTCCAGTTGCAACTATTCGCGCGCCTGCATCTTCGGCGTCCCAAGGCCAAATCTCTGGAATCGGGTTAGCACACGCAAAAATTATTGCATCGTTCGCCATGGTTTTTACCCACTCTTTTTTGATTGTGTTTGGACCTGGCCTTGAAGCGGCAACAACTGCATCGACTCCTTTGAAAGCATCCGCGATGTCACCTGTTCTGCCTTCTCCGTTGGTTTTTTGGGTGACGTCGTATTTCCATGGGTCTTCTTGTTGGCTGATGTCGACTCTGCCTTTGTAGATGACACCTTTACTGTCTGCAAGAATTATGTTTCCGGGTTTAACACCCCATTTCATAAGCACATAAGCGGTTCTAATGTTGGCAGCTCCCGAACCAACCAGCGTAATTAGGCTTTCTTTAGGTTTTTTTCCAACGATTTTAAATGCATTAATCAATCCGGCAAGGATTACAGTGGCAGTTCCTTGTTGATCGTCATGCCAAACTGGCACTTGCATCTGCTCGCGTGCTTTCTCTAAAACATGAAAACATTTTGGCTTCTCAATATCTTCTAGATTAATGCCGCCAAAAGAAGGCTCCAATGCTTTGCAAATTCGTACAATCTCATCGGGATCCTTGGTCCGTAGGCAAATTGGAAAAGCATCAACTCCACCTAAGTATTTGAAAAGAAGAGCTTTGCCCTCCATCACTGGTAACGCTGCTTCAGGACCAATATCGCCTAAACCCAAAACGCGAGTCCCATCTGTAACAATCGCAACGTAATTCCAGCGGTTCGTTAACTCGAATGATTTGTCAGGGTCAGCTTGGATTTCCCTGCAGGGCGAAGCTACGCCAGGAGTGTACCAAATTGCAAAATCATCTGTGTTCCTGATGGCGCATTTGGGAATAACCTGCATTTTTCCTTCGTAGAACCTATGCATAGCTGAGGATAACTGCGCTGGTTTTTTGGCTTTCGCAAGCAACTCATCCACAGTTGGCTTTGCTTCAGTTTTTTCGGCGACCATACAAAACACTCTATTCAACGGTGAAAAACACCGCAGAGAATTTAAGTTTTTATTAAAAACCTAAAGAAAACGTTTACAAATATTTTGGGGATTTAGCGAATAATGTAATGGGAATAATTAAAGATATAAAAAATCAAAAAAAGAAAATATTTCTAAACTCAACACATAGGATGGGCTTAGTATCTTGGTCTGTAGCCGCCGCTGCCGCCGCCACCGCGTCGATCGCCGCCGCCTCTGCTGTCGCGTCCGCCGCCGTAACCGCCGCCGCCTCCACCGTATCCTCCGCCGCCGCGTCTATCGCGTCCGCCGCCGTAGCCACCGCCGCCACCGCCGAATCCTCGTCCGCCGCCTCTGCCGCCGCTTCTAAATGGTCTGCGTTCTTGCTCATATGTTTTGCTTGAAACGTTGTTTTCTGTGTTAACTTCTACTGTAAGTGGCTCTTTTGCAGCTTCGAGTTTGCCGTATTTGCCGATGTTTAGGCGTATGTTGCCTTTGAAGAGAGTTACATAGCCGTTTTCTATGCGTACTGTGTCTGCTTCGTTTACTTTCTCTATGTTGTCATCCCATAGGGTGAGGTATACTACGCCAGTTTCGTCGCCAATGAGTGCATCAGATACTTTGTGTGCAGAGCCATCTCTGCCCATTGGAATTTCTCTGATTTCTGTTTTGGATACTACTTTGGCCGTAACGTTAACCGCTTTAGATTGAGGGGTTAAGTCGCCTACTTTTGCTTCTACGGGTTCCTTTTTGTTTTCGAAAAAACCTTCAACAGCCAATTGATTTCACCTATTTTTTAGTCTGAGACACAACTTAGATTTCTCTGCACTTAAGTGTTTCGCTAAAATGTTTTTTGAGGATTATGCGTTGTGCATATTAGGCGGGGCTGTGCTTTTGTGTTTTTATGGAAAAAAGGTTTGTTGCTACACTTGCAGCTTTAGTGGCAGTGCTTGTTGTAGGTGGAGTTTTGGCGGTAACTCTAAGTCATGGGCAAGCACCCAATACCCCAGTTCCGCCTACACAATACACCTACCAAATCGTCAAAACTTACCCTCATAACAACACATCCTTCACGGAAGGCTTAGTATTCAATGATGGAGCCTTATACGAGAGCACAGGCGGGTATGGGTCTTCTTCTCTGCGCCGAGTCAACCTTGAAACCGGTTTGGTGGAGCAGGAAATTTTGTTGCCTACTCAGTATTTTGGGGAAGGCTTAACCATTGTCAATGACTCGCTTGTGCAGTTAACGTGGCAAAATAACATCGGTTTTACCTACAATAAGGAAACCTTTGGTTTGTTGGGTAATTTTAGTTATTCAACTGAGGGGTGGGGCTTGACATATAATGGTAGCGAATTAATCATGAGTGACGGCTCCTCAAACTTAACCTTCCTTGACCCGGTGACTTACCAGAAAGTTGGGCAAGTAAGTGTTCATGATGGAAACGCTACTGTAACAAACATAAACGAGTTAGAATTCATAAATGGAGACGTTTACGCTAATATATGGCAACAACAAAAAATCGCAATCATAAATCCCCAAACAGGAACTGTGAAGGGTTGGATAGAATTAACAGGAATTTATCAATCAAATAATCCCGACGACGTCTTAAACGGCATAGCCTACGACGCCCAATCCAACAACCTCTTCGTCACAGGCAAAGACTGGCCAAACATCTACCAGATAACAATAATTCCCACTAACATCTCATAGAAAATAAAGGCTACGATTCAAAATGCTATTGGTGTTGAAAACAACCAATGGTAATCACAGCGCATGATAAGGCGTTTTTTAGAAAGCTGATGAAACTTTGATTGAATAGTTTACCCTGTTTCTTAGCAGTTTAGTTGAAAGGACTGTTGCCGTTGCAATAATAATCAGAGTTCCCAGAACAGCGATGTTTGTAAATTCTGGAACAGTTGTATTAGGTGTACTTGAAGATCCTGCCGAGATAGCGGTTACTGTGTCAGCTGAAGTTGAAGGAGTAACAAGGGAAACCGACCCGTCACTTGCAATAATCGAGAGTTCAACATCATCAAAGGTCAATCCTGCGTTGCCTGCGGCAGTAACCTTGAAGGTAACAGTGGCAATATTTCCGCTTCCCGTAAATGCAGGTGTAGTTAAACCTATTGAAGTAGCTAAAAGATGGTATTGTCCATCTAACTGTAAGACATTATTACTGTCTATCTCGATTGGATAGGTTGATGATTCATGCAATACCCCGCCTGAATGAGATTCTACGCCTAATTGAGGCGTTGCAGCGATAACTGTTAACACCGATGGATTCCAACTAAGGGTTACATCTATACCAAAGAGCTGCTGGGCGTTGGATATTTTTATGTAAACCGTTATAACGTCCCCAACATTGGGCTCGATAGTAGATGATTCTGCCTTTACAACTGTATTTTGTGCTGAGACGGCAGGGGAAAAACTGATGGCAATTACGATGCAAACTAATAGAACAAGAAAAAATTTGGATGCGAGTTTACTCGGGTTTTTCATATTTATTCTCCTTTACCCGTTTCTTTAAGAGTCACTATTTTATCTCGCCCGCTCTTATACCTTGTTATACGGCCTTTTGCCTCTAAAGCAGACAGGAGCTGACTTGTTTTCGCCTTCGAGAACTTGCATTGCTCGGTTACTTGCGATTGCCTCATGCTGCCGCGAGATGACTTGAGTATTTTAAGCACTTTATCTTCCTCACTTATCAAGGGAGAGGCGTTTTCAGCTGTGATTTCCAAGTTACTATTTTTTCTGTGCCTAAACCTATAGAAGGCAATTAGAACCGCCCCAATAGCCACAACGGAAACACCGACTACAACTGCATAGAGCGGCAAATCGTTGTTAGAGTTTGGTCCAGTTTGATTAGTGATTGTTAGGACGATGTTTACGGGATTGGATGTTAAATCTTGGGTTGAGGACCACTCCAATTCATTATCCTGTTGTAAGTGCTGCGGAGTTGCCGATTTAACGGTATACTCGATTGGATAGCTTAGTTGCAATGCAGCGTCGCCATAGAGTTGGTTAAAGAAATTGTTATCTTGGAAAACATCCCCGATTATCAGTTGATTTCCCCGTATGACAGAGAAGTTTTGCCATAGGAAAGAGTAATTGGTGGCTATTGAATTTGCAGAGATGGTTGTGGTGTCGATTTGCAGAGAGTTTTCGTCAACGGTCATTTCTCTGTGGGTGAGGTTTGAAGCTGTGTCGATGAGGTCGAAGACTTTTTGTTGGAAACTATACCATGAATCGACTGTTGCGTTGGCATTTGAAAGCAAGGTTATTGTCCATTCTGCTGACCCATCGCTTCTTACCTCAACATTGTACTCATAGTAGCTTTGGGCTTTTACCTTGTGGACCGTAAGGGGAAGCAAGAGTAGTATGCCGATGATTAAGCAGACTATTAGGCGATAGTTTCTCATGCATCCTCATTTATGAAAGTACACGACCATATCTAAAATCAGTTTCGTTATTTGGCTTGCCCCGCATTTGTTTTGGTTTTGTAGACTGCACAAAGCCTAGCTAATTTGGATTACGCCCTTAGAATGGTATTTAGAAGTTATTAAACTGTAAATTAGACCCATTAATCTTTATAGACCTAATTGAACAATTATGAACCAAAATGAACCTTATTAGAGTTCCTCAATCCAAAAGGAGCTCAGAAATGCTTTTATTCACTTACGAACACGCGTTTACTAAGAAGGAACCTAATATGAATAAAAACAGAGTTATAATCTTCGCAGTTATCGGAATACTATTAGCAAGCAGCTTAACAGCCGCAGTAAGCTTCGCCGCGGCAATGCCATCAAACATTGTAGACACTGCTTCGAACAGGTTAATGTCTGCAAGCTGGATACGCCTTAACGGCGTCATAACCCAGTGGGGCACAACTGATGTTAGAGGAATACTTCAAACCCAAGCTAAAGCTGCAACACACCAAGTCTCAGGGCTCAACCAGTTAACCTCTGCAACAGCCATATGGACAACAAACATAAGCCGGGAAATTTCAGCGATTCAGTCAAAAGAAAACTTCACGTACAGCTATTATGTCGCAAGGTTGACAAACGCCTCGATCACTGCTGCAAACGTTGACTCAGCCACAACCTACTCTTTAAGTGGAACCTGGAACTTGGCAAACGTGACATCGACGATTACTGTGCTAACCGATGAAAAAGGCACCATAATCAAAGTACACCGAGACCAAGACATAACCACTGCCAAAGCTACCGGCGATTTAACAGTGACAGGCAACACATTCACCATCAGCATAACAAACTTAGACACTCTTAATGGAACTGTGTTCCGCGCCATCACACGCTCTTGGTTTAACCCGTTCAAGATGACAGATGACTCCTCAACAAGCACAGTCACAAGATCTGACGTCAAAGCAATAGCCCAAAGCTACGGTGCCATGCCTGGCTGGGGAAACTATGACTTAAGCAAAGACTTCAACAACAACTACCGCATAGACATCGCTGACATATCAACTGTTGCAAGAAGCATTTAGAACAACCGTCAAATCAATTCTCAACTTTTCTTTTTTATTATTTTTTTAAAAGAAAAATTCTACGCTAAGTTAATACGTTAAATGTGCTTAGAATCTTTTGAGGGCAGAACAATGGCTGAGAAGAAAAACCAAACCTCAGAAAGTTTAATAAAAGAAGTCAAGTTGCCCTGTGGATGTGCCTATCAAGACAAAGGCTGGATGTTAACTCGAGTCAACGAATGCGAGTATCATAAACGCAAAAGAACCACAAAACGCCCATACAGGCCTAAAGCTGAGTGCGTAAGACCATAAAAAAGGTGGTTGTTTAGATTAGAAGTATCAACACAGCCATTATGATCACCATTACTGGAAGGAACTTTATTGCTTTACTTTTGATCTTCAATGCATCTTCAGGTTTCTTAGCATCAACCAGTCGCATTATGAATACGGATGAAGCAAGATTGAATAGGAACAGCCCATAAACTCCAATCATAATCTTGTCTGCAAGAGTCAAGTAACCCGTGTTGGAATACCGCTAAGCATTGACAGATGAAAAGTTGTTGCTGCAAGAAGCATGGTAACAGCTAAGGTGATTCGCATGGTGAAATTCTGGGGCGCTATGAATAAAGCTAACAAAGAAATTGCTGTGATCACGGATATGGGTAGAACGCTTTTAATGAAGGCTGAAACCAGTGGTTTAGATATGGTGACGTTGAAAGTCAAACGTGATAATGTTTGATCTGGGTAAGCGTGTTCAACTACTCCAGTTTGAAGACTTCCAAGGTTCCATCCGGCAACGTTTGCTGATTTTTCTGTGCCTGATTCTGGGTCAGTAACATAAACTAACTGGGTAATGTCAAGATTGTTATGTTCTATTGCAACTGGTAAATTGTGGCTTTCAAAGGGATACTGTGAAAAATCAAATGAAGTGATGAAGTCGCCTTTGATGCGGTATTCAAGATATGAAGCGTTTGAATCAATCTCTGTCTTTGTCGGTGAGCCATTGATGAACTCAAATTGTCGAATGTCGCTTAAGCTGATTTGTGAAGGATCAAAGCTGAATCATAAGTAGAAATCTAATCGGTAAGAATTACCTGCAAGGTCAACTTTTTCTATGTTGTTGAGCCAAACCCCAACAGTAACGTGAATGGGATCTGAGGCACTGGTGGTTGTTATCTCAGTGGTTTGTGCCTCCGCAGGTTTGGCGAATAAAGCGAAGAGCGAAAGGAAGAACAATGCAAAAAGTGCCATAGTCAAGATTAAGTGCTTGTGCGTTTGTTTTACCGTCTTTATTATCTCCAATATTTTCGGCAGTGTAATCAATCTTGATATTTAAGATTAATTAAGGAAAGTAAGCAACATAGCCATGAAACGCAAACAAATGACACTGTCAAAAGTCTTGCCAAATTTTTAGAAAACACCTAAACCGCATTAAGAATTGATAAGCAGATTTAGGAGGGTTTTCCACAATCCATTTAACCCCCAGAGTCACTTCCTAACCATCATGACAACTACCCAAGACTCCGCTGCACCTAACAATCACAACTCATCAAAAAGATTCCTAAAAATCTTCATTCAAGTAGTTGTAATGGTCGCTATTTTCGCAGCGTTGCTGTGGTACATTGGAGTAGGTTCCTTGTATAATGCCTTACTCACCATCAAAGTAGAGTATTTGGCTTTAGCTTTTCTAATGTATTTTGGAATAAACATATTCTTCACAATACGTCTAAGACGAGTTCTTGGCAAAGGAGGAGTTAAAACAACTTTTGGCAAAACCCTTCTTGCCCAATATGCAGGGATGCTAACTAGCGATGTAACCCCTGGACGCTCCGGCTACATTTTAACACCTGTTTATCTTCGAGACCAAAACGTGCCCGCATCAAAAGGACTCTCAAGCATCTTAGGTATACAGACAATAGAGTTTTTAGTCAAAGTAATAGGTGGTATTGGTGCAGCCATATTTCTGGTTAAGATGGTTCCAGCGGGTAACTGGCCCTCAGCAACTGTTTTGGGAATTAATGTTACCTTTTTCGTGATAGCTTTAGGCATTGCTCTTATGCTAACTGGCGCTCTTTTGTTAGCCGCTTTCTCGTGGTCCGAGAGAGCTATATCAGTTTTTGACCGCCTAGCCAATTCCAGATTTTTAAAAAGATTTACTGGGGGCATAATGGGCAAACTTGAAGAATACAAAGATAGTTCTAAGAAAACACGCTCAGCAATCCCTGAAATTTTCGGGTTAACAATGGTATGCTGGGTTCTAAAAGGCTTCGAATGGTACTTCTTAGGAGCGGCATTAGGAATAACGCTCAACAGCAACTTCGCAATAGCATGGCTTGGTTTCTTCCTAATCCACCCATTAGTAACTGCATTGGCGTTTGTTCCAATCACTCCAGCAGGAGCAGGAGTTCAAGAATTCGGAATTGTTGGAATACTGAGTCTGCTCTTCATTAACCCAAGCACCACTTTTGTTGCTCCAGGAATAACAGTTCTGGCTGCAATCGGAGCATTTGCAATTTTGGCACGAGGCTTATTAATTGTGGAAGACCTTGCCGGAGTACCGCAAATCGTAAAATCAACAAGCTTAGTCTTCTCACGTAAAAAACCAAAGGAAACGACCTTACCGCCCCCGACACCGCCACTTTGAGTTTCCATGAAGATACGTTAATTCTTTTAAGCACCAATACTTAGGGAGCAGCCAAATTGGACAACGCATTATCAATAAGACAAGCTACATCAAACGATTGCGTAAAACTAAGAGAAATAATCGATTTATCTTTTCCATTCTATCGCCTCTTTGCCATTCACAGTGTAGAGTCAAGTAAAGGAAAAGTGCTCGTGGCGGAAACTCAAGGAGATGTCATTGGCTTTGCTAAGTTGATAGAGTTCTATGTTGACGGCATTAAGTATGGTTGCATTTTGTGGATTGCAGTTCATCCTGCTTTTAGGCACCAAGGAATCGCTTGTGCTTTAACAGGTGGTGGTGTCGCTGCCTTGAAAAAGGATGGTGTTGGGGTGGTTTTTGCTTCTACCCAGAGAAGGAATGTTGCAGCTAAAACAACTTTGGAAAAGGCAGACTTCAAAAAGATGGGTTTTATGGATCTGTGGCGTTATTTTGGTTGGCGGGTTTTAGTGTTTTATCGACAGATTTGGTTTGCTCCTGGCGAGGTTGTTCTTATGTATAGTAGATAGGTTCGTGGATTTTTGGTCTTAAATAGCAATTCGTTTATAGAACAATGACACCAGCAGATTCCAAAAAAACATTTTGCAAAAGTTGTTGGTCGGGAGAGCAGGATTTGAACCTGCGACAGCTCGGTATCTGTGGCCTAGACAGGCTAGAATGAAGCCCACCGTTGGTAGACCTCTACAGCTTCTCCACCAGCTAAACTAATTAGCCAGCTCGAGAGCTCTGCCAGGCTGAGCTACCTCCCGATACAGATTCCATAAAGATGGAAGATTGGAATTTATGTGTTTTGGAATTGCTTGATCGTTCTATGACGTACTAAACGTTTTAATCTTTTAGCATTAGTGATTCTAAATGAAAGAGGAACAGTAAATTGACTAAAACCATTGGCATAGTAACTTCAGGAGGAGACGCACCTGGCATGAACGCATCCATCAGAGCGGTAACGCGTGTGGGTCATTCGATGGGTTTTCAAATAATTGGGTTCGAACGCGGTTGGGATGGTTTGTTAACTAACTGTTTCAAAAAATTGACTCCCCGTAGCGTCGGAGGTATAATACAGTCGGGCGGCACCATGCTTCATACTTTGAGGTGCCCAGCGTTTGAGCAGCCTGGCGGAGTTGAAACTGGCGCGGAGACCCTGAAGGCAAACAACGTTGATGGCTTGGTGGTTATTGGAGGCGATGGTTCATTCCGCGGGGCTTTGGAGCTAGGCAAGAAATCTGACGCGTTAATGGTTGGAATTCCAGCTACTATCGACAACGACGTTTACGGCACAGACGAAACCATAGGTTTTGACACAGCCGTTAACACAGCTATAGAAATAATCGACAAAATCAGGGATACCGCGATTTCTCATGAACGAATATTTCTTGTCGAAGTTATGGGTAGAAAAAGAGGTTTCCTAGCCCTTGAAGTAGGCATTTGTGTTGGAGCCGAAGTGATTTTGATTCCTGAAAACCCCCTGCGCGTAGAAGACGTATGCAGAATCATGGATGCTAACGCCAAAAAAGGCAAAAGAGCCGGAATAATTGTAACCGCCGAAGGCTTTGGCGACACGAGAAAATTAGCCGTGGAAATTCAGCAGCAAACCGACGCCGAAGTCAGATTATCCACTATTGGCTACGCCCAACGGGGAGGCGCACCCACAGCTCGAAGCAGACTACTGGCCAGTTTGTTTGCCGAGCGGGCAGTTGAATTGATTCGTGATGGAAAAGGCAACTTGGCAGTCGGCTTACAGAAAGGCGCAGTCACCAGTTTTGAACTGGAGAAGTCAGCCACGAACAAGAAACCCCTGGATCTACGGATGCTGAAAGTAGCGGAAATGCTCGCGATTTAAAACAACCCCTTTTTTAGGTTATTTTACCTTTCCGAGTTTAAAGTAGAGAGTCGTAGATTTTGATGGTTTGGTCAGCAACTTTTTGCCAAGTAAAATATTCAAGCACTCTTCTTCGGCCATTTTCGCCCCAATTCTTGGCTTTTTCAGGGTCCTTTAACGTTTCTTTGATGCCCCAAGCTATGTCTGCGGGGTCTTCAGCGTTAATGTGAACACCAGTTTGATCCGTGCCTCCGTTTATTACTTGTTCCTTAAAACCAACAACGCCCCGGGCACCTACCACAACAGGTTTCTCCAAAGCCATCGCCTCCAAACTGACAATTCCAAAAGGCTCGTAGAGAGAGGGAAAAACACAGACATCTGAAGCAGCGTAATGGATGATCCTTTCTTTTTCAGAAACAAAATCAAAGCGGTAAACAACATTATCTTTAATGTTTAGCCTTTCAGCCGTTTCCACGATATCGTTTTGTTCTCCTCCTTTTCCTAAGATGACCAGTTTTGTGTTGGGGTATTCTTTGAGGACAAGAGGCATCGCTTGAAGCAAGTTACGTACACCTTTTACCCATGCAAGTCTTCCTACAAAAAGCAACATGTTCCAATTGTTTGGAATCCCATACTTCTGCCTAATCGCCAAGACCTCTTGTTTTTGAACACTAACTGGGTTATAGCGTTCTGGATCCACACCGTTCCAAACGACACTAATTTTGCTGGATTGCCAACCATGTTTTTCAAGGTCTTGTTTCATCGCGTAGCTTACAGTTATTATTTTGTCTGAGTTTTGAGCCATGGCGTTTTCAAAGTGGGTAACGACTTCGGATCCGGGTCCATCGCTTCTACCCCACTCTGTGCTGTGGACGTGAAAAACAACTGGGATTTTTGTTTCATTCTTAATAACCAATCCTGCGATGCTGCTTAACCAATCGTGGCAGCAGACTAAATCAAATTTGTAGCCTTCTTTTTTTATTAGTCCGTTGATGAATTTGGTTGCACTCAAAATGTTGTAGATGAAGATGTCGTTGAAGAATTTGATGTTGGTTCCCCATTTTTTGAGGTCATCAGCCACAAAAAACGGCCAGATATTGCTTGCATCTGCAATTAGAGGCCTATGAACTTCAACACCCCTCATTATTTCCCTCGTTTTTAATCCATTATTATTTAATGTAAAAACTGAAACGTCATGCCCAAGGTCAACGTATTGTTGAGTAATGTATTCGGCGTATGTTCCCAAGCCCCCAACAATTTGAGGAGGATATTCGTAAACAAAAAAACCTATTCTCAAAAAAGTCACCCGTAACTTGGTTTTATTTATGGTTTACAGTATATTTATATCTTCATAAAGCTACAGTCTGCAGATTGAGGAAATAACTAGCCGACATAAGACCTGAAAACACTTTTGAAGCTTGCTGAGCTCGACATTCGAATAGAACCAAGTAAAGAGCAAATGAGTTGGCGAAAATTAAAATGGATGCCAGCAAATAAGTATGAGTTTGTAGCAAAGAAGTGTTTGGTATGACTAAGACTGTTGATTTGCCCTTACGGGTTCATGAGGATTTAGTTAAAGTCTCTGAGGAGTTGTCGTTGATGGCGAAAAAGCCTATTTCGACTTCGATGGCAGTTGATTTGCTGATGGAGATTTACCGTGCACACCTCAACAACCCTTGCGCCCTAGACGCGTTTAGCCAACAACTCAAAAGCCTCAATCTGATGTCGCCCGAAGAATTTGACAAATACTGGGATGACCCCACACCAACCCAGCAAACAAAACACAAAGAAAAAAACAAAAAGTAACATTTCCACACCCAACTAACTATTTTTAAACACTCAGATTGGAGCGATCACTTTTCTTCAATTAGTTGGTCTGATTACCCATAGTTAGTTTTGCCATTCATTGATGAATACAAGCAATTCCTCAAAAAGCTTGTCTGAGATTAAAGAGGTTAAATCCCAATTCCAAAAATGGAAGAGTAATTTATTCGGTCTCTTTTGAAGATGAATTATCGTCTTCTACATCTTTTATTTTTTGTTTTCGTCGTATAGATCGCTTTGGTAGGGATGGAAATAGCATTGATGCGCGAGCTTGAATAATCTTTCTTGTTTCAAGTGTCAACATGAGATTTCGTAAGTAACTTTTCTAGTTTACTTTTGCTTTTTTCTAATCTTTCAGCCAACTCTTGTTCAGAAATCTTGTTCTCCAATCTCAATTTGTGCGCGTCTTGCACATCGAAGGATATCTTTGTGAATTCTTCGTCAAAATCAGTTTCCTTAAAGGCTTCGGTTTCAGGCTGGGGCATTTTTCTTTTTGCATATCTAAATAAAAGAGGCACCTGAACCATAATCGAAATGAAAGCTACACCAAAAACCATCGTGTTTATCGTACGCAAATCAGTTTGGGAAATGACGGCTGAAGTAGCAATTGTTGCCGCAAGGGCTATAGAAAGAGCGCCCCTAACGCCACCAAGCATAGCAATATTAGCCCAGACCTTTGACATTTTCCCACCTACTTTTCTGAAAATGGCAAAAATTGGATAAACAGTAGCTGCCCTAGCTGCCGTAACAGCAACGAAAGCAGCGACCATTAGGAAAACCGATTGGGGAAAAGCCGTAATGATGTTTGCTTGGAATCCAATGAGAAGAAATGCAACTGAGTTGCCTAAAAATGCGGCTATTTGCCAGAAGATAGTAACGGCCTCTCTTGTTGCTGGCTCCATCGCAGTTCGAATTGTATAGTTGCCAAAGTATAACCCTGCAACAGTCACTGCAATCAATCCTGAGGCGCCAACTCCAGACGCAAAAGCGTAAGACCCATAAACGACCACAATCGTCAAAATAGTTTCAGCGACTTTATCCTCAAGTAAGCTTGACAAGATTTCTCCAATGAAAGCGACACCCAAACCGATTAAGACCCCGACTCCTAGAGTATACCCAAAATTCAGAAACGAACCCAGTACACTGATTTGTTGCATTCCTACGGACGCGAGTATGATTGTGAAAATCACGATTGCTGTGGCATCGTTAAAAGCAGCTTCTGTATCTAGGAGTGTTGATAGTTTGGAGGGAACTTTCACGCGCCGAAATACTTCTAGTACAGTGACTACATCTGTGGGGGCAATAAGTGCTGCAAACAAGAAGGAAACATAAGGAGAAAGACCTATAACTTTCCACAAAATCACCCCTCCAACTGCGGTCGCTATCAGCACTCCAACAGTTGCTAGAGATAATGATGGTTTGATTACTTCTTTAAGATCACTGCCTCGAATGTGAATCATAACCTCAAAAATCAGAGGGGGAACTACAAGGCCCACAAAAAGACCTCCGCCACCGCCTTGAATTAACAAAGAGTAAATTGATCGAATTTGATCAATTAAACTCTGCATAGGCGCCTGAAGAAAATTTCATTCTAATGACAATAAAACTGCAATTACGGTGATTGAGACACCAATAGAAACTAAAATTAGTGTATATGGAATTTTAAGACGGGTTGAAATGAGCGCAGCTACAAACGACACTAGGCAGAAATGCTGATACCACGAGCTCTATGCTGGCAATCGAATAGCTAACCCTCTGTTGTTATACCTACGCATTTTTTATTGCGTTGTACTTAATCTCTCGCAAGCAATTTGAAATCATTGATATTTAATCAAGATAATGTTTCGTAATGATATTTGTGTAAGATTATAATGCTGTAGCTACAGGACGATTTGACTACAAACACTACGAATCAATAATTTTTTTTAAATCCAATAGCGAAAGGTTCAATGTAATAATTACACCTATGTCGTTAACTGACGAAGTTGGAATCTTAAGGTTGGATCTTTTAAGTGTCTTTTTAAGACCAAATGCTTTTGCTGCCTTATCAGATAATTTAACATGCAAGTGAGTAATCTGCCAAGTTTCAGCGTCGATATCAATGTTATTCACTTCGCCAACGTAGTTACCGGCTGCACCAATTACAGTTTTTCCCAAGACATCATCAATATTTATTATCACAAACATCAGCAAATGCCTCTACATTAATGTAAATAATACTTTTGCATAAAAAAATCAACAAAACCTTCATCTAATGTTAAGAAAATATAAAATTAATTGTATATCAAGACATCGATAATACGAAAGAAGGCGCAATTGTTTGGCAAATCTTAATAATATTAAGATTAAAATAAGGAGCTGATACACTTGTTTGACGCCGTTTCAATAGCTCTGATCATAAGTGCTCTAATAATCCTAATTGGTTTCTTAGCTAACTACCTTTTCAACAAAACCGGTTTGCCTGACATGCTTATACTAATATTTCTAGGCGTCCTTTTTGGCCCAATTTTAGGGGTATTCAATCCAACAGCAGTTAAGAGTTTTGCACCGTATATTGCAGCTTTGGCTTTGGCATACATCCTGTTTGATGGTGGCATAGGTTTGAATATTCGAAAAGTCGTTTTTAACAGTCCCAGAGCTGTTTTGCTTGCAGTTTCTGGTTTTATTTTTAGTGTCCTTGGTGTTGGACTTTTCATGGTTGTTGTATTTAATGTACCCATTGTTTACGGATTACTGTTTGGCAGTATATTCGGCGGTAGTAGCTCGGTGGTTGTTATCTCACTTGCGTCTAAAATAAATATAAGTGAAAAAGCGTCAATTACTCTGATTTTGGAATCTGCACTCACAGACATTCTTTGTGTGGTCATAAGTTTATCGCTTCTTGGAGTTATAGTCACAGGGCAGACAAATGTTGGTTCAATAGGGTTAGGGATTGCAGGCAAATTCTTGATTGGAGCGGGAATTGGCTTAGCCTTAGGATTTGCTTGGCTATTTGCCTTAAAAAAAGTTGCAACCTTACCTTTTTCCTATATGCTAACTTTAGGAATTGTATTGTTGGGTTATGCTGTTTCGGAAAGTGTAGGTGGAAGTGGGGCTCTAAGTGCTTTGCTTTTTGGATTAATATTGGGAAACGAAGGAGAAATTCTAAGGGTTTTTAAGCAAGTGATTAAACAAAATTCAATTGTTCCTGCTGATGGAACTAACGAAAAAATTTTCTTATCCGTCAGCAAAGGCCTAAAACGTTTTGAAGCTGAAGTAGCTTTTCTAATTAGGACTTTCTTTTTCGTTTTTTTGGGTATAATCGTTTCAATATCGAGCTTAAGCACAGTGCTTTTCGGGCTTATGCTTTCCATCATTCTTCTTGCCACTCGGTACGGGGCAGTTTGGATAACAACCTTGAAGAGTTCCCTAGAAAAGGAACGCCCAATAATGACTCTTGTATTGACTAGGGGTTTAGCAGCTGCGGTTTTAGCCACTTTACCAGCCCAATACGGGCTTCCATATTCCAATTTGTTCGTGGACCTAGCGGTAATAGTAATTGTCACAACAGCTATTATCGCCACGATTGGTTCATTAGCCACCTCTAGAAAGAAAACATTTCCACTTGAAACTGTCAAGATAAATTAAATACAATGCCTTTTTCAACATTGTCTCTACGATGTAGGTAACCAATAGCAGCGACGAAGAGTCTACAGCACTGAAAGTTTGATTTAAAGAAATCGGGACTTTACTCTGGCTGACAACTTTGCCAAAAAACATTGCGTTATAGCGCAGTGAGTTCAACCGGCTTTCGTTTTGATTAAATATCAAAAACAGATGGTTTTGAAATACAGCATGAAATGAAATAAAAATACCTAATCAATTTTCGAACGTAATAGAATAGATTTGTACTTGTGTTGTTCGATACTTTTTTTCCATTGCTCACTACAAAAGAATATAAACATTCGCTGATGAAACTAGAGTTGGAAGCGTTCAACTTGGATTTAGTTCCCATTTTGTTTTCTGCTTTTTCAGTTGCGTTGCAAGTCGATCCTCGCCTATTTACCTTGGCAGAAATCATTTTTTTGGGTGCTTTAGGAGTTGGAATAATAGCTATCATGATTGCTCCATTTATTAGATTGCTCAGGGATTCAGAGAGGACTGAGCAGCCTCAAAGGAAAAGAAACCGAAGTTTAAAAGGGACCACTTTTGAAGATACTAAAGAGGAAAATTTTGAAACGCAGAAGGATTCTGCCTTTACTTCAGATTTTATTTATGAAGATACATCTTAGGTTGAAAACTTAAATGTCAATATTGCTCTTTCAAATAACGTGTTACTCAAACTTTTTTAATATCTAAATACTCTATTTTTATAGGGACTTTTTTGCTGTTTGGACACAAAAATAAACCTCAAGCAGATCTCCAAGTAGACTTAGGCGATTTGCAAAACGAAAAAGAGAACCTATCAAACTTTCTGCAACTACATCTCAAAGTTTCCGTTTCCCAAAAGGGAAACAAGTTGGGAGTGAAAACGGAAAAAGTATCACTACCGGAACTGCTACATATTGTAAACAAGTTTGTTTACCATCGAGGCCTAAACGTCACTCACTGGGTCTCCGTTGAAGGTTCAACAGTAAAAATAAACAGGTTTAAGGATAATAAGAAAAAAGAGAAAACTGAAAAAGAATCGCCACACCAAACCGCTGCACAAAGCTGGGGACTATAAAAAAACAGTTTTGAATTCGCCTGTTCTTTATATGTTCTAACGGCAAAGCGCGTTACTGGCTCCAAAACATTGGATAAACTTAAAAATTACTTGATCGCTTTCACCAGTCGAATTGGCTTTCCTTGGCTTTTTAGTTTTTCTTGGGTCTGACAATGTTCTTCAATTCTTCAATAGAACCACCTAAAGAAACCACATCCCCTACGACCTTTACAAGAATTACAGGCAAAAGAACCACCACGCGATTTGATGTAGGTTTTTTAAATCCGAATCGTTCTGTTGCTTCACTAGTTAGCTTCACTTGAAGATCAGTGATTAGCCAACTCTTAGTGTCGAATTCTGCCCCTTCTACTTCGCCTAGAGTAAAAGCACCGGCACCGATAACCTTCTTACCGTTTAATTCACTAACACTCGTCAAAAAAATCACCAAATAAACTATTACTTTGTTTTAATATATACTTTTCACGAACGTGCAGATTGGTAAATAAATTCAGAAGCCACAATTGGTTTTCTCTTTTTGGATCGCCTTTTAAGATTTTTCTTCTCACCGAAAGAACTATCCGTTAAAATATCTTCCTAAAACCACACCTATTTTACATAGGTAACCATCAAACATTTTTTTGTCACCTTCTTTAGACCCACTGCCTTTTTAAGAGAAGAAAACCGTATTGCTATACATGCAAACAGGCCATATTTTTCTTTGCAATAATGCTTCGATTACAAAGTGTATAAGAGACAAAAGTTTTACCTGCGCAGGTAAACAAGTTAAAGTGCCCCAAGATTTAGAAGTAAACACTGTAATTTTCCTGCTTAATCATGAAACAAAAACCCTTCTAGGTCCATTCACCGTTGTACAAGGACCTGAAGATTTGGAGAAAGGAACCTGGTACAGTAGCGTGGACGAGCATAGCTTTTCTGAAAACATTAATGTCGAATGGGAAAGACTGCATGAACTAAAAAACGCAACCGACAAAGTACCTTTCTTGAAAGAGATAAAAGAATGTACCCTAACCGATCTCCAGATTCAGGAACTACTCTCAACACTAAAGAACGCTCCCTTATACATTGAATCAAAATCTGAGTAGGAAAAAAGAATAGTCTCTTCTAACAGAAATCTAATTTGAAAAAAAAAGTTTGCTAGAAGACCCATTATCAATGCGTGCTAACAAACACGCGGTGGAAGCAGATTGTTTTGTATTACGGAAAACCTTTTTTCGTTCATAGGGTATTATGAAGATTATGCACACAGTTAAAGAGATAATGAAACCTGTTGTCAATATTGGTCCGAATCAGACAGTCTTGGAAACTGCTAACCTCATGAAGGCGTCTGACAGAGGCAGTTTGCTGATTGTTGATGGCAAAATTACCGTTGGCATCATAACCGAGAGAGATCTAGTTTTGAGAGTCATCACAAAAAACCTATCTTACGCGACTCCAGTTTCAGAGGTCATGTCATCACCGCTCATAACAATCGACGCTAAGGTTACCCTAAAAAAAGCGGCCAGAATTATGGGCGAACATAGAATAAGACGGCTTCCAGTCACAGAAAGTGGAAGAGTGACAGGAATTCTAATTGCATCTGACGTTTTGCGCCAACTATCTAACAAAACTTTAGCCCAGGATATCTGGGACGTCCTTATAGAGCGCCAGTAAATAGTTTAGTCTTACAATCCTACCGTAATTATCTTTTCAATTAACGCGGCGATTTTTCTGAGCCGAAGCGACTAACATTGGATGTAGTGACGACTATTCATCTTAGTAGATTTTTAGGACAACTTACTTTTATCCTTACTTAAGATAATCTTCGAAAATTTCCCCTTGTTCGTTTTTTTATGTTCAGCCAATAATATCAAGTCAACAAAGAACAATAATACTAATAATATTATTACTACACCTAAGATTTCGGAGCGTCCGCTGCCTGTTGACACGCGAATGCCCAATTCTATTCCATAAACTCCAATAATGGCTGTTACAATTAAAGCTACTAGCAACAGTATTTTTACGTTCAAAAGAGGTCTGCTCATATTGCATATTCTTTTGGTTCTTATTTGTTTTTCTGAAAAGAAACACTACTTTGTTGCTCACACCTACATAATTCCCGCATCCATTGCCATTGGAATTTTTGCTATTCATGCTGCTAGCAAAAAATGGGCATTTAAAAACTTGTCCTATCGAAAATTTTTGCGATAAAACGAACTGCCATAAGATAAGCAACAACTATTCCAATAATTTAGCTTCATCAAGCGTTCCTTGAGCGGCTTTGATTCCCCCAACATCGCCACCACGTCCCCGAAGAATATAGGCGAACCCAACTGCAATTAATCCGCCAATAATAGGTCCCAAAACATACAACCAGAAATGATCAAAATTCAGCAATATTAATTGGGGACCAAAAGACCGGGCTGGATTCATCGACGCACCGCTTATAGGACTCGCCCAAAGCCCCGCGAGTATTATGTAACCGCCAACAGCAATAGCTGAGAGCGGACCCACATTCTGAGCTTTTGATGCAGTACCCAAAATCGTGCTTACCAAACCAAGCGTGAGTAAAATTTCAATTAACAATGCCTGAAAATCATTTATTCCAGCTCCTGGCAAAGTTGCTCCAAACGTACCTACTTTACCAAACGTAAAAAATAAAAATAAACATGCAATAACCGATCCAATCAATTGCGCGACTATGTACCCTGGAACTCTACGCCACGGGAAGTCACCTCGAGCAGCAAAAGCTATACTTACAACTGGATTCAAGTGCGCTCCAGAAACATTTCCCATGAACAGAATAATCACCGTTACCATCAGACCGGGCCCTATGACACCAGTGATGGGGCTAATTGATCCAGGATTCATGAGATAAACTACATTTCCGCCCACAGCGACCAAGACAAGAAAAAAACTTTCCCATCATCTCTGAGAATAGTCGTCTAAATTCAAGCTTAGGATCGTCAAAATCCTTTTTCCAGGGGACCTCAAATTCCGCGATCGTTTTTAACGATTCCAATAACCGTTTCTTTTGTTTTTCCTCGGATTCAGAATGGGACATTTTTTTTCTACCACTTTTATCTTCGTTACAGTATATCAATCGAATTTTGAATAATCATGCTTAACCTAAACAGCTGAGTCTTGAGGCAAAGATCCATCCAGCTCAAGACGTGACATGGCTTGCAGAGGGCGTTTGCGCGCCGTTTCCCTTCGAATTGGCGATCTTGTGTAATCGGTCGACACGCTTGTTGACCATCGAACTCACCTTTTCCTTTAGCTTATCAGAAGAGATGTTCTTGCCACGCAATGCGGCGACCTGATCTGCCAGTGATTTGTCTCCCAACATCGTGAACCAGTTTTCAAAGTCACCCTCTTCAACATGGAATTTAACTGAAGATGACTCGATACTTTTCACGCTGGCGGCAAGTTCATTTAAGTTTTTTGAGGTAACGCCGAGAGGTTGCCCGTAATCCTTATAGAAAGTAAAAACCTTGTCGGGTGTTACCGTTCTAAGGATGTCGGCGGCCTCGTCTCTTTCAACTTTTTTGCCCTCGCGATCTAGTACCTTGTAAAGTCGTACTTTGGCAAAGTCTGTCATAACAAAGAGGAGCAACGCATAACCCCAAACGAGTGCGGCCAGACCCCAACCCATGGCGGGAAGCAGAATTCCGTACACAGTAATTATTGTGGCTACAACTTGAGTGGCTATTACTGCAAATAGAAGGGGTTTTGCCGGTTTCACTGACCAAAAGTGACCTTTAGTTCTAGCGACAAACACAGTTAAGTGCCCTGCAACTGAAAGTTTGAGGTATATGAAAGATTGCAGAATAAGTGGGTTTAATTTTAGAACAACTAATCCGATATAGAGAATTCCGAAAGTTGAGAATACCCCGATTATTCCAAGAAACGTCGCTATCCCCAGCAAAGATCTCATATCCCATTTCTCAGGTTTATCTGAATATTTCACGTTGTCATATGCTATGGTCATTATCGGCAGGTCATTTAAAAGTGCTAACAAAACAAGCATTAGGGCAGTAACAGGGTAAAACTGGAAAATGACGATTGCTGAAGTCATGAAAAGCAGAATCCTTATCGTTTCTGCGATTCGGTAGGTGCAATAATTCGTCATGCGCTGGAAAATTTTGCGGCTCTCTTTTATCGCATCGATTATAACAGAAAGCCCCGGCTTCGTCAGAACTATGGCTGCTGCGGATTTTGCAGCGTCGGTGGCACCCTCAACAGCAATACCCGCGTTAGCTTTCTTCAACGCAGGCGCATCATTAACCCCATCGCCCGTCATCCCCACGACATGATCTTTTTCTTGGAGTAACTCAACAATACGGTATTTATGCTCAGGAAAGACCTCTGCAAACCCTTCAGCCTCTTCAACCACGCGTTGAGCCTCGTTGTCAGGCTTGTTCAAAAAAGCAGCGGGCAGCACAATATCGTTTCCAAGGTTTACCTGGCTCGAGATCTCTTTGGCAATAGCTATGTGGTCTCCTGTGACCATTTTCACGTTAACACCCATCGATTGAGCCGTCTTTATCGTTTTAGCAGAATCTTCTCTCGGTGGGTCAAACAACCCAATTAAGCCTGCAAATTGCCACTTATTCTCCTTGTCAGTTCGTGCCACTCCCAGAGCGCGGTACCCTTTTTTGGCAAATTCATTAACATCTTGCGTCAATTTGTCGTTGATTGATTGCTTGTCTTGGATTAAGGACAAAATCGCTTGAGGCGCTCCTTTAGTTACCTTAAACTGGCTTCCATCTTGTCCTTGCACTGTTGCCTCTGTTCTCTTTACGACTGGATCGAAGGGCTTAAAACCGGTCACTTTGATGGACCCAATTTTAGCTGCAATAACGGGTGTGCTCTTGGTTTTAGTCAAGATTGCTTCGTCGATTGGATCTTTATCTTCTTCTCTTGAGGCAAGAGCACAGAAAAATAGTATGTCATTTTCTGTTAATCCGCCATAAGGTTTGGTTCCTCCCATCGTGAGCGCGTTTTTGGTGATAGTGCCTGTTTTGTCCGAACACAGCACATCCATGCTTGCCATTTCCTCGATGGCAACCAATTTGCTGACTATCGCTTCCTTTTTGGCTAGGGCTATAGCGCCTACGGCCATGGTAACTGAGAGAACTGCGGGAAGTGCTGCAGGTATCCCAGCAACAGTTAAAATCAATGCAAACTGAATGATGTCTAAAATGTTTTGACCTCGAAAAACCGAGACGATTACAATTATTGCTACGAGCCCAATTGCCAGAAAAATAAGGTAATCGCCTATTTTGCTGATGGCTTTTTGGAAGTGGCTTGGGGTTTTGGCTATCTCTACGAGTTTGGCTGTTTTGCCGAAAAAGGTTTTAGCTGCAGTGTTGACGACGAGTGCGTTCATTTCGCCTTGTTTGACGATGGAGCTTGCGTATCCGACGTCCGAGAGATGCTTTTCTACAGGAAGAGATTCACCTGTTAGTGCGGATTCGTCAGTTAATAGATAGTCTCCTTCAATTAATTTTACGTCAGCTGGGATGATATCTCCTAAACGTAGTCGAACAATGTCGCCTGGCACCAGTTTCTCAGCCGGCATATCTTGCCATTTGCCATCTCGTTGAACTCGCGCTTTTAGGGCTAGCCTTTTCTTTAGCAGTTCTATTGCGTTATCTGCTTTGCGTTCCTGCCAGGAACCTACTATTGCATTTACCATTAGTAGAGTTAAGATTATTGCAAAATCAGGCCACCGCTGGATAACCGCAGACATTATTACTGCTGCCTCAATCATCCATGGAATTGGACCCCAAAAATAATGAAGAAACTTCAGTAGCGGGTTAACTTTTTTCTGCTGAATTTCATTAGGACCGTATTGCACAAGTCGTTTTTCCGCTTCTGAGGAAGAAAGACCCCCCTTTGCCCGCCGAAAGTTTGCTAAAAAGTTCATCAATATTGGCTTTTTTTGCCTCTTCTGTGGTTAAGAGAGTCTTGACTCATGCATTGACGCTCTGTATCAGTTTGGTCATTTCCTGTTTGAGTTCGTCAAGTCTTTTTTGGTCTTTTGCCTCTATCGATAAGCGGAGTATAGGTGATGTGTTTGATGCTCTGATCAGAGCCCACGAATCTGGAAAAATAATTTTGATGCCATCGATGGTATTTATGTTTTCATATATTTCCATTGCCTTTGCTTTTATCTTATTGATGACTTGAAACTTCGTTTCGTCAGAGCACTTTATTTCGATTCTTTCAAAAAGCCTCGACGGCAACTCTTTCACGGCTTCTGACAGTTTCTGACCCATTTTTGAAACTATTTCCGCCATGTACATACTATTTATTATTGCATCATCAAACCAGAAGAACTTTGGAACACAAATGTGCCCAGATTCTTCAACACCAATAACAGCTTTATGTTTCTTGGTTTCCTGCACCAAAAACGTGTGCCCAACTGGGACTCGAAACACTTTTTCCCCGTATTTTTTAACTTCATCCTCTATGATGTCTGAGCATTCAATGTTGGCGACGACAGGGCCTCTCTGAGTTTTCATGATGTCCCTGATAAAGATGATCGCGCTTTGCTCGGTCATGATCACTTTGCCTGTGTCATCAACGAAAATGGCTCTGTCGCCATCGCCATCAAACGCTATGCCAAGATCCGCCTTCTCTGGCACAACCTTCTTGCAAAGAGCGGTCAAGGCTTCTGGTTTCGGTTCAGGGTCTCTATTCGAGAATTTTGGGTCAGGCCAATCAAACAGGAAAGTGGCTTTTACACCGATTTTCTTGAGTATCTTCGGAACTAAGAAGCATAGGCTGCCCCGTTTCCGAAGTCGGTGACCACGCTTATTTTCTCTGGTTTTATTTTTTCAGCCACGAAATTAGCGTATTCTGTATCCATTCCCTCTATTTTTTTCGCTGTTCCGGTGCCTATTTTGAAATTTCCTGAGTTGCTTATCTCTCCCAGTTTTTTGTTTTCGTCTTCGAAGAAGCCGACTCCGTCCTGATGGAAGAATTTGATGCCATTCCACTCCGCTGGCAGATGGGACGCAGTTATGTACGCGGTTGCACTGTTGTTCATTTTCCAATTGGCAAAGACGCAGAGACTCGCAGGACAGGTTCCGACCAAATTTGCATTTGAACCCGTTTTTTTCAGTCCTGAAACGAACGCCTCCTCAAGTTGAGCTCCGTGCTCTCTGAAGTCCCGTCCAATCGTGAAGGTGCCCGGGCACAAGGTTCCTGCTGCTTCACCTATTTTGGTCATAATCTCTTCCGTCAAGTCTTTACCATAAATTCCTCTTATGTCATAAGCTCTAAAAATCCCCATTTTCTTTCACGACACCTTTTTTCTGTGACCAAAATGTTGAAGACCTATAGGTAGGCGTCTGTGGCGTATCTTCGCATCATTCGATGCGTATTAAAGTAATAGGCGACTTTGCCTATAGAGTTTCTCATCAGGCCTATCCAACCGTCGCGTTCCTGATAGAATTTTGGAATAATTATGTATTCCAGCTTGTTGTAGAGATCATTGATTTCTCTTTTTCTTCTTTGCTCGTCGCTTATAGGCTGATCAGGCGATGGCCCAATCGCCCACCCTGTGAGACCTTCAACGCAACCTTCTATCCACCATCCATCTAAAACGCTAAAGTTGATAACACCATTATGGGCTGCCTTCATTCCACTTGTTCCAGAAGCCTCCATCGGCGGCATAGGCGTGTTAAGCCAAATGTCAACACCTGAAGTCAATTTTCCAGCCATTTCCATGTTGTAATTCTCAAGATAGACAATTTCGATTTCGCCCTTCAGTTGGTCCTTAAACTCGTAAATTTCTTTGATGAGATTTTTCCCCAGAACATCCTTAGGATGCGCTTTTCCAGCGAAAATCACTTGAATTTTGCCCTGACTGTTGACTTCTTTGAGCTTTTCAATATCTGAAAAAATCATTGCTGCTCGCTTGTACTCTGTGGCTCTCCTGGCAAATCCTAACGTTAAGGCGTTGATATCCATCTGTATCCCAGAACTGGTCTGAACAAAATCAAGTAAATCCTGCTTTGCTTTCAAATGAGCTTCCCACAAATCCTCATCAGAAACAGTGTCAGCTCTTACCAAAAGTTCGGGTTCATTAGCCCATCTGGGAATACATTTGTCGAATAATTTTCTAAAGTGTGGGGATGTCCATGTGTAGGAGTGTACGCCGTTAGTTATTTCCTGAATGTGATACCCCGGAAACAATTTCCTTGAGTATTCCATATGTGCTTCTGTTACGCCATTGGTGTATTTGCTTAGGTTTAAGGCAAGAAGAGTCATATTCAATTTGTCAGAGCCGCCGTATTCTTTCAATCTTTCGTTGGGCACTTCTGTTTCAAGAACTTCCGAAAGAAGGTCATATGAGAATTTGTCAAATGCGGCTGCCACTGGAGTATGGGTTGTGAAAACACACCGGTTTTTTACTTTATTAGCGTTCAAATCATTGTTCTTTAACAGTTCAAGTGTAAGTAGACTACTGTGGCCTTCATTCATGTGGTATTTCTTGACATTAATTTTCAGCGCCTCAAGGATACGTAACCCGCCTATTCCCAAAACGATTTCTTGCTTTAACCTGTATTTTTCGTCTCCTCCGTAAAGAGAATCTGTAATTTCTCTATCTTCTTGACTGTTCCCTTCAACATCGGTTGTGAGGAATAACACAGGAATGGTTCCGCCCGTTAGGCTTTCTTGCTCGTAAACCCAAACGCCGATTCTAACTTCTCGTCCAGAAATTTTTACAGTGGCAGTTTCGGGTAATAGTTTCATAAACTTTGAGGGATCCCATTCTTCAGGAAATTCCATTTGCCAACCGTCAGACGTTAATTTCTGTTTAAGATAGCCCTTTTTACTTAGCAAGGTTAATGCAACTAATGGAATTCTCAAATCTGCACTTGATCTAATTACATCACCAGCAAGAACGCCTAGTCCTCCACTATAGGTGGGCATAGCGGAGTTTATGCCGATTTCCATGGAAAAGTAAGCAATTTTGGTGCCCTCAATGAAGTTGCTCATGCAATATTCGCTGTCAAAATAATATTGTTTAGATAAAAAATTCGCCGTAAACTGTGTTGTGGATGGGTCTAAAGGCATTCCACAAACAGGATCCTTGATAAACATATAAACAAAAACCTCGCTATAGGGAGTGCCATCTTCAACAATAATTAGTTTTCGTTCAGCCAAAAAACGCATTTTTTGAACGATTTATTGTTTGAGTTCAGATGAGCGCGCGCATGCACCTTTTGGTTTTTGAGCAGCTTTGCCATCTGCAGTGACTTGGGTAGACGAGAACGGTCCAGCATTAATTTTTTCTCTTATTCCATCTCCGGTTACCAGGTGGTCCTATAAGAAAATAACCTATTAACATAAGAGCAATGGTTACAACGATAATTATCACAATTGTTACTTCAGTCGTTACTCTCACCTCCATTTTTAGTATCTAAGTCTAAACGCTTCCACTTAGCGCAGCACAATTTTTTTCGGCTGTAAGGTTGCCGAATTTTTTGGCCAGGTTTTCTGTATCGATCACAAAGAACCGCCAGCTATAAGCTCCCAATCAGGGACTTGGTATTTAAAATAAGCGCTCAAACCACCGGGCGAAAAGACAAAGCATTGTCAACGACTAATTTCACAACTTAATATAGGGATAAGGCAACGCGCTCAGATGCTTATACTAAGTAACTTTTATATTCTGTTATCCAAGAGTTAGGCAGAGGATTTTAGTGAACTTCAAAGACTCCGAGTTCTTGCTGGCACTATTAATTGTCATAGTAGCAGGTTCGTTTATGGTAGCTGCCTATCTGCATTGGATTAATGTAAGTTTCTTTGTTGGTCCTCTACGTTTTAGCCATTGGCTTTCCATAATTGGCACAAGCTACATCGCAATCGACACCCCAGCATTCGTGGTCTTAAAGCGTTATTATCCTGAAAAGTTTAAAGGACTTCTAAGGTACCACATATTTGGTAACCTTCTATTCTTTTCGTTAATCTCGATTCATTTTGCAACTCAACTGGGCAGACCAATAGCATTCTACCCAGCGTTGGGAACAGGCTTAATCCTATACATTGCATTAACTTTAGAAGTGACAACAGGTTTCGCAGAAAGATTCCCCCTATTAAAGAAAATAGACCATAAAACTAACCAGTTTATCCACGCCGCCTTAGTCATGGTCTTTTTTTTGGTGATAATTTTTCATGTTCTTACCGCATTAGGCATCCTTTAAAATCGGTCTCAAAGATTTTTGGATAAACCAGGTTTTGGAGATAATGTCTGATTGAAAGACACAGAATTTTCTTTTAAGATGCAATTCTTCCAATAGTTATGTCGCGTTGGGCTAAACAACATTTTGTGGTTTCCCGGAAACGAACTCAACTACATTTTCCACTGTTGTTTCAAGTATTCTTTCTAGAGCTTCTTTGCTATAGAAAGCTATGTGAGGAGTAAAAACGACGTTGTCTTTGCTTAGCAGAATGTGATCCTTAACTAGGCTGTTCAATACTTCGAGGTTTTTAGGGTCGTATAAAAGTTGTTTTTCCTCTTTTATAACTTCTTCACCTTCAAAGACGTCAAGACCGGCACCAGCCAATATTTTGTTGTCAAGAGCCACGATTAGTGCTTCAGTGTCCACGATGCTGCCTCTTGCAGTGTTTATCAGAATGGCGCCTTTCTTTACAAGTTTGAATGTATCTTTGTTCATGAGATGATGTGTGGCTTTCATGTAGGGTACATGAAGCGTAATTACGTCTGATATAGCTAAAAGGTCCTCCAGCGTAACATATTCAAACCCTAAGACCTCAGATAAGAGTTTGTTTTGGCGGACATCATAGGCTACAACGTTCATGCCAAAGCCCTTTGCAATCCTTATGACGTGCAAGCCGATTTGACCCGTTCCGATGACGCCTATGGTTTTTCCTTTCAAGTCGAACCCCTCTAACCCCTCAATTGAAAAATCTTGTTCAAAACGTCTAATGCATGCCTTGCACATGTTTCTCGATAACGAAAGAATCAAGGCAAAAGTGTGCTCGGCAACAGTGTTCTCTCCATAAGACGGAACATTACAAATTGTAATCCCTTGTTTTTTGCATGCTTCTAAATCGATATGGTCAAAGCCGGTGGATCTTGTAGTTATTAATTTCAAATTTGGAATTTCCCGAATGATTTGCTCATCTATTTTAGAGTAGATGAAAACTGAAACCGCATCAAAATCTTCTATTTGCTGGGCGTTTTCCAAACTTAGTTTTCCATTTGAGAACTGTAGTACGTGATTGTTCAGTTTCTTTTTTAGATATTCTTCTTCCCAGTTTTCTACTTCAAAAAAGGCTATTTTCATCTTTTCCACTTACCTTTAGAATATATTTTGTTGAAGAAAATGCACTTTACTTTTTTCAAATTTCGAGTAAAGTGCACTTTATCGTTTTATTCAGTCCTGAAGAAATATTAGAACATCATTGTAATTCGGTTATGCGATAATGAACCGTTTTGAATAGATTTTTCCGTAAGTATTCGTCTGAGGGCTGCGTCATAATTTGGTCTATTCTTATTGATAGTTCTTCGTCACCAATAGTGTTTTTGAGCCATTTTTGAAAGTCTTTACGCTGAAAATGGAAAGTTACAGATTGAATGGGTATTGCTTGGAGTTTTTCGGCGAGTTCAACTGTGCTACGTGCTGTTATCCCGGTATATTTTCCGATTTCTGTGAAAAAATGAAAACCATTTTCAAAAGGAACTGTTCTGAGTAGGTTTTGGTTGTTAGGTTTTTCTATAGGCTGCTTCTTGGTTATGACTATTTTGGACAAATAAACAGCACGACCTGAAATAAAGAGCAATTAAGGATGAGCCTTATAACAACTTGTGGTTGTGATGACGCAACTACATTTACAAACTGAATCATAAAATAAGTAAATAATTCCTATTGATCGCCTCTCCAAAAAAGTTCATACCTAAATTTTCAATGTTAATTATAATTAATCGCCGTCAACCTTAACTTAGAAAGTGTAGTTTTCTAGTTGCAACGAGAAATGTTTTTTGAAGAAAGCAAAGATTTTATGCACTTTGGTCCCGCCTGCTCTTCAAAGCAAGTGATTGAAGAAATGTTCCAAGAGGCATGAAAAACGTTAGGATAAAAACCGCTTAGGGTAATATCCCTCGATACAAATCGTTATAGAAACAGTGCGTGAAATTCGGGGTATCCCAGTTATAATTGATGTTAAGGGATGAGAAATTAGAGCCAGGACGTCCAAACGAAAAATCTTCATCAAAGGAGACATTTTAGAGGTGGGCTTGAGTGACGAAGATATCTGTTTAACCATGATATTTACGACGAAATGGATGTTGACGACGTCGAAGAATACAACCAGAAACTGATCGGTATAACCTCATAGTTCCGTCGTCTGTAAAGTTGGCGACAGACCCCAGAAACCCATTAAAGCAGTACTATTAAGTTTAATCAAACTTTTCTAACATATATTATTTTTTTGGGGGTTATCAATAAAGCTAGTTTTCTGCACATTTTCTTTATCGCAACTTAATCTAAACTAAACACTCCAATAAGTGTAACTATGTGATGAACAAATTTTATAAAATTTGGGTAGAGTTGTAGTTTACATTATGAGTTCGTTATTGAGGTTTTGAATTTGGCCAAATATGGCACAGTGTCCTTCATCTGGAAAAAGCATCCACTCGCGTGCCTTTGACAGATTGAGCTATTTTTTGTGCGTTGCCAACTGGACACGTTTTATCTTGTGCTCCCTGCCACACAGTCAGTTTCCCCATGGGAATCAGCCCTATATTCTCACTCCAAGGTTTCAGGAACAACTGATGCTCTTGAAAAATCGTTTTCACACTGCTCTCCTGCCTAAAGCCCTCCGCCATCGCTGCATACATCCGTTTTAACCAGACTGCATCTGCAAAGAATTTTCTGTCAGGTTTAGGCCACTCCGCAACCATGTTTTTTCCACTGCGAGATTTCAGGTAGTCATCTACATCTTGGTTTGCTTTGAGTATTGATTCTCGGAAGAACTTCAGTCCCCACATCGCAAGCCAGCGATTTTTCATAGCCACTTTTGCAAGTGGATTACCGTTATGTGCCTTCGAGGCATCGAAAGGCAAGGCGGGTGAGCCGACGGCTACGACACGAGTTACCTGCTCTGGGAACAGCGCGGTGAAGGCCAATGCGAATGGACCGCCTCCTGACCAGCTTAAAACTGCGAAACTGCTGAGCTTCAAGTAATCAGTTAGCGTGTTAACGTCTTTGGCAAAGTTGCGCAGCCCGATTCTGTTTGAGAAAGTTGATAAGCCGTATCCAGGTCTATCAATTCCAATCAGCTTGAACTGGTTTCTATGGGCGAATTCTTTTAGGAGCAGAATTTCCAATCGGCAACTTGCTGTGCCGTGGAAGTAGATAACGGGTTTACCTTCTCCTTCTATCGCATATCCAAGCTGGCGCTTATCGGGCAATGTGATTGTTTGACTGCTCATTATTCCTTAACCTTTTGCTGTTTGGCTACAATTAATTTTTCGAATCATAGTTTAAATTAATCGCATTCAGTATGTGACTTAAACGTATATCATCTATGTTATAATTTATTTCTTACTTTAGCAGATGCGAGACGCTTGTACGATATGTAAAAAAAAGTTCACAAAGAAGATGCGGAGAAACTCGTGGAAAAACTCATTAAACTAACTTAAAGTATTAGATGCTAAAATCAAAAAAACAAATAGCAAAAAAAGAGACGAACTGAAGAATACTGAAAAGAAATCTAATTATGCCTATCCAAGTTCCTAAAATACCGTTCCATATTACTTTCGCACCAAACAAGTTGACATAGTTGTTGGCAAGTTCAATCGGAAGAGAAAGAAACAGAAAAAGTAGAATTATTCTTTGAGACTACTTTTCAATCCGGATGAAAAACCGATTCGCAGTTTCTTTAGCCCCATCTATTTCAGACTTAGAAAACATTCCAATGATTCTTAGTTAACTTATTTGAGATTCGTTCGTTCTTAAGAGGAGAAAAAAGTATTTGTTTAATGTAGATCGGTATGTCTTTCTGCTCAGTAATGCTTCGATGACTGAGTGTATGTAAAATAAACGCTTTAGTTGTTCAGGCAAAGCAGATGCCCCTTTTTTCAAAATAGTTAAATATTGCTTAAAATATAAAATTATTAAGACATAAGTAAGCGTTCAAACTTTGGTCAACGCATTACTCGGCGTATCAATGTTGAGAAAATTTTTTCGCTGAGATTTGGGATAATCTGTCTTTCGTTGCTTGAAAACGATGTAAGTAGTTTGAGAAGATCTATACTTATGAGTTTTAGGACGGTTTAGTAACAATGGTTAAGGATAACTATTCAGATACAGAGCGCACAGGTTTGGTAGATGTTGTTAATTGTGTTAAACAACATTTGGAAAGAGCAGGATTCAACGTTACAACCTCGCACCGAAACAGTATTGGTACAGCCATAACTGCTAAAAAGGATATAGAAAACTACATAGTTGAAGCAATTGGGGAAAAAGAAAAAGATTCTATCCCCGCCCAAGAACAAGAACTCTTATGCGCCGTCGGTGAGATTGTGCGAAGGATGAAAAAGCAGGAAATGAGAACGGTATATGGAATTGCCATGCCGGAGAGTTACTTCAAACTTCTCAAAGACTTTGAAGTTGGTGGGATTCAATTACTAGATCTTCAACTTTTTTTCGTTGAAAATTTTTGGTCTTTATATCATCTTGATTCAAAAACAACAATTGAGCTCATTCAAGATCTAAAAACGGGGATACCTAAAAGACTAATCGATTTAGATATCGATTTCAAGAGGTACGATTACAATATTTGATAAAGGAAATAATCGAAGATTTCAAGTTTTGATTAGAAGTGAGATAATACTTAAACAAGGTGTATTTTTGCTTGGCACCTAATGAAAAAGAAATTTCTAACGACGAAATACCATTCGATGTTTATGTTAAAACCGGCCTGTCTTCAGAAGAAGTAACTAGAAAACTTGAAGAATACGGATTAAATGAAATTCCAGAAAAGAAAGTTAGTCCCTTTCGCAAGTTTTTAGGCTATTTCTGGGGACCCATTCCCTGGATGATAGAAATTGCGTCACTATTATCTATAGTAATACAGCACTATGACGATTTTGCAATAATCTTCACCTTGTTAATTGTGAACGCTGTTGTCGGATTTTGGCAAGAACGCAAAGCGGACAATGCCATTGAACTTTTGAAAAAACGACTTGCGCCCAAAGCCCGAGTTTTGCGAGAAGGTAAATGGAGTGAGATACCCTCAAAAGGACTTGTCCCCGGCGATATTGTCCGTGTCCGCTTAGGCGATATCGTTCCTGCCGATGTTAAACTAATGAAAGGCACGTATTTGCTTGCTGATGAATCCGCATTAACTGGCGAATCTCTGCCAGTAGAAAAAAACATTTCTGACATAGCTTATGCAGGAGCTATTATTAGGCAAGGCGAAATGGACGCTTATGTTGTGGCAACAGGAATAAGTAGCTTTTTTGGGAAAACCGCCAAGTTGGTGGCAGAAGCCAGAACTGTAAGTCACTTCCAAAAAGCAGTTATTAGAATAGGAAACTACTTGATCATTCTTGCTGCAATAATGGTTTCGGCGGTTGTCATTGCAGCTCTTTTCCGACATGCTGATCCATTAGCTATTTTGCAGTTTGCACTGGTTTTAGTTGTTGCGTCAATACCTGTAGCGTTGCCCGCCGTTTTGACTGTCACGATGGCAATTGGAGCAATCTCCCTCGCCAAGAAAGAAGCGATCGTAAGCAAGCTGGTTTCAATTGAAGAAATGGCTGGAGTTGACATATTATGTTCAGATAAGACGGGTACGATCACCAAGAATGAACTTACAGTTGCTGAAGCTCAGGCATTTGGCACCTTCGAAATTGATGATGCTCTCTTATATGGAGCTTTAGCTTCCAGAGAAGAAAATCACGATCCGATCGATGACGCGGTTATCGCCGAGGCAAGATCGATTCACGTTGTTGCTGATATTATTGGTCGATACAGCGTAGTTGATTTTAAGCCGTTTGACCCTGTTTCAAAACGGACAGAAGCCACCGTGGAGTCCCGTGATGGTGGATGCTTCAAAGTGTCCAAGGGTGCGCCTCAAGTTGTTTTGTCTTTAGTTTCAAACAAATCAGAAATCGAAGGTCGAATAAATGAAATTGTAAACACTTTCGCAAGCAAAGGACATCGTTCGTTAGGAGTAATTAAGGGAGATGAAAATAACAGTTGGCAATATGTGGGTCTTCTAGCTATTTACGATCCTCCCCGCGAAGATTCTGCTGAGACAATAAAGACAGCTCAAAAAATGGGTTTACAGGTGAAAATGGTTACTGGTGACCATATTGCTATCGCTAAGCAGATTGCTCAAGAAGTTAATCTTGGGACAAACATAATCCCTGCATCTTCTTTTATTAATAAGCCTGACAGTGAAGCAAAAGGCATTATTGAAAACGCGGATGGTTTTGCGCAAGTTTTTCCTGAGCATAAGTACCGCATTGTTGAGTTACTCCAGGAAAAAGGTCACATTGTTGGGATGACTGGAGATGGGGTTAATGATGCACCTGCATTAAAGAAAGCGGATGCAGGAGTTGCCGTTGCAGGAGCAACTGACGCAGCTAAATCTGCTGCAGATGTGGTGCTTACAAAACCTGGTCTTTCTGTTATTATTGATGCGATCAAAGAGAGCCGCAAAATTTTTGAACGTATGACTAATTATGCTGTCTACCGCATCGCTGAGACTTCTCGAGTACTAATTTTCCTGTCACTTTCAATTCTTGCCTTCAATTTTTATCCACTGACAGCCGTTATGATAGTCATTCTTGCATTGTTAAATGACATGCCCATTATGACAATTGCATATGACAATGTGAGGGTGCAAGAGAAACCCGTTCGTTGGAATATGCGCGGAGTATTGATTGTTGCTTCTTTGCTTGGAGCAACTGGAGTAGTTTCAAGCTTTGGGCTCTTCCTAATTGGTTTAAACGTATTCCACATGAGCCTAAGTACATTGCAGACTGTTATCTTCTTAAAAATGGCTGTTGCAGGACATCTGACTATTTATTTAGCGCGCACAGGAGTGAACCACTTTTGGAAACGCCCGCTTCCAGCCAGTATTCTCTTCTTAACCACAGAGGTGACCCAGGTTATTGGCACATTGTTTGCTGTCTACGGTATATTCATGACGCCTATTGGTTGGGGATTTGCAGCCTTCGTCTGGGGTTACGCACTTCTAGCGTTCCTGATAACGGACCAGCTAAAAATTCACTTCTTCAGATTAATGGGACATGAAGAAGCCGTAAGAAATCATAATCCACATACACATTAAATCGAGTTTGATTGACAGCAACTCCGGCTTGAAATTAGTGACTCGAATTGGATTACAATCAGATGGAAAATACTACGTTTGTCACAGTCATCTTCAAAGGGCTTTAACTTTCTTTCTGACTTTTTGAAGTTTTTAAGTGTCTCCTAAGACGATTACATTGTCGTTTTCTCTATTGTGAAATAGATCAAAATGCTGGTTACTACCTTTTCATAACGTTTCAATCCAATGGCATCTGCAAATTTTACGATCGACTGAGGTCCTTTCCCTTTAAGCTCGGACTATTTGTAAATGGAGAAGTCAGCTATTTCCTTAGTTGCCACTTTTTTCTGAGAAAACAACACCTGCCTAGATCCTTGGTAACCGCCTAAAGCGCCAACAAATGACCAACTTCCTTTTGAGATAAAAGTTTGTCGATGTTTATATTTTCAGATACAATTTAGCTTTTATTTATTCAACTTCTATTAAATGAAACTGCAATTTCAAGGTTTTTTCTGAATAACACTTTTCATTATCGAGATTCAAAAAAGATAAAAGACATTCTGATGGTCATTTCATCTGAATTAAAAATCATTTGTATAGTCAACTTTTTCGTCATTCAGCAGTTCAAGGCATTTGTCAAAAAATTTCTAACTAAAAATAGTTAAAGTCAAAGCATTATAAAGTTTTATGAGGTACCGAAGATAATCAGAAATTGTTTTTAAGACAGAAAATACTTAATTTAGAAAGGAGATGTTTTGTACTGTCAAGGCGTTCTATTTCTAAAACCGAAAAAGCTGAGAATGGGGAATTCCGATGCGAATTAGATGACCAGACTTTTAATACAAAAGCAGATCTCGATAGGCATATCCGAATGGTCCATGGAGCGGAAACGGGTTTAATTTAGATTAAAGGTTGAATACGAAGTGTAATAGTATGCCAAAAGTAAAGGATATTATGACGAAAAAAGTAGTTTCAATCGGCATTGACAGCAATATTCTTGAGGCGGCTGACCTCATGAGTGAAAATCAAGTTAGTTGTTTAGTGATTTTGGATGGAGAACTTCCAGCTGGAATAATAACTGAAAGGGATTTTGTCAGAAAGGTCGTGGCGAAGAAATTGCCTCTGAACACCAAGGTCTCGGAGATAATGTCTAAGGCACTTATCACGACTGGTCCTAATGCTTCACTTAAGGAAGCAGCTAGGCTAATGTCGAGTAACAAAATTAGAAGACTTCCAGTAGTAGAGCAGAACAAATTAGTTGGAATAGTTGTTGCAGCAGACTTTGTTAGAAATGCGGGGAAAAAATCGCTATCCGAAGAAATGATAGAAGCGTATGGCCGATATCCTGCAAACTTCTAAATATCAAAAGCAATGTCTTGATTTTTTATATAACATTCACAAAAATAGGCGTCGGGGGATAAAAAAAACAAACAAATATCAAAAGAAAACAGATTATGAAATGCAAAAGGTTATGATAATAATTTAAAGGTCATTTGGTCGTATCATTATTTGAGTTTTTTTTAGCTTTTGATCTTATAAAATAATTCTTCTCCGAAAGGTTTTTTGATCGATCTAATTTCAATGGCTTCCTCTTCCTCCAAGTTTTCTAAAGTACGACGAAATCGCGATTCAGGAGCATCCCCATAATCTAGCATAACAACCTGAATGGAATAACCTGTTCCCTCTATTATTTCCTTAATGTTAAATGCTTTATCAGGATTTTTTTTAAGAAAAATCAATATTTTTTCTTTAAGCGAATATACTATTTTTCCCAAATTCCACTCAGCTGAATCTATTGGCATTTTCTCAAACTCCAAAATAACAATTTAGCCCGTAACCATTTTTGTGAGTACGAGGAATACTAGCTGTTAATCCCTTTTTAGTTTTATAGCTATGTGACTGCACAAACACTACAACATGCTCGTGTTGAAGATATAGCTACGACCTTGCCTTTTCTACTACGAAAAAGTCCCATAGTCAAAAAGATCTAAAGAATAAACATATTGAGAAAAGCTCACAGCAAGAGCAGAAGTGTTAGATGGCCAAGTATCGCGAATTCTCAATTATCCAATTGAATTATAAGGTCAGTTGAGTTGCTGGATACAACAAAGGCAGTTTTCCCGTTTCCAGCGGGGACATTTGAATATTCTTTCTGGACCAAGGCATATAGAGGTAAATGAAGCTCCAAGAATAAACTCATAATTGAACTTATAATTGCAATGTGGACATTCCACAATTGATGTCGTCATTCAGTTGTTACTCCACAAAAGGTCATCTATGAGTAATTACCATTAACGGTAAATCAATACGCATTATTTATCTTTGAACAAATGTGAAACAAATACCAATTCATCCACGTGATTAAACATAGGAAGAACTTAAATCGGGAATATTCTTTTTTAAGGAAAATTTGCGAATTCTCCCCAATGCTGAGCAAGGTATGCAATCGCCCATATCGCTAAAGCTATGTAAACTGCCCACAACCACTTAGTTACGGGTCCATTTGAGTCTCGTACTTGTCCAGCGAAGTCTTCAGAGTTCTCTTCAGTTTCTTTCACTGAGTATTCATCCGAACTTCTAACGATTAAGTACATGAGAAGAACTCCTCCGCCTACTAAAACCAAGGTCAAATAAGCAAAAGTGGGATTCACGAAGACCATTTTGGCTGCGATTGCGACAGAATTAATCCAATTCATCACTCGCATTCATCCTCCTCAAGTGGTTGAAACCTTAAGTCTTCATTATCTTCAAACGCCTTGGTTTTAATACTCCAAAAAGTGAAGCCAGCTGTTATGAGGGCGATTCCCAATGCACCTATTATGTAAATCAGCATGTCTATGTCCATAGTTTTGTCCTCCCTAAGTTTAATAGTTTAACTTGTGGTTGCATCTTCAAATTTTGATGCAGTTTTTTCTGTTGGTCGAAGCTGCGCTCCCACAGTAGAGTAGCTATGAACACGATCAATGTGCCAATGGGACTAATTTCTAAGTTTGTGAAGAACCCTCCAGTAGCGACGCCACCCTTGAGGTTTCTTGCGAATGAATCAGTGTATTGAGGTGCCCATTTGGTGTTGTAGTCATCGGGCGTCGAGAAACTCTGCACATAAAAGACAAGTTGGTAGGCTTCGGTGTCAGTCATTGCCCATTTCCAAGGAGGCATGTTAGTTGTTTCAACACCTTGTTCAACTTTCCAGACGTAGCGTCCATAATACATAAAGTCGCTGCCTGACTCGGTGAAGTTAGCAGGTTCAGGCACGATGTAGCCGCTTGGAACTTTGCTTGAGGCTGACCCATCTCCATGTCCACTATTGCCATGGCATTGTGCACAATATAGAGTATATAGATTTTGGCCTGATTGAAAATCTTGGCTAGTTCCGCTTATGGGCGGCGTGTTAAGAACTGTCTGAGAGAAGTTGTCTCCTTCAGCATCGGAAATGTCGCCTGAAATCGTTCTGGCTGAACCGAAAACGAAACTCAACTCGTAAGCAGCTAAGAGTCTTATTTCAGTGGCGTTTAATGATAGCGCCCAAGCCGGCATAGCTGTTCCAGGAACCCCACCGCTCACTCGCCAGATGTCATAGTTGTCACCTGGAAAAGTAGCTATGCGTTCATTGAGGTTTGCGGGTTGAGTCGCCACGTGCCGAGCATAGGGTCCTTCCCCATTCCCTGAACACCCATGGCATGACAAGCAGAATTGAGTATAATTGGCCTTTGCCCTGTCAAAAAGTGCACCCCATTGGTCACCGAATGTGGCATTTCCGTTGTAAACATCGTTCACTTCATCGTATTGTGCCAGTGCAGTCATTAGCATAGGGGTAAACTGGTTTGTTGCGTTAACATACTCGTCTGGTACGGCAGGGTGGTAGGCAGAACCATTGGTAATTGAAGCTTCAACTTGGAGGTTTTCTTGTCCAAGATTCTGGATGTAAGCAGTTAACGCATCAATCTGCGTATCGGATAAGAACCCAAAATTCGGCATTAACGAACCTGGACTTACACTTCGTGGATCTCTATCATGCAATTGATGCCAAACGGTGGGGCGCATGCCTCCAATCTGGGCAAGGTCTGGTCCCGTCCTTTCTGTACCTAAAGCATGAGGGCTATCATATACATAATCTCCTTCTTGGGAGACGTTGCCAATTCCCCAATCGCTCGCTCTAACTTGTTGAGAGTGACAGTAAAAGCAGCCCAAACTCAAGAATAAACTCCTTCCCTCAGCTTGCTGAGTTGTGTATTCATGCGCGGTGCTACTTGGAGGAATATCTAAAAGAAACATGTAGGGGGCCACTACAACCATGCTGACCATAAGTAGAAAAACAGCTAATCCACCTGCAACAAGCGGAAATAAGTTTTTATATTGAGTTTTTTTTCTAATTCTATTTGTTCTTCTTTCAGCTATTTTTTCAAGTTGCTCAAGTTTTTCTTCCAGTTTCTTTTCAACATTATTCATTCTTGTTGTGCACCTCCAGTTTTCTCTAAAGTTTCAGGATGTGCCAAAGGTTTTGATAAGATAGTCATTATGATGTCGATTGCAAAGAGGAAAGCTGAAACAACAACTATTCCGCCGCCTATGGCGCGTACGATGAAATAAGGCGTTAATGTTGGTAAGGCCTGAGCGATAGTTTGATGGGTAAACCAACCGGCGTTGGCAACTAACCCTGCCAACATCATTCCAGCCATGAATATTATGAAGCCCAAGAACGTTACCCACCAAGAAACATCCATCAGTTTCTTGCTCCAGAGTCTCTTCCCCGAGATTCTTGGCACTAACCAATACATCAAGCCCATAATCGTGATTGCAAAAGACCCATACAAAGCTAAATGCGAATGCATCACTGGCCACTGCGAATAATGCAGGTACAGATTCATGTCACGAAACGCTTGAAAAGTTCCCTGTATCGACACCAGTATGTAGTTGATGAAGCCGAAAACAATAAACCTTAATGGCACATTGCTGAAAATATCGTGCCAAGCTCCACGGAGCGTCATGCCTATGTTTGTGGCGAAGGTTAAAACTGAAATCATCATTAACCCGCTTGTTGCAACAGCTATAGTTTTTAACCATTCTGGAATGGACGATTGTAAAAGATGATGCCCACCTACGCCAGTATAGAAAAATGCCAAGGCGAAAAAGCTGATTAAAGATAGAGTTACGCTGTAGAGGGCTCTTTTTGAGAGTTTAGGTATGAAATAATACCATAAAGCTAAGCCCGAAGGGCGTGAACCAGAGCCCCAGGACATTGTGGCCATAGAACCAGTTAACTATGGCGTCGGTTAAGCCGAAGAGCGCTCCAGATGGAGGTCTCCACATGACGTTTCCTACAAAGTACACTATTGGAAACCACAGGAATATGGCTGCAAAAAACCAGAGGCTCACATATAATTTGCGTTCTCTCCTTTTCAGGATTGTACCTATAATGGTGAAACCTATTATTATCAAAGTAATCATGATTAAAACGTCGATTATCCAAGGCATTTCGGCGTATTCTCTAGCCTGTGTGTTACCGCTTAAAATCAAGAGAACCCCAGCCAGAACTCCTCCATTCCACAGGACAGCAGCAATCTTCCCTAGGAGAGGTTTGTAGAGGGAAACACGAGAGAGTCTTGGAGCCACATAGTACATTGCGCCTATAATACCCGAAGACAAAAACCCGAAAAGCAAACCGTTAACGTGAGCTGGCCTGATTCGTCCAAATGTGTCGAGAGGAGAATCCACAAGAAAAGTCGGAACAAAGAATTTTATGGCCATTATCATGCCAAAGGTTGTAAAAATTGGAAACCATAAAATAGTAGCATATAACCACCACTTCGAGACTGAGTCAGCACTTTTAAGGTCAGCTGACTCCAATTCATTTTTAGCGTTCGCTTTTGGTACTTCCGCTTCAACCATAAAAAAACCTAATTGCTAATTAACTATTTTTTAGCCTGACTTCTTAAAACTTTATAGTAGTGCAATAACAACAACATTCACTTATTAACGACATTGCTCATAGTTTTTAATTTATAAAGGACAGAATTATTCGAGAAGCGGGCAGTCTATGATTACCTATGAACTAGTTCACGAATGGATGGCACAAGCAAATCTCTTGATATTGTTTGGCGTGGTTGCCTTAATCGCCGTGAGCATATTTCTTGAGAGAAAGAAGAAATGGGTTTGGCACGGAAACTCGATGATGGTAGTTATGATAATTACTGCCTTACTTGTAATTGCTCACATGGGGCCTTCATTTGTCAGAGCCGCTATAGAGACCTTAAGCGCATTCAACGTGGTATCGATGATGGGAGTGATTCATGGCGGAATCGGTATAGTTACACTTTTCATTGGCGTCTGGCTTGTTTGGTTATGGGCTATCGGTAAATCGAGTGAAACAAAATTTTGTGTAACAAAGAAAAATTTGATGTGGAAAATCTTGGTCCTCTGGCTATTATCATTAGGGCTTGGCACCCTTTATTATGTTTTGCATATTATCTTGGGATAAACAGTTATTCTTTCTCTATTCGTTGCACTTTAGGTGAAGCCATTTCGCTAGCAAACTGAACTGATATTGCCACTGCAATGAGCACAATTCCCGCCCATACCAAATAGATCATCGGGCTGTTCTGAACCGTTATTGACACTTCAGTGGGCGCAGTGCTGTTACCTTCTAGGGCTCCAACCAGAACAGTGTAAAGTGAATCAGTGTACTCCAAATGAGCGTAAATATCACCCGTTTCCGTCGAGATAATTAGAGGCTTAATAACCACCCCATAGTTGGGGTATATGCTAGCAGATAAGTCGCCGTGGTGTATTCTACCATTAGAATTCTGAACTATCAAGTCAGTTTTCACTATGATATATTCAGGGATAACCTTGTTCAATTGTTCATTAAAAACCTGCGACGTGCTGTTTATGACGGACAGGTTTGTAACTTCGATTTTTAACTGCATAGCATCTTGGGGAGTATTAGGTTTCAAATCGTTTATAGTCACCGATGTTTTTGCACCCGCACTGATGAAAACGCCCAAAAGCAAAACAATTACAGCTATTGCAAACAAGCTTTGTCCAAGAGGAGATTTGCGCTTAATAGACTTAGCCGCTTTGTAGGTAAGGCTCAAAAACGTCACGATTAAAAGTGGAACAGTCAATGTGACAAGAATATTTACATCTGCCAACTTTATTGCCGAGAGAGCAACACCCACACCCAAGGCGGCAATCGAAATTAAGAATTGACGAACATAAGGAGTTTTCTCATTGAGACTATAACCAACCAGCGCTACAACGAATAATACAACAAAAGGATAAGTCCAATAACTGTAAGCAAAATTTGGAAAAGCCAATCCCACTAGACACACTATAGATATGAACATCAACGCCCAGAAGCACATGAATAATGAACGAGATGACAAAGAGTTCTTGTCAACTTTTAACTTAAACAGGGGCTTTCTTTTGCTTTTTGTTGTGTAGAAGAAGTAACCTATCATCGCCACGGCAAACGTGAGCATTACAGGACCAATCGCGGATACAGCGTAAGAATGGACGGATTGAGTTAAGCCTCCACGCGTTAAAGCGCTCAAAAAAACGAGGCTTGCAAAAGTCACCAAAATCATTAACTCGCGAGTTAAACTCGTCTTGCCATTGGAAACTGTCCTCACGATAAAGTAGGCTACGAGAAAAAGCCAAGGCAACAAAGAAGCCGTTTCCACTGGGTCCCACGCCCAGTAACCGCCCCAACCCAAGACTTCGTAAGCCCAAGCACCGCCGAGGCCTATTCCAAGTGTTAAGAGTAGCCAAGCCAAGTACGTTGATGCCTTGAAGAGTTTTGAAGTATCTATTTCTTTATCAGTTTTGACGCATGCAATTGTCAAAGCGAAAGCTAAAACCACGAAGGCGTAAGCAGAGAAGACAATGGGTGGGTGAATCGCCATCCAGACACTT
Organism: Candidatus Bathyarchaeota archaeon; assembly: GCA_963800495.1. GTDB lineage: Archaea > Thermoproteota > Bathyarchaeia > Bathyarchaeales > Bathycorpusculaceae > Bathycorpusculum. The sequence goes on along the minus strand of CAWDBB010000012.1, from coordinate 209,509 downwards.
TGCAGCTGTGGGTTGAGGCCCAAGCCTTCCACGGGAGTAATGGACAAGCGTTCGAAGGGTTTTCTCAGCAAACAAACAACTGTAAAAACAAGAAGAACAATCCCGAAGACCTGAGAAGTGATTACGTTAAGCCGCTCGGGTTTTCTGAAAGAAAAAATTCTTAATCCGATATAGAAAATGCTTAAAAGAACTGTCAGAAAAAGCATTGAACCTCCAGCGCCCGCCCAGCTGGAATAGATTTTGGAGAATAATGAGGCGCTTGAGGAACTATAAGAGTAAACTCCAGCAAAAGAAAAATCGTTGCTTATGAAAGCTTGAAGAAGCATCACATAAGAGGTGACTATTAATACAAACGCAAAAAAAGCACCAAAAAAAGCACAAGCAAGCATTCCTTTTTTCTTAGACGCTAATTTGGTTGTTGATAAGAGCCCTATGTCGAGAAGAATTAGGAAAAAAGCTACCAGCAGAAAAAATATTTCAAAGTCCATATTAGATTCCAGATTTTCCCAAATGTGGTTGATGCAACTTGGTATTTAACATTTATTGTCGATTTGTTTACCGTAAAAGTTAAGATGAAATTTTGAAAGAAATGTCAGTGCCATTTAAGTTGGAAAACTTCCACTAATTCAAACTTTAGTTCTCGTTCAAAAAGGATGTCAGATACTTTTTTAAAAAAAATAGCAAATAAAGCTATTAAGAAATATTCAGATCTAAAAGAAGATAGATCTAAATGCTGACAAAGGCCATTTTGAGTGGTAAAATAATTTTTAACCAATTTTGTTATTCGAACTTTAAATTAAATAATTGAGTTATTATGTTAAAAGATTTGTTAACTATTGTTTTCTACACTTCCTGAAAGTTTAACATCTTCGAGTTTTGATCTTATTTCTATATTGTAGACTCGCCACACGTCTTCTCGCGTAATTATGCCCATGAGCTTTGAGTTGCTGCTTTTCTCGACAATGGGTAGACGCCCAATCTGGTTATTTGTCATCTTATCAAATGCGGTGTAAAGAGTATCATCAGGATTCGCTGTTATGATTTCTTTGGTCATTATAGAATCCACCTTAGTCTTAGTTCTCTGGTCTGGGTGAAGTTGAAGAACATCCGTAAGAGTGACCATACCTATGAGTAGACCGTTGTTATCCAAAACGGGCATTCCTTTTATTCCGTTCTTTGACAAGATCTCAGCAACCTCTGAAACTTTAGAATTTGGGGAAATTGTAATGACTTTTTTGGTCATTGCATCCTTGACGAAGAGTTTCTGCAGAAGAGTAGTGGAATATTCACTTCTATGAGCTGGCGATTCAGCCCTTGATTGAACCTGACTTTTATAGATTGTAATCTTTCCTGTAATTATATAGGCTATTGTTGTGGCTATCATTGAAGGAACCAATAGAGTGAATCCCCCAGTCATTTCACTAACCATAAGTATGACTGCAACGGGCACTTTGCCTACGCCTCCGAAAAACGCCATCATCCCCACAATAATAAATGCGGCAATGACTGGAACAAAATTTGGAAAAATTCCATTCAACAATATCCAAAGGGATGCGCCTAAAAATCCTCCTATCACTAAGGCAGGAGCGAAAACTCCTCCGCTTCCACCGGAACCAACTGTCAAAGACGTCGCAACAATTTTAACTACGACTATAACTGGAATCAAAATTATAGGAAGTAAGACAAAGTTACCAGTCATTGCTATCTGAAGCCAACCATATCCCATGCCTAGCACTTGTGGAAGAAACATCCCAATAATTCCAACCAACAATCCTCCTAAAGCCGGCTTTAGGAACCGTGGCATTCTTAGACGTTGAAACAGATCTCGTATGCCATAAAATCCTTTGACGTAGACAATGCCTACTAAACCGCAAAGTATGCCTAAGACCGCATAGAAGGGTAAATCAAGTGGGTCAGCAAAAGCACCGAGATTCATGTTACCGAAAACGGGCGTCCACCCCGTAAAGGAGGCGAATATGCTGTATCCTACTGTTGAAGCTATGAAAGCAGGCAACAACGTTTCCACTTCAAAATCGCCTAAGTAAAGAATTTCAGCACTCAGAATGGCTCCTCCAAAAGGTGCCTTGAATATGGATCCGATTCCTGCGCCTATTCCCACTGCAACTGCAATTCTACGATCTTTCAAACTTAGATGAAGCTTTCTGCCAAGAAAAGAACCAAAGCCTGCACCTATCTGAGCTGTTGGACCCTCTCTGCCTGCACTTCCTCCGGAACCAAGTGTAATTGCTGACGCCACAAGTTTAACTAAAGGTATTCTAGACCGAATTTCGCCTTTTCTATTATGAAAAGCATCAATTGCTGCATCTGTTCCATGACCTTCAGCTTCTGGGGCTAAGCCAAATACAATTATGCCACTCAAAAGTCCTCCAATCGTAGTTATCAATGGGATTAAGTAAATATGTGATGAGAGTACGCCTAAGCTTCCGCCTTCTCCTATGGGGGATGGTGGAAAAAATCCGCCGACGTTACCTAGAAGATATGTGCTTGAGAGATTGATGGCTTCATAGAACAGGATACTTCCAATGCCGCTAATGGTACCTATCAAAAGAGCGATTGGAACCCATTTTCTAAAATAACTAACTTCGCGAGAAGCTCTGGGAGATTTCAACTTGTTGTTATCCTTCTCAAATATTCAGTTCACAATTAAGTCAGATATAAACGGCATGTAGAGAAATTTCTAAATTAGATAACTATACATGAAAGTCGAGACCTCTTCATCTGTGAACACATATGTAATATTTCACTCATTTCTTTGGTGAATCCAACTTTCTAAATGTATTTTAACTAAATGCTTCCAGAAAAAGTAATAGTTAAGTTACCTACGCAAAAATAAGAGATTATAAGCCTTTGATAGATTCGTTTATTTTCTTAATTTCATCGATCTTCGCATCTGCCAATTCTTCCTTTCGCTTTTTTTCCGCAAGTTCTTTGGCTTTCTTGGCGGTACACGCAGTGTTGGCTTGCTCCAAGTATTTATCCATCAATTTAATGTCATTTTTAAGCTCGCCCATTGTTGACTCAAAATCAAACGAATCAGCCGATGTAAATCGGGCATTTGATGGATGTGATTTGCTGGCTTGGGAACTAATAGGGTCTTTAAAACACTGTAACCACTCTAAATTTGGAGCTGCACTTAGTTTAATATGAACCCATAAATCTTCGCCGTTTTTGCTCACTACCTCTGCTGAACCGACCCGTTTTATGATTGAAGTTTCAGACATTGATTGTCCTCGTTTTGAATAATGATTATTGTATTGAATTAAAATTTTTGCTTGAAAAACTGTGAGACTTATGGATGGATGGATGGATAAATTGAATGTCTGTTTTTCTATTGTAACTTCTATCTTTTCGCTGTGTTTCTTTGTCATGTTTTTTGTGTGGTTTTTGACACTTTCGGTGTTGAATATGTCCACGTTTCTGACCTACGGTTACTGCTTTGTTTATTGAGTCTAAGAGTTCAAGGGAAATAGGTTTTTTAATTGGTTTCTGTTCCTTTAGGCATCTATCCTGTGGGGCCGTCGTCTAGCATGGTTCAGGATACATGCCTGGGGCGTATGCGATCCTGGGTTCAAATCCCAGCGGCCTCACCACATTTTCTTGTTAGAACCAGAGAGCTTCACTTTGAAACGAACGTTATCTCAGATAAATAAGAAAACAAAGTTTGATTGAATATACCTTTAGCCTATTCTAATTTTGAAGCTAACGCTTGTAGTCTCATTGATGTAACAACACAGTCTTAATTATTTGTTGATGGTAGATGCGAAACAGAGGATATAAAAATATGATATCTGCAGTAGTTTTAGTAAATACTGACTTAGGTTCCCAAGACAAAGTAGCAGAAAACATAAAGCTTGTTGATGGAGTTCAAGAAGCACATGCCCTATACGGCGTTTATGATCTTTTAATAAAAATCAAAGCCATATCACTTGATAAACTTAAAGAAATAATCAAATTAAAAATAAGAAATATCGCTGGTGTAACTAGCTCGCTAACTCTAATGGTCATTGAAGACCGCTAAAACACAAAGGCGCATTATTTTTTTTGGGAGAAAAAACCATGAGCATGAACATGGGCTCAACTTTTAATTACATGAACAATTTTCTTGTGCAGGAATCGATATCCTTAATGTTCGTTGCCCTTGGCTTAGCCATACTTGGAATAGGCTATGGGCGAATCAAAACCAAAGAATCACTACAACTTCATCGCTGGGTAATGCGTGGATCAGTTATCCTAACCTTGGCTGCAATATTCTTCGTCATGTTTCCATCCTTATTCATTTACTACACAACCATGAGTAACAATGCATTTTCGGGCTTCTCAATTTTACAGATAGTCCATTCCGCAGAAGGTGTTCCCGCCGTAATTTTATCAGTAATGTATCTATTCAATGACTTACCGCAACCAACTAAGAAATGGATGAAAATCACAGCTGTCTTGTGGATAATTAGTATTGCATTAGGTGCCGTGGTCTATTACACTATGCCGAGTTAAGCTCATTAATTTTGCAGCTATTTACTGGATAATAGCGCGCCATTGTTGAACGGCGTGCTGATTACTCTAAATATTTCGTTTGTTGTGTCAAGTGAAGAAAATAACAAGGTAGCAACATTCATTTTTAGCGTTGAAATCGACTTCGTACGCAGAAGATTATTTTCCATGTGCAAATGTTAATGGATATATGATGAGCTCTAACTTCCTAAAATTTTAATCTTTGAGCAAAAAGGTTTTTATTCATTATCAGTAACACTAAAATTAATAAAAGTGTTACGACGGAGGAGTTAGTTGCACATCTCAGACGGATTAATTCTAAACAGCACCTCAATAGTTTTAGCCATAATAATGTGGATATTATCCGTTGGCATTTTAGCGTGGTCTTGGAAGAAGGCGCAACAAACTTACACTCGTTCACTATCTGCTTTGTTAGCAATATTAAGTGCATTTGTGTTTGCTGCCCAGATGATAAACTTCCCAATAGCCTTTGGCACAAGTGGCCATTTAGTTGGTGGAACATTTCTTGCAGTGCTTATGGGGCCATACGCAGCTGTCCTAAGCATGACTTTAGTATTAGGAATGCAAGCATTATTCTTTGCCGATGGCGGAATCGTTGCGTTTGGTATGAATGTGTTTAACATGGCAATTATCGGTGGCTTAAGCTACTTCCTTATTAAATTATTGACAAAGAAAAACAAGAGCCAAAAATGGTTCATCTCTAGTGTTTTCATATCCTCTTGGGCATCAGTTATGCTTGGGGCTGTAATCACCAGTTTTGAGATTGCTCCAGCATTCGTCGGTGGTTTAGCTGTTACGTTGCCTTCAATGATGCTTCTGCATGGAATAATAGGTATAGGTGAAGGTGCAATAACCACAGTCTTGGTTGTATCAATCCAACGATTAAATCCAACAATCATTGGAGGGTTATCAATGTTAAAGGAGAGAAAAAGTCTTTGAAAAAATTTTTGATTGTGGCTACATTATTAGTTGTTTTCTTCTTAATTATTTTCATACCCTTTGCATCAAACAATCCAGACGGGCTTGAAAAAGTGACGTCGACATATGGTGCTAAAGAGCAAGGAAACATTTGGAATGGGTTGATAGCGGGTTACTCTTTTCCATCAATCATTAATCAGTATGTTTCAACGTTGGTTGCCGGTATTTTTGGCGTTACAATGGTTTTAGTATTAGGTTTATTGATTGGTAAGGTCATGACGCCTAAGACTAAAGTAAAAGAAAATCAAAGCAATCTTGAATAAGAAAAACTGTTGTAGTTAAGATCTTTAGCCGTATTTGAAGCACTATATTCGACATTAGATTTGCCGCTAAGAGTTCTTTTCAAGGCTTTTCTGTATTCTACACATTTCTAAACCTAAGAGGTTAACACCATTCAACTTGGATAATGAGACAATCAAAGATGAAGCAACAAATCCCTCAATTATTCCAGTTGGAACATACCAAAAAAGCATGGACGGAACAGTTACGAATATGCCGCCGAGAGAACCGACCATTGGAAATAGGCCAATCTCTATTCCCACCGCCAATGCCGTGCAGACGTTGGAGATGAATGAAGCAACAAACATGCCCAATGCCAACCGTTTTGTCGTAAATCCTCTTGAAAGAAAGGCTTTTACAATGAAGAAGGACATCACGCCGATTACTGCCATGTTGAAGATGTTTGCGCCAAAAGTTGTTATTCCTCCATCTCCTATTGCGGCTTGGATTACCAGTGTTATGGTCATGCTGATTAAGCCGGCGAAAGGTCCTAAAACCATAGAGACTGCTGTTCCGCCTAAGAAATGCCATGTGCTGCCACCGCCTGCTACGGGAAATTCGAATAACTGAACTACGAATAAGAGTGCACTGACAACACCAATTAACGCTATAATGTATCGGGGATGATTCTTTTTTAATCCATACCACGCCCAAGCTAAAAAACAGAAGGCTACTATGTACATGGTTATGCAAGCGTATGGGGTTAGGATTCCGTCGGGTATGTGTATTTTCGGTTCCACCAGTAACACGAATTAGAAATAAAGTATTACAACCAAAATTTATACCAATCGATTTCTGGGAAAAAATGCACCTTTGTTAGTATTAGCTTCAAGTTATTTTTGTTTACTTAGAATCTTTTGAACCTTTTTAGATACAAAAACAATTCCAAGAATAGCCAAACCTGTTAGAACAATTGTCCCGCCCGGAGCTGCATCCAGAATAACTGACACCAATATACCGAATACTACCGTGATTAGACCAATTATAGGTGCAAGGATGACAGTTTGTTTAAAAGATTTTGTAATTTGAGTGCTTATTAATGCTGGCAAGACAAGAAGTGCGGAAATTAAGAGCACACCAACAATAGGTATCGCGATAATAACCACAACACCAGCTAGAATACTTAGGAGATAGTCAAAAACCCATGTTTTGATTCCCGCAGCTCGGGCTTGTGTTTCATCAAAAGTTATGTAAACCATTTCCTTGAAGAATAAGAAAATTATACCTAAGGCTATTGCCGTAACAACCGCAGCTGTAATAATTTGGTCCATGTTTACTATCAGAATACTTCCGAAAAGCAAGCTCTCAAGATTAACGCCAAAACCTCTTGAAAGGCTCAATAAAGTTATGCCTCCTGCAAGACCCAACTGCAAGAAAACTGCGACTGCGGCGTCACCAGAAATCTTGGTAGAACGCAACGCCTTGTTAATTCCTATAGAGCCCAAAACTACGGTAATTCCAGCTATCCATAAGGGGAAAACGCTGAGGTAGTAGCCGAGAGCTAAGCCTCCAAATGCCGTATGAGATAGTCCATCACCTATAAGTGAAATTTTCTTCAAAACAATAAAAATGCTGAGAATAGAGCTTAGGAGAGCGATAATTATGCTTATTATGAAAGCACGCTGTATGAAAGGCGCTCCAAGCAAAGAAAGAACATCAAGGATGGTCATCATGTTCCATAAGCTCCACGGGATGATCATACACTTTATGAATCTCAATGTCAGCGGCAAAATCTTCGTTTTCGCCGCAGAAGAACTGTGACCTGTTTACGCAAAGAACTCTATTGGCTATCTTTGTGATAACTCCTATATCATGAGAGGATAAAATGACAGTTATCCCCCGTTCCTTGTTTAATCGGTCAAGAACATGATAGAACTCCTTTTTTGAAGTAGTATCCACTCCACTTGTTGGCTCGTCAAGCAAAAGCAATTTGGGTTCTGCAACCATGGCTTTAGCCAAAAAAACACGTTGCGACTGACCTCCAGAGAGTTGCCCTATTTTCCTATCTTTAAGCTCGTATATTCCAAAAAGTTTGAGCGTTTCATCAACCTTTTTCCTATCTTCATCCTTCATTCCATGAAATAACCCTGCAACCGGAGTCCTTCCAAGCATAACTGTCTCATAGACACTAAATGGCAAATTTGGGTCTCTTGCTTGTGCACTTTGAGGTACATAACCAACGTACTTGAGATTTTTACCCAAGTCCGGGCTTCCGAAAAGTTTGATTGAACCGCTTGTCGCTTTTGTTAATCCCAAAATGACTTTAAGGAGCGTTGATTTTCCAGCGCCATTGGGCCCTATGAGCGCAATTAGGTCTTTTGGGTTCACATCTATATTTATACCCTCAAGAGCCATAACTCCGTTTGGATACTTAACACTGAGATCGCGTATTTCGACGATTGGTTTAGGTTCCGACATTTGTCAACGCCAAATGAATATTGTTTATGTCTTGTTGCATAAGAGTGATGTAGTTGTCGCCTGCAGCTTTTTCTTGTGCCGTTAGCCCTTCGATGGGGTTCATGTTTATGAGAGTCGCATTTGTTTGACTGCTGATTGACTGGGATATTGCTGGGTTTTCAAGTGATTCATAGCCGACATATTTGAGATGGTATTGGTTAATTGAAGTGATTACGTTTTGGATGTCGGTGGGCGTTGGTTCTTCTTCAAAAGGACCTGAAATGGCAAGTTGAGTAACGTTGTATTGGTTTGCGAAGTAGGCAAAGGCTTCATGGAAGGTAACAAAGTATCTTGTCGCTGTGTCTGTAGTGGCATTAATTGCTAAGGAGTTCAAATTATCGAGCTTAGCGTCATAAGCTTGGGCATTTTGCGTGAAGTATTGGCTGTCAGCAGGGTCTGCTTTGATTAATCCTTGAAGGATATTGTTTACTTGTTGTCTTGCGTTTAATGGGTCAAGCCAAATGTGAGGATCTATTGTTCGGTTACCGCTTTGGAATTGTGATGGTACTGGAAGGAGGTTGATTCCTTGGCTTGTATCCACTTGGATAAGCTTTGTATTTCCTGCAGCGCTAATTACGTCTTGGATCCATGGTTCCAATCCTGCGCCGTTGTAAATTAGTACATCTGCACTTGAGACTGCAGCTATGTCTGATGGCGTTGGCTCAAAAGCATGTACATCTACAGTTTCTGGAACAAGGATTGACACGTCAGTTTTGTTGCCGCCTACATTTTGGGCGAAATCATATAATGGATAAAATGTTGCAATCACTTTTAATTTTGAACTTGCGCCAGGTGTGGTGGTATTTGAAAAATAAAGTGCTAAGACAGTTCCTGCGAGAATAATGATTACCAAAATTGCAACTAATAAATAAATTCTTTTTCTCAAGAAAACACTTCCTTCTCCATAATTCCATTGTCTTAAGAAGTTATTAAGTTTTGCTATTTTTTTAATAACTCAGTAAAGGCATTTTAGCTGAGTGATTTATTAAACTGGAACAATAAACATAATGAAAGGTGATCAAATGAGCATTATCAGTCTTTCATTGCCAACAGAATTACTCGAAGAACTAGATTCAGTGCTAGGAGAACAAAAATCCGCAACAAGATCAGAAGTCCTAAGACAAGCGCTCCGAAGTTACTTAACCGAATACAAAAAGCTCGATAAACTAAAAGGCACTGTAATAGCCACTATCTCGGTTCTTTACAATAAAGAAGAAAAGAACGAGGAACTTTTTAGGCTCCAACATGAATTCAGCGATATGATTACAGCCTATCTCCACTCACATCTTACAGAAACAAGCTGTCTTGAGGTAATGGTAATCAAAGGCGCTTCCAACCGGCTAAAAGAATTGATTGACGGACTGAAAGCCAACAAACCAGTCAAACAAATAAAGTTCTCAATTATGACAACAGATGAATCAGAAATAACTTAGTTTAGTACATATCTGTACCCCAATCCATCCCAAAGCTACTGCTGAGGTTGTACGTACTTAAGATTTGTCATATTACCAGGGGCAACTAAGGTTTTTTGAAAATTACGATTGGTTACATGTACGCCAATTTACCATTTATTTCTTGGGGGAGGGTAAACGTATAATGAAAGTTGTTCCTTTGCCTTCTTGACTCTCAAAAGTCACTGTGCCGCCTAAAGATTCAGTCATGCGCTTAATTACAGCTAAGCCGAAGCCTTGACCCTTAGATTTAGTCGTAAACATCGGCGTAAACAATTTACTTTTTACAGCTTCAGGAATTCCCACTCCTGTATCCTTAACGGTTATGAGGACGTCGTTTGTTTCTTTGTAGGTATATATGGTTAGTTTTCCGCCTTTGGGCATGGCTTGAACTGCATTAGTTACCAAGTTGTACATGATGCGGTTTATGAAAGTTGAGTCAGCAACAACTTTTCTTGCATCCGGGTCCACTTTTACGGTTACTTTGACATTCTCTGGCAAACCGTTCTTTTTCAATAAGTTTTCAATTACAAGTTTCAGATCAGTTTCTTCCGCAGTAGGTTTAAGCGGTCGGGCAAAGTCTTGCAGGTCTTGAACAATCTTGTTGATGTAATCAACGTTCTTTTCGGTTTCAATCAAGCTTTCGAGAATAGCTTTCTTTTCTTCGCCATCCAGCAAGCTTTCCAACTCTGACTTAGCTAAGTAAATATCGCCCGTAATCGCCTGCAGAGGATTCCGAATATCGTGCCCAACCATGCCTGCAGTGGCGCCGATAGCGGCTAAACGTTCAGCATCTTTCAGTTTCGCCGCTCTTTGCTCCGCAAGCTCTTCCATTTGGCTAGAATATTCCTCAAGTTGTATAGCGTTTTCTTCAAGCTTGACTTGGGTATTCTCTAATTGCTCTGTCTTATGTTTAAGGTCCAACTCAGCATTTTTGCGTTCAGTAATATCTATTCCGTAAATTCGGATGAGGTTAGTACTAGGAACGTGAAATAGTGTTTGGTAATACCATTGCTCGCCAACTTTAACCTCCCTTCTAAAGAAACTCAAAGATTCATCTTCAAAAATCTTTATCACTTTTTGCCAATCGGACAGAAAAGGATGCGACAAACCAACTTTTTCAATATCAGAGAAAAGAGCTAATGCTGACGGGTTAGAAAACGAGATATGACCGCTAGCATCTATTTCGACAACCGGGTTAGGATTAAGGGTTGGAAAAGACGCTACTCTGGCTATTTCGGCTTCAGCTTTTTTGCGTTCAGTAATGTCTTTTATCAAACCAACTAACTGAACTACCGTGTGTTTCTCATTGAATTTTGGTTTACCTTGAGCCCAAATCCAATGTTCCTCACCGTTTGCCCTTTTTATACGACATTCAAAATTCCACTCAGTGCCATTCTTAAGCGCGCCTCCAAACTTTTTATCCACCATAGCACGGTCTTCGGGACTTACATGGCTTAAGAACATCTGGTATGTCCACTCGGGTAGGAGCTCGTTATAACCAAAAATCTGGTCATGCCGAAGAGTCCTCCATGCTTTTCCAGTAATAACATTTAGTCCCCAAAGTCCAAACTCTCCTGCATCCAAAGCTTGCTGTAAGCGCTCTTCATTTTCCTTTTGAGATTCTTCAGCTTTCTTACGCTCAGTAATGTCTCGGAATATTAGAACAACACCTGTTGTTTTACCTTCTTTGTCTTTTATCGGTGCTCCACTGTCGTCGATTGCAACCTCAGTTTTGTTTTTTCGAATCAACAACGTATGGTTTGCTAAACCAACAATCATGCCTTCCACTAAGACCTTGCTTACTGGGTCTTCAACCTCAAATCGTGTTTGCTCATTAACAATGTTGAAAACTTCTTTCACAGGCTTAAAAGAAGCCTCGTTTAGTGTCCAACCAGTCAGTTCTTCAGCTACGCCATTCATGAAAACGATTTTACCCGATATATCAGTAGCAATGACTGCATCTCCGATGCTTGCCAAAGTAGTTGACCAGCGCTGCTCACTTTCTCGTAATGAAGTTTCCGCAAGTTTGCGCCCAACAATTTCCTGCTCCAAATCTGTTTTAGAGGCAGTCACGTTTTTCAGATTGGCACCCATCTGGTTGAAAGCTTGTGATAACTCGCCGATTTCATCTTTTTTGTTTTCGTCAAACTTGAAGTCTAGATTGCCTGAACCAATGACCGCGGCTCCTGATCGCAGATTAGATAAGGATTTAAGGGTTCGCCTAAAAGCCTGGAAATAGATAATTCCTATGAAAACTGTAAAAACAGCTATTGCGCCAATTATTAAAGCGAGGTTTAATGTGTTTTGTTGGTCAACTTGGAAGCGAAGTAATTGGGCTAATTGAGTTGCGTCAGAGATTAATGTGGTACTCAAAATCGACACTCGACTCCAAGAAACTTGAAGCTCAGAATGTAAATCGCTTGAATTTGAGTTTCCCGTTGACGCGACAATGCTGTCAAAAACTGTTTTGATGCGTTGCTGATTATTCTGTAAATCATTAACAAGTGCTTGTTGTTCTGGAGTGGTTACTGTTAGGTTGCCTACGTTGTCTGAAAATGAGGCATAACTTACTTGCCATTGGGTGAGTTGTTGTGTGCCTTGATAAATTACATAGTCGTTTGAAAGGTAACTTAGGTTGCTGGCGTCTTGCACTATGTTGTTGGCAAGGTTTTCCTGTACGCGAGTTTTGTTAACTTGCTGTGAAGTTGCCACTATTGAAACGGTAATTACTATTAGCAGAACACTGAAGACGGCAAGTATGATTTTGAATTGGGTGCTGATTCGCATTTTTGCGCCTACTTAATTACTGTTACCGATTGAGGTTTTACGGCTTTAAGTCCGTCGGTGTAGACATAATCGGAGAAGTTAGGAAGTGCTGTTTGATTAGTTAGGTGATTGGTTACCAGCCATTGCCCTTCATCCTTCATGGCAGTAACAATGGATTGTTCAAGGGATAGCGAGAAACTATGGTCTGGCCAAGCAACTAGATCGGTGCTTGTTAGGTTTAACTTGTTTTGGGTGATGCTCTGTGCTTGAGAGGAATGCTGTAAAGTGTAAGTTTCGGCTTGATACAGAGAGTTCAATAATTTATTTATTGTTTGAGGGTGGTTTGATATAAAATCGCTTTTGCAGCTTATGCTGTAAAATGCAGGTTGTCCAGCTTGCACAGGAAGCTTCACTAGTGTATTGCCCAATTGCTCTTGGGCTAGATTGAAACGCCCAATATCATCAACAAAACCATCAATACTTCCATTAACCAAAGCATTGACGAATTGTGCCGGTTGAAGATTTACTTCAGTAATGTTGTCGATGCTGAGGTTATTTAGGCTAAGGTACCTACCGAGATAAAACTCTGTTATTGCACCCAGCGTTACGCCTATCCTTTTGCCTAAAAGATCAGAAGCGCCCTCGATGCCTTTATCGGTTCGCGCCGTCAGGTAAATTGTTCCCAGTTGATCTATTGTTGTGACTACACTCAAGTTGTTCTTGCCCATAATGCTTTTTGCAACGGGAAATTCGTTGGAGAGCGAAAAATCTACTTCTCCCTTCGATAAGCCCGTGACCGCCGCTGCACCTACGCTGTAATCACGGAAAGTTACGTTTAAACCGTTTTGCATAAAGAAGCTTTGGTTTTCAGCGACAAGAAACAGTTCGTCTCCAATATAAGGTATATGACCAATGGTTATTGACTCAAGTTTTTCTGAACTTGAATTATGATACAAAAAAACAAAACTGCTGACGACAACTAGCACAATGATTACTACTGCCGCCAAGACAACGATGAGTCTTCTGCTTGTTTTTAGCGTCATTATAGTATCTCAATGTATTATTGTTACCGAGTTTGTCTTAACTGAGTTTAAACCATCTAAATAAATATAATTTAAGAAGTTAGGAATAGAGGTGGCATTGGTTAAGCTGTTGCTTATTAGCCATCGGGATTCATCTTGCATAGCTAGCATCATGCTTTGGTCAAGTGAAAGAGAAATCTGCTGGTTAGTCCAGACCGTAGACATGTATCCATCGGTGTAATTCAGACCTTCCTGTATCATGTTTTCTGTCTTTGATGGGTTGTTGACGTAATAGGCTTCTGCCTGCACTAGGGATTTCAAGAAGCGTGCGGCAACATCGGGGTTCTCTTGAATCCAGTTGTTGTTGGCTACCTCTACTATGTAAAGTTCTTGGCTACTTTGCGGTGACCATACAGCAGCATTGCTGCCTAATTGCTCCTCTATGGCAAATGCGTAAGGCTGCCAAATCACGACAGCGTCAACGGTGCCATTAACAAGAACATCCATCGCGTTTGTTGGAGTTATGTTAACTATCGATACGTCTTGTAGACTTAAGCCGTTAAGTTCTAGGAATCTGCCTATATAGAATTGTGAGATTGTTCCCATTGGAACTCCAATGGTTTTTCCTTTAAGATCGGATATGGTATTGATTCCATGGTCTTTTCTGGCAATAAGGTCTTGGAGCTGGAACTTACCAATAGAGGCCAGTGCACTGATGTTGTCTCCATTTAATGCGTGGTTAACTAGGGGAAACTCGGCTGTTGCAGCAATATTCAATTTTCCCTTTATGAGATCGTTAACCGCTGCCGCCCCTGAGGTATAATTTGCGATTGTTACATTAAGAGCATTTTGCCCAAAATAGTTTTCTTGTTGAGCAATGTAAACTAAGGTATCGCATTCAAATGATTGGGCGTTGCCAATGGTTATTGAATCTACTTTTTGTGGCGAAGATAAATTGAAGGTGAGGTAAATGAAGGAGCTAAATAGAATTGCTGCGACTAACAGGGCAGTTATAGCTATTACTTTTTTGCCTACCATTTGGTACGAACCCCGAGAAGTTAATTATAATGAACGATGCCCGTTTATATCAATTCTCTTGACCAGATAATTTAGATCACCTGATACCGAAAGAGCTATGATTTCAAAACAGTTTTTGTGAGATTTATTGTTGTAAGTATTTTAAATTCATAATTCATTTATTATGTGTTGATTAATTCTTTGAGTTGCAGTTGGTTTAATGAGACTACTCAATGAAAATAATGCAGTTTTAGAAACTTCTGATTTACCTATTTCGGCTGAAGTAAGTAGCATTTCAAAAAACCAAGATAAATCGGATTCAAAATATCGGGTGTTGGTAGAAAATTCACTTCAAGGAATAATGATTGCTCAAGGTATTCCTCTTCGAGTGGTTTATGCCAATGAGTCTATGGGGAAAATATTGGGTTATTCTCTTGCAGAGTTCATTTCTCTCTCACCTTCAGAAGTAATGGCACTTGTCTATCCTGAGGATCAAGCTGTTTTCTTTAATCGTTTTAGGGATCGACTAGAGGGTAAGCAAGCGGAAAGCACATATGAGTTTCGGGGGGTCCGAAAAGACGGGTCAATAATTTGGTTGGAAGCCTTTGCTACATTAATAGAGTATAACGGGCAACCTGCTGTTCAATCTATGTTCTTGAATATCGATAAACGTAAGAAAGTTGAAGAAGCGCTTAGGAAGAGTGGCGAAGAATACAATTCACTTTTCTCAAACATGATTGATGGTTTTGCATTTTGCAAAATGATATTTGACGCATCTGGAAAGCCTGAAGACTTTGTATATCTTCAAATTAATGAAGCATTTGAACGAATAACAGCTTTGAAAAAAGAGGAAGTTATCGGAAAAAAAGTAACTCTGGCAATACCTGGAATTAAAGAAGCCACCCCAGAACTTTTTGAAATTTACGGACGAGTTGCAGTCACCTGCCAAAAAGAAAAATTCGAAATTTTCTTCAAACCCCTAAATATCTGGTTGAATGTCTCAGTTTATTCACCTAGAAAAGGTTATTTTGCAGCGGTATTCGAAGACATTACTGAACGCAAGAAAGCTGAAGAATCTGTCAAATTTCAAGCCGATTTGCTAAATCACGTGGGACAAGCCGTTATAATGGCAGACAACAAGAAAATAATTCGCTTTTGGAATAAATCCGCTGAGACCCTTTATGGTTGGACACAAGAACAAGCTATCGGTCGGGACGTCAATGAACTATTAGGCGCCACCCCATCTCAGGAAGTAAATGGAGTAACAAAGAGATTAAAGGCTGGTGAGAGCTGGTCAAAAGAAGTCTTAGCCAACAATAAAGATGGTTCAGTTGTGCCAGTAATTTTGAATCGAACACCAATATACAATCAAGTTGGCGAATATCTTGGCGCTGCAAGCATTTCTACAGACATATCCTTGCAAAAAGCAACAGAAGCTGACTTAACATATTCCTTAACTTCGCTATCAAGAAGTCTTGACAAAATTCAGGAACTAAATGAAAAACTCCGAGTAATCAGTGGCTTAACCCGGCATGATGTTCGAAATAAGCTATCATCAGTAAATGGTTACGCCTATTTACTTAAGAAAAAATACGGTAATGAACTCGAGATCGCGGATGGCTTAAGTAAGATAGAGCAATCAGTTAAGGAAATTGTTGAAATTTTTGATTTTGCCAAATTGTATGAACAAATTGGTGTTGAAGAGCTAACTTACATCAATGTTGGGGAGCAAATTGATGAGGCAAGAACTCTATTTTCTGGATCAATGCCAACAATAACAAATGAATGTCACGGATTAATGGTGCTAGCGGATTCTTTTCTTAGGCAGATGTTTTACAATTTTATCGATAACACAAGAAAATATGGTAAGACAACCAAAAATATTAGGGTTTACTACGAAGAAGAAAGTCAAAACCAACTAAAATTAATTTATGAAGATGACGGCATAGGTGTATCTTTTGAGAATAAACAGAGCCTCTTCAAGGAAGGGTTCAGCACAGGCGACAGCACTGGTTTTGGACTGTTCTTGACGAAAAAAATGATAGACGTCTACGGATGGTCAATCCAAGAAGTAGGTGAACCCGGCAAAGGAGCCAAATTTGTAATAACCATTCCAAAACTAAACAAAGACGAAATCACAAACTTTCAAATAAACCTCGATTTCGAAAGATGTGAACCTGAAAACACTATTTAGAAACAATGACTATTCGTGGGCATCAAATGAAGTTAATCCTTAAAACAAAATTAAAAAACTAAGATGTATGTAATTCTACAGCTTCCGCTACTCAGGAAAATATAGCAAAAAAAGAAAAAGAAGCCGCGGAAATTTAACACGTAAAGGCAATAGTAAGCAAGGTTGTCGACAACTAAGTCCACCTTCAAACCCCAAGGCTCTCACCACACTAATCCACGCTCTGTTTCAATATGGGCTGCTTACGTTTCCTGAATATTTTGTTTCTTCAAAATCGGAAACGTACTCAAAGCTGCTCTCCAACCGTTATATACAAAATCAACAGCTAAGCAGTTCAGGGCGTACAAATGGAAAGGCAACAAGCGTTAGCAATTCTAAAGGAGATTATGATTTTAGAGCTTGGGCAACCGTCAGCCGTTTATGTCAGAGAAACTAAGGGAAAGTTTGAACTGGTTATAATGGATGAATGCAGACCACCTTTACAAGATTTTATTGCCGAAAAAGGTCTAAAATTTCGGTTAAACAAGGACATGGGCGTTTGCATTATCTTTAAACCATGATACTGTGCAGATCAAAAGACCTTTCGAAAACTGAACATCATAGGAAAAGTTAAGCCGCAAAATTATTTTGTTTTCTAATGTTTTGGTAATAAAATAAACCTGTAAGAAATCTTCCTATTGGGTCTAAATTCTTTTAGCCTTGGTGGCAAATCTACTTTTGTTCAACCGATTCAGCTGGACGAGCAGACATTATTGGATCTGCATGGCGATGAACAAGTTTCCAGTTGCCCTCTTCACGCCGAAAGATGCTTGTAACTCGCAATGCAACATTAGAAAATTCCTCTTTTCCGCCGACCTTGGCTTTAGTTCTTTCGATCTGTACAATGAATGCAAGGTGAGAAGTTATGTAATTTGTCAAATTCTCAAAGTTAGTATCCATTCCCTCTCGATACTTCTTTGCATTTACCCGAGCAGTATCAGCCACTAACTTTCGCCCCAAAACGAATGGTCCAAAAGGAGGCGCCAAGCTTATGTCGTCTTTATCTGAGTAAATTTTTAAAACAGGCTCTGGATCCCCTTTGAAGAACGCTCGCAAAGAATCGTTATACATCTTGACAACTTGATCAAAATCTGATTGAGACAACACTTTCACCGTTTTCTAATTCTTTTTTGGATTAATAAGCAGTTGTGGATTCTGTCGTTCAATCACATATAGTAGAAGGCAATAGCCCCCGATTGGATTGTATAGGATAAGTCAAACAGATTTTATTTATTGTATTTTATATGTTTTGATGATAAGTTATTTCCTGAAAATCCTTTTCCACTGTAGGATCCGGATTTGGAGTGATTTGGTATGGTGGTTTGCCCCGATTTTAAAGCGATGTTCCCATGAAGTTTACACACTTAAACACATATGCTTATAAGCGTGTATGCACATATATGGTTATGTTAATAAGCGAACTCGAAGGGATAAAACATGGCTGCTCGCTTATTCCAAAAACAAAAACAAGTGACTAAAATTGGGCCGCATCAACGTTGAAATTTCAGACGAACTAGAAAAACAGCTCAGACTAAAAACCGTAGAAAGATTCGGAGGAAAAAAAGGCGACCTATCAAAAGCTCTCCAAGAAGCAGTCAAAACATGGATCAACAAATGAAGCCGTCCCTCTTCAAATCCCAATAACTACCTTATAAGAAGCCTAGGTAAAAGGCAAGGGAAACCAGTTAGCCTGGAACTCCTCGCATGAGGATTATGGGCAATCTAACTGCAAAAACCCTTTTTAGAATGTCTTCCAAGCAAGCAAAGATAAATCGCTTTTAGCTGTTACCTTTCGTTTCATTATTGGCAGATTCGCTTTCGTTTCTTAATTCTCGTTTCAGATAAGCAACTACTTCAAAACTTTGATTAATTTGAAGCGCAACGATAGAAACCAATTCCCACCCATCTAAACCATATTTATTCAACAACTCTTCTTGCGTTTTGACGCCAGCATCCTGAATGCCTTTTACTAGAGCAATTGAGACATATTCCCATTTTGTCATGTTTTAACCTCTAACCTCATTTTTTTTCTGTAGAACTGAATTAGTCAAGTAGTATTTTTCTTTTGAGGTTAATTTGGTCTAAGATTCAAAAGACTTCAGAACCTTGAAAAGTGTTGTCTGGATAGCTTTTTGCATTCTCCGGTCAAAAAAAAAGTTCACATTATAGCCCATGCGAGTACTCTGTTCCGCTAAAAGATTTTCGCGAAGTGGAGCCTTTAGAGTAAGTCAAATCCAAATATTCGTTATTTATTTTATAGATTCTGATGATAAGAGAAAACCCGTCAAGCTTTTCTCAGTCTATACCCCAAAATTTGGAAGTCCGTAGGCGTACCTCAATCCATAAGGTTCCAAACACATTTCAAAGTTTGAATCAGCTGGTAGGATATTTAACTCGGGCTACTTTGAAAACATGCTGGCATTTATTGCATGTGTAATGTTTCAACGAGAAGAACGGGTTTTCCACTTCTTTTTGGAGCTGAGCAAACTCTGTTCGGCATCTAGGGCACTTAACCATATTTGGTGCACTTTCTATGTGCGTTACATCGTACGATAAAAGTCTTGTGTGACTTTAGTGTCGATATTACCGTCAATAAACCGAAACCTTACCTGAACCAAACTCTTAATACACCTATCTACTCGCCAATCCTCAGTCCAACGCTTAAAGTTGCTAGTCCATTTCAAGTCAAAAACCATCCCAAACAAGCCAAAACACATCCAAAACAAGGGAAAACACGCCAAAAAACGACAAAATAGGGAACCGAAAAAACCCCGAACACAACCGCTTTACCAAAAACCGCCACAAACCAGCCATATCCCCCACACCTAAACCCCATTTGCAACATACATATTCATCCTAAATTGGAACATTCCGACATATTTCACCAAACAAAACACAAAACTTCAAACATCAAAACACAACTTTTTGTCACACACAAAAACCCAAAAAAAACGTTTACCCAACCATACCCTCAAAATGGCAATCATGCCCTCTGTTGCATCACAACAGGTAAACAAAACCAAAACCAAAAGTGCAATGTGCAATTCTAACCCACCACACTCACACAAAGAAAACAAAAAGAATTTTACGGATGATATCCGCCCTATTTTCTATTCAAATCTCAAGCCCCTCACACACCTCTTCTGAACTGTTTAGAAACTTTCGATAATTGCAGCAACTTATTTTGGTCATGCATTTGTTTTGGGGTGATTGTGGCAAAACCTTCTAATCCGAGAGACATTTTCCAATAGGGAAAACGCAGCAAGTCTTTGGAGTTTGGCTCAATTGTCAAGAAACCTATTCGGCTCACTAAACAAATTCATAGTTAAACGGCATCGCTGGATAATTATCGCTTGGGTTATTGCTTTAATTATTTCCTTGAGTTTGGTTCCCAGTTTCTTCTCAGCCGTTTCCTACAACCTTTTAGGGGGCTTTAGTGCACCCTCAAACAGCCAATCTGAAAAAGCCTCCGAAATAATGAATGCACAGTTTCCAAATCACTCAAACCAAAGCCTCAACGACATCCTTATTGTAATTCAAGACACACAACCGTATTCCGACGCATTAAAGAAAGCCATACTTGATCTAAACCAAACAATCACTCAGGACCCAAGCATTGCGAATTTTACGGGTATTTCAAGCCTCTATTCTACCGAGTACGGTTTACTTAATTCTTCTCTTCCAAGCATAATCCCACAAGTAAACGCCTTAGCCTCAAATATCCAATTCATAAACACAGGCGTCTACACTTTAGAACAAAACTTGTCCGCTCTGAGCACAAACCTATTCCAAACAGTAGAGGGAATCAACCAGACCGCACAATTGGTCTATGGAATCCCAGCGGCTTTTGTTGGCGCTTGGCAAGGAATAACCAGTCAAGGAGTATCTGACCCATATATAGCAAACCTCCAAGCCAACACAACTACATATCAAATTACAAATAATTTTGGAGGCGACCCAAACTCCATTGGATACTACACAGCGTTCTTTAACGTTTGGAACTCCAGCTTCCTTAATCTGCCAAGCAACGCCAGCTCTGTTCTTGACAGAGAAACTTTAGCTATAAACCAATCAGTCGCCCTGTTTCTAAGCTCTCCACAAATAGACAACCAAACCCAACAAATAGTAACCCTTGTCGCATCAGGCCTTAACCCCACAAACTGGAGCCAAAGCGACACCATAACGAATCTGGCAACTTCAACCTTAGCAGCAAACATTCCCTCAGACCTATCCAGCCAATTAGGTGCATCACCCCAAACACTAATCAATCAACTATACAGCTACGGTTCTTCACCTTCAAACACAACAATTTTGAATTTCGCAATAAACTTAACAGAAAACTCGATGGGAAACCTAACCGGGACAGAAGTAGGTTTTTCACCAACCCAACTAGTAAATGAAGCCGCCAACTTGGGATCAACACCAAGTTTCGCTCAGCAATGGACAGTTGGCTTCAGAATTTATCGCAAACGCCACCCAAACAGCGTTTATGGGTTCTCCACTTTTCTCCATCAACAGCACTGCTCTAGCTAACTTGCTTTCGAACCTGCCACAAAACGCCACCGCAACAGACATCGATGGTGCAATCTCAAACACAATCACAAACCAAATCTACGCAAACTACCCTTATCAACCAACCAGCGCGATAACCAAAAACTTTGTTGGCTCCGACAACAAAACTATACTTATTATTTTGGGCTTCTCCTCAGAACCCGACGCTAAATCAATTGCCCAAGTAAAGTTAGCTGTAGATAACTCAGCGCTCCAAAACCTCGGCACTACCTACATTACTGGGTCACCCATTATTGGTCGCGACATCGAAAACGCTTTCATACCCGCGCTTGAAGTTACTGTGGGACCAGCAATTGGTATTTCGTTGTTGATTGTTGGACTCCTATTCTTGGCGCCCTTAGCCGCAATCATCCCGCTTGTGATAGGTGGTTTTTCAACCGTTATTTCTCTAGCCTCTATCTATTTTGGAGTAGTGATGGTAGGCAAAGGCACCATAACCTTCCTAACCCCCACGCTAACCATTTTGCTTTTGCTAGGACTTGCAGTTGACTACGCGGTTTTACAGCTAAGACGAACAAAAGAAGAAAGACAACAAGGAAAATCCATCGAAGAAAGTGTCGGACTCTCAGTGCGTTGGGCTGGACAAGCGGTGCTGACCGCAGGAATCACAGTTATTGTAGCCTACATAGTGATGGCCGTAGTTAACGTACCTATCTTCAGTGACGTAGGAACCGCCATAGCCATAAGCGTCTCCATCCTGCTTGCCGCCTCACTAACACTACTGCCTGCCCTTGAAATTTCGTTGAAAGACAAAATCTTTTGGCCAGGACTAAACAAAAACAAAAATAACACATCCAAAACCCCGCGCTTAAGAAACCTCGCAAAAAACATCTTAAAACACAAAAAAATAATAGTCATCTTAATCAGTGCACTTGCTTTAGGAGCCTTCTACGTTGAGTACACAACGCCAACTGGCTCAGATTTCCTCAAACTTATCCCCAACTTCCAAAGCAACCAAGGCTTAACCGTCATCTCTAATAGTTTTGGCAGCGCCTTCACAAGCCCAACTACAATAGTTGTAACGACTCCCACTCAGATCGTTTATGGCGACAACCAATTTAACCAAACTCTTATGGATCAACTTGAATTAATCGCTAACACGGTCACTAATTCACCCGGTGTTGTAAGTGTGACCAGTCCCACAAGACCCTTCGGATCCACGTTCAACTACGCGGGACTATCTAACATGTCTGATATTCTTCAACCACAATATGAGAGCCAAATTTTCTCCATGATAGGGAAAGATAACAAAACTGCTCAGTTCACGGTAGGTCTTTCAAAGGAATCTCAAAGCCAAGCAGCAATGACAACATTGAAGCAAATAGAGAAAAACGTTAACGCACTCCCACTCATTAATGGTGTCGAGGTTACTTTTGGTGGAGAAACGCAGTCCTCAATCGATAGCCAAGCCTTCATGGCTAATCTGCTTCCCGAAGTCGTTATAATCCTCGCCATTGCAGTATACATAATTCTGTTCATCCAACTCCGTTCAGCCTTCACACCTCTACGACTCATCTTCACTATACTCTGCAGCGTCGCCTTTGCTTTAGCTATACTCGCCGCTATTTTCTATTACGGCAGCAACCTGCCAATCCTTGACTTTGCACCCCTCTTCGTAGTAGTAACTATGCTTGGCGTAGGAATAGATTATGACATATTCTTTGTCACCCGAATACGTGAAGAAGCCCTTAAAGGCAACAGTGACGACGAAGCCATAAAAACAGCTATAGAAAAAGTATGGGTAACCATCTTGGGACTTGGATTGGTTCTCTCAACAGTATTTGCATCATTGATCATAACGGGAATAGCCATACTGCAGGAAATCGCTTTAGCCGTATCAGCCGCCATCATAATCGATGTTCTTGTGGTTATCCTCTTCTTTGTGCCTTCTTTGATGGGACTAGCTCAGAAACTAAACTGGTGGCCACATAAATCCTCAAAAACACCTCAATCCCCAAAAGACAGCAATGAAAACAAAAAATCTAATTAAAGAAAATATCAAAGATTTCTCAGAATAACTCAATCAGGCTACTCATGCAACGACAAATAATTATTCTTTTCATAAATCCTGCTAACTAAGAGAATATGAAGCATTGTGTACCACCACTTCTTCTTCTTCTATTGAGCCAAAAAAGAGTCTTGTAACTCACTTAACTTAGATAAGGAATAAAGACAACTTTTGGTGCTCAATTTATATATCTACTTATCAAATAAAGTTACTAGTTAACAGAAAGAAATTAAAAACAAAAAGTGAGCGTGCAGAATTCCTTTTATTAGTTAAGGAACAACTTCTGCGTCTGCACAGCCGCTAATCAGGTTTGTTATTTTTATTTTTACATGTTCATTGGCTTTTGCGTTTTTAATGAACACTGGGAAACCTTTGATTTTAGCGACGCCTTCACCGTTGGGACTCATATCTATAACGTCCACTTCAAATTCTTCTCCAATTTCCATGGGGTATTCTATGCCTCTTCCTCGGTTTTTGGCGTTTCTTGGGGCTCTTTTTTTAGGGCTAAAAGCGCATCATCCTCTTTTTAGATTAATAATGTGTTCCTAAGCATAAGGGTTTTGTTGTCCAAGTAATTTATTGGTGGGTTTTGCTAGTTTTTAGCGTTTCTATAGCATTCTCTGCCCACTGAGGGTCAGTCCAAAATGCTCTGCCCACCGCAACCAAATCCACTTTGTCCTCTTGAACTAGCTTATCCGCAAATTCTGCCTCTCTTATTCCGCCTACTCCGATAACTGGAACGTTGACTGCTTTCTTTATCATTTGTGCCTGAGGAACAAAGTAGCCTTTAATTTGCCTTAACTGCCTTGGTTCGCTACCACACATACCGCCAGACACGTCTAGTATATCAACTCCCAAAGCCTCAAGCCTTTTAGCAAAAACAACTGAATCCTCAATGTGGGTTCCATTTGGCGCTAAATCGTCCGAACCTAATCTGTAGAGCAAAAGCCTACCGCCAAGGCGCTCACGCACTTTTTCAGCAACCAACAAGGGAAAACGCATCCGTTTCTCCAATGAACCCCCAAGCTCATCCTCACGTCTGTTAAAAAGTGGCGAATAGAACTGGTTTAACAGGTAACCGTGGGCTCCATGCAATTCAACACCGTCAAATCCAGCCTTAACCGCACGTTCAGCCGCTAAAGCAAACTCTTCAGCTATACCGTAAATTTCACTCGAATCTAAAATGCGGCTTTTTTCTCTCGGAGAAGGGCCAACAGGTATGGTACCGATGACTCTTTTATTCGTAACCGCGCCGGCGTGGGAAATCTGTACGACTGCAGGAGCGCCAACCTCATGGAGGGCGTTTGCGAGCTTCTCAAAACCACCAATCAAAGAGTCATCATGAATTGCAAGTTGTTTAGGTCCTATCTTGCCCATTGGTGAAACGTAGGAGTGCTCAACAATTGGTAACCCTATGTGAGCTGAGCGTCGAACATAAAAATTGATTAGCCTTTTTGTTACTTCGCCTTCAAAACTTGCGCGTCCTGTTTGCATAGGCGGCAACACAATACGGTTTCTAAGAGTGTAATTCTTCACGTTCAAAGGCGAAATTAATCCCGGCAAACCTAACACCGATGCGATAAATGGGTAGAGTGGAGTTATAAGAACATACCATTATGAAATTACCAAAATACCGTTTGGGTAATTTGATCTGAGAAGAAATTTTTTATACTTCATATAGTTCTCTGTCTAGTGGAAACGTGTAGTTTCTGGTTTCTGAAACTCAAAGTAAATTGAAGGATTTTTTATGAATATAAAAGATAAAACTGCAATTGTTACTGGAGCATCTTCGGGAATAGGGCTATCAACCGCCCAATTGCTCTCTAAAATGGGCGCTAAAGTAGCGCTTGTTTCACGTTCAAAAGAAAAATTAGATAAACTCTCAAACGAAATTCCCAACTCTATCGCAGTTCAAGCTGACATGTCGAAGATTTTTGAAGTTAAACGCATGGTTAAGGAAGTTATGGACCGATTTGGTAACATTGACATTCTTGTCAATAATGCAGGTGTTGGATATGATGCTTTTGCGGAAAAAATTGATGTTGACACGTACCACTACATCTTCGATCTCGACTTAGTTGGACCGCTCGAAGCCATGCAACAAGTCATTCCGATTATGCGTAAACATGGAGGAGGCACAATCATCAACATAAGCTCAGCAGTGGCCCTTATGACTCTGCCCTAACAATGCACCATATGCTTCGATAAAACGGGCTTTAGCTGTTCTAAGTTTAACCGCCAGAGAGGAACTAAAGAACGATAAAATAATTGTCAGCGTAGTTTACCCATACATTACTCTAACTAATTTTGAGCGAAATACCATCCGAGACGTTCCAGTTCCTGAAGCTGAATTAGAACCTCACGGACCTTTTCCGCCAGACTCTGCGGATTATGCAGCCCAGAAGATTATTGAAGGAATAGAAAGTGGAGAAGCAGAAATTTTTGCTCATGATTGGCTAAAAAATAGGATTAGCGGAAATCCTCAGTAGAAATCGTTAAGCATACTTTTCAACGATTTCCCTGATTATGTTCATGTTTCGCGTCGACGCTTTCAACTTCAGTTTTTTCTCTAAAAAAGAATTTGGCAATGCACCTTCTCCGCCGCCATGGGTTACGCTAAAAACTTCGGTGCCCTTCGCCGAAAGTACTTGTGCGGTGGATTTGGGAATCGTGAGAGGAAGGACCAAAGGAAATGTGGAAAATTGTGTTGGTAGAAAAGTTACAAGGAAGCTTGCACCCTCCGCAGTTTGTCCTTCGAAGGGGTCTAAGTCAATTATGCGCTTGAGTTGAGGAATCATACGCACAAATACGGCAACATCATAACCGAGGGTCTTACGGAGTTTTTCTTCGATTTTGTCCTTGATTTCTTGAGGATTCGCTAAATCAGTTTCGAAGATTACGTTGCCGCTTTGCTTGTAGGTAGAAACGTTTTGGAATCCTATAGAAGAAAAAGCTTCTTTGAGTTTCTCTTTGGTAACGATGTGTCCGCCAACGTTGATTCCCCTTAAGAAAGCTACAAATCTGAGCATAAGAAGCTGTGACTCAGAGCATTCTAATAAAATTTTGTTTGTCGTAAACTTGAAGCCAATTGGGATCCTATAAAATATTATTGCAGAAATCTATTTGGGGAGAGTTATTGGCAGGTTCTTTGACATTTAACTATTACAATAGGCGAACCAGATGTTTGCTTTTGTTTGTTGTTGCCTCAGTACAATCACGCATGTTAATACGCTAAATTTACAGATAGTTCTTTAGGCGAGGTGAATATTTTTCCAGAAAAAAGCAAGAAAGGCGAATTTGTCATAGATCAGAGAAAAAAGAAACGAGAAATCATCCAGGAAGGCAAAAACCAGGTGGATATTCCACAAGAGATTGGAGATGAAGAAAAGAAGGCTTTAGAGCAAACGGGAGACGATGCAACTTCAGGGTGGTAAATGGTTCGTTTCTATACGATACTTTTTTTTCTTTGTAAAACTATTCGCGCTAATAGTTTCTGTTTCGTTTAAAAAAATGTTAAAATAGCTATTTTTCAAAAACGTAAATCTTTTATTGGCATCGCATCCATTAAAGCAATGGGATAAGTGCGTGGAAGAAGCCATAATTGAGATTGGGGAAGTAACTCATCTTTTTCCGAAAATTAATGTTGCAATAATAAGATTAACGTTGCCTCTATCCGTTAGAGATCGCATCCTCATTAAAGGGCCTCTTAACAGATTTTGAACAAAATGTCCAGTCAATGCAAATTGACCGCAAAGATATCCAAACGGCGGAAGGCGGACAAAGCGTAGGATTAAAATTGGAGCAATTAGCAAGAGAAAAAGATGTCGTATACAAGAAACTCTAAGGAACGATCTGTATAGGAGTTTATTGGTAATTTAACATCTCAAAACTACACTTTCTTGCAATCTATTATTTCGATTTTGCTAAAAAGACTGGTTCACTTTTTCTGCTACAATTTGGACAAGCCTTATAGGTTTGCTGTGCTAAGATTTGTTGGTTTTCAGAATGTACATATACGAAATTTTTAGAGAAGAAGACGAAGAAGAAGATTGCGAAGACTGCGATTGCGAAGATTGCGAGGATGAAGAGTAAACTTCTCCCAACATCTTTTTTTTCAATATTGTTTTTTTTTACTTAGTAAATAGGGCTTTTCAATTAGGCATTAATGGAAAGTAAATTTGTCCTAAAGCAGTAGTTAACAAATGGCCGTGTTTTTTTAGTACTTTTCATGATAAAAACAAATATTTTCGGTTGTTGTTACTAATTTGTAACCACAATTCTTTATGTATTTTATGAAGCTAATGTTTTGTAAGATTGGTTATTCTGAATGGATTTAGATGAAGCAATAGAATTTCTTAAGAAATTTCCCTTCTGTCACCCCAAAGTATTCAAAGGTTTTGTCGAATGGGGTATTTGTGATACTGACACAGACGGTTACGTAGTTTTAACGGATGCATTTTTGGCTAATGAACCATATTCCAACCAACTGCACGATTACGTTAAAAGTCATAATTTGAGAATAAATAACCAGAATGATTGTTTGATGATTCATTCGCGCTTCTAAGGTCTTGGGCTATAAAAAACCACTGTCGCAAGTTAGATTTGAGTATCATTCTGAAGTTGATGGGAATAATTGTTTAGAAAAAGGAATCGACATAATGGATAATTCCAAACGCTACGGTATAATTTCGCAACCGTTGTACTTGATGTAATCGAAATCTTCGAGCCTAATTTTTTGGTTTTTTATTAGTTGCTGGATTCTTGGAACTTCACTTTTCACAGACTCGACTAGTTGCTCAACGGTGTAGCAAACCTTGCTGTAAGCCTCATCCGTCCATCTTTTTGTTATATTTGTATATAGGCATCTGCCGCCACAAACGTCAAGGATAGTGCATTGGCTACAGGGTTTTTCGTTAACGAATAGTTTCTTTAACTTAAGTGGGTCAGCATCTTTAATGTGCCCCAAATAGTATTTTTTCATGCCCCACATTGTTGGACAAGGCATAATGTAACCGTCCGTTTGGATGGCATAATTTACCCAGCCGCCTCCACAACGCATAAGACATTTTTTTTCTTCATGCAAAATCGACTCTGCAATACCCAGCAACGGATAAAGCTTCAACACCGCACCCTTTTCCTGCATTTGATCCACCCAGAACTGTGCAAGTTCTCGAACTCCTGGAATGTAACTGGTTTTGGTCCATTCCTCAAAGTTGCGTCTTTGATAATCGTTTCCCCAAAAACCCGCATTGAGCTGCCAATGTATTGACGAAAATGAAAATTCATCGTTATCTAGTAGCCATCGGACTTGTTTGTTGATGTCGGTTTGTTCCATTATGGTCATTCGAGCGATTAATTCGCCTGCGAAACCGTTTTTTTTGATTAGTTTTAGGTTATCGATGACTTTGCGGAAGGTGCCCGCTCCACGGTAATAGTCTGTTAAGGCTTCATCTCCATCTATGGAAACAAGGATCGTGTGAAGGCGATTAACATATTTGGGCTCCAATTTGTCAAGGAGCAAGCCGTTGGTTTGAATCATAAAATGTTTTGGTTCAACTTTATCCATGATTTGCCGGAGTTTATCTATCCCCAGTAATGGTTCGCCGCCGTAGAAAGTTAAAACGCATTCGGGGTCTTTATTGCAAAAATCCCTAAGTAATTCCAAATCATAGTTTAGTTTTCGAGGTAAATCGTAATCCACTTCTATGTCGTCGCCGAATTCTTCGTCGAAATCGTCTAAGCTCTCGCCAAAGCAGTATTTGCATTGCAGGTTACAGTCACTTGTTAGTAGGACATGGAAGAACATGGTTTAATATTGGATAAGTCTGGTTTAATAGGATTTTTCCTTTGATCTAAGACTGCTTATATCAAGAACTTTCAAAATGCACTTAGTCAGAATTCTAAATTCAAGAGAATTTCATGCTATGATATATTCCTGTTTTTAGAATTCTGTTTATAGGAGTAATTATAAATCACTTTTTTGACAAATATATCTTAACTATTTGGTGCGGGCTGTGGTAGGTCTTTCTAAAAACCAAAAACGAATTGTGGAAATGCTAAAGATAAAACCTGACATGACAACCAAGGAACTTGCCGAAATGATTTTTGGGAAAATTATAGATTACAAATCAAAAGAATACACGTCCGTCTATCGAAGCCTAATTTCCTTAGAAAAACAGGGTTGCATTAAAAGAGTTCAGATTCAACTTCGCTGGCAAACGACTAACTAAAAAGGTATTTGCATTGTAAATTGCAGTCAGACACCATAAACATCCAGAAGAAAATATTTAGCTAAAGAATGAGTGTTGCTTAATAGTATTTTTCAGCGAGTTTTCTTGCTTCAACTTCTTCAGGAGTCTCTTCCGCTTCATTTTCTTCTTGATCTTTTTCTTCCTTTTCGTGTTGATCCGTTTCTTTTTCTTTCTGAACTTTTTTGAGCGCCTTGTTGACATAATTAAAAAGGTCTCTACTTTTCATTAATTTATCTGAAAGAGATTCTGGAGCATAAAGCAAAGGTATAGTAGCTATAAACAGCAAGAAGCTTGCTAAGGAAAAAGCGGATCCAACCGGTTGGTTAGATGGAGTAAGAAATTGAGCTATTACTTGAACAAATCCAGATAGTAAAAATGGTAATCCTCCTAAGAAATAGTATTTCTCGCGGTTGCTTGTTTCTGAAAGATCACCCCAAACAACAAAAACAAAATTCACATACAGGAATCCCCAAGCAAGTCCATCGAAAACTGTAAAAAGAATTATCGCAACCAGACCTGTTGGAATTAAGCTTAGAAAGGCATAACCTATTCCTAACAGAACAAATCCTACGATTCCCGTAGCTTTTCTTCCTTTTAGATCACAGAGAAAACCTGCCGCGATTGCGGTAAAGCTTGTGATTACAGTTGCTGCCAACTCATAATTCGTGTAATAATTTGAATCAATACCGTCCATATACCCTTTAACTAATGGAGTTAACATAAAATTAATCAACGCGAACATGAACCAAGGTAAAAAGTAAAGAATAAAAGTCCTGTCTCTCAAAATTTTTAGTAGAGTTAATTTTCGTTCTTTGTCATTATTCTTTATTTCAATGAGAAAGAATATTCCTAATAAACCCATAATTCGCCATATTGAAAAGATTAAAAATTTGTAATCTATAGTTGATTCACCTAAAATAAAAAGAATTATCGCTGTCATTATTTGAATTATGAAGAACAAAGCTGCTCCAATTCTACCTAATTGCTCATTTTTGGTTTGGTTTGCAAACATTGAAAGGCATGTTGGAATTCCCAAACCGACCGATCCACCTAGTATAAATGAAATTGCCCCCAAAATAACCCAATTTGTCTGCGGCACTAAGAAGAAATAGGTTAATAGTGACGACAAAACTCCCCAAAGTACCCATACAGTAAGAAATGATTTCTCTTTCAGTTTTTGTGCTAAAAGAGTGGCTCCAATTAATGCAGAGAACAATAATGCCACGAAATACAGAATAGAAACGACATAAAAAGTGTTGGTGCCACTAAATTGGATGCTATTTGACAAATCCAGTATTGTAACCATGGTTAATAAGAACCACGATATACTGTTTGCAATCACGAATAACGGCAGTAATGTCTTTAGTTTTGCTCCGAGCATCTTGTTTCTGAATATACTTCATATCACTTATATATACTAACTTTATGAATTTACGATGCATTTTTTTGATTCATATTGGCTAATTTTTTGTTAGTATTGTGTATAACTGTTTAACACAAAGCTTAAATTGAGTTGTTCTACACATATACAATTAAGGTGAGGAGATTGAAGAAGGCAACGAAAAAAGAAATGAGGAAACCAGTAGTATTCATCTGGTAAATTATCCTCAAAGATCCTCCAACATTGAAGCGATGACAAGCTCTAAAGAGCCTCTTTCTCTTTTGCTCTTTAATTTAGAGAGAGCTTGTATCGCTTCATTTTCTAACCTTTTTAAGTATTTCATCAATAAGGGAAGAGTATTCGTTTCTTGAATAATCTTCAAAAGATCACGAGAATCATTTGAACTAATTTTATCTTTGGACAATAGTTCCCGAATTTTTGACGAATAAGCCTTGTTTTGAAGAGCATATAACAATTGAAGGGGTAAGCACCCATTTTTTATTCTATCAAATAACTCGTCTGGTTCAAAAAGATCCGCAAACTCTGCCCTAACAGCCAACAGGGTACCTAAATTTCTCCCATAGACGCCCATTGCCTCTATTTCTTCTTCCGATCCGCCACCGAAGATTGCACCTATTTTCATTCGACCTTCAATTTCTGCAGCTTTCTTAGTCAAAACCTGTAAATATGTTTCCGGCTTCACACTCCAACGTATTTTTTTTAATTCTATTTCAGAGATGTGAGCGTTTACAACTTCAGCCAAGAAACTATTCATAATTTTCATTATTAAGTCCTGACGATCATTCGGTAATTTTGAAATACATTGATGAAGATAGTAGAAGCTTCTTGTCATATACTCATCACCTATGAGCAAAGTGGTTTCTAGACCAAGTTTACCATATGGAGTTTTTATTTTCTTTTTAGACAATGATCCATCAATTAAATCATCATGAATATCCATAGTAACATCAATGAATGATAATGCAACTTGCAAAGGCACTATGTCTTCCAACTTGCCACCAACTGCTTCACTGGCAATTGCAAGAACTCCCGGTCTGGTCGTATCCTTCCATCTGGAAATATATTGTTCAATTGCTCTATCGATTTTGCCATAACCGAAATTATTTTCATTAGCGAGTTGCTGAAAAATAACAAGAGCCTTTTCGCTTTTTTGATTAAGAAGCAATAAAGCTTTTTCAGCTTTGTTTTCTTGAGTCATATGGCTCTTATTGTGGGTAAATTGATATAATATTTTCGTAGCAAGAATTTTTGTAGAATTTAGAATTATTTTTTGACTGAGGTATGGTTGAATTCTTTTACAATCTGAGATTATTCAAAATCATTATTTATGGGAATTATTTGTCGAATACAAAACTCTTAATAGCTTTATTAATAATTCAACAGTTTCATGAGCTCCAGCAAAGAAATTGAGGCTAAATGGCGTGGAAGTTGGGAATCAGCAGGGATTTTCGAATCAGATCCTGACCCAAAAAGACAGAAAATAATGGTTACTTTTCCCTTTCCATATATGAATGGTCCATTGCATGTAGGTCACACTTTCACAGCTTCCCGGGTGGATGCTTACGCTCGATTCAAACGTATGCAGGGTTTTAATGTCCTTTGGCCTTGGGCTTGGCACTGGACCGGTCAACCGTTGCTTGGAGCTAGCCAGCGTGTTGCTCGAGGTGATCAAGAATTCATTCGCGTCTTACGCGAAGTCGACGGTGTGCCAGAAGAGACAATTAAAAAATTCGTGGATCCCCTCTACATGGCTCAATATTACACTGATGAAGGACGCTTAGCCGTCAAAGGTATAGGCTTCTCAGTGGATTGGCGACGAGAATTTACAACCGTTATGCCCACTTTCCAAAAATTTGTTGAATGGCAGTATAAGAACCTTAAAGAAAAAGGATACGTCACACGAGGCACACACCCAGTCGTTTGGTGCCCCAAAGACAAAAGCCCAACAGGCGACCATGACCGTCAAAGCGGCGAAGGCGTCACCCCCGAAGAATACACACTAATCAAATACAAACTCGAAAACGGAACCATTTTGCCAGCTGCCACTTTCCGCCCAGAAACCATCTACGGCATAACAAACATATGGATAAACCCGGAAGCCACATACGTGGAAGCCACTGTAAATGGCGAATGCTGGATAATTAGCCAAGAAGCGGCAGAAAAACTAAAAGAACAGGAAAGAAAAATTGAAGTTAAACGGAGCTTCCAAGGCAAAGAACTCATCGGCAAAACCTTTGAGAACCCTGTCACAAAACTCAAGTTCCCAATTTTGCCCGGATGGTTTGTTGACCCCAAAACCGCCACAGGCGTAGTTTACAGCGTTCCCGCACATGCACCATATGATTGGCTTGCACTCAGAGACCTTCAACAAAAACCCGAGGTTCTTGCCCAGTTTGGAATAGACCCAGCAGTAGTTTGTCAAATTAAACCAATCTCAATTATCAAAGTTGAAGGCTTCGGCGATTTTCCTGCGATAGAAATAGTCAATAAAATGGGCATAAAAGATCAAAACGACCCAAAAGCTGACCAAGCTACAAAAGAACTCTACAAAAAAGAATTCCACGGAGGAATCCTCAAAGAAAGTTGCGGTCCCTACGCTGGCAAGAGTGTGCGTGGAGTTAAGGATCTTCTTATCGAGGATTTTAAGAAGATAGGGGCAGCCGAAAGCATGTATGATTTGTCGGAACCCGTAGTTTGTCGCTGCATGACCCATTGCTTAGTAAAAATTCTCTCAGATCAATGGTTCCTAAACTATTCAGATCCACAATGGAAAGAACAAGCCCACGCTGCCATCGCTCAAATGACAATTTACCCTGACTCCGCTAAGTCATCGTTCAACACAGTCATCGACTGGCTCCGCGAATGGGCATGTGCAAGAACCACCGGTTTTGGAACGCCACTGCCATGGGGCAAAGGGTGGATAATAGAAACCCTCAGTGACTCCACAGTCTACATGGCGTTCTACACCATAAACAAACACATAAAACAACACAACATTAACCCACTGTCACTCAACCCTGAAGTTTTTGATTACATATTCTATGGCAAAGGCAATGTGTCTGAACTTTCGAAAGATGTGGGAATTAAAACTGATTTGCTGGATTCAATGCGTTCTGAATTCCTATACTGGTACCCGTTTGACCTGCGAAACTCAGCGAAAGAACTTGTACCCAACCATCTCTCATTCTGCATCTTCCACCACGCAGCATTGTTTCCACCTGAACATTGGCCAAGAGCCATCAGCGTAAACGGTATGCTTATGGTTGAAGGTCAAGGAATGCACAAAAGCAAAGGCAACTTCATAACCATGAAAGGCGCCGTCGAAAAGTATGGCGCAGATGCAACCCGCTGCGGTTTATTGTTAGGTGCTGAGGGCATGGATGACCCAGATTGGAGAGCAGAAAACATAAGCGACTTACAAGGCAAGTTTTCGGGGTTAATGGGTTTTGCAAGTGGTATTATTTCGTCTGCCAAAAAAGAAGAAGACACAATGCTTGAGCGGTGGCTTCAGAGTAAACTTCAAGCTCGAATAAAAGTTGTCACGGCAAGCTTAGAGGAACTTAAAACCCGAACAGCTCTGCAAGTGGCTTTGTTTGAAACTTGGAACGATTTACGTTGGTACATTCAACGAAAAGGGAGCACTGAATCGAAGGCGTTGAGCGAAGCGGTGAAAGTTTGGCTAAAGATGCTTGCACCTTTTGCGCCTTTCCTTTGCGAAGAGCTCTGGAACCAGACTGGTGAGGAAGGATTCATTAGCGTTGCTGCGTGGCCAACTTTTGCAGCTCACAAGATTGATGTAGCCGCAGAAGAGCAGGAGACCGAAATAACCGATTTATTGACTGATACATCCAACATCCTAAAAGCAACGAAAATAACACCAAAACGCATATGCTACTACACTGCTGCTCCTTGGAAATGGCAGATTTACCTCAAAATCTTAGACAAAACCGTGGCTGGCGAAGCAAAAATTGGCGAGTTGATGAAGGAATTCGCCGCTGACAAAGACCTGAAGCCTCACATGAAAGAAATTGCAGGTTTGGTTCCGAGGATGATTAAGGCTTTGACGAAGGTTTCAGGCGAGCGAAAAGTGAACATGCAACAAATGAAAATGATGGAAGAGAACGCC
The DNA here is from genome assembly GCA_963800495.1 of Candidatus Bathyarchaeota archaeon. Taxonomy (GTDB): domain Archaea; phylum Thermoproteota; class Bathyarchaeia; order Bathyarchaeales; family Bathycorpusculaceae; genus Bathycorpusculum. The sequence continues at coordinate 174,417 of CAWDBB010000012.1, read as the reverse complement.
TTATTGATGGGTGCAGCAGCTTTTTTGGGAGAACGCTTCAACTCAGAAGTATCGGTTTACAGCGAAACCAACCAAGAACGATTTGACCCCAAACAACGCGCAGCAATGGCAATGCCCTACCAACCAGCCATCTACATTGAATAATTAGGCATTTTTCTTATTACTCTTATTTTAAGGCAGGTTATCATATTGGCAAAGGAACTTTAACTCTTTCTTGTCATTTTCTACAACCCTTTCAGCGTCAATGCTAGTTGTACCTTGTCTACATTTTTCTCTTAAACTAAAATGGCAGATTTTTGAGCGGATCTCAGCCAAAGACATATTCAAGAAATCGTTACGTTTGCTTTGTTAAACAAAGGTTTTTAATGCAAAAAACAATAAGGTTAGCCAAGTAAGCTCTAACGATAACGAGGCAAACAGTTTGAAACTAATCTACGTTGCAATAGATGGTATGGGCGATATACCAATAAAATCATTAGGCAACAAAACCCCCCTTGAAGTAGCCGAAACCCCCAACATGGATGCACTTGCCAAAACTGGAAAGACTGGCTTGATGTATTCGGTTAAGAAGGGTGTCGCACCAGAGAGTGATGTTGCGGTTATTTCGCTTTTAGGCTATGACCCCTTCAAGTATAGTACAGGCAGAGGTGTCATAGAAGCTGCTGGTGTAGGCTTGAATATGAAGGATGGAGATTTAGCCCTACGATGCAATTTTGCCACATTGGGAAAAGGAAAAAACATACTTGACCGTCGAGTAGCTCGAAGTTTAAGCACCGAAGAAGCTACTGAGCTAACTAAAGCAGTAAATAAGGAAGTGAAGTTGGAATCGTACCCTTCCACTTTTGAGTTCCGCAATACTCTAGGGCACCGGGCAGTTTTGCTAATTAAGAGTAAAGCTAAGCCTCTTTCAAGCAACATAACCAACAGCGACCCAGCCTACACAATCGTTAACGGCATTGGTGTGGCAAAAGCCGAAGTTGAAATGATACTGCAAACCTGCGAACCTACAGATAACACCGAGGCAGCAAAAGTTTCGGCAGGGCTGGTAAATGAGTTCATAGAAAAATCACATGAGCTCTGGGAAAATCACCCAATAAACCAAAAGCGCGCTGCAGAAGGTAAACTGAAAGCAAACGTGGTCTTAACACGTGACGCAGGGCATTTGCTTCCAAAATTCTTCAACATAGATGAGCGCTACCACGTGGATTTTGCTTGTCTAGCGGACATGCATGCAGAACGCGGCATAGCTCAACTAGCGGGTATGGAGGCTTCCCTTCTTCCGCCGCCTTCAGGAAACCTTCAGAAAGATTGCGAAGTCAGAGTAAAAGCACTCCTAGAAGCCTTGCCAAAGCATGATTGCTTCTACATTCACCTTAAAGGACCCGACGAACCAGGACACGACGGCAACTGCACACTAAAAACACAGATTATATCAGCCATCGACAAATACTTCTTTGGACCACTGCTGAAGCAGATTTCTCTTGAAGATAATCTCATCTGCATAACCACTGACCACGCAACACCTTGCGCACTTAAAGTTCATAGTGACACGCCGGTTCCAGTGATGATTTCAGGAGACAAAATTATTGGTAGTGGCAAAGCAGTTAAGTTCTGTGAACGGGAATGTGCAAAGGGTAGCCTTGGAACTATAGAGCGTGGCTGTGAATTGATGCCTAAACTTATTGAGCTATTAAAAAAATAGCCCGCGCTAATTTTTTTAAATAAGAATTTTTCTGTTGTTTTGTAATTAGACAATATATCGCTTTAACAGGTTTTTTTTGGACAATTTTGTGATTAATGGGTTTTACTCGAATGATTATTGTATGACCACATCGTTTACGAGCATTTTATTGGACATTTATCAAAATTTACCGTTTTATTCAATGCGAATGTATAGTTTAAATATTTGTTTGACAAAAATTGGGGATAAGCAATCATAAAGGAAGGGCAAGAAGGGGTGGCTGTAAATCCAGCGGACATAGCGTGGGTTTTAACGTCAACAGCTTTGGTCATGTTGATGACTCCAGCCCTAGCTTTCTTTTACGGCGGCTTGGTGCGAAGAAAAAACCTCGTATCCACGCTGGTCCAATGTATTGCCATCTTCGCCGTCGTAAGCCTCGTATGGTTCTTCTGGGGTTACAGTCTCGTTTTCGGACCCAGCGTCGGTGGCGTCATTGGAAACCTGTCACTGGTCGGCTTAAACGGAATAACCGTGAACACCATTAACCAAACATATGCACAGGGAATCCCTGAAATCTTGTTTTTCGCATTCCAATTAAAATTCGCTGCAATCACCCCCGCACTCATCATCGGTGCCTGCGCCGAAAGAATCCGCTTCCGATCCCTTCTAATCTTCGTCGTTCTATGGTCCACACTCATTTATTCACCAATCGCACACTGGCTTTGGAACGCCAACGGCTGGTTACGGGTTTTGGGCGCATGGGATTTTGCAGGTGGCATAGTAGTACATGTTGCAGCAGGGTTGTCGGCGCTGGCGGCTGCACTGATAGTTGGTAGACGTAAAGGCTGCGTCTATTGGAAAGACCAAATGAAAGCCTTAGACCGCAAAGACCCAAATGCACCGGCCATGGGCACAGAGTTTAAACCAACAAACATTCCTTATGTGATTTTGGGCGCAGGACTGCTATGGTTTGGCTGGTTCGGATTCAACGGTGGAAGTGCACTTGGAGCCGACAGCATTGCAGTTTCCGCGGTCGTTGCAACTAATCTCGCAGCGGCTGCAGCGGCAGTAAGCTGGATGCTTCTCGATTGGGTAATTAAGGGGAAACCATCTGCAATTGGAATATCCGTGGGTGCAGTTTGCGGTATGGCGGCGGTTACGGCGGCTGCGGGTTACATTAACTTCACAGCAGCAGTTATCATCGGGCTGGCAGCGGGTATAATTTCGAATTTGGTTGCTAATTGGCGTGCAGGACGCTCAAGAATTGATGATACACTTGACGTTTTTGCTTGCCATGGCATCGGCGGAATCATCGGTGCAGTAGCGGTTGGTTTGTTTGCCACCGTCGCGGTTAACTCTGCAGTTACCAACGGCTTATTCTATGGAAACCCAGCGTTACTGGGCATTCAAGCGTTAGCAGTGGTGGTCGTAGCGGCCTTCTCATTCTTTGGTTCTTATGCGCTTTTGAGGGCTGTGGATTTGTTCTCTCCGCTACGGGTGAGCCCAAAAGAGGAAGATGAAGGCTTAGATTTGAGCCAGCATGGAGAAGAAGCATACAACCTCGATTAAGTCTTTGTTTTAAAAACCTTTAACGTTTGATTTGACGATAGGTAACTTATACTTGATTTAGCGCCTTTTATAATTTCTATAAAATTGTTTTGAGCGGTCAATGCGTTGTGGTTCAGTCTTAGTCAAGAAATATGGACTAAAAGCTAATAGTTAGTTCAGAAACCTTGACAAAAAAGGTTTTATTTTCAATCCAACGGAACGTAAGTTAGATCAAGCGTTAAGAAAGCAACTGGTTGTTTGCAAAGATATATGAATAAAGAACAAGAATGGAGTTGCATAGGTGTGGATAGGTATTAAACAGCGGACGCTTCTCTGCTTACTTATTGCAGCCCTCGTAGCCGTTTATTTTCTAAGCGTACAGGTCGCGCCAGCCAACGCCTGCTTCGGCCCGTGCATAACCGCAGATATAAACAGCACACAAGTTATCCTCAACGAAACCGTTACAGTAACAGGACAAGTCTGCCCACCAGAAGAAAACAAAACCATTAGAGTAGCGTTCACCCGTCCCGACTACACTTATGTAGAACAATATGCGCTTACAGACCCCGTGTCAGGCAATTTTACCGTTACACAAAAACTTGGCATGGCAGGTTACTGGAATATTTTCGTTATTAATGGACACATCTGTGACAGATTATTCGCGCAAGTAACAGACCCTGCAAATCCTAATGCGCCGTTGCCAAGCCCCAGCGTTCCATTAAACTATAAACCTAATTATTCCGTTATCGGCGGAGCTGTGGTTTTATTAAGCATCGGTATAGTTGCGTTTCTTTTTGGAACCCGAAACAAAACTCGAAAAATAAGTTCTCTTCGATTGTTTGTTCAAATAGGATTAATCTTTGTCATATTTTTCGGTATCTTCGTTGATCATTATGGCTTTCCTGTGCCTGCTGCACAGATTGACCCTCATGAAGTAGACATCTCAACCAACGTGCTTGGCGTGGGCATGCCTGATGGGTTGCCTGCTCCGTTCTTTGGCTGTTACTATCCATGCGGAAGAGTGGCAACTTGCGCGTTATGGCAAATTCAAGCCTACATTTACCCCTTCTTTACCACGGGCGGCGGTTGGGGAGTACACTATGATTCTACTGGGCTTGCACGATTAGCGATAGTTTTTGGCATCATCATTTTGGCAGCCGTTATTCTAGGGCGTGTGTGGTGTGGTTGGGTTTGCCCATTCGGATTGTATGTGGATTTGATGACGCGTCTACGAAAAGCGTTAAAGATAAAACGGCGCAACTTTTCCGACAGGTTTAACCAGCGTTTCCACCAACTAAGCTACGTCATCTTAGCTCTACTCATCATTGTAAGCGTAGTTTTTGCTTCACAAGCCATCGCAGGCACCCAACTGGTAGCGGGAAGCCAAAAAGGCGGATTCGTCTACACGTATTTCTCAACACCATTCTGTCAAGTTTGCCCTATGAAACCTCTCTGCGTCTTAGCAGAAACGGGCGTTGGTTTAATGAAGCCTCAATGGATAACCCAGAACACCACAGGACAATTCTGGCAGCTAGGTCAATACATAACGTCAACCAACCTCATCATTCTGGGCGTAGTTACGGTTGCCGCGTTCTTTTTCCGTCGTTCATGGTGCCGAATCTGCCCTCTTGGTGGCTTAATAGCGCTTTTCAACCGTTTTCCTCCCTTCAAATGGATCAGTGGCGTACACCTAAACAAAATAGAAGAAAAATGCACTAAATGCGGCATTTGCAAACGGGTTTGCCCCACCCAAGTAAAGGAGGTTTATGAGCAAAAAAGCGGCGACGTCGCATCTTCCCAATGCATCTTCTGTCTGCGCTGCGTCGAGATGTGTCCTAATCAGAATTGTTTGCAGTTCAAGTTTGCCGGCAAAACTGTGGTTAAATCAAGAGATTGGTTAAATAATTCGAACGATATGAAGGTGGATGGTGAATGAGGAGTTGAAAGCTCAGAAAAAAGTGGTGTACGCCCTCATTATTTTAGTGCTTGCTTCACTAGTCCTCCTCGCCAAACCGGCAAATTCCCAATTGCCTCTGCAAACCATAGTTATTAACGCTGATGGCAGCGTTTCTCCAAGCACGGCTCCAATCCAACGTAACGGAAATACTTACACTTTCACGGGTAACCTTTACGCTGCAATCAAGATTTTCAGAAGCAATATTATGCTCGACGGCGATGGTCATACTCTGAGCGGGCCATATAATGGGACTGCATCGGACATTTGGGTTGTTGGCAGTGGACCCGACAAAAGTACATTGGCCCAATACGTAATAGGTGTAGACTTATCTAGTAGCAGCGTAAGTGGGGTCACAGTTGAGAATCTTAACGTTTTGAACTTTAGCATAGGTATGTACATTTGGACTGCAAACGACTCAGTAATTGGAAACGTAATATCCAACAACATAGTTGGGCTTCTTGTTTCAGGTTCAAACATGACTATAACCGAGAATTACATATCAAGTAATATTCGGGGGCTCTTTTTTGGTTTCACAACAGGAGGTATCCCTGATGACATTTACATTTACAGCAATGACTTCGAAAAGAACGACATTCAGATGAACGGTTGTACCTGCAAAGAACTGAACATGTCCGAACCAATTCACGACTGGGATTTCGGTAAAATTGGAAACTACTGGAGTGACTATAACGGCACAGACACAATTCGCTCCGGTATAGGCGACACACCCTACATCATTGACGCTTTAAACCAAGATCGCTACCCCCTAATGCAGAGCCCCATTAAACCATCCGTCCCAGAAGCAAAAGTCCCTATTGAAGCAATAGCTTTGGGTGTTTCTACTACGGGATTGGTTGTTTTGATCGGGATTGCGTTTGTTTATAGGCGAAAGCAGAAAGTGTAAGGGTCTTTTGCGCTATTCTTTTATCTCAATTTAAATTAACAGTTATGTGATTTGTATGAAGGTTGTTGCAATAAATGGAAGCGCAAGAAAAGATGGAAACACAGCCATTTTGATTCGGCGCGTTTTTCAAGTTCTTGAAACCGAAGGAATAGAAACTGAACTTATTCAGCTTGCTGGCGAGCAGATTCACGGTTGCACCGCCTGTGGAACATGCCGAAAAGTAAAGAATAAACAATGTAAAATCGTAAATGATAACGTTAATCTCTACATTGAGAAGATGTCCGAGGCTGACGGGATAATTCTTGGTTCGCCAACGTACTTTTCGATGATGACTTCGGAGATGAAGGCGCTTATTGATCGAGCAGGATTTGTTGGAAGAGCTAATGATGATTTGTTTAAACGCAAAGTCGGCGCTGCAGTAGTGGCTGTTCGAAGAGCGGGCGGCATTCCCACATTTGACGCCATCAACCACTTCTTCCTAATCAGCCAAATGATTGTTCCCGGCTCATCCTACTGGAACGTAGGCATAGGCTTAGCGAAGGGTGATGTCGAAAAAGATGAAGAAGGAATGAAAACGATGGAGGATTTGGGGAAAAATATGGCTTGGCTTTTAAAAAAGCTCAAGCCCTCTTCTTGATTTTATTTCATTATTGCTTTGAGGTCTTCGTCTGGTGTTGTTATTGGCATTATGTTGAATTTGTCGACGAGCACTTTGAGTATGTTTGGGGTAATGAAAGCTGGTAGGCTTGGTCCGAGGCGGATGTCTTTTATGCCCAAAGATAACAGCGAGAGCAAGATAGCAACGGCTTTTTGTTCATACCAAGAGAGCACCAATGAGAGGGGCAGATCGTTAACATCTACGTGGAAGGCATCTGCGAGTGCAAGGGCTATTTTGACTGCTGAGTACGCGTCGTTGCATTGTCCGATGTCGAGTAGGCGTGGGATGTCGTCAATGGTTCCGAGTTCTTTGTCGAAGAAGCGGAATTTTCCACATGCCAGTGTCAGAATGATCGTGTTGGTGGGCGCTTTCTCCACGAATTCGGTATAGTAACTGCGTCCGGGTTTTGCGCCGTCGCATCCTCCGACGAGTAAGAAGCGTTTAATGTGTCCACTCTTGACAGCTTCGATGACTTTTCCTGCTACGCTTAGAACTGCGTTTCTGCCAAAACCGACTAAGACACTTTTGCCTTCAACGTCATCTGTGAACCCTGGCATTGAGAGAGCTTTTTGTATTACTGGAGAAAAGTCTTTGCCTGTTATGTGGGATACGCCTGGGAAACCGACAGGTCCAGCGGTGAAGATGTTGCTCTTGTAGCTCTCGATGGGGCGTTGGATGCAGTTTGTCGTCATTAAGATTGCGCCTGGGAATTGTGCGAATTCTTTTTGTTGGTTTTGCCAGGCGGTTCCGTAGTGGCCGTAGAAGTTGGGGTTTGCTTTGAGTTTTGGGTAACCATGTGTGGGAAGCATTTCGCCATGTGTATAAACGATTATGCCTGTGCCTTGAGTTTGCTTGAGTATGTTTTCTAAATCGATTAGATCATGTCCTGAAACAAGAATCGCTTTTCCTTTTTTGTGTCCTAAAGGTACCTTTGTTGGTACTGGGTGACCGTAAGTTTCGGTGTTGCCTGCGTCGAGAAGTTCCATGGCTCGTATGTTGATTTCGCCGCATTTTAAAACTAGACCCACAAAATCATTTACGCCAAGGGACTTGTTAAATGGAGCCACTAAGCCTTCATGGATGAAATCAAAGACTTTTTGGTCTTTTTTGCCTAAAAGATATGCGTGGTAAGAGTAGGCAGCAACTCCTTTTAAGCCGTATGTGAGCAACCACTGGAGTGAATGTAAGTCGGGGTCTATTGTGGAGTCAGAATTTATGCCATACTTTTTGCCCTGAGCAATTAAACCTTCAGTGGTTTTTTCTAGCGGTAAATAGGTAGCTTGGATTTGTAACTGCTTATGCAACTTATCGTGCAATTCAGCGGTTTTTCTGATGTAAGCAACTATTGCCTCTGGATCAAAATTCACGTTTGTCAACGTAACAAACAATGCTTCAGCGGTAAAGACACTGGTTTGCTCGTCATTCAACCCAGATTTACTCGCTTGGATTACTAGTTGGCTTAGTTCCCGAAGCTTGTAAACTAACAGGTCCTGGAGGTTTGCGACGTCCGATGTTTTTCCGCAAACACCTGCAATTGTGCAACCCTGCCCTTTAGCGGTTTGTTCACATTGGTAACAGAACATTTGGTTTTGACTCATAAAATATCACTGTAAACATCTAGTATTGTTAACCATAAATAGGTATTGTCCCTAACATATAAGGGATAAAAAATTGAGACATATTGCCACTGAAATCATTTAACTCTTCAAAGTGGCAAAGAACCCTCTAAAGACATCCTTAATTGACTGAACCAGCGGACTCTTGATCTTCTCATCCCCAAGTTTCTCTAAACGGTCCACTCTAAAGTAAATTGGCGGATGCGCATCCAAACCAACCCATTCTTGTAGGCGGAAACTCGGTGCCCGTTCAAAGAGTAGCCTGTGGAATCCAATTTTTTCCAGTGACCTTGCCATGACTTTTGGTTGCCCCATCATTATCGCCGACGTTAAGTCTGCGCGGGCTTCAAAGAATTTAGCTATGAAGAATATGAGAGTCATGACTGCGAAGAAGTAAACAAAGAACAAGAATGAAGTGAATATGAATGGGAACAAAGCAAGTAGCACGTAGAACCGGAACAGGAACTCTGCACTTAGCAGCCCAAACAGGATTAAGGGGTCTCTTCCCTTGAGGTGCCCAAATTCGTGGCCCAAAACGCTAACCACTTCAGGCTCTTCCAATTGAACCAGTAATCCAGTAGTTATCAAAACTATTCCTCTGCTTGGGCTGGGACCAGAAGCTGCAGCGTTGGGAACCATTGTGTTGGAAACGACTATTTTAGGCACTTTGTACCCGAAGCGGTCGGCTACTTTCTTTACTGTTTCGTAAACGTTGATTTTTTTTGTTGTCAAACTGCCCATTCTGCAAGATACGCTGTATTTGGCGAAGATTTTTTCTGCTTCTTGGCAGTCGATTGTGCCGTGTCTAGCTATTATTTCTTCGTAAACTTCTTTTTTTAATGCAACTAGTTGCTCGGGCGCGATTTGTTTGTAGTCGTCGAGGGTGCCCAACGAACCAATTGGAGGCTGATATTCTAGAAATGTTATTGTTGGGTTGTCTTTGGTGATTGTCCAGTCACTTGATCGGGCTATTATCTTGTTTGAGTAGAAAACAAACACGAATTGTGAAGCAATCAAAATTATTGGTACTGCCCAGAAGTAGGATGGATAAAAGGTTAAGACGACGACGAATAACCCCAATCCAAGCCCAATAAACACGAAGGTTAGCAATACTTGGGTTTCTAGAAAAAGGCGGTTGAAGCTTTTCTCATGAAGAGTCACTTTTTCAGGTACGATCTTTTCGCCTTCTCGCCATGCAAAGTACCATGTTACTTTGCGTGCTTTTTCTTCAAACAATTCTGTGGCGATTAGCACATCTTGTCTTGCTTCTTTGATGGTAGCGTCTGAAACGTTTGATTCTAATGGAGTTATAACTGCGTTTACAGTCTCTGTCCCTGTTATTTCAACTTTGATAATTTGTTTTCCTTGTGCGTCAATGACAACGTATGAGATTTTGTTGCTTGTCGGGGTTGTTTCTCTGGATAAGTTTGCGAATCGCTGTTTTTGGGGAACAAGGTACTGCGTATAAATGAAGTCAAATAGCTTCTCAAAGTACATTGATGGGACTTCAGTTTCTATTGTGTAAGTAAAGGGTGAAGACACCTTTGGACCTCAAAACAAATTATTCTGTATTTCTGTTGGTTTTGCTTAGTTATAACTTTATTGTTAAACAAGTTTGCTTTGAGGTTTAGCAAAGGGGAATGCGTTTATTAATCTCGAAAAACATTGTTAGAATTGCCCAAGCTAAGGGCAGAGACATCTTTGTTGAAATCAAACCACTATCAATTTGGTTTGAAATCGCAGAGAATTTGACGGCTTATATTGACCTTAAAAGGTTTAAGAAAGCCGACATTGTGAATTTAAGAGGGAATGTAAGAAGTGGCAGCACCAAAAAAAACTATATTAGTTGTTGACGACGATAAATCGATACTTCGAACCTTCACACGTATTCTTCAAAAAAGCGGTTACGAGATACAAACAGCAGAGACCGGTAAAGAAGCTATAGAAAAAGCTGAAAACAACCACTACGACCTCGCGTTGGTTGACATCAGGCTTCCAGACATGGATGGTACAGATTTACTGGCAAAACTCAAAAAGCAACTTCAACACACAGTTAAAATTATGATTACTGGTTTTCCTTCCCTTGAAACAGGTGTTAAAGCGCTTGATGAAGGAGCAGATGCTTATTTGGTAAAGCCTGTGAAGCCTCAGGAGCTTTTGGTTCTTTTGGAAGAGAAACTTAAGAATCGAGAAGAATCCGCTGAATTAAGCCATTAATGCTTAGAAAGAGTCATTTGAATTTTATTTTCTAATCAACTATTTGACAAAAGGCTAGTCAAAGTATTTTTTTTCTCTGAAATAACGTTAGAGTTCCTTTTTGAAGTAATGCTCCAGCAGCCTACGAGTTCCCCGCCGCATTATTTCTGAGAGCGTCGCCGCGCTAATTCCCAATTTAGCTGCCAGTTCGGCCATTCCAATTTGCCGAGGATAATCAAAAAAGCCGCTCTTAAGCGCAAGCCAAAAAATTCTCTCTTGATTCTCAGTCAAAACGCCAATTTGCTGCTCAAACTTGCCAACTTTGCGGACATTAACAGGGTGTCCTGCCTTTTCGAGGTCGCCAATGATGCCCTTGTAGGCTTCAAAAGTTGGCACCATAAAGCTGTAGGTTATGATGCTGTTTTGAATGCTTTTGCCCGACACTAAAAAAGCATCATGTGCAAGAATTGTGTTGCATACTTCGCAGCCTTCGCTCTCCAGCCAAACCGCCGATTTTCCCTCTACATGACCTTTAGCAGCTAGTTCTTTGGGAACTTTCTGTGCTTGGTCCTCGCCGACATCCATTAAGTGCCGAACGGAACCACTGGAGGAACTTCGAACGTCGACTACTTTGAGATGTTTAAATCCGAGTGATGCAAGTTTCCCAACCATTTTACATTGTTTATTTTCAATTTCAATTACTACATGATAGGGTTCACGCCAAGTGTCGACCAAACCAATCAGCCTGCAATTTTAAAGAAGAAACAAACTGTTAAACTTAGTTGAACTGAACAAAAAAAGTAAAAAGAAAAAGAGTGGGTTAGATTTTGTAGTATTTCGAATACAGCACAATGCCAACCGCCAAGATAGCAACACATGAAAAAGACACTACCCCTAAATCGAGGAGTATTGTTAAACTGCTTAATGGAGCCCCCCGAAGGAACACTGAAGTTAAAGCATCGGTGACGTAGTAGCTGGGAACGAGTTTTCCCACAATCTGCGCACCACCGGAAAGAGATGCACCGACGAATGTGCCGAGGAACAGTTGTGGAAGCACGAATAAGAAGCTCAAGCCTGTGGCTGCGCTGGAGGATTTTGCCATAGTTGCTGTGATTAAGCCAAAGCCTACGTTGGATACTGAGAATATTAGAACCAAGATAAAGGCGAACACGTAAGCGGGAATGCCTACTGCTGGTTTGAACCCCATTGCATAGGTCATTGTGAAGACTAAAGCTGCTTGGATTAGTGCAATTCCCATGTAGGAGATGACTTGGCTTGCCATGAATTCGGAAGGTGTAGTTGGCGAGATTCGGATGCGTTTCATCATGCCATTTTCGCGGTCCTGAGTGAACGATTGTGCAACCATCATTATGAGAAATATCGAGGCGAAGGTAAACATGCCTGGTGCGATGAAGTCAAGCGCAGAAGATTGTTTCACTTCCACCAGCGAAGCGGTTTGCAGTTGAATTGGGCTTTGGAGTGTCTGTTGATTTTGGCTGGTTACAGATGCTAACACTTGTCTGATAATTGGCGGGACAGCTTGGGTTGCCACAAGGGATCCCTTATCCAAATACAACGGGACGGTTGCGTTGACCCATTGATTTGGCTGGTTTGGAGCGGCCTTGTATGAGGTTATGCTCTCGCTGAAACTGTCTGGAATTATTATGACGGCTTGGATTTTGCCTTGACTTAAGTCGGATTGTGCCGTTTGGTTGTCGGTGTAAATGCTTACTTTGAGAGTTGACATGTTTGATAAGTCACTAGTGAATATCTGCGACCAATGATGACTTGCATCGAGGTTGAGGACGCCGACTTGGTAGGTTGCTGTTTGGCTGCCGCCGAATCCGCCAAACGAAGCACCGAAAGCAAATACAAAAACAATTGGGAATAAGAAAATCATGAAAAGCACTGCAGGTTCACGAATAGTTTTCTTCATCTCTTTCTTAGTTAATGCTAAGACTCTTTGGAAGTTCATTTAGAGTTCCTCCCGCATGTTTCTTCCTGTTAGCTGGATAAAGACTTCTTCGAGGTTTTTGACGTGGTTTTTGGCAATGAGTTCTTTGGGTGTTCCTAGTGAGATGAGTTTGCCATGGTCGATTATGCCTATGCGGTCGCAGAGTTCCTCGGCTTCTTCCATGTAGTGAGTTGTTAGGATGATGGTTTTGCCTCGTGTTTTCTGGTCTTTTATGAAATCCCAGACAGCATGGCGTGATTGTGGGTCCATGACTACCGTTGGTTCATCGAGAAAAGCGATTTGTGGGTCATGGATTAATGCGAGTGCTAAGCTTAGTCTGCGTTTCATGCCGCCGCTATACTTCGCTGTTAATCTTTTTGCGTCTTCTGTTAGACCCATTTTTGTTAGCAGCATTGTGCTTCTTTCTTTGATGTTTTTCTTGTTCATGCCATAGAGCTTTCCGAAGAGCTCAAGATTTTCTTTGCCTGTTAGGTAGGGGTAGATGGCGGTTTCTTGGATGCATACACCGATTTGCTCCTTTACCTTATGCGTTTCTTTCTCTACGTCGTATCCGTAGATTTTGGCAGAGCCGCTGGTTGGTTTTGTTAGCCCGCAGAGTATGTTTATTGTGGTTGTTTTTCCTGCTCCGTTGGGCCCCAAAAGCCCAAAGAGTTCGCCTTGGAAAACTTGCAGACTGAGATCTTCTACAGCTATTTTATCCTCAAATTTTTTAGTTAAATTTTCGATCGTTATTGCCGATTCATTCATTTTAATCCCTAAAACATAAGTCGCGTTTTGGAATTTAGTTTCATGTTTACGTGTTGCTTAAAGAAAACGCCTTTTAACGGTGTAAAAAGAGCTTTTTTAACTAAGAGTGATTAACGAAACGGACATTCTGATTTTTTGGGATTTTACATGCAAACATGCTGGATTTTACCGTCTGGTTTGAGAGTTAGGAAAGAAAAGTTACTCATTTCATGGTTCGGTTGTCCCAAAAAAGGCTAATTGTGAATGAAGTGTGAGTATTTTCTCATATTTCTATTCGAATTCTTTTAAAAAAATTTCTTGTAGTCAAATGTCGATAGTTGTTGATAACGACTGAAAGCTTCATCGGCAACCTACCACTCTGCCATTTCTGCAATGAGTTTCTTTTTGGGTCCATATAGAGATCAAGCGTTAAACTTTGAAAAATTTCTAATCAAGCTTGATTGGAGTAGGTGTTTGAAGCGTAAACAAAAATAAGAGAAGAAAAAATTGGGTGGGTGAGCCTAATCCAGTTGGTAGGCTTCTTCACCGTGTTCGCTGAGATCTAAGCCTGCATCTTCTGCTTCTGGACTTACCCTAAGTGGCGAGAACAGATTGACTGCTTTAAGCAATAGCCAGGAGCCGACGAACGAAAATGGCGCTACTACACCGACAGCCAAGAGCTGAGCGAGGAATTGGTGAACGTTTCCGTATATTAGACCCGTTGCGCCGATGGAAGCGAATATGCCAGTTCCTATCGCACCCCAAATACCGCCGACACCGTGACACGCGAAGACATCGAGCGTATCGTCGACTCGAGATCTGCCAGATCTCCAGCTTGCAACTAGGTTCGAGATTATGCCCCCGATTAAACCCATGATTATTGCTGCTTGAGGAGTGACGAAGCCTGATGCCGGGGTAATGACGACTAATCCTACGACTGCACCAACTGCCATCCCAACTGCAGAAGGTTTGCCCTTAAGGAGCCAATCCATGAGCATCCAGCTAACTGCGGCTGCTGCTGCAGCCAAGTTCGTCACTACGAGAGCTGAGACTGCAAGATCGTTTGCGGCCAATGCGCTGCCTGCGTTGAATCCGAACCAGCCAAACCATAGCAGTGCTGCACCTAACAGGACATAGGGAATGTTTGTGGGTTTGAATTCCACTCTTTCTTTGTGGTCGATTTCCTTCATATGTTGCTTCCAGGGAACTGCACATCCTTTGCGTCTGCCGATGACTAGTGCAAAGGCTAAAGCTGAGATTCCTGCGGAAATGTGCACGACTAATCCGCCTGCAAAGTCAATGGCTCCTAAACCTTTGAGCCAACCATCTGGGTTCCACACCCAGTGTGCAATTGGCACGTAGATGAGCGTTGACCAGAGCACTATGAAGATTAAAAGTGAACGGAAACGAACTCTTTCTGCGCATGCACCAATGATTAATGCAGGGGTGATGGCGGCGAACTTTAGCTGAAAGGCGAAGAAGAGTAAGGTGGGTATTGTTGCGGCTAGGGCTGGGTTGATGTCGTGTATGCCTACGCCGTTTAATCCTGCAAGTGAGAGGTTGCCTATTATGCCGTGGTAGCTGGGTCCGAAGGCCATACTGTAGCCCCATATTGCCCAAGTAAGACTGATTACGGCAAATATGATGAAGCTCTGTGCGATTGTGGATACGAGGTTTTTTCTACGCACCAAGCCGCCGTAAAAGAATCCTAGAGCAGGGGTCATTAGCATTACCAGGGCTGTTGCTGTTATTACCCAGGCTATATCTCCAGAGTTTGAAGTTAACGGTGTACTCATCTTTTAATTCTCCATTTGACACGTGTTGATTAAATTTTATATTGACTGTGCAATTATCCCTTACAACTATTTAAAACTATCCGCTTGCCGCATAAATCCAAAATTTAATGAATGCTTGTCTTACAAACCTTGATTTATGCAGGTGTTTGTCTAAGTCCTTTATAGATTAATTAAAGAAAAATCAAAACCCATCCAAAAAAACGGTGTTTTGATAAGCAAACATCCATCTGCCCAAAAAACCGCCTAATACATACCAAATCCACATCCTGAAAACTGCTAACTCTTGAAGCTTGTCCAGCGAGATTCAGAAAACAGCGACTAAAAAATGCAAAGTTCCTCGAAAAAGAAAGGAGCAATTCTTGGGGAAAAATATTTTGAGTTATTTAATTATGGCCAAACGTACCCAAATTTGCTATTGATCAGAAAACATTTTTAGTATTTCATAACAATTATGAACAAGTATTAACTATATTTATATTTAACTGGACAATTAGATAGACAAAATCAAATCTTGGTGAACATATTGAAAAATGTAGATGTACCATCATTGAACGATTCTGCTAAATACATAACTGAATTCACAGTTAAATGCAAAGAAGGACACCACATTACCTACGAAAAAAGAATCATAGAGGCGAAACAAGATGAGTAGTGAACAACCCCAAAACGCATCTGAAATGAAAAAAACTCTAAGCCTTGCAGGTTTAACCATCAACGCTATGGCCCTGATTGCACCAGGAGCCTTTCTATGGCTTAACTATCAAGCCCAAGCAGCACAGGTAGATCCTTCTGGAGTTTCAACAGCGCCAGACATTTGGTTCGGTCTCTTTATTGCATTGGTGCTGTCATTTTTGACTGCGGCGTCATACGCTTGGCTAGCTCGACGTTATCCTGACGCAGGCACCGGTAGCTCTTACTACTTCGCCCAACGTGCCTTACTTGACCGAGGCGCCAGCAACCGCAAAGCACGCAGTGCAAAGTTCCTAGTAGGTTGGCTTTCACATCTCTACTATTGGGTTTACCCTGGAGTAATGGTGGCGTTCATGGGCTTTTTCGCTACATACATTTTGCAGACCGTTGGATTTCCAATCACCCAACTAGAGCAAATTGCCATAGTTGTTGTCTTCTCGCTCGCGGTTGGCTTAATAGCTTACCGAGGAATCCAAGGCTCAACTAGAACTAACCTCATAATCAACATAGTTCAGCTAGTAATGCTCGTTGGCGTAACTGGTTTGGCACTTGCTTATCGATTCATAAACCCTGATCATGTGACGTTCTACTTCTCAAACCCTGTCACCGCGCTCGCACCCGTCAACGCCAGCCATGTACTCTTCCAGGCAAGCCTAGCCATACTAGTCCTCGTGGGATTCGAATCCATCACCGCACTAACCTCTGAAGCAAAAAACCCCAAAGATATCCCAAAAGCAATCATGCTTTCACTGATTATCCAAGGAGCATTCGCATACCTACTGGGATTTTTCGCAATACAGGCTTATATTAACTCCAAATACACCTTTGGCATGGCTGCAGTCTCAGCTGGACCATTAGGCGACATAGTGCAAACTTCCACCAACGCTTTGTTCGGTGGAGGCGGATTCGTAATAATGCTGATCGTAGCCGCAGCAGTAGCAGCTGCCGTATTAGGAACCACTCTCGCATGCCTCAACACCGGTGTACGAGTAACCTACGCAATTAGCCGCGACACAGAAGTCCCACAACCACTCGGCAAATTAAACCCCCGATACGGAACCCCCGCAGTTGGCACATGGGTACTCACCGCAGTCTCAGCAATAATAGGCGCATTCGGTGTACTATCCCTTAGAAACTTAACCACTGTCATGCTACTTTCCAACTTTGGAACATTCCTCCTCTACGGAATTACATGCATCGTAGCAGTCCTCGCACTATCCAAAGAACGCCGCTCAATCCTATCGAAATACATAGTTCCAATCGCAGGTTTCGCTGCTAACATGATTATGCTGTTTGCGGTCATATGGTTAGGCGTCATCGGCGGAGGCGACACACAATTTGCTGCACTTTCTGCAATATCGATTACCGCTATATGGATGGTGATAGGCTTCGCCTACTACTATTTCAACTCACAAAGCAAATCGTCTGGAATCTTTCCGTTCCCAGGCAAAGAAACAGCTGAAGACAAGAACAAAAAACATAGCATCAACGCGATCTAAAAGAGCTTGTTGAGCCAGGTTGGCTCTCTTTTTCTTTTTTATTTTTTTTATGATATATGATTGTTGAGGCTTATTTTCGACAAGGCATAATTTGGATTTTATCGTCATATTTGATTTTGAGAGCCGCATTCTGCTGAATGAGTAAAGTTTTCTAATTAAGAATAAATTTTTAGCGAAAACACCCTGATAAAATTGTGAGAAGCCAACAAAATTATTAAGTTTAAGAAACAGGCCTATAAAGTATGTTATTTTAAAGAAATAAAGAAAAAAACAGAAACTTGAGTGAAGTTTCCGCGAAAGGCAGCAGGCTACAGGTTTTCGATTCGGTTACCGCTGGAATTAAAATTTCTTCTTAAGTTCCGTGCGTAGTGCCATTGCCATTACTAATGCTGACCCTAATATTACAGCCATTGAAAGTGCATCCATTATTGCAATCATTTTTTCATTCACCTTTATTTTTATTGTACAATTATCCAATTATCAGCGATTGAATATAAACGTAGTTATGATGTGTTCATAACTTTTATGAAAAACAAGAATTATTTTCAATATTATGAACTAAACCTGGATGAACGTTTATGCTTTGCTTTTATTACTAAATGATTGACAATGTTTCTCGAAAATTGTTTTTTAGTATCTTGTTTGTTTTTTTATATCGGTTCATATTTTTTAGCATCTAAGTGGCGCATTACTTGATTTTGAGTTGACGTTTCAATTTTTTTCTTGGTTGGGCGGGATTGAGTTTTATGGAGTTGTTTTCGACAGATTTCCTTTGCTTCGAATAATCATTTGTTTATGTTTCCAGTTTTTATACACAATGATGTAAATTAGTCCAGCTTTTGTGTATAATTATGTACAAATCACAAATAGGTTTATAGGGAGAAGGTGATAGGAGTATAAAGTTCAAGGGAGAATAAATAGCGAAAATGGAAAAGCGTTCTGGACGAACTAGAACCCTTTTAGAGAAAGGAATGTAAAACTGATGAATCGACTATTAGCATCTGTCAATATATTCGTGGAGAAATCCCAAAAAGAGAAAGTATTACAGGCCCTCTCTGAGCTCAAGAGCATTGAAGAAGTCTATGAGGTAGCAGGAGAATACGACATAGTATCTGTAGTTTCCGCATCCTGCATTGAGGAATTCAGGGAATTTCTGCATGAAAAAATCATGAAGATTAAAGGAATAAAAAGCACGATAATCACTGTTATTTTGGAGCCTCACAAAGGACCCAAATGTATTCTGAAAAAAGTAAATGTTTCCAACATAAAATAGTAGGAGCGGAAAGGAGCTATAAGGAATCAGAGTGCCTTTTGGAGTTTTGGAATAAATGATAGATGCAATTCAAGTTATATCAGTCATCATAATACTTGGGGGAACCATTCTTCTGGCGAAGCTGCTGGCCCCCTATATCACCGGAGTCTTTAATCGAAGACCAAGTCGCTTAGATAAAATTCTAACTCCATTAGAGAACTTCATTTATAAAATCACAGGCGTAAATTCAGCGCAGACAATGGGTTGGAAGCAGTTCTTTCTCGCAGGTTTACTTCTGAACGTTGTTATGATGGTCATTGGCTTCATATTCCTTGTTTTCCAAGGCAATTTGCCGCTTAACCCCATGGGATTCTCTGGCGTGAGACCAGACCTCGCTTTTAATACGGTAGCTTCGTTTGTGACAAACACGAATCTTCAACACTATAATGGCGAAACCACTTTGTCGTATCTTAGTCAAATCGGTGTTATACAGTGGCTTCAATTTACCTCTGCGATAACTGGACTTTGCATGGGCATCGCATTTATCCGTGGACTGATTGTTGGCTCAAAAGACATGGGCAACTTCTACGTTGACTTCACCAGATCTATTACAAGAATTTTCTTGCCGCTCTGCATAATAGCCTCAATTATATTTCTCGCCTTGGGTGTACCTCAAACTCTCAATGGATACACAACAATAAAGACCATAGAAGGAGCAACACAAACAATACTAGTTGGCCCCGTTGCTTCTCTTGACGCCATAATGCAGATTGGCACCAATGGTGGTGGATACTACGGCGCAAACGCAGCATACCCCTTCATGAATCCCTCACCAATCACTAACATTCTTATGATATCACTAATGCTACTAATCCCGACAGCGCTTATCTTTGTGTATGGAGAAATGATAGGAAAGAAAAGTGAATCTAGACCACTTTTATTGGGCGCTTACATCCTCTTCGGACTTAACATGGTCATTGCGTTTATTCCTACTCTTCCCTTAATAGCTCCAGGTATAGAAGCCAGATTCGGCGGTTTCATGAGCAGCTTCTATACTGTTACAACAACAGTCGCCACAACTGGCTCGGTGAACTCGGGTTTGCTGGGAAACCATCCGCTTACAATTCTTTCCGGATTCTTGGGCATGTTCATTCAGTCAATCCCAGGAGGCAAAGGCGTTGGGATGATGTATATGATTATGTACATTATCATAACGGTCTTCATCGTTGGACTTATGTCGGGAAGAACTCCTGAATACTTAGGAATGAAAATCACTGGACGCGACGTCAAACTTGTGATGGTTGCTTTCCTTATTCACCCAATCATCATCCTTATTCCTACCGTAATAGCATACGCCTCAGGGGCAGTTTCGGCAATAGGGGTGGGTGGAAACTCTGTTGGTTACACGCAGATTCTCTGGGAATTCACCAGTTCTGCGGCAAACAATGGCTCCGACTTCTTAGGCGCCTCAGGAAATACGCCCTTCTTCAACATTGCAACTGCCATCGTCATTCTCATTGGACGGTACGCTCCGATTGCAATATTACTGGCGCTTTCAGGTTCAATGATTGGCCGAAAACGCGGGGGAACAACTTCGGGTCTAAAAACTGACACCTTAATATTCACGATAGTCTTGATTGCAGCAATTATAATATTGGTAGTTTTAACATTCTTCCCATTCTTAGCAATCGGACCAATAGCATCGTTCTTTAAAGGATTGGTGAATGGCTATTGATTAATGAAAAAACAGTAAATTCAACAATTAGCAAAGAATCAGCGCCTACTGGAATTCGCACAGTCTTCTCAAGAAAAGTACTATTTGACTCAATCATCCGACTAAATCCCAAAACGCTACTAAAAAACCCAGTAATGCTCATCGTTGAACTTACATTCTTCATCGTAGCTGCATTGGCCATAGCTCCACAAGCATTCGTCCCCATAACTACACCCAACTTACAAGGTTTCTATATAGAAGTCGCCATCATTCTCATCATCACGGTCTGGTTTAGCACACTCTCAGACGCCCTTGCCGAACAACAAGCAAAAAGCACAGCTGGAAGCCTGCGAAAACTGGAAACAGAAGTGGAAAGCAAAAAAATTATCACTGAGGGCTGGACCAGAACCATAGTTACGGTGAAATCAACTGAACTTCGAAAAGGCGACTTAGTCCTCATAGAATCAGGAGACATTGTCCCATTAGACGCTGACGTAATCGAGGGAATCGCAATGGTTGACGAATCCCTAGTCACAGGCGAATCAGCCCCAGTCAGAAAAGCGCCAGGGGACTCACTAATCGGCGGCTCGCGTCTCGCCAGTGACACCCTAACAGCGAAGATTACAACTAACCCGGGCGAAACCTTCATCGACCAAATGATAAAGATGGTAGAATCCTCGAAGCGACCAAAGACTCCAAACGAAGTAGCAATAACCATGGTGCTGATTGGCTTAACCGCCATATTTACCATAATTATACTAGCACTACTGGGCACATCAGTGGTGCTTGGCCTAGGAGCAGACCTCTCAGTTCTGATCGCATTATACGTTTGCCTTCTGCCAACGACTATAGGTGCCTTGCTACCTGCCATCGGCCTCTCAGGCATAACTCGACTCTACAAAAACAAAATTGTGGCAAAATCAGGCCGCGCTATAGAAACTGCTGGAGATACTGATGTTGTTCTTTTAGATAAGACCGGCACAATTACAGTAGGTAATCGGCAAGCCATAGAGTTCATCGCGTTTGAACCATATACGGAAGAAGATGTCGGGGAAGCAGCTTTCTTATCCTCTTGGCATGATGATACACCCGAAGGACGCAGCATATTAAGACTTGCCTACGAGAAAGGGTTCGTGCCAAAAGAACTAAACTCATTGGCAACTTCAGAAATTTTTCCATTCTCTGCAAGTACTCGCACAAGCGGAGTTAAAGTAACAACGCAGTCAAATCTGACGCTTCCAAAAGGAGGTAAAGCCATTTTGCAAAGGCAGAGAATGAGGAGAAAAACCTCTGAAGTTTCTGGTGAATCGATGTCTTCAACTTTTGAACCTAATATCGATGTTCTCAAGGGTGCTCCGGAGTCAATAAAACAACTTTCATCTGCAGTTCCCCAAAACTATGACCTGATAGTTGAAGGCATTTCTTCAGCGGGAGAAACCCCCATAGCTATCTCAGTAAATAGTAAAGCTATCGGAATCATCAGACTTAAAGACGTACTTAAAGTGGGAATCAAAGAAAAAATTCAGGCGCTTAAGGTTATGGGAATCCGTCCTGTCATGATTACAGGAGACCAGCCGCTTACAGCAAAAAACATATCTTCTGAGGTCGGAATTGATGAGTACGTTGCGCAGGCTAAACCAGAAGATAAGTACAAGATAGCTAAAAGAGAGCAGGCTGAAAACAGAATCGTAGCCATGATAGGCGACGGAACCAACGATGCACCAGCACTTTCCGCAGCAGATGTAGGCTTAGCAATGAATTCTGGCACTGAAGCCGCAAAAGAAGCCGCCAACATGGTTGACTTAGAATCGAATCCAGCAAAAATAATCGACGTAGTTATGCTAGGCAAACAATTACTTATGACTAGAGGCGCAGTTACAGCTTTCAGCATTGCCAATGATATATCAAAATACTTTGCAATTATGCCAGTCATCTTTGCAGTTGCCCTCCCACAGTTGGGTAGCCTCAACATCTTACAATTGGGTCTTAAAAGCGCTGTATTGTCCGCCCTCATATTTAATGCGATTATTATACCGCTTCTGATTCCGCTTGCTATGCGCGGTATTGCCTTCAAACCTACTAACACGATGACGCTTTTCCTAAAGAATACCTTAATTTATGGAGTTGGCGGAGTCATTGTGCCATTTATCGGCATTAAATTGATAGACTTGCTCCTCGTGGGAGTCTTTCACATTTAGGAGGAAAAGAGTTTGGCAACTGAACAAAAAGAAAAATGGAACTTTAAACCAGTCATAGGCTTAGCACTTGTTTCGCTATTGATTTGTGGGTTATTCTACCCGTTTCTAATCACGGGCATAGGCCAAGTTTTCTTCCCTAATCAAGCTAACGGCGACCTTGTCCAACTTAACGGGCACCCCATCGGGTCAATTCTTATCGCACAAAGCTTCACTTTACCCATTTTCTTCCATTCAAGAAACGAGACTTTATCATCCTCGGCATCCGGTGTCGATCCAGATATTTTGCTTCAAGATGCTTACAATCAGATACCTCAAATAAGCAAGGCATCAGGCATTTCTTCGGCGGCGCTGACAAATATTGTGGATCAAAATCAGGAGGGCACTTTGTGGGTTTTCGGAAGTCCCTATGTTAATGTTCTGAGACTGAACCTTGAACTCATAAAAGACTATCCAATGGTCTATGGCAATTTTACAAGGTGACTTAACGTATTAGATGCCCAAACCGTTTATTCTATCAAAATGTAGAGCGTTAAGCAAATTGATTGAAGTTCCAACGTATTTTTAATGGAAGCTAATTTTATAGTACAGATGTCGCATAAATATTGGAATAACTGTTTGTACAGTGGAAAACGTATAAATATACCTCACACATGTTCAAGTAGCTAAGACGACCCATATGTCAAAACTACTAGCATTCGTGGATATCTTTGTAGAATCATCCGAATTGGATAATGTTCTTGAAGCCCTCGGCAAACTTGAAAACCTAGAAGAATTATACGAGGTAACAGGAGAGTTCGACATCGTCACTTTAGTCTCAGCGTCAGACATAGAGGAGTTTCGAGATATCCTCAAAAACAGAATTATGAAGATTAAAGGAATCAAAAGTACTGTCAGCTCAATTGTTCTCAAAGCTCACAAAGGGCCTAAATGCGAGCCTGCCAAAACAGCCCCTTCTTAATTTGTTTGATTAGTTAACTTCGAGCTTAGATTTTTTCTTTATTTTTTTTAGAACTGGCCAATTTTGCCAAAAAAATTTTTAAAAGTAAATGAAAAAATGGGTGAGGGCAGTTTTTTCTGCTTTTGATCTACTTCATTGGCGCGAGAACGATGGATGTTTCTGTACGGATGACGTTTGGATCTTTTTCGATGATTTTGTAGACTACTTGATTTATGTTCTCTAGTGCTGGCGCCTCTAGGATTACAATTGCATCGTATCTGCCGAAGATGGCGTCTGCGATTATTGCTTCTTTGACTTTTTCTTTTATTCTGCAAACTACGTCGAGTGAGGTTCCCGGTTTTGTGCTTAAGAGTATATAGGCTTTTATTTTTATTTCCTCCAATTATGTGTCTAAGATTAGGTTGATTAATTGTACCTTTGTATATAAATTTTGTGCAATACTGAAAAGGTTTAGATGAATTAACCAACTTATTGGATCTTTGTTCAAAAAACAAATTACACCAAACTTTTAAGAAATAAGAAACCAACAAATTCGCAGAAAACAAAATTTTAGAAGATTCAAGCCGAGAAAAAATTATAATTTGACCTTAAAATCTTCTTTCACAACATTAAGCGTAATGTTAGTCATCGTTTTCTTAATGTGAGGAGTTACGAGCAAATTCTTAAGCATACTATTCAAACTATCCCTGTCCTTAAGCTTAACAATAGCAACAACGTCAAAATCGCCAGTAATTTCATAGATGGCAATAATGTTCGACATTTGTGAGAGTTCATTCTCTAAAGCCTTTAGATACCCGCCCTCAGTTTGAATAAAAATTACCGCCGTTAAATCGAATCCTAATTTGACTGAATCTAAAATCACGGTATAGCCTTTAAGGATGCCTTTATCTTCGAGGTTTTTGATTCTTGACGTTGCCACAACGCTTGAGATGTTCATTTTGTCAGCTATTTTTCGGAAGCTTAAATGACAATCTTCCTGTAAAATATTTAGAATTTGGGTATCAACTTTGTCGATTTCCGATTTTTCGTCGAGTATTTTTCTCACAATGACATCTTCGTATGGTGACTTGTCTATCTGGTTAAAGTCAGCATTCTTGGTTTATTTCTGATTTTTCTTAGCTTCTCGAATTTTTGGCTTTAACGTCTGTTAGACTATTTTTAGTTAACCTGCACATTTATTATGCTCCACTATTTAAAACTACCCAACTGGACATAAAAATAGGAACAACCTACCCACTTGTTTAGAAACAACTGCTCCAGTTTTAAAACAGGTCCAAGCGCCAAATCACCATCAAGTCTGTCAGACACAAAAAAACTTATAACATCTCAACCTCTTCCTTTGCCGTAAAAGGCAGCGATCAATCATGAAATTTGGTTCATTCACGTTTCAACCACAAAAACCCCAAGGTTTCGACTTCCACGTTTTCCGTGTCAAACCTGAAACAGGCATAAGACTTCCACCAGTGCAAGATATGTATAGCAACATTGCTGTCTTTGCAGACACCCTGACCGTGCAAAACCATCCTGATTGGGTTTCGCAATCCTCGCTGGGTCCAGCCAAATTTGGAAACAACAACTTCAACATTTATTGGAGTGTAGTATGCGCTACACATCCGGAATATCGAGAAGAACAACTCAAGTACATTGGTGAAGTGGATAGGCAATCTCCGGGAATAGTGTTAAACAGCCAATATTTTGCTGACCATGGACACTGCACATGCCCACGTTGCAAAGAGCTATGGCAGAAGAGCGGTTTGGGCTGGTTTGAATGGCGTAGAAAAGAAGTAACTGACTACATTGCCCAAATCCGCGACGTTGTCAAAAAAGAGCTTGTCTTAAGTATCCAACCTGATCCCATTACCGCCTGCGAACGGTACGGTGTAGACTTTGATGACTTAGCTAAGTACGCTGACGCTTTCAACGTTGTAATGTTTAGCAAAAACTATGCTACACCATGGTATTGGGAAATGCTCGCACGCGGCTTCAAAAAGTTACTGAAAAAACAATTCTACATTAGTTTGTATGTTTTTGGTCCAGGCGACAACCCCAAAGACGTACCATTACCCGAAGAGTTGCTTACTGTCACAACTCGCTGTGCAAGAGCAGGAGCAGACGGGTTCCTTTACTTAACTGATGGTGCCAGCCAAATGTTGGATTTCCAGAAAGCTGCAGTTGGGCGGGTTGAGCTTATAAAAAAGCTTAGGACATATGGTGGGCAACCAGTGCAGGAGTTTCTGGATAGAGTTGAAAGCTGGCAAAAAATCCTATAGCTTCTGTTTAACTTTTTTTCATCAAATAAATATTTTTTTGTCGAGTTGCCGCTATCTTTTTATCGAATTAGCCTGAGACTATAGTTAAGCTGGGAATGTTTGTTTGGATTTCATTTCGGACTTAATTAAAGCCATAATCGCCCTATTCATAATTGTAGATCCATTGGGCAGCATTCCTGTTTTTATTGGCTTAACCGAAAATGTCCAAGAAACCAAGAGAAAAAAGATTTACAACACTGCAGTGTTGGTGGGCACTGTTCTGCTTTTGGTTTTTGCGTTCACTGGCCAGCAGATTCTCAATCTTTTTGGCTTATCAATTTATAGTTTTGAGGTTGCGGGAGGTCTATTGTTATTGATCATCGCTATTCGCATTTTAATTTCTGGAGCACGGGAAAGCACTGAATCGCCAGAAACCATCGGGGCGGTACCAATTGCTATTCCTCTTCTTGTTGGACCAGGAGCCATAACTACAATCATATTTACTCTTCAGGTTAATCAACAGGTTTACAATAGTGCCGTTATGTCAACTTTC
The DNA here is from genome assembly GCA_963800495.1 of Candidatus Bathyarchaeota archaeon. Lineage (GTDB taxonomy): Archaea > Thermoproteota > Bathyarchaeia > Bathyarchaeales > Bathycorpusculaceae > Bathycorpusculum. Next base: position 148,247 of record CAWDBB010000012.1, on the reverse strand, counting down.
ATCGCGATTTTGGCAGTGGTCGTGGTGATGACGTTGACGTGGGTTATTCTCAGGTTCATAAATGGCATATACAGGTTCTTAGGTAAAACGGGCTCTTTGATTATAGCAAGAGTTATGGCGTTGCTTATTGCCGCTATCGCTGTCCAGTATATATTAACTGGAGTAACACATTTCGTGGTATAAGCACATCAAACATTAAATAAAAGCGCATCCAAATGTAATTTCCAACGTGAACAATATGCGCTCAGAATGTTATGGTTGCAAGAAATCCTTCTCCGGCAAAGGCTTGGTTGTAAATATAAACAGTGAAGAACGAACTTATTGTGCTGATTGCTTATGGAAGCTGCAAAAGGAATATTCCCTCAAGAAATCCTGTGAAGAATGTGGTCACTTCGATGAGGAATCTTGTGAGAAACGTGGAAAAACGTTGGTTCCTGTAAAAGCTGGGTTTAACACTTATTTTGCGCAAGCAGAAACATGCAAAGACTACTCCACCGAACAAAAAGCGAGCTCAAAAAAGAAAAATGAACCAACTGAACATGAGAAAGAAGCAACTGCCTTAGTAAAAAAGCTCTCAGAGAAAGGACAAACTATAACAGTCTACTGTTGCCACTGTGGCGCACCAATGAAAATCGGCGCAAAAGCACCCGAAATCCAAAACGCATGCCCCAGATGCAAAGGCGATCTCGAAATAGTGAACCTGGCCAAATTCATCAAACAACACCAATCCTAATTTTCCCTGCCAAAAATCTTGCAGTCAACAGGTCACGTGAATTAACGCGACCATTTTTCTGTCTTCCCGGTTTATTTTTTCCATTATCTCTGATGTTGGAAGAATAACTGTTTCGTATTTTTTGAGTATGGACAAGGCTTTGGGTGTAATTGGAAGGGCTGCTTGGTGTCCTGTTCCGACGAAAACAATTTCAGGTTTTTCTTGCATAAGAAAATCTAATTCCCTCTCTGAAAGAGGCGTATGGCCATAAAGTGTTTTCAGGTCCTTGGATTTTTTCTTTTCCCTTTTAGTAATTGATCCATCGGCATGGAGGATTATGTCTTTTTCATATTTTTCTCCGTTTACTTTTATCCATCCAAACTCAGATTTCATCATCATGGTTCTCATTTACATGAGGGTTGAGCCTTATTTTTTGATTTTGCCAACAAATCGGTTACTTGCAATCTCAGTGGGGTAGCTTAAAGTTGTTGTTGCTGCTGCTGACGCTGCTGTAACAAAAGAATTTTGCAAACCGATTGCTGCATCTTCTAAAAAGCCGTCACCCAAAACTAAAAGTACAAGTAGGTGAGCCCTCCAGAATGAAATACTTATTTACAGCGTGTTTTAGTGAATGAAATAAAGGGTTTTATTTCCCTCACTAAAACAAGAAGATAATACTTATTTGCCCAGCCGCCATAAACCAGTTAGTGAAAGTTTTGGAAAACGGCAATCAGACGTCCAGCGGCGTTTCTGTCAGTCGCTCAGCTTTGGCAGTTTTGTTCTCGGTTGTGTTCCTTGACAACTTAGGCTTCGCCATTGTTGTGCCTTACTTGTATTTTTATGTGGTTTCCCTTGGAGGCTCTGCTATTCTGTATGGGGTGCTTTTGGCGTCGTATGCATTGATGTCTTTTGTTTTTACACCCTTTTTGGCAAGGTTTAGCGACCGTTTTGGACGAAGAAAGATTCTGTTGTTAGGTTTGGCAATTTCTAGTTTAAGCTACTTTATCTTTGGTTCTGCGCAAGTGATTTGGTTGTTGTTTTTAGGCAGGATGCTTTCGGGAACCACTGCGGCTACCGTACCAGTTGCGCAAGCCTACGTTGCAGATATTACAACTCCAAACCAACGATTAAGGTACTTGGGACTTTTGGGAGCAGCAGCAGGCATAGCTTTTATTTTGGGTCCAGCCATAGGGGGAACCCTCAGCAGCTTGTTCGGTTATGGTGTACCGTCTTTTCTGGCGTCGGCTTTGGCGTTCGCAAATTTGATTTCGGCTTATTTTTTGTTGCCTGAACCAGCAAGTTTTAACATAAAGAAAACGGTTGTTTCCTTCCGTGCGCTCCTTGATATTCTGAGAAAACGAAAAATCGCTTTGCTGTTGACAATTTATTTTTTGTTTTTTGTTTCATTTGTTTTTTTGCAGGCTTCTTTGTCGCCTTGGCTGGCTGCGGTTTTCGGATTTGGTGCCTTGCAGACAGGGCTGGTTTTCTTTTTGGTCGGCGGAGTCAATGTATTCACGCAGGCGGTTCTGTTGCCTGTGCTGAGTAAGAAGTTTAGTCGCTTAACCTTAGTGTTGCTTGGAACTGTCTTTTTTGTGGTTGGGCTGGTGAGTTTAGCTATTGTTTCGAATCTTGCTGTTTTGGTGGTAGTTGCGGTTGTGTTTTCGTTTGGTTTCGGAATCCAATACGTTACAATCAACACTTTAATTTCGGTAAATAGTCCAGAAAATGCTCAAGGCGGCGCGTTGGGGGTTGCTTGGGCAATTGCGGGTCTTGCGCAAACAGTTACCCCTGTTTTGGCTGCAACCGCATTTTCTTTTGGGGTTTCAGGGGGGTTTGATGGGTTGGCGTTTGTTGTTTCGGCGGTAATTTCCAGTGCAACTGTGCCGTTGCTTTTAAGTTTCAAAAAAATGTCGAATTAGCTTGTTGGCATATTTTGGTTCGGGAATATAAGCTGAACAACCATTTCACGGTTGAATAATAAAATTGTAGTTTTGGTATGGATCTATTATGATGATTATTATCTAACTGACACATCAAGCTCGAACGAATTAACGTTGGTTTGTGTTTAGCCAAATTGTTGTAAAGCAATGCTTTAAAAGGAAAGCATATGTAAGCAACGGTAACTGGTGAAGACAAATGAATAACTGGGGAATCATCAAAAAATTCGCCGAATGGATTGGCACAGTATTCGCAATATTTACATTGATAGCAGCAATAATAAATTACGAATTAAATTTAATGTACAATCCAGCACCTCCTATGAGCTATTTTTTGATCAGCCTCATGACAGCAATTTTGCCGTACTTGCTTGGAGCCGTAGTATTATTCTTAGTGGCAGCTCTTAGTTCACAACAAGATAAATTAGCAGTCGAAAAAGAAATGGAAACAGAAAAAACATCAACGAAATCAGCAGACACAGATCCGAATCCAGAAGATGCCACCAAATAGAGCCAAACTAAACTTTTTTAATTTATTTTTTCTTTCTCAGGAAACAAAATTTCTAAGAACTATCTTTCTAAAAATAACGGTTACAACAAAGACAAAAAAAGCTTTGCGAAAATCTAATATGCCAAACTTACCTCAATTAGGTTTCGGGAATTAAAACTGAAAAAGGATAATAAATCACCAGCTGATTTCGCGATATTGATCTGGATGATTTTTAACGTTGTTTTCTATGCCTTGGAGCTGACCGTTTTTAATGACATAGCAGACCTAAATAATTCAATACTGCTAATTCTATTGGTTTTGTCTATTGCAGGTTTAATCTCAGCAAGAAAGCTGGGCGCAGCAATTGCAACATTCTCACTGACTTATGCTTTTTGCTTCAACGTATTCAACATTATTTATTACTCAATCTATTTGCTTAACGGAGCAAGTGCAATCATAAACGCAATAGCCATCACTTACATGTTCCGTAGCATTTTTAGAAACAAGTTTACTTGAACCATAATTTCATAACATAATTTGAGCTCAATTATTGAAAATATCTCAAAAAATAAGCTTAAAATGGAGATGATGGCGCGGGATGTTAGGTTTACATTCACGTTTAAATTTCACGCAAGAAAGCTTGTCTTTGAAGGCAACAAACCTATATTTTGATGAGTTGTGGGGCCTTCGGAATTATAACCATCGCAGCTTGGAAAAACATTAAACCTAGTTTTCCTTCAATGTCTCAAAATAGTCGAATTATTATTAGACGTATGATTTATGTCACAGTTGCAACCGTCGATTTTTTGAAAAATTCAGCTTTAGTTGTGTGCGGTGGACCCAAATATGGAAACTCGTCCAACAGATCAGCGTGTGGTCCAGTCTTGTCCCATGTTAGCCTACCATTGAACACAGTTAGGAAGACGTTTTTCGAATCATCTCTAGGAGTGCGTCCGTTTCCTGGATAAGCTGATAGCTTTTTTGGGTCATAGTGTATAACGTCAGGCAAAAGACTTCGTGCCGCCGCTTCAGCACCTTTCGGTGTATACGCGCCCATCTGCTCTAGAACGTGTGCAAACATTGAAACGAATCGCTCGTCGTCTGCCGGTTCGCTGTCGAGGTACGCCTCTCTTTGGGCATCTGCCATGAAGGGGGTTTGGGTAGGTCGTGCCCCGCGGTCAGCCTGCACCCATGTACCGTCAACTTGCAAAAGGGTCCGAACCCATAGGTTTAAGCTCACTCCGCCGCCAAGTTCACTGTTGGGAATCTCTAAGGCTATGCTGCAAACATCCTTGTCTGAGAACCAATCTTCGCCGGTGAACTGCATTTTGTTCAAGGCACCATTAACGTCGAAGAAGAACGGGTCACTGCGCCAACCTGCGAAAAAGCGATAAGAACCATAGTCGGTCACCTTTGTCTCACGATCCATTGAGATAGGCGCTCCTTGGATGACCACTTTCCCTTGTTCGCCTCTGCCTACTGCCTCTGATCCCTCCGCCCTACGCACGGTTGCCGTCATAGCGCTATTTTCACTTTGTAAAAAGCGTACTCGATACGCGATGTCTGCGACCATGTCGGCGTTAGTATCGACTCTTAGCTCGTAGAGTCCATCGGGCGCGAAGGGTTCGTATATTGTTGTTTCCTGTTGGTTGAACGGTTTCTTTGGATTAATTGTAGCTGAGGGATGAAAATTCATGATAATGATTGACTTACTGGCGTCACTAGACTTAGGGAAAGCGAAGAGATCAGTGAAATCTAAACGGGCGTCTCCTCGCGGGAAGCCAAAGTTTGGTCCTGAATAATGGTGTGTCATAAAGAACTCACAGTAAATCAAGAATCCGACTTTAATTTTAGTCTATGTGATAACATAATGCAATTACAATCAGATTATATGAATGGTTGATGTTTAAAATTTAAAGTCGATAATTTATGGTTTATTTGTAGAAATAAAATATAATCAAGCTCTGTTTGTCAAAAGGAGCGTGGCGCGGGATGTGGGAATTGAACCCACGCGGCCTTTCGACCACAGACTTAGCAGGCCTGCCCCATACCAGGCTTGGGGAATCCCGCACGCCTCTATTTCAGCCAATCCATTATACTGTATTTCAATTAAACCTTTCTGGGAATTAAAACTAGTGGATTCACCAAGCTATTTCTTGCACGTGCTTTACCATTAAATCTAAATCGGGGCCCGCAAGAATAAATACAGAAATAACTTTTTGCAGGAATCATTATGGCGCCTAAAAAACAATTCAAGACCATAGATGAATACGTAGCTACTTTCCCACAAAATATTCAGAAGATTTTGGAAACGATTAGGCAAATAGTTCAGGAAGCCGCCCCCGAAGCAGAAGAAGCAATAAGCTACCAGATGCCAGCCTTCAAACAAAGCGGCGTCTTGGTGTGGTTTGCAGCGTTCAAGGATCATATTGGTTTTTTCCCTACGGCTTTAGGTGTTGAGACTTTTAAAGAGGAACTGCTGGATTACGAAACAAGCAAAGGAACCATTAGATTTCCGTTAGATAAACCAATTCCGTATGATTTAGTAAAGAGAATAGTAAAGTACCGAGTCAAGGAAAACCTGAAGAAATGCTGATTTTAAGGAAGTTTTGTGGGAAAAAGATTTTTTAGAAGGATTTAGTTAAGCTGCTTCAATATAGTTTAAAAGGTTGACCTTGTTAACTATTGTCGTGCAGATTTTCCTGCTGTAATGAAGTCGTGTTGGTGCTTGAATGGGGATTAAACTTTCAAAGTCAGATATCGCGTTTATAAAACAGTTACCAGTTTGTCGTCTTGCAACCGCAACAGAAGAATGTGAACCCGTTGTGAGACCTATTTGGGCGATTTTTGATGGAGCAAACATCTATTTTGCATCTGACCCAGACACACCCAAACTGGAGCATATAGAAGCAAATCCACAGGTATCATTGGTCTTTGATGACTATGACCAAAAAAACTGGTCAACCATCAGAGGCGTCCGCGTTCAAGGCGAAGCAGAAATTATGTTAAATGGCAAAGAATACCGTTACGCTCATGACCTGCTTAAAGAAAAATACCCTGAATATGCGAGTCCTGAAGGAAGCTGGAAAGAAGGCGATGTGCCCATTATTAAGGTGATACCGACGACTTTTAATAAGTGGTCTTCAGGAAAATGGCAAAAATAGTTTTAATTTAACCAACAAACCTCTTTTCAAATCTGTTTTTCGGGTTTTTCCTTTTTGGCTAAAGAGTGCCTACGGAAAAGCTTATCCCTAAACTGTATCTTATAGCAGTTGAGGGCTCAGTCTATGTCACTTGAGTCAAGCAGAAAACTAGGGTTAATCGCAAGTTTAATACAGGTTATCTTGCCAATTGTGGCGGTTGTCGGAATAATTGCTTTATTCATATCGGCATTAGCCGCATCCGTGTCAAGAACTACCATGGGCATACCTGCCGCTCCAATTTTTGGGTTCTCAGTCGGTCTAGTTGTCTTCATTATTGCTGTGGGCGGTTTAGCCCTTATCGGATTTACCCTCTTTTTAGTGTCGATGCACCGCCTATCCATCTATTACAGTGAGCCGTCAATTTTCAAGAATGTGCTATATGCATTCATCATGAGTATCGTTTCTGGGGTAGTGTTTTTTGTTTATGAATTTGTCTTTGGGTTCTGGTCATTTGCGGGTTCACAAACAGGAGCAACACCAGCCCTGCCCATTCTATCCATTTTTGGCGTATTAGGAATAAGTCTTGTCTTCAGCATAATCAACGCAGTTCTCTACATGCAGGCGTTTAACAAGTTAGCGGAGAAATCAGGCATGGATAATTTCAAAACCGCTGGCTTGCTGTACTTAATTGGTGTTTTGACGACAATCTTATTTTTTGGCAGCTTGCTGGTTTGGATAGCGTGGATTTTCGCCGCACAGGGATTCAACAAACTTAAGCCAGCTCCAATAGTAACCCAAAATGGTTCCTACTTTACCCCACCGCTAACGTCAACTACGTTGCGAACCAAACGTTGCTCCAACTGCGGAACAGAAAATAGCGCCGACGCCCTTTACTGCACTCACTGCGGCAAACCACTACAATAGAAAATACGCAATTAATCAAACAAGCAAGGGATTATTCCTCAAGGGCACTTGTTTTTACAAAAAATTTTATATCTCAGTGCCTTCTCCTTTTAAACACAAGTTGTGATTATATGGCAGTCAAAATTTCACCAGATTATATTGACCTTCTAAACAAGGCAGTCGAACGCGAAATTCAAGTTTCTCTCCAATATATTCTTCAACATGCAAAAATGGAGAAATTGGTGCGAAGAACCCTCCCAGAAAACATCCTTCTCGACAAAACAACCTACGACGCAGTCGGAAAGATTCTCAGAGAAATCTCCATCCAAGAAATGAAACATGCCGCCGCAATAATCGAGCGCATCTATTACCTTGGCGGAAAAGCCTCAACTAAATCCAGCAAAATCACAGTCGGCAACAGCATAAGCGAATTCGCTAAGCTGGGAGTAAAAGCAGAAGAAGAAGCCGTAACACTATACCGCGAAATCATCGATACTTCAGGTAAAGTGGGCGATTGGGAAACCCGTGAACTCTTCGAGAAAATCTACGGTGAAGAAGAGCAGCATCTATTCAAATTCCAAGAATACACAAAGTTCCCTGACGAAAAGGAAGAACCAAGCAAGGTGCCACTTCCTGAATGGCGCAAAATCTACACAGAAGATTATTTTACGCTCCTAAACAAAGCAGTTTCCGCTGAAATCGCAGGCATCATCCAGTACACTAACCAGCATGAGAAAATGGCATTGCTTGAACTCAGGATGAAAAACACAGCACTTGAAACAATCGCGATATCCAATAAAGCAGCAGTCGTGAGCAAAATCCTCAAAGATGTCTTCATGCAAGAAATGGATCACCTCGAAAAAATCAGCGAACGCATCTACCTGCTCGAAGGCGAAGCTGTCTGGAAACCGGATCCATTGCCAGTCGTAGGTAACACCGCACAGGAATTCCTTGTCTTAGACCACGCATTGGAAAGCAGCGCAATAACGCTCTACCGCCAAATCATCGCGGAAGCACTCAAACGCGGCGACACATTGACAAGGCGCATGTTCGAAGACATCATCATCCAAGAAGAAAACCACTTCTGGACATTCGACGACTTCGTAAGATAAAAACCAAAAATTTTCTTTCCCTATTTTCTTAGGGGTATTTTTTAGTCTTTTTTCAACTATTTTCTAAAATATTGCTGCGTTGATTTTTTATAATAAGACCGACCCTTTGTGATTCCGACTTCTTTCATTGTTTCTTTAACAATTGCATTTAAACTCCACACAGGAATGCTAAAGCATCTGGAAGCGGTTACTGCTTTTTTTTCAAGTTTTTTTAGTTCTTCTTCTTTTTAGGACAAGGGTAACCAAGACAATTAACAAGATTACTATCACAATCAACGCGGCGAGAATACCGAGTTCAAAGCCGTTAACTCCACTGGAAACAGAAGTTTGGGTTTGGTTGGGTGATAAGGTTGGGGTCGAGGAAAAAGTTGTTTCAGGAGTTGGGGTATCGGTTGGTTGTGTGATTGGCGTTGGAGCTACGTAGTTTACGGCTAAAGGAAGCGGCATCGTCGCGTTAGGGTTTGGAGCTGCTAGGATGTTTGTGCTGTCTAAAACTGGCTGAAAATTCACTGTCCCCAAGTTAAAATCACTTTTGCTATCAAAGATTGTCTGGTTGATGACTGATTGATCGGGTGTTCCCCACCAGTTATTTGAGGCATTGAGGTCCGTGGTTTCGCCTATCGCAAAATAAATACTGTAATTTAAATTATCTTGCAAATTGTTGTTTTGAAACGCTAGGTACTGGGCTTCCCCATAAATTTTGACTCCGACCGAGTTTTGCGAAATTGTATTGCTATTTATTGAAGGGTTAATGACACCATGAGCCATTGCTGGATAAATTTCGATGTGGATTCCTTCATTGTTGCCCGATATTTTGTTTCGTTCAAGAATCTCATTTGGAGCAATACTCCCGGCAAGTTGCTGATGAGAAGTATATAGGTAAACACCATAATTGCAATTAAAAATACTGTTGTCAACAATCAAAGCATAACCAGTCGATGAAATGCCAGTCTTGAGGTAATTTGAACCATCAAAAATCTCGTTACTTGCAATAACTGGATAACTCGATAAAGTGCCTCCTGCACTACTAACGGTGCCTGAAATTGTATTATTCCAAACCACGGTGGTTCCTGTAATATAGACAGAGCCTACGATAATGTTGTTTGAAATTATTGACGCATCACTAACGCTAATGTCACCATTAATGTAATCGTTATCAAGTTTAATCGCATGGAAAATATTGATAATTGAAACAGAGTTTAAGTTTGCATTCTCGATTATGCAGCCAGTTTGACTTTGTTCATTCCAACCGGTGCTATCATAAGTAAACTTGATGTTTCCTGTATTGAATTTGATTGGATTAGAACTGACGCCATAAGCTTGGATATTGCCTTCGACTTGGATGTAAAAGTTGTTTAGATTGACTATAACTCCCTGTTCGATTGTTAATGTTACTCCTGCCTTCACGTTTACGGGTCCAGTAAGATTGTATGGACTATTGTCTGAAGTCCATGTAATGTCAGAAGTTATTGCGCCTATAGTGTCAGTTGCCTGTACATTGCTGAAGACAAATGATGCGGTAATCAAGCTTGCAACAATAAAAGCAATTAGAAGTATTCTCATCAAAGCATCAAATTACAAAGGGTTGATTGCGAATATTAACTTATTCGGAAAGCTTTTCAAAAAACTTAAATTCCTTAAACTAACAGATTAAGCATAACAGATAAGACAAAGGATGAATAAAAAAAATCATCCTCGTCACGAAAACTGTGGAAAACTTTATCGACAACTGCAACTGCTGTATAAGCAACGATAAAGTGCAGGCGGATAAACTCCGTAAAACAAAAATTTTCAAACGTGAGACAAAAATGGTAGTTGAAAGTATAAACTGGATGGCAGGCGGCCCCCAAGGAAGCGGTGTTGACTCAGCGTCCAACATATTTGGCAGAGCTTGCGGTTACGGCGGCTTGTATGTTTTTGGCCGAAGAGAATACCACTCAAACATCAAAACAATGCACAGCTATTTCCTTCAACGCATATCCAAAGAACCGACGCTGGCAAACATAAGTGATGTGAATTTACTTGCAGCCTTTGACGCAGAAACGGTCGTGCGACACATTGGTGAAGTCGTAAGTGAAGGCGGCATAATAGTGGATTCCCGAGACCCAGGCGTCAATGTTCTGAAAGATATCGCGACGTTTAGTGAAGACTACAAAACTCAAATCCGCGAGTTCATGAAAGAAAATAATGTAGGCGAAACCATCAACGACTTCCTAAATTACGCAAAACAGAAAAAAATACAGGTTTTTGCTGTTCCTTACATGGATTTGTTAAAACAAATTGGTGAAAAACTCCACATAGAACAAACAAGTACCCTTCAAAGAATGATAAATGTTTTAACAATCGGCGTGTCTTTTGCGTTGCTAAAGTATGACCGAAAACTCGTAGAAAACGCAATCAAAGCCACTTTCCACGAGAAAATTGCCGACATGAACGTCGTAGCAGTAGACACCGCCTTTGATTACGCTGAACAGAACCTCAAAGTTGATGATTTCAAACATAAACTCGAAAAAATGGACATTAAAGAAGCCCGAATTTTCTTGACAGGAAATCAGGCTGTCGCCATGGGCAAAGTCCTTGGCGGATGTAGAGTCCAAACATACTATCCAATCACTCCAGCGGCAGACGAAAGCGAATACTTGGAAGCTCACGAAATTCTAAAATCTCGCAAAGACCAAGAAGCCATAATCGTGCTTCAAACGGAAGATGAAATTGCCGCTGTTAATTCGGCCTCAGGCGCTTGTTTAGCAGGTGCGAGGGCAGCAACGAGCACGTCGGGACCAGGTTTTTCCTTAATGGCTGAAGGATTAGGATGGGCGGGCAACAATGAAGTCCCGCTAGTAATAACTTATTATCAGCGAGGTGGACCCGCAACTGGACAGCCAACACGGCACGGGCAACAAGATTTACGATTCGCTATGCACGCAGCCCACGGAGAATTCGCCAGAATAATCCTGGCATCGGGTGACATTAAGGAATGCTTCTTTGATGCGGCTGAAGTCTTCAACTTGGCAGAGAAATATCAGATGCCAGTCATTCATTTGCTCGATAAGGGCATGGCTAACTCATCGCAGACCTATCCTGTTTTTGACTATGCGAAAGTCAAGATCGACCGTGGTGAAATTGTTGGCGAAAAGGAGCTTGAAGGTAAAGAGTACAAACGGTTCCAATTCACAGAAACAGGAGTGTCTCCAAGGGCTTTTCTGGGAACAAAAAACGGGGTACATTGGTACAGCGGCGACGAACACAACGAAATGGGCAACATAAACGAAGAACCTATCATTCGTAGAAAAATGATGGAAAAACGCCTAAGAAAACTTGAACTAATCGACAAGGAAGTGCCATTAGAAATGAAGGTGAACTTTTTCGGCGATAAAGATTCAGAGAACATCGTGGTCAGTTGGGGCTCACCCAAAGGCGCTATAATCGAAGCTATAAACCAACTCAAAGATGAAGGCTACAGCGTGGGTTTCATTCAAGTGCGTATGATTCATCCGCTTCCCTCTGCTCAAATAAAGCAAATGCTCCAGAACAAAAAGCGAGTAATAGGCATAGAAGACAATGCAACAGCACAACTTGGAGGCGTAATAACTGAACATGCATTGGTTAAACCTAACTATTACATTCTCAAATATACTGGAAGACCAATGATGACAACCGAAGTTTATGAAGCAATCAAGTTAATTTTAACGGATAAAGCAGCCGAGAGGCAGGTGCTGATGCTTGGCGCATAAAGCTTCAGAATACAAAACCGACGTCTACGTTGACTGGTGCCCAGGCTGCGGAGACTACGGAATCCTGAGCGCTTTGCAGATGGCTTTGGCAGAATTGAACCTTGAACCCCACAATGTTGTTGTTGTTTCAGGAGTTGGAAACGCAGCGAAGACGCCGCATTTCGTTAAAGTTAACGGGGTCCACACACTTCACGGGCGGCTTTTGCCTTTTGCTATGGGCATTAAAGTCGCGAATCCAAACCTTGAAGTCATTGGCATCGGAGGAGACGGCGACGGACTCGGTATCGGCGCGGGACACTTCGTTAACACAGGCAGAAGAAACATAGACATGGCTTATCTGCTCTATAATAACGGAGTTTATGGACTAACAAAAGGCCAAGCATCACCAACGCTTCGGCTTGGAATGCAGACAAAATCGCTACCAAAACCAAACATCAACGAAGCAATAATCCCGGTTGCCCTTGCAATAACTGCGGGTTACACCTTTGTTGCAAGATCCTACGCTTTCGACGTTATGCATCTAAAAAACACGATTAAACAAGCTATCGAACATAAGGGTTTGGCGCTTGTTGACTGCTTGCAGCCATGCCCAGTCTACAACGACATAAACACAAAGGACTGGTATGCTGGCGAAGACCGCAAAGACGCCTCAGGAAAGCCTCAGTCAAGACTTTACAAACTTGAAGAAGCTGGATTCGACCCAGTAGTGCATGACGCGAGCGAAGAATTTAAGAAAAAAGTTGCAGGCTTAGAAAAAGCGCAGGAATGGGGTGACAGGATCCCGCTTGGTGTCTTCTACAAAAACGAGCTCAAACCAACCTTTCAGGAACGTTTTACTCAAAGAATACCCTTTTACATCCAAAATCCGCCAGCGAAACAACAACTCAAAGACGAGAACGGTGTCTCCGTAGTGGACCTTAGCGAATTCATGGATGACCTTAAAACAAGCTAACTTTTCTCGGTTAATAAGAGAAACGTAAGGAGCTTCTCCTTTCTCCTCAAGATACATAGCGATACTTAAGCATATAAACGGCTATTTCCACAATCGACATATATCGCTAAGGCTTTTCAGGTTCATCGTCGAAGTAGCAGGCTTCCTTAAACCGTGGAGTGCAAACACAGTAGAACACTAGGTCTGTTTGACCTGTGCTGGTTATTTTTTGGGATGCCCCGATGGGAATAACAACAACGTCGCCAGCACTCACTATGGTTGGTTCTAAGCCGCCAAATGCAACCTTCCCCTCTCCAGCTGTTATGATATAAATTTCTTGGATACCTTCGAGGTGATGAGCTCTGGTTGTTACGCCTGGCTTTACTGTGGCTATGGCAATTGAAACGTCTTTGTCGCTGAAATTTTCAGCTATGGTGCAGCGTTCAGGCGTTAAATATGATTTTAAAGAATTGGCTTTTACGATTTTTGGCTGCAAGTTTTCACCGTGTCTTATGGTTGGTTTAGTAAGATAAAAGGTAACTGTAGAGTATGTGTGTTTTTTTATTATATCGTTTGCGCAAGCCTTAACCGAAGATGTATTTGCTTGAAAAGGGGGGTTTTGGCGTAAAAGGGCTGTTTTTGGATTTTTTTATTTTGTGTTTTTTGTTTAAACTTTATGGAGTTGCGTGTGGGTTTGATGGTTGTATTGTATGTTTAATGTAAAAACACCTTATATATGCGCTAAATGTAGTGTGTAGATTGAGCACTTAACACTATACCTGTATCACCAGATTGAGTATGTTAAACCTATGCGATGTCCCTACTGCAACTCGGAAAATTCAAAAACCCTCGAAACACGTGACTCCCCAGAAAACACCACACGCAGGCGAAGAGAATGTATCAACTGCGCCAAACGCTATACAACCTACGAGTACCTCGAAACCGTGGAGATCATGGTAAGAAAAAAAGACGGTGAACTCCAACGCTTCGACGTAAACAAAATAATCCGTGGCTTACAGAAAGCGTGCGAAAAAAGACCAGTAAACATGAGCCAAATCAACTCGTTAGCAGAACAAGTACGTCAAGATCTAATGCTTAAAGGCACCGAGGAAGTTGCATCTGGTGAAATCGGTGACTTAATCATGAAATACCTAAAAAATGTGGACCGCATTGCGTACATTCGGTTCGCTTCAGTTTACAAAGAGTTTGAAGAGCCTGAAGATTTCAGGAAATTACTCTTGGAAGTGAAAAAACAATGAAGTTTGTACTAAAACGTGATAGTAAATTAGAACCCTTCGATCAAGAACGTATTACAACTGCTATTTGGAAAGCCGCTAAAGCGGTAGGTGGAAGAGACAGAGAACAAGCTAAACGCATCAGCGACGAAGTCGTAGCTCTACTGAACAAGCAGTACGGCGACGATGCCGTACCTACAGTTGAAGAAGTTCAAGACCTTGTTGAAAAACGATTAATCGAAAACGGACACGCTTCAACAGCGAAAGCCTACATCCTCTACCGCAAACAACACACTGATATGCGTGAGTTAGCGGCGCTTTTGAGTTCTTCAGACATGGTAGATCAATACCTTGAGGTAGAAGATTGGCGCGTAAAAGAGAACAGCAACATGAGCTACTCGCTCCAAGGTTTGAACAATTACCTTTCATCCACAGTCATCGCCAAATATTGGATTGCCCGAATTTACCCCTCAAAGATTGCTGAATCCCATTTCTCAGGCGACATACATATTCACGATTTAGGCGTTCTTGGCCCTTATTGTGTCGGCTGGGACGTAAGCGACCTGTTACTTTCAGGCTTTGGCGGAGTATCAGGCAAGATTGAAAGCAAACCCGCAAAACACTTCCGCACTGCCCTTGGACAAGTGGTAAACTTCTTCTACACCTTACAAGGAGAAGCAGCAGGCGCGCAGGCGTTTAGCAATTTTGACACATACCTAGCTCCTTTCATACGTTATGATCACTTAACACAAAAAGACGTTGAGCAAGCGTTACAGGAATTCTTCTTCAACATGAACGTGCCAACCCGCGTCGGCTTCCAAACACCATTCACCAATCTAACGTTGGACTTGACGGTTCCAGACTTCATGAAAAATGAAGCTGTCCTCTACAACGGCAAAGTTACCCAAGACACATACGGCGACATGACTAAAGAAATGGAAATGTTCAACTTAGCCTTCGCCGAAGGTATGCGCCAAGGCGATTCCAAAGGCAGAGTCTTCACTTTCCCAATCCCAACCTACAACATCACAAAAGACTTCGACTGGGACTCACCGGTTTCGCAGGCAATCTTTGAAGTAACTGCCAAATACGGAGTCCCATACTTCAGCAACTTCGTTAACAGCGACATGAAGCCTGAAGATGTACGTAGCATGTGCTGTCGTTTACGTATCGATAACCGTGAACTTCGAAAGAGAGGAGGCGGCTTCTTCGGCGCTAACCCCTTGACGGGCAGCATCGGTGTAGTTACCTTGAACCTTCCAAGAATCGGCTACCTATCTAAAAACGAAGACGAATTCTTCGAGCGACTCGTAACTTTAATGGAGACAGCTAAATCCAGTTTGGAAATTAAACGTAAAGTGCTTGAAGCATTCACAGATAACGGTTTGTACCCCTATTCAAAGCGCTACCTGCGGCATGTTAAGGAAGGCTATGACAAGTTCTGGAAGAACCACTTCTCCACTATAGGCATTGTAGGCGTTAACGAAGCAATCATAAACTTCCTAGGACAAGACATCGCCTCCAAAGATGGACAAGCTTTCGCCATGAAGATGCTCACGTTCATGCGTGACCGATTAGCGGACTACCAAGAGGAGACAGGCTGCATCTACAACCTTGAAGCCACTCCAGCCGAAGGAACATCCTATCGTCTTGCACGATTAGACAAAAAACGCTACCGAGACATTATATTCGCTAACCAGAAACAAATCAACGCAAACCACGCAGAACCTTTCTACACTAACTCTTCCCAGTTACCAGTAGACTTCTCAGGCGACCTCTTCGACGCACTTGAACACCAAGAAACCTTACAGTCACTCTACACAGGCGGTACAGTATTCCATATTTTCCTTGGCGAACGCTTACAATCATGGAAATCAGCCGCAGAACTAATCAAGAAAGTCGCATGGAACTCAAAGCTACCTTACTTCACTTTGACGCCAACTTTCAGTGTTTGCCCAACACATGGCTACACCAGCGGCGAACATAGATTCTGCCCCGTCTGCCAAGCACCAAGCGAAGTCTACTCACGAGTCGTCGGGTACCTGCGACCAATTGACCAATGGAACGATGGAAAACAAGCAGAATTTGACATACGCAAAACCTTCGACCGCTCAGCAATAATAAAATCGGCGCCCCTAACAGCTTAAGGAGAAAAATACCTAAATGAAGTTTAGCGGATTACAAAAAATCAGTCTCGTGGACTACCCTGATAAGATAGCTTCAGTTCTGTTTACACCCGGATGCAACCTCCGCTGCCCCTTCTGCCACAACTGGCGCATCGCCGTTGACCCACAACCGCCGTTTCTCCAAGAAGGCGTAGCATTAGAAATATTGGAAAAACGCAAAAAATACGTTGACGCAGTCGTGGTTACTGGAGGGGAACCGTGCATGCATAAGGAACTGCCTAAATTCTTAGCTAAACTCAAAGAGCGAGGTTTCATGGTAAAGTTGGATACGAACGGGTTCTTCCCAAACATACTTGAAGAATGCTTAGGTCACGTAGATTTTGTTGCTATGGATGTTAAAACCTGCAGTGACAAATACAAGTTGCTGGGTGCTAAAGAAACGTCTGGTTTAATGCGTACCATGGAAATCTTGAAGACAGGTAAAGTGCCATATGAATTTCGCACAACCGTTGTTCCTGAACTTGTCACGGCGCAGGATGCCACATGCATTGGCGAGATGGTTAAAGGCTCCAAAACCCATGCGCTCCAACAATTTGTTCCACAGGACGCACTGGACAAACGATATCAAACATTCAAGCCCTATGCACCCGAAACAATCAATGAATTCGCAAAATTAATTCAGCCCTTCACCGAAAAAATCGTTTTCCGCATCTAACTCTCTGAAGCGCCGGACGTTGCCTCTAACTGCAAGTGTAATTCCAAAGTTTAGGATATTTAGAAGTAGTCGTCGGCAAAATTCATAGGACTACTACTTCTGTTTTGAAAGAGGTTGCTATATTTGCATAGTTGATGATTACTCAAGGAAAAAAATCTCTGTCCATTATCTATTACAGTAGAAGAAGAAAGTTGATGCAGGGGCGCTCTTCTAGGGCGGGCTGACAACTATTGCTGTAGGCTAAATTCCATTTGACATTACTTTGATAGGTACGCAGGGTAACTTGGTGGATAGAAAAACTCGATAATACAAAATTTGATTAACAAAAAAAGAAGAAAAGATAGGAAGTTTATTTCTTCCTCAAGATCATTACGCTGGCGACTGCGATCGCGAGTACGATCACAATTACGCCTGCTACTACGGTCATCACTAGTGTGTTGTTTACGGAGTTAAGCGATATGGTTTCCTGTATTGGTGGTGCGGTTGGTCCGTCGCCGACTGATGCATAAGTTGTTGCCCAACTGTTGCCGTATGAGTCGTCGCCTGCAAACGTGGCGGTGATTTTGTATTGCCCCGCGATTGTTGGAGTCCATGATAAACCGAAGTTGCCTTTCTCGTCGCTGGTGACTGTTCCGAGGTGGACATAGTTGTTGTTTGGGTCAATTGCGTCTAGTGAGACGGGAACGCCTGTGACTGTTACGTTGTGGTAGAAGCCGTCGATTGGGCGTTGTTGGTGTAGGTACTCCATGTATGTTGACATTGACTCTTTAGAGACGCATGCTGCGCCTAGCTGGGCTGGGGATTGGTCAAGGATTGTGCCAGTTATAACTGCAGTTGCGCCTGCGTTGATTGTGGTTTGTGGTGCGGATACTGTTGTTGCACTTTCGCCTTTACCGAACACATACATGTAGCCGTCATAGCGGTTGTCGTAGGTTAAGTAGCCGTCTGCGACTGCGCCTGCTGTGCCGCCTCCGTTTATGTTCCATAGCATTTCGCCGCTTGTTGCATTGAGACACCAAAGTTTCCAGCCTCTTGCTATTGGTTGGGTAGGTGAGTGTTCACCGTTTGCATAGTAGAGTTTGCCGTCTGCGATTTGTGGTGAATTGCTAAACAGTGTCGAGGAGGGATATTGGGCTGCTTCGAATGGTACAGATGGCGTCATGTAGTGCCATGCAATTTTGCCTGTGTTCCAGTCTAGTGCATAGAAGCCTGCGTATGAGAAGTCATAGATTAAGCCGCCGTAGGATGCGATCGTGTAAGCTCCGAAGTCTCCCCAGGGGTAGTCTTCGCCGCCTGCTTCACCTGGTTTAGCAGTTTGCCACAGCAGAGCTCCGTTTGAGAGACTCCAACAGTCCCACCATCCGCCCAAAACACGTGTGGTGACTTTACCATGGTCTGCGCAGAGTCCGGTTGGGAAGAATATGTCATTAGTTGTCACGTTCCATAGGAGTTGGCCTGTTGTTATGCTTGCGCCCATTAGGAATTGCCCAAGTGCGTGCCCTGCACCAGGTGGAGTGATCGAGCCTGAGCTGACTGCTACGCCTGCTTCGTAGTCAACTGAGCCTAAGCTGCTAAACGGAAAGGTTACGTTGCTGATTATTCTGGAGTTGAAGTCTGTGCTAGTTCCGGTAGTTGTCCAGTTGATAAGCCAATTTTTGCCGCTGCTGCTTGCAACGCTTAACGCGTATGGGTCGTTGTAAATCGTTGCTGAGCTGACTGGCAGAGAAATGTTTGATTGTACTGCTCCACTCCAGGGGTCATATTTGATCATTCTTGATAATCCAATGTAGACCAGTGAGTAGGTGTTTGTGCCCATGCCTGTTTGTTCTGCGCCTGGTACTGAACTTGCGACTCTGTTGAAGGTCACAAAGGTCGGTGGTTGTGTAATTCCGGTTTGTTCCCAGTAGACTTCGCCTGTTCGAATGTCGTAGCATGTCCATGTGCTCATTGTTTGGGTGACTGTGACGCCGTTGTAGGTTGTGGTCATGGGTTTGTTGATAGCTTGGTATGCTCTGCCTTGGAAGATGATGTTTGGTGTGCCTGCGTATGTGGCTTCGCCGGGACCGACTGAGCTGTAGCCGAATTGGCCGCCGACTATGCCTGCGAGTGCGCCTTGACGCATCCAAGCGATGTGTGCGGTGTTAGGTGCTTGGACGTAGGGTGTGAATTTGTAGTTGCTTGCGTATGCGTTTGTGTTTGATGGCCATGCATCTCCGCCGCCTGCTCCGTTGTAGGGGTACTGTCCGCCGATGACCCACCATTCACGGTTTTCAATGGGTATGGGGCGTGTCCAGTAGCTTGTGGGTAGCTGTGCGGCCGGCCATGACATGACTGCCTCCTGTTGCACTGTTAAGTTGACTATGGGGCTCTCGGATGCTTGGTACCATGCTGATTGGAAGCTTGCTGCTCCGCCGAAGCCCATGCCTCCTGTGCTGACGCCTGGGGGTAGGTCTGCTTGGGTGGCGTAGTATTTGCCGTTGTAGTACCATCCTGCTTGCAAGTAGTTGCCTGCGAAGTTAAATTTGAATTTGTATGTGCCGACTTGGTCTACGCTGTATTGTACCCATGCGGTTGCGTCGCCTTGGTAGCTGTTTAGGGGCCCGATGGTTTCGGTTGTGTTGTTTGGCTTAGTGACGGTTACGGTATAGCCTGAGAAGTAGCGTTGGTAGGCAATTGGAGGTTCAAGCCAGATGTTGATTAATACATCTTGTCCAACTCCGATGGGGTTGGGGCTGATGCTGATAAACGCGGTGGTAGCGATAGTGACGCTGGGGGTGACGCCCGAAGGTGGTGCGGTTGGCCACATAGTAAGCTGTGGCGCTCCGATTTCTTCCACCTTCGCAGTTGAGGGGAGGAAAATAGCTGCGTATGAAACCAGCAGTATAGCCATTAAAAATGTGGTTAAAATTTTTGTTCTTAACGCTTGCATATCTGTTTGCTCCATGAAAAGCTGTTATCGGCTCTGTTTTAATTTAAGACTTTGCATATGTACGTTCAGGAGCAACATGGTAAGTTGAATTGAAACTGGAATCAGGGGCTATTCTCGCTTTTCTATAAAGGCTGGAAGTCTTTGGGGATTGCGGTAATTTCGATTTTTATGGAGCTGTAGTGCTCGGTGACTACGCTGACTTTGATTTCGGGGGTGCTTTTGCTGGATTTCATCTTTAACTTTTTTAGCGATTTCCTTTAGTGGTAGCTGTTTGGTTTCTTGGTATTGTGAACCTTCAAACATCTATAGTCCTTCAAATTTGGCGTTTTTTAGGCTAGAAAGAACTTTTTCGGTGTTGTCTAGAGGTTCACTTTTTAGATTTGAGTTGTTTTCGTGCTTTACTTTTTTGATAATTTGATATTCTTCGATGACTCCCTGTAGGATTTCTTGGTACTTTTTCATGAATGTTCAGTCACCCGTAGCTGAAGCGGTAATTCGGGAAGCGTTGGGCTGGGTTAAAAAAGAGAATGATGAGGTTATGCTTATCGAGTGTGATAGACCTCTTCTGGAGGGCTGCAGTGGCTTTAATGGTGTGGTTGTTCTCAAAAACTGCATCGTTTCCATGGTTGAGTTGCCGCTGGACCGTTTTTCGAGTGGAACTTTAAATTGTTCAGTTGCTAAAGAGAGAGTGAGTACTGCGCTTCTAACCAAAAGAAGTGAAAAACTCCCTCCTCAGATAAGGAGAAAAAGAAAATGATCGAACGAAAGCACTTCATAGCCCCAGCTATAGTCCGCCAGCGCAACCTTACCATTGAAGACTTGAAAAGCCTCAATCTTCCGCTAATTTTCACAGGCGACACGGTTATCATCGAAAGAAGCCTCGACAACTGGAAATTAAAAACACCTTTATCCATTGACCTAAGCAAAATCTTAGCAGTAGGCGAAAAAGGACTCGTAGACTACATTATACGTAGCTGCATTCGTGAGCAGCCAAGCCTAATCCTCTATATCTTCGAATACAAGAGCTTGCTAAAGCTTTGCAGGCATTTCTTACGCGACGACAAATGCTCAGGATCATACTATAGTTGCAGAAACTATTCTGCAGCGGTCAAAAAATACGCTGAGTGGCACCGATACAGTCCTGACGAAATAATAGACGACGTCAAATCAATCGATTTGATCCCTGACCCCCTCAGAGTGCAGAACCACAATGACTTCCTCAACGAATACAAGGGCGATCTACAAGATGCAGGTCTATCTCCAGGCGCTGTCTGCAATCGCATAAAAGCTGTAAAAACATTCTACTTTGTCAACGGCGTAAAACAGATTGAATTAAAGCTTAGCAGAAAAGTCAAGAATAAAGATCGAGCGCCCAAACCAGAAGAACTCGTACAAATGCTAGACAAAGCTGATGCCCGCGAAAGTTTCATTATCTCAGCCATAGCCTCCGGTGCATTTCGAGAAGGCACGCTTGCAAGCCTGAAATACTACCACGCAAAAGAAGACATAGAAAGTGGTCGCATACCTATACACATAGCAGTTGAAGCCGCCATCACTAAAGGCAAGTACCACGACTACGATACATTTCTTAATGCAGAAGCAAGCAATTACCTAAAACTCTATCTCGATGAAAGAAGACATGGCGGCAGGTCGATGCCTCCCGAAATAATTACCGACAATTCACCGCTAATCCGAAACAGTCACATTACCGACCGTGTCCTAGGTGTTAGCGCAAAAACTATCCGAAAAATCATACACGACCGAGCAGTTGGCTTAAAAATCGCTAAGAAACTTCCAAACAGTTGGATGTATAGCGTAAGAACACATAGCCTACGGAAATTCTTTAGAACACAAATGAGCGCATGCAATATCGACGACGAAATCATCAAGTACATGATGGGAAAAACAATCGACACTTACGAGGACGTCCAAAGTTTAGGCATAGAAAAATTAAGAAACATGTACTCTGCAGCCGGTCTCGTCATTCGATCTAAAACCCAGACAAACCGCATTGAGCAACTCAAGGAGATCATACGTGCGTGGGGAGCAAACCCAGAGGAAATCCTGACAAAAGACGCTTTAATAAAAGGAAACATCACAGAAACAACTGAGCAAACCCAGAATCATCAACTATCTGTTCTCGCTGAAGGACTTAAGCAGGTTATTCGCAAAGAGGTTATGGAATGAGTGAAAATGTACCAAAAACTAGTACAAGTTCATGTAAATGTTGGCGCCGCCGAAAGGATGCGCAATTCATGACGCGAAGAAATCATCAGTTATTTTTTTATTTTATCTAAAAAGACCTAATTTTAGACTTAGCGAAGCCGCTGCTCGTCAGATTTTTCTTCTGAACTTGCCCAGTTTTCCCGGGCAGTGGAGTTAGGCGTTGATTTTTGGTGCCATCCGATCGAACTGTTGAACCCAATTCACGTAAACCAGTTCAACAGTTCAAGGACAAAATTGAACTCTTAGGGTTCTCACAGCGGGGTCTGCGGATTCTTCGTGTTTTAGGTACGCCTGACTGCACTGCAAGCGACGCTGCCAAAATTGTTGGATGTTCAAAAAGCTTGGTTTCCCATTGGAAAGATCATGCCATAAAAGTAGGCGCCCTACGGCTGCAGACAGACGGGATAGTAAAGTACTATGAGCTCACGCCTTTTGGGGCTAAATTTCTTGCGTGTTCAACCGATTTCACTACGGGTGAGCGCTGCAATGCGATGGGTGCAGTGCATGTCTTGGAAGATCATGCTGTCAAATTTGAGATTCTCAAGGAAGAAGACAAGTATCATCCTATCGATTGGAAAAAGCTTGGGCACCCTCGTAATTGGGTTAAGCTTGGTTTTAAGCTGGGAGACGTCCGTGTAGTTAAAACTTCACGGCATATTATTATTCATCCTGGGAAACTTCGGGATTTTAACGCTGATCGCCTTCTGGTTATGGCTGGTGAGATTGTTGGTCGAGTTCGCTTGGAGCTTATGACGCGTTTTGGCATGGTTCTTAGCGAGGAAGGCACTCCTCTGCATGATCCTGTTTGGGAAGTTTTCACTCCAGAAGCCGAGGCACTAAATGGCGCTGGAACATTTAAAATCCATATGGCAGATGGCGCCACAGGCGGGTTAGATAATAGTCCACCTGACCGCAAACGCCATTTCGAGTATAACCGAAAAGAACTCGCGGTTGCAGCTGTGCGGAGCCCGGAGCTTTTTGTAGAATTAGCCCAAAAAGTGGAAGCACTGGTTCAGACAGTAAATGGTTTGGTTACAGTTAACGAGAAGCTGGTTGGGTTACTTACCGAATCTTTAGGTTTAGTGGGCGAAAAAGGCAACAAAGCCGTCAAATTTGGAAACGGAGAGAACAGCTATGTCAGCTAAATCCACTCTTAACAATGCGCTAATGGCAGTAAAAAGTTGTTCAAAAGCCATTTTACCACACTACCTCAGGTATGGGAAAAGCCCATGCTTTTCTGAACCCACTTTTCTATAGTTGGTTAGTCCTGATTACCAATTGTCAATTTTGTCCATCGTTAATGGAGTGGAAAACATAGAGTGTGCATTTTGATATGGAAGCAACCGAAAAACCTGTTCAAAAGTCAAAAGAGGAGCGCAGCTAAAGCTATAAGATAGATGAAAAATTTTTGGATAAATCTTTATTCTAATAGACACTATTATCAGTAATTCAAGATGGCGCTAACTATGGAACCGATGTGGACACGCGAGGTCAAACTATACCATAGACGGTTAGACCCGTTAGGTCTTTCGAGGGTTTCACAATGGGCAACCGATCAGCTTCTTCCGGGAATAACATCAGTTACTGACGTTGCACGGAATTATTCTTTCTATTGCTGGGCTATTGGTAATTTGCTAAAAGAAAATAAGGTAACTCAAAGAAGTCAGTTTGCCTCTCACATAACCAAACGTGAAGCTGCTTATGTTATAGCGTCAATTTTTCATGAGCAAACAAAACCTTTAGCGATGAACCCCCATGGCTACGATATAGCTGTAGATTTCATGAGAAAAGCAAAAGATGAGACATACCAAGTTGCCTTTAACGTTTCAGATAGCAATTCTGAAGGATTCTATGGGCTTTATTATGGAACTCCCATGACTCGACTTGGCCTAACAATAAGGTCAAGAATGTTCGATGATTTAACGCCCCTCGGCCGTGATCTTGCCGGCTTCTATGAAGAAAACGTCAAAAGTGCAGAGTACCTTCGAAAGCATACTCAGGATGAGGACATCAAAAAGGCGGTATTGATCGAATATGGAAATAGCGCTTGCATTTGCCGCTTGAATGAGCCCTCAAAAGAGAGAAATCTACTCCGTGAAGTGATGTTTAGCAAGAACTTCACGTCACCTTTACTGGAAAAATCAAGAAAGGAAACTCTCGGTTCAGTTCTTTCTATGGTGAAGCAATGTAATGAGTTAGACATTGATTTCAGCTCTGACGTCTTCAGAGATGCCGTTTACTTTGGACAAGCATCCGATGGAGAAACCGTTTCAGACTTGAATTTAAAAGGCTTTGAAGAGATAACTTCTCGTTGGCGCCTCTTTCAGCTGCATGAATACCTGACATACGCATTAGAATCGCTTCTTCATGCCTTAATCAGCCAACTAAAACGCAAAGATGAGGGGCTTTCAATTGATGATTTCTTAGCATTGATTGTTACTCCTTCAGTTGCTCTTGCTTCAAAATTAATGGTTAAAGAGCCAACTACTTTCGAAGAGTTGGTTGGCTTAGTCCTCAAAGAATTCGGTGTCGATGAGTTAAGTCAAGAAACAAGCCTCGAATTCCCCAAGCGGTGCAATCTGCAATCGCCTTTCTCTGAGAAGTTAGCCTTCAAAGCGCTTCAGAAAGCAAACAAGAGCGGTGATCTTAAAGAGATCGTCGCAAACTCGATGGCAATTCTGACGCTTAACTACATTCGCTCTTTTCATTTGCTTAGTAGCGTTGACCCGGTCACATTATGGTTCAATAACAGAGCCATAGTAGATTGGAGTCCGGTTTTCTTTGCTCAAGAAATTAAAAGCAAGGCTTCCAAATGGTCTATCGACTACTTAGTTAGGTACTACTTTAAGAGCATCGTAGAAAGGCATGATTTGATTGCTTATGAAAAGCTGCTAGCAGGCAATGATACTTTTCGTTTTGAGGAAAAAGCCGGTCGTTTAAGGTTTAAAATGGATATTTATCCAAATTATCCTACCCAAAGAAGTTCAAGGATGGACTCAGCGGTTTCAGTGCTGGAACAACTTGGTTTGATTGAAACACAATCAAGCGTTAAGACACTTACTACCGATGGGGAACGATTTTTAGGAGAATGCCTGAAATGAAGGAAGCAATTGACCTTATCGACGAAATACACAGAATTCAGCCATCGTCAAGGGTTCTATTCACTACTTTCAAGTACAATCAATCCTTTTTCGAAAAGTATGTGTTTTCTCGTTTCAGAGGAAAGTCGCTGCCATTAGTATTGATGGACTATTACGAATACCAAAACGTGTTGAGGGAATCTGGGAAATCAACCTTGGCAGGCACCCGTTATCTAATCGACTCTATACGACTTGGGAAGGGAACGTTCCATCCAAAGTTAGTTGTTGCTTGTTCAGATAAGGAAATTAAGATCATAGTGGGTAGCGCCAACTTAACACATGCTGGCTTTTCCAAGAATGCGGAGATATGCGCTGTTGAAACAATTCCTTTTGATAAGCGTCGTGAATACCCCATTTTATTTGATGTATGTGCTTTCTTAAGGATTTTAGCAGAAAGGGTTGAGAGCAAACGCTTCAAGCAAGAAATTGAAGGGTTGCTAAATAAAATCGACCTCAAGCCTCAGTCGAGCGCTAAAAAAGAGGCTATTCAATTACTGCATAGCTTAAAAGAACCAATACTCGACCAAGTCAGAGCTAACATAAAAGATAAGATAACCAAAGTTACAGTGCTGTCACCTTTTTTCTCTCAAAACCAAGCACTCTATAACACTATTATTCAGAACTTTTCAGAACAGGTTGAGTTTGTCATCCAACCCGGAAACAACAATTTTCCAGTAAACGAATTAGCGAAATGGGGTCAGATTGATAACGTCTATTTTTCGTCGATTGCGTTTAAAGATAGCCGTGACCTACATGGCAAAGTAATTCTTTTCCATACCGCCTCTGAAGCATTTGGGCTAATAGGAAGCGCGAACTTCACAGAGAGCGCCCTAATGCATTCAAGCGAAAATGGAGGAAACGTAGAAGCGTCCCTGTTTTTGAAGGCGGAACCTAAGAATTTTGATTATTTGTTCGACTCTAACATTGTGTCAATCAGCAGGATCGGCCTATGTGACATAAAGCCAGTGGCTAATCCTTTAACTGCAAAGCCTACAAGCGATTTCCGAATTATAGACGCCAACATAGTTGGCGATAAACTTGTCATATCCTTCGATTATCAGTCTCCAAAAGGTGAATTTCAAGTCAAAATACACGTTAACAATTTAGCCCGCGAAATAACGCTGGACGCCCACTCAGACAATATTTCGGTAGAACTATCACCTTCCGATTTACAGGCCTTATCATCGAGTTCAATTGTTTCCATGTCGATTAATGATGGGCACCGAGAGCTTTCTTCAGACCTACGTCTAATTCATAATCCGTTATACTTTCCCGACCAATTCGCTGCGCTAAATTCCATTGCCGACGAGGATGAAAGAACCTGGCTGTTTAAAATCCTAACGAGATATGCTGCGCTGCCGAACCTTAGTTATGTTATGCCTATAATCGACAGGTTAGAGAGCTATGGATTCTTTGACATGGATAGGGCAGGTAAAGAAGAAATTCTCTGGTTACTTCAAGCACAATTAATGAATATTAAACCTTATTCCGCATCAGAACAATTCACTAGCCTAATTGACCGCCTGAAGAATAGACATAAGACACGAATGGACAATGCAATGAAATCTAGAAAGATCGACGAGCTTCCGATTGTCATCAGCTCTTTCTTGATGATTAACAAACTCTGTATTTGGCTTGTCAGAAAGAAGTATCAGGACGTTGAGTATCTTCGATGGGTAAGATGGTACGTGGAATATTTGCTCCTAAAGCAGTTTATCAATTTAGAAGAGGGCGAACAGAGGAAGGTTGTCACCGAAAACAAACTTCTGGCACATATCGCTATGCTGTCTTACATAGTTGATTACTACCAAAGGGAATCTCCCAAGTTTCGTGCAATGGATAGAAACTATACTAAGGAAACGTTTGAGGCAACCTTTGTCGAGGCCATACAGTTTATAAGAAAAGCCGGGGAAGAGCAACTTAAGGACGATTTGCAGTCTCTTGCGCAAGAGTACTCCGACGTTTCACCAGAACTCGACTACTCTATACCACGAATTATGGGTAGGTTAAATGAAACCATAAGAATGGTTAACCTACATAAATCAGCCTCTTACCCTTCATTTGCTTGATCCGCTTTGATTAGTGCTTGAGTGAGAAAAATGGCCCAGACAAAACAAGATTACCTATCTATGGGAAAGCAAACAAGGCTCGATCTAGCACTTTCACTGGATATCCATCGCTCAAATGCGGGCGCGCACATTTTCAAGGCTTTGTATGGATTAAAAAAGAGCGAAGACCCAAAGCAGGCGCTTGCAGAGCAAATGGCAACCACGCAATTTCAATTAAACGAAGATACTAACCCGTTTTTCCGCAAATTTGTTAACGAAAAACTAAAAAACAAAAAAAGAATCGCTAACCACATCGCGGACCTAACCTTTATCATGTTATGGGACATTTTAAGCGAAATACAGCCAACCATTAGAGAACTGACGGAAAAAGGCGAGTATCCAGATTCATACATTATAGATAAGAAAGAAGGAAGGCGGCTCATTAACGGCTACTATGATTACATGCATTATCATCCGTATAAATGGAGCCCACAAATGGAGAAATTAGCGGATGACCCCCGAAATTTTGTGTTTTCTTTCAGAGGACCGAGACTCAAACGCCCCCTGCCTGATAAAAAAAAGAGCTTAAAACCTATTGGAACGCCTTTAACACAGAAAGAAGCATTTAATACTGAAATTAGAATCGAAGACTATGCTGACCCATATTATATCGAACGACTCTTTTCCTACAGAAAAAAAGTTTTGTGGATGCTTGAAACGATTGACCAAAAGACAACAATCCGCAAATAATACGGTTGGGTTAAGGATCAACTTATTCATAATGATTATGCACTCACAATATTCTTCAAAAATGCAGCATCAGAAGTAGAGAGAAGATGGTTTGATTATAGTCTCTCTCCAACTACTAAAATTGAAATTATCTATGGACATTTAGGCGGGTATTATACCGAATCTGAAATTGTCAATACAATTAGCTCTTACAAAAGACTTTGTGAGGATTTAGAAAAGAAAGAATACCGGCGCTTCAAACCATCAATTAAAAAAGTAAAGGAAAACTCCCTTGAAGAAATTACTCTTGCTGCCGTTTACTTTGCAAATAGGGGCGATACGAATATTTCTCGGTGGCTTTTCTCAAACCTATTATTAAATGGTTTCAAGTTAGAGAATAAGGACAGGGCTATTATTGAGCATAACTTGGCCATCTTTCAAATGATTTGCGGTGAACCTCTGTTGGCTTGCAGTAATTTTGAGTCTTCCTTGAAATATTGGATTACCGAAAAAATTCCCTTGCTTGAAGAGATAGACAGATGGAACTTTAGCCTTGCCTTTGATAGAATAAGTAAGGACATTACATCGACTATACAGAAACATTCGCTTATCAATCAGCTTGCAAAAAAGCAATCGTCAATTGAGTTAATGCTTTTCCTTATTCGTCAGTTTGCAGATATTTCAGAAGTATTTAGTGATCGATTTACGTTAAAACTTTGGCTGCAAAGGGGGCTCCAGGAGAGCGCTAAACTAGAAGATTTCTTTGACATGGCATTGTATTTTGAAGCACGATTAGGTTCCCCTGAAATTCTCGGAAGCACTGAAAAGGATCGAGATAAAGCATTAAGTCAAGCTCAAATAATGAGAGAAAATCATTGTAAAATCCTTGGAGATACGGAAAATTATATAGTGGCAATTGACAAAAAGTTCTACCTTCTCAGAGAAGGGCTAATTAATAACGAAGGTATATCGTCAAAATAAACTGTCCGCTATTTTTTAAAAAGGCTTTTCATGCTATTCTTCTATTGGAGAACAAGCTCTTTGAAAAATAACATCATATCTAAAACGCAAGATGTGCGTTCTGTTAATTGGCACATAACTCAAAGATGCAATTACAGTTGCAGATTCTGTTTCTCTAAAAACCTAGATCAAGAAATAAAAAATCTCGAAACCGCACAAGAGATTTTACAATATCTTAGAAGTATGGGCATGGAAAAAATCAACTTTGTTGGTGGAGAGCCGACACTACATCCACTCTTCTTGGAAATAATCAAACTAGCTAAAGCTACAGGTTTTGTTGTTTCGGTAGTCTCAAATGGATTTTATCTAAATCAAGAACTAATACGGAAGCTAAAACCATTCATCGATTGGATAGGTCTTTCTATCGATTCGGCATACGAAGAAGTCGAAATAGCACTGGGCAGGGGAAATGGAGGTCATGTTAAGAAGATTATAGATCTTGCTAGTGCCATCCATGAAGCCGGCATTAAGCTGAAAATCAACACAACAGTAACTAGGTTAAATTGGAGCGAAGATATGCGACCATTAATTAGCCGCCTTAAACCTGATAGATGGAAGGTATTCCAAGTACTACACATTTTAGGCCAGAATGACGACCATTTCAATGAGCTTTCAATAACTAATGAACAGTTTAGTTACTTCAAAACGCTAAATGATGAAACAACAGCCGGTCTTGTTCCAATATTTGAAGGTGCCAATGAAATGCTTGCATCTTACTTCATGATTTCCCCAAGCGGTTTAGCCTTGAGCAATATTGATGGAGCAAACAGAACTTTTCTGAGCTTGACAGAAGTAACCAATGACAACATTTCGCAGATAATGAACGTACAGCAATATCTCGAAAGAGATGCAGTTTACCCATGGTAAATCTTAAGTTAATTTTCCGTAAGGAGGTGAAAAGGTGACAAAGCAAGGCATGACAAAAGAAGCTGCTGCAAGGATTCAATCTAACGCAGCTAAAACAGGCCATAATCAGGATTTCGCAAGAAGGGCGCAGTCGGCAGCAGACAAGCAAAGTTAAGAGAAAGTCAGAAAACCAATCTATCTTTTTTTTAATTTCTTTCTTAAAGTTTCATCTCATGAAAATCGCAGGCACAGTGATTAGGTGAAAAGAGACTTCGTAAATGCAATAACCAGACCATAAAATATCATAAGAGTGATGTTTCTTAAAATCGTTAACTTTTATAATTTACGATTCTGGAGAATATCCTGATTTATCCTTTGCTTTAACCCTTGTCTCTTAGAAGGAATTTATGAGGTTTACTGGATTTATCGACTTTAACTATTCCTTTGTCAGCTAATTTTTGGAGCTCAGCTCTAACAAAGTTCGTAGATTCACCGATTGCTTTGGCTATGCCGCCAACCGTATCGTTTCCCTTTTCAATTTGCCCAAGCAGAGCTGCCTCGATAATTTTTCCCTCTGCTGTTTTCCTTAGGGGTTTTTCGATTGGGGCTTCAATGCCATATTTTGCTCTGAGGTCTTGTAGGTTTTGGGCGAGTGCGTCTTCCCAGCAAACGCCTGATTCTTGGGATTGGCTGTTGCATTCCTGGGATATAGTTTCCCATTTTAGACCTGATTGGGCAAGTATTCGGGTATCATCCAAATCTGCGTCTCTTGTGGTGATTGCTTTGAATAGGAAAAGGTCCTCTTTTGAGGCGATAAGCACCTTTAGTTTGTTGCCTTGATAGAGTGAGGTTGCTCTTTTTTGCATCTCTGCTGAAAGGGTTAGTTTGCCGCAGACTTTGTTTAGAAATAAGTCCCATCGAAAGCCATCTTTGTTTTCCAGTATGGCGCTGGTTTGCATTTCGTTGTATGGCCGTGTAATAACTATGGGATTTGGTTCTTTGTAACCTGTGGCAACTAAGGCTGTTTGGAGATTGTTGAGGTCTTTTTGGTTTGTGAGTATAATGTCTATGTCTTTAGTTGCAACTTTTAGGCCATAGAACGCCATGGCGCCGCCGCCGATCAAGTAAAGCGCAAGGGGACGTTTTGCTATTGCATTTAGTTTGTCGAATTCTTGCTTAAGGTAGTCCTTGTTAAAGGAGCGTCTTTGAGCCATTAAGCCATCACTCCATAATCACGGGCTTTACCAACAAAGTAGTCCCAAGTAGGTAGCGGCTGCCCTTCAGGGCGAATATGAGTTTGTAGGAATTCAAGCATACCTTTCACTCGGTTCTTTAGCCCAAAATGCTCAGCTTCCCTGAGAAGGTATGTTTTGTCGATTTGTTTTTCCATTTTTTTAAGCAACAACAGAGCGTAAGTTGAATATCGCACATTGCCCGGCTCCAACAAAAGCGTATGCAAAACAGCATCCTCGGGCTTGATTGTCTCTTTTGTGGTTGAATAGAAGTAAACATCAAATTCTGAGAACAGCGGCAGATCATACGCAGAGAAAATTGAGGTTGCGGTTTTGTGGAAATCTCCAGTTGGCGCCTCTGCGGAATTAGGCACTCGAACCAGAAATTCCAGGCCCTTTTGCCAAAAGATAACAGAGTTTTCAGAGAGCGTCTTGGAAATCTTGGTAACAAAATAACGCTCGTATTCTTTTAGAAAATCTGCGAGGACCGAGAAGCGAGTATTGATTATGTATCCTTTCTGGGTTTCTGCTATTATGCCCCTTGCTTTTAGTTCTTTAAGGTAACGCCAAAGTGTAGCGCCTGAAAACCTTGATAAGTCGCCATCACCGAGGATTTTGAAAAGGATTTCGACTGATTTTCCACTAAGTATGTTTTCCCAATCCATAAAATCATAGGAGAGCAAAAGGTCCCTAAGTAGAACTGCATGCTTTGTCTCACTATAACCAGCGAGCTTTCTATTGCCTAATTCACTTGTTTGGATTAACCCTTTTTTATTCAATTTTTCAAAATTATATGAAAGAAGCGCAGATTTAAGCGATAGTGACTTCCTGATCTCCGGTAGAGATTGACTACCTTTTGCAAGCTCTTTGAGCAACTGTAATTCTGTTTTGCCTAAAGTGTAATCTGGATCTGAATGTCTCATACTTATTTCATATTATTGAAAACCTATTTAAGCATTTTAAAAATATGAAATACAACAATAACTCTCACTCCATAAACAATGGCGTATTGGAGTAGCATACCGTTGTAGGCGGACGTTGCCTCTTAGCGCAAGACTAATTCCCAAAGTTTAGAATGATTAGAAGTAGTAGACGTTAATGCCTATAGGACTACTACTTCTATTTGTTAAAGAAATATAGTGCGGTTTAGCGGGCGTTAGAGGTTTTACGTTAGTAGGCCTCTAGATTAGTTTTTTGCGGTGAAGTTCTCTATCAACAACTACTAACTAAGTAGAAGAAGAAGCGCAAATATTTTTGTATTCTTCTTCTTTCAATTCCCTTTCATATTTAGAAGTAGTTGAACAATGAAAAATTGATTGTTCTACTACTTCCAAGCGGCGACAGAGTATTTGAACCATTAAAGTATCAGCAGCATAGTCATTTGCTTTTGAGGTAAATTCGTTCCAGGACGGTAGTGGTTGACCTTCGAGGCGCTTGTGGTCTAAAAAATCCAAACTACAGAGGGAATCGCAGCTTACGATTTGCTTGAACAGCTCACACTTGACAGTAATAATAATGTAAAAGATATGGCTCAAGAATTATTGGAAAATGTCAAGGCTAGACTTATAGAAAAAGAAACGCTGCTTGATCAAAGAATTTCAAAACAGACTGAGCCTAAAGGCCCATCTTCTAAGATACAGGAAAAATAAGAAGCCGAGAAAACCCAAGCAACTAAGAACATTGATCGTTTTTCTTTTTGAAAGGTTTCTTAGCAGTAGTCATTAGGTAGAATCTTTTTTATGGGCAAGCTCGGTTGCTACCTTCCTCATGTATGAAATTTGATCTGAATTTTACTATCGAACTAATTTTCTCTTATTAATGCTTCTTGGAGGTGATTTCGATTGGTTGATGAGATAGAGGTATCTGAGAATAAGGAAGCCCTAATCGTTTTGGCTGGCACAGTTGCGGGCGCTGCTACTACGTTTGTTGCTTCTTTGCCAATTCCGCTGGAGATTAAGGCTCCGGCGACTGCGTTAGCATCCACTGTGACGGGTGCGATTCTGCTTTACTGGAAGAGCAAAGTCAACAAGCAATAAGCATCCACCCTCTTCTTTTTGGGGAAAATTGGGGCTTTCTAAAACTGACAAATGGCGTAAAAGTGATTTAAGTGCCTGTTCTTTTAGGGGAACAAGGTGTTCCGTTGGGAGAGTTAAAGGTTAGAGTGTTCTTCAACAATTAGGGATAATCATGAATCGCAAGTCAAGCAGGATAACCGCGTTTATAGTGGTTCTTTTGGGTTTGCTACTGATTGGGCTTCAACCTGTTTTAGGCAATATTGTGGGGCCAGTTTACATCTCTGACGTCGTCACGGTCTTTAGCCCTGTCAACACAACCTACAACACCAAAAACATCCTCTTGAACTACACTGTAGGCGTCGGTATAGGCATGCACATTTCCCTAAATTATACACTGGATGGAAGCCTGACAGGTGACATGCCCTTCACAGTTATTAACCCAAACGAGTTGCATCTGGTCTACTTGGCGCGTGGGCAAGTGCAGTTGCCTGAGCTGTCAGAGGGACTGCATTCGTTGACAATTTCTTTCAGTACAGACTTCAGCTTTAATGCTGTACACTCTTTCGTTGATACAATTTATTTTACCGTAAACTTAGCCGCACCCGACGTTGTCTTAGATGCAACCCCACCCAACATAACCATACAAACGCCTCAAACATACCAAACCTATCCAGGCACAGTCCCGCTAAATGTGCTCCTAAGCGAACCAACAACACCCTTAACCGTAACCATAGACGGAAACAGCACACTAACTTTGCCAGCACAAAACACCACCCTAACCGACTTAACAGTCGGCACACATATCATCACCATTAAAGCAAACGACCTTGTAGGAAACCATGGCTACTCAAATTACGTCACATTTTATGTGTCTGAACCCACGCCAACACCCATGCCCACCGCAACCCCGATTGAACCAACCAAACCACCCCAACAACCCCCAGATAATGGATTTTTTGCAGTTTTTGCGATTGGAGGCCTTATTGTAAGTTTAGCACTAACGTACTTTGCTGTAAAAAAGCTAAAACGACGGTAAGTTCTGTTCTGTATTTTTGTAGTCAAAGATTTTTGGGAAACATCAGCTTCTTTTAGGCAGTTATTTTTTTGGTTTAGCGGCAGCTCTGATCGGTTTTTTACTACAATCTCGGTCGATAGTTGTAGAGATGTCAAAGTTTATTCGCTCTAAGTCGCCCTCTGTAAGCAGATCCTCTTGGGTGCGTACATCAATTGCGTGTTCTGCCATGTCCATGAGGATGATTTCGCAGATTACGCAGCGATAAATGCCTTTTAGGTCACCTCGAAATAAAGTAGTTTTTTTCCGAAACCATAACAGCATCTTCCTTATCCGCGGCTAACATGGAAATTTCAGAAACGCAGATTTCAGAACTTAATTTCTCAAGAATAGTTTTTACCTCTTGCTCCGTTCTACGGCATATCCAACATTGCTTTTCTTTACTCATCAACATTCCTTCCGCTAAAATGAAGGCTGTTTTTTTATTAAAGGATAGGTTGAAGAGACCTATATTGGAAGAGGAGGGGTAAGTGAAAGCCTGGTCTTTGTCCCCCCACCTTATTTCCTTTTGCTCGACTAGCTCAATTGTGGGCTTACAATATTCTTTTCTTTTTTAACTATTTGCTGTAAGGCGATGTGGGAAGATTAAGAAATTTAGGGGGTACTCACTGACGGATACCAGTAGTGTTTTGCAGTTCAATTCTTTTACTACTTTGGACATAGAAATTTCAATAATGAAGCTAGTAAAATATCTTTAGTTTTTCTTAGGGAATATCCTTTTGAGCTTCGTATCGTAAAAAACTGCAAAGCGGTTAGTCCAGAATTGTTGACTTGGAAAAACAGGTTTAGTTCAGATTCCTTGACAAGAAGTCTTATAACGAAAACTCTTCCAACTATGAAGTGGTGGCTATGGGTAAAACTTTAGCTTTAGCACTTGTTCTCGTCTTCTTAACTGCATCATCTATAATTGTGGTTTTGCCTGTTTCTGGAACTTCTGTTCCCCCAAACTCATGGGTATCCAAAGCACCTATGCACGTAGCGAGAAGTGATTTAGGTTTAACAACAGCAAATGGCAAAATCTACGCTATTGGTGGAAACACCGAGAGCGGGTATATACCCAACAACGAAGGAAACGACTACAATGCTAAAGGCTGGATTACTAACATCAATGAAGAGTACAACCCAATAACTGATACTTGGGCTTTCAAGGCACATATGCCAACACAAAGATATGAATTTGCCATAGCCAACTATCAAGGCAAAATCTACTGTTTGGGTGGCATCACTAACTGGGTTTCTGGAGACATTACGTATACTACAGTAAATGAGGTCTATGACCCTTCAGATGATAGTTGGCAAACTAAAACATCTCTTCCAATAGCAATCAGCGGAGAAGCTAACATCGTAGACGATAAAATCTATGTTATGGGAAAAGGCTCCAATGCGACGTTTAATGAGGTTTATGACCCTGCGACTGACACATGGGCAGTTAAAACCCCTATGCCTGATGCACCAAGTTCTCATCCGCCGAATACACTATCAACTTTGTGCACGACTGTCATAGACAATAAGATACATGTCCTGAGTTATGCTGGAAGTTCAGCACTTCACATGTTATATAATCCAGTTGATGACACTTGGAGTACATTATCTTCTTCTGCACCAAACATTCTACAAGAGGGCAATTGGTGGTCCCAAACAGCAGTATCAACAACTGGAGTGAATTCCATTAAGCAAGTCTATGTTTTCTTTGCAAGATACCCACAAGCAACTTACCTGCCAAACTATGCATATAATCCCTTAACAGACAAATGGACAAATGCCACATCAGAGCCAACCTATCGCCAAAACTTCGGAGTTGTAGCCTTAAATGATATAGTATATGCGGTTGGCGGTCGAACTTACAATTATCCCTACCCTGATGATGCTTATTTTACTGTATCAGAACAATCCACAAATGAACAGTATACTCCATTTGGCTATGGAACACCCGACCCAGCAACAACTCCAACACCATCTATTACTCCACCTACTCCAACACCTACTGTTCCAGAGTTACAAATTTGGACAATTCCGTTGATACTTACTATAATGGCTGCTATTGCTGGTTTGTTGGTCTACCACAAAAAAAACAAGAAAGATTTAGTCAAAAGGCAGCACATGAAGCAACTTGTGTCTGTTCCATTGTTGGAACATAATGTTCCTTGAATAGAACTAAATGCTGCTTAGATGTATTGACTGTTTGATGGAGGGCATATGAAAAAGACCGCAGTTATAATTGCAGCCTCTTTGTTAGGTCTGATGCTTTTAGCTCCATTCTTGATTGAGCCTCAAACAGTTGAGGCGCAGACAGCAGGCACAGAAAGCCGCAACTCTAACCTCGAAATAAGTTCTCCATCCAACACTACCTACAACTCAAATTCATTACTGCTAAACGTTACAATACATCGTCAGTTTAAACCATCTGAATACGATTCAAGAATAATTTACAGTCTAAACGGAGAGGCAAACGTTACTGTTCCATCGACAGAAACTTTTTTTGACATGACCACACCAGAGTCGATCTGGACTTCACTTATGTCTTACACCCAAATATCTGGCACTGCCTCTTTGCAAAACCTCTCTGAAGGCTATTATTTCTTAACCGTTTTTGGAGTGTACGAACGGGCAAGCGGCATCAGCACTAAATACCCAGCAATCATGCAAGATACTCAAACGGTTTATTTCACGATTAATGATGGCATTGCGCCATCTTTGACAAACCTGCAAATTGAGAATACAACCTACAGCCAAAATAGTTTACCGTTGAATTTTACTGTCAATGAGAAGGTTGGCTGGGTGGGCTATAGTTTAGATGGGGAGGCCAATGTCACCTTTACTGGAAATATTACTCTAAGTGGACTTGATTATGGGTCTCATAGTTTAATGATTTATGCCAATGATACTGTTGGAAACATGGGCGCAACAGAAAACGTAAATTTCACTATAGAGAAACCTGAGGTTCTTCCTGTTGTACCTGTTGCAACGGTTTCTGTCGTTGCTATCGCCTTGACGGTTGCTGGTTTGTTGGTCTACCATAAACGCAGAGCCAAAACAGTTTAGTCAATAAACCTTTACGAAAATCAGTCCAGAGTCTTGTACGAGAAGTCTTTTATCTGCAACGAGTTCCATTAGCTAATTATGGGTAGATCAAGCAAAGGGTTAACTCTATTTCTAATTTCAATGATATTCTTCTCAATATTTGCACTGTTGCAACCTATTTCTTTTTTATCTGCTTCAAGTAGTTCAAAGATAATTTGGAATGTTGAGACAGTTGATAAAAACGTTAGCGGTTTTGGAAACGGTTATTGCCCTTTGGTCGTTGATTCAAACAATAACCCGCATTTAGTCTATGAAGGTTTAGATGCACAATACGCTTTAAGGAATGACACTCGCTGGAATCTTCAATCAATACCCCAAGTGAAAGTTCCATACGATATGGTCTTAGATACTAACGACAATCCCCATATAATATATCTGGGACTAAAAGGGTTAATGTATGCAACTTGGACAGGCGTAAATTGGAAAATAGAAATAGTCGATGAATCTTTCTGGAACGGTTACGGCTCGATCATTTTAGATGCCTCTGGTAATCCCCACATTGCTTACACGAGTAGATATAGGCAGAATTCAATTTACAGTCTGAAATATGGTAGTTTGACAGGTAATTCATGGCTTATTCAAACATTAGATGAATCCGAGAATATTCCTTTTAGAACGTCAATAGCGATTGATGAAAGCAATGTCACATTTTTAATGTATGGCTACACAACCAAACACGGTGGCGGTTCCTATTGGGACTCACAAACGGTCAAACTTGCATTAAATAAAAACTCCAATTGGACCATCCAAACTGTTGTCTCAGGTATTACTAATTACTCGAATATGGTGCTGGATATGAAGGGGTTTCCGCATTTTGCCTATCAAGTTCAGAAAAGAGAAATCCCTTGGACAAATAATATCTCTTATGCAAGTTGGGATGGGTCAACGTGGAAGATGCAATCAGTGGTTTCAAATGTTAGCTTAATCGTCAATTTAGCCAATATTAACATGGGTGGTTTAGCTTTAGACGTTCATGGCTACCCTCATTTAAACTACGTGACTTCAAAACCAAATAGCTTTTTTGCTACTGTTATGTACGCAAGTTGGACAGGGAATCAATGGGAGATTAAAACAGTCGACTCGAACCATATTGCAAATGGAGAATGCTATCTGTCTCTTGATTCAAACGGAAGTCCCCATATGAGCTATCTTGTAACTCCATCAGGAACAGGGATGCCAAGCCGTATAGTAAATATCATGTATGCTACAATGAACATCACAACACCAATAGAACCTATGCCAAGTGCTCCTACTACAACGGTAACCCAAACACTTGTTTTAATTACTATCCTATCAACAATGGCAATTATGGTTGTCGTTTTATTGATTAATAGAAAATATAGAACCCGAAAACCTTTATCTGTTTAATATATCAAATCTCGCAGCTTCTCCAACGTGCTATAGCTCTATATTGTTGTGTCTCAGCGGTTGTCATGGTCTCTCTTTTCCTTTACAGAAAACATTGAAAAACCATCACTCATAACAAACCTAACTTTAAAAGAAAAAAGCATAAACTAAATTTTAAACGAAAAGCTTGATAAACTTAACTTTATCAAGGTATTCTTTAGCCTTGGTTTGGGTTCTTTCTATGATCGAAAGGTAGTGAAGGATTTTCACTTTTACTTTACTCTCTACTGTTTGGTTGGGTTGTTTTTTCATTTGTTTTATATGGAATTTTAGCTGATGCGTATGTTCCGAGTGATTGCCAATGAGGTTGTTTGGAGGCTTAGTGGGTTATGGGTAAGACTGTTCCTGCTTATCGTATGGCTTTGGAGGAAGAGATTAGTCTGTGGAGTGGTTTTGCGAGGGCTTTGCGTAAGTCGGATCGGGAAGCTTTTGACGAACTGATGGATATTTGCAGGAATTACGCTTCAGAGAGCAGCATGGCAACTAATCCGATTGTTTTTGAACCTATGGTTATGTCTATTCTGCTAGGTCAACAAAAAAAATTGTTGAAGCTTGAAGAAGAACTGAAAGTTTTCAAAAAAACTCAACAAGCATCATCTATGGACCAAGCTAATAAAGAACTTTAGCTGTAAGTGATAAAAATGATGAAAAAACAAGCGACGCTTTTTCCGCAAGATGCAGTTAAAATTCTCGCTGAATTGGACTTAGAAGAAGCCCAAAGAACTGCCGCGGTAGTAAAAGCAGCTGTGGCGGCTCAATGCGATCTTATTGAAGTTGCAGGGAGCATAAGGCGACAGAAAAGCATAGTACATGATATTGACTTTGTTGTAGTGGCAAAAAGCGATACGGAATGGCAGAAGATTAATGAAAAACTTAGGCTACTGAAAGCTAAGCCTAACTGCTCGGGAAATAGTGTCATCAAAGCCTTTGTGCCCTGCAAAGATGGACTTTTCCAAGTAGATTTTTATCGTGCAAAACCTTCAACATTTGGAATTCACTTGCTTGTCCGTACAGGCTCTGCTGATCATAATATGTGGCTTGCTGGGCACGCGTTTTCCAAAGGTATGCGGCTCAAGTACAGTGAAGGCCTAATCAAAGAAGGCGTGGCAATCGCCGGAGAAACAGAGCAAGGGGTATTTGACGCTTTATGTTTGCCTTATGCGTTGCCCACTCAACGGGAGATAGCTGACAAGAAACCAGTTTGGATGACTCCTGAAAGCTGAAGCTCAAAGCACTTGAGAAAAGCTTAAAGTTCCAACCACAAATGCTAGAGGATGCTATTCTTCTGGTTCAACCTCTAAATGGACCTTAATGCGTTGTATGTCTTTTTCTGTCATCAAATCTTCTTGGGCTCGGTTGTCAACTATGCCGTCGGCTATGCTCTCCATGATATAACTGCAAATGTGACACAATGGAATATTGACTAAGGTATGGTCTTTTTTATCGTTGAAGGGCAACGTGACAAGTTCATCTTCGGGTACGCCAGTAGCCCAGACACCCTTTGCCTTTAGTCTGATGAGTTCCTCAGCAACTTCTTTTTTGGTTCTTCGGCACATCCAACATTTTTTCTCATTCAATGCAATCACCTAATTAGTACCTAATTTTCTTTCTTGCTTGAATTCGTCGTATTTGTAGAGTACTTCGCTTATTTGGCTGTGTATGAATTGCTCTGGACTGCGGAAGGGTGTTCCCATTTCCTTTAGGGCTTCGTCGAGTTCGTTATGTTGCTCACGAGAAACTTTAATGCATTCATTGTCGTTTTTCAATAGTTCTAGACGGTTGCGTATGGCATCGCGTACAAATTCTTCTTTTGAATCGGGGGATGATTACTTTTGATGAACGTTTCTTTAAGTTTGCTCAGTTGTTCTTTTGTTAGTGCTTGCGTTATACTGAAAGAAGAAAAAATTGCTTTTTCTGTAGGAAATGGGGTTTTTTCTTCTTCTAATACTCTCAATATTGGAGCTCATTTTCGATCCAGCAACAACTTTTGCTATTATCCGGCAGTCGAACAATGTCGCTCTTAAGGTTGACCCCTGAAAAGTTCGACCATTTTGTTTGAGGGAACTGCTTCTTGAAGAATGACCAAGGCGACGTGAGAGAAAAATCTGCGTAGAACTTCGTTTTGATTATCTTCTTTTGTCTTTGGGATGTGGTCTGACATTATGAATTTGTAGGCAAAGTTCGCCGCGAATGCTTGCCTCCAAGAATCATCCCTAGTAGTAGATTTGCTATTAAGAATCATCTCACTTAGTCCCTTTTGGGTTTCTTTGAGTTGTTGGCTTAGAGTTACAAGTTGATTGTAATTATCTGCATCGCCACTTCTCTGCTCAATACGTCTTTGGATTTCATCCTCTTGATCAGATTGAGCAGTCCATTTCAATTGACTTACTTTTTCGGTTACCGCTTCTATTTTTTTCCCAAGGAACGCAAGCTCTGTTGAGGCATGAGGGGGGACCGCCTCTAAAACCTGAGCAGAATGCACTATATCGTATAAGACTGAATGCCCAAAATGATTGACGAGCCAGGGTATTTCTTTGAAAAGGGGATAACCTAGCCTTTTTCCCCAGTCTTCTAAGACGTGCGTGAGCTTATCAAATTCGTCTAAATGCTCAACTATGAATTGTTCTTGAAACTGCTCACGGGCCTTGCGTATGTCTTCAAGTGATCGATTTTTAAACAGTTTTAAGAATTCTATGCCGTTTAGGGGTTCGAGTTGAAGGGTGTTTAGGTATAATATTGCTCCCCGGAAGGTTAGGTGGTACAGTTTCTTTTTTCGCTGGTTTTCTTTTGAGTCGTTGAAGGGTATTAGGTAGCCTTCTTGGTGGAGTTTGTTGAGGCAGAAGTGGATTGTTCCGCGGCTTATTTTTTCTATTTGTTTTTGCTTGTAGAGGTCATATTCAGTTTGTGGTCCTTGTTGTGCAATGAGGGCTAGTATATTTTGGGTTTTTGGGTTTTTCTTGAGCAATATCTCAGTGACCTATGTGATATCTAAAAGATACTTCCTTAAATAATTTTCTCGTACTATTATCACAGTCAACACTGAGATGTGAAGAAGTGAAATGAGCATACCCAAAATCGTGGAACACAAAATAATAAAAATGCGAAAACGCGACGGCACAACACAATACACACTAACGCTTCCCAAAGAATTCGCTGAAGCCTTAACACAAGAAGGCATCGATTCTCTATACATAGTTTTCAACAAAGGACTCGGAGCTTTCCCAAAGATTCCAGGCTTCACGGAAAAAGCATTAACCACATTTCTGCAAGAACACCAAGCACTCCAAAAACTCTTCACCAAAACCACTGAAACCGATTCGATTATTCAGAAATAAGAAGGAAAGAAAAGAGAAATGGCTGGACTAACCAAGGAAACTCACGATATATTTGGCAAGACCGATAGCAAATCCTGCCTAAATGAAGACACCAGCCTAGACCCATTACAGCCACTGATTTTTGTTCGCTACCGCGACCATGTCCTGTACAATCGTGCCTCTGCTGTTTTAATGCAGCCGCAGATTAGAGAAGCTGTAGGCTGGCTAATCTACGAAGCCGATCAGTACATTATTCTTTCCTGGGATAGGGATGCAGACCCACCAACACTTCACGGCGGCGACCCGAAAGCTTCCGGTCTTGTTCTCCTAAAGTCAGACATTGATCGATCGATTAAGTTCTATCCGCACCCTCTTCCAAATCTAGAATTGAATTTAAAAAGCAAACAATCCATACATGCAGATGAGTCTGCGTTCCGACGACCATCGGAACGAAAAACTCACTCCTCAAAAGGAGAAAAAACACAATGATCGAAAAGACCCTCTTAGCCCCCGCTATAACTCGTAACCATCAACTTTCCCTTGAAGAACTAAAAAGCCTCAACCTCCCCATGACATTCCAAGGCGACCAAGTTGTAATCTACACAAGCTTAACCGGCTGGAAACTCAAAAAACCCGTAACCATAGAACTCAAAAACATCTTAGATGCTAAAGAAAAAGGCCTCGTCGACTACATCATCAGATCCTGCCTCAACGACCGCCCAGGCGTAATTACTTTCATATTCGAGAACCAAAGCATGCTAAAACTCGCTCGCCACTTTCTACGCCATCTCTCCGGATCCTACAGAAGCTGCTTAACCTACTCAGTCAACGTCAAACGATACGCAACTTGGCTAGGCTATACGCCAGACTTAATTATCCAAGACGTCAAACCTGTCGGCGCAATCCCAGACCCCATAAAAGTACAGAACCACTGTGGATTCCTAAACGACTACCTCGCCGAACTACAAGACGACGACCTCAAACCAGCAGCCGTAAACAACTACATCAAAGCTGTCAAAACCTTCTACCACGTAAACGGAATCGACGTCAAACTCACAGAACGCCTATCCCGAAAAGTCGCCTACAAAGATCGAGCCCCAAAACCCGAAGAAATCACAACCATGCTCGATAAATCAGCTACTCGCGAAGCCTTTATCATCGCAGCCTTAGCAACAGGTGGATTCCGAGAAGGAACCTTTTGTAAACTAAAATACCGACACATAAAAGAAGACTTAGAAGCTAACAGAATTCCCATACACATTCACGTCGAGGCTGAAATCACCAAAGGAAAATACCACGACTACGACACCTTCATCAACACTGAAGCAAGCAACCTGCTGAAAATGTACATCGCCGACAGAAGACGAGGCATCAGATATACTCCGCCAGAAGAAATCACCGACGACTCACCTTTAGTTCGAAGTGATCACCAAGCATACAAAGTGGTCGGCATCAGCGAAAAAACGCTGCGAAAAATCGTGCACACAATCGCTGTTGAAGCTGGCGTCTCAAAGAAACTGCCTAACAGCTGGATGTACAGTGTAAGAACCCATAGCCTGCGAAAATACTTTAGAACCCAGATGAGTGCCTCAAAAATCGATAGCGAAATCATCAAATATTTCATGGGCAAAACCATCGACACTTATGAAGACGTCCAAAGCCTAGGTATAGAAACCCTAAGAAATCTCTACACATCTGCAGGATTAGCAATTAGACCGAAAACTCAGGCCAACAGAATTGAGCAATTTAAAGAAATCTTACGCGCCATGGGAGAGAACCCAGAAGAAGTCTTATCCAAGGATGCTTTGATGCGGGGAAATATAACTGAGCTCCCAGAAATATACCAGGATCATCAGTTATCGATTCTGGCTCAGCAGCTTAAGCAGCTGATTATGAGGGAGGTCAGGGTTTAGTGAACGAAAAAACTGGTAGTTTTTTCGCGTTAATATTGGCGCCGCCGAAAGGACTCGAACCTTTGACCTACTGATTAACAGTCAGTTGCACTACCGGGCTGTGCAACGGCGGCAAACCATTGTTCTCTCATCTTTCAGATTCACAAGACTATTTAAGTTTAGCCGTGTCCCCGAAACAGGCTCTTGGACAAATCTCAAAGAACTCTATTTGATGAGGTAAGTTGCTATGGGTGGGTTGGTTGCTTGTTGTAGTGGCGAGGCTACAGCACGATCTTATATCTTACATCTTCACTCTTACTATATTAGCAAGTTTAGATTTTGAAACATTTTACGGAGTTGAACAAAATTTTTAACAAAAAAATCTTCCACGGCGCCATCCTCGAAAGCATA
Source organism: Candidatus Bathyarchaeota archaeon (assembly GCA_963800495.1). Classification (GTDB taxonomy): domain Archaea; phylum Thermoproteota; class Bathyarchaeia; order Bathyarchaeales; family Bathycorpusculaceae; genus Bathycorpusculum. Next base: position 103,847 of record CAWDBB010000012.1, on the reverse strand, counting down.
ATTCTAAACCTAATAAACGAAACTTCTGACTGCGGTCTACACGGTTACGCTATCCTGACAGCTGTAAAGAAAAAGTTCGGCATACGGTTAGGTCCTTCTTTAATATATCCTGAGCTCAAACGTTTAGAGAAACGGGGTTTCATAACTTCAAGCTGGATATTCGTCTTGGGAAAAGCCCGCAAGCAGTACCGAATTACGCAAAAAGGTCAATGTTTACTTAGAGAGTATTTTGTAGAGTTAAAAGCAGTCATCCCAGTTTTCGCTGCATAAAAAAATACAGTTGCTAAATCCGTTTTCAATCTTCCTGTATCCTAGTGTTATACTGGAAAATAAGCGTGGTCAGCCGTTAAGGGTTATAAAATCCAATTGTACTCATGTACAACGATTGTTTTCTTCTTATTTTATTAGCACAAGTTTTTATACCCTCTTTGTACATGGGCAATGTAAAAGAGTCATTTTATGGTTAACTGTCCAAAATGTGGAAAAGAACTGAGCAAACCCGATAGAAAACTGGAAAATTTTGTCTTCTTTATTGCAGTTTTCACTTGCGACGAATGTGAAACCCAAATAAAAATAACTCACTGAATAGCTAAGAAGTTAAAATTAATGTAAAGGCAGAAAAATGGTTATTCTATTCGTCTCACTTTGTACTTTGCGATCGCTGAGAAGCCTTTATAGAATTCTTTCATAATGAGCGAGTACCATTTGCCCGAAAAAGACCAATCTAACAAGTTGTCAACCCAGCGGAAATCATGTTCGGCACATGAAACCAGCAGTTGCTTATGCAACGAGCTAAGCTTCGTTTCTTCAAACCAGTCCGCGCTCTGAAGTTTTCCCAGAGGAACAAAGAACAATGGCACAATCAAGCTTCGCATATCTTTGAGGTCGTCAACCAAATCCATCGTTTTTATTACATCGTCTTCGGTTTCGTCGGGTAATCCAACAATCAATGTACAAGCGGGAACTAGCTTGTTATCATGCATCAAACCCATGCCGTTCACAACTACATCATGCCAATTTTCTGCCAGAAATGGATGAGCCTTTGCAGGCATAATTTTCTTTGCCACATCGCCTGAACCAGTCTCGATACCCACTTCAGCACCCCACCACGTTTGATTCTGCAAAATAATCTCAGAAAGTTCGTGGAAAAGCTTAGGCGCAGAAGCCACTGCAGCCAAAGAACAATGACTCCAACTTATCCCATCAACCTGTTTCATAACCATCTTATGCAAAGCCAAAATCTGCTCCCAATTGGGCACAGTGTTCTTTGAGCCATAAAGCATAACATCCTCAGAATGAAGACAAGCACCCGTCACTTTATCCGACGACAAATTAACTTGGAGTTCGCGATCAATTTTTTCAATAGGATACCATCTTAACGGGCGCAAAGTGACGTTACAGAATTGGCAGCCACGACAACATCCCCGTCCAATCTCAATCAAACCATTAATCGAAGGTGAAACAATATCGGGAATTTCTTCCAAACTCGGAACTTCACCAGCACCAACCTCGTAATGACTTGGAAGATCTTGACCTTCAATAGCTGCTTTAAAGAGCTTACCCACTACGTTTTCACCTTCCCCTTCAACCACGCAGTCGATACCCAAATCCTTAACAGATTTTTCTCGATACTTAAACTGCCACGCCCCAGGACCGCCAACAATAACTTTTAAACCGTTTTGTTTTGCTCTTTTGATTTCCGAACTGCTAAGCAAGGCTTGAAAATACTTTGCAAGATATGGCTCCTTTTTGAAGATAGATGCGAGAGTTGAAGATGCAGGTCCTAAACCAAACGGATCCATCGCGTGAATGCCCAGAACTTTTGCATCCTTTAAAGCGTCTCCAAGGCGGTTTGGGCTGAGGGTTTCCACTTTGAAGCCTTCTTTTAGAAGTTGGGCTTCAGTTTTTCTTAAGCCATATGGAGCTGTCCAAGGTTGTCCATTGCTGGTTTTTAAATGCGGAAAAAAGAGGTAGCTATAGAGCCATTCGGGGATAAAGTTTGGAGGGGCACATGTACCGAAACCCTAGAAATTCGTTATTATGATAGTTACTCATTAGCGTTCTGTCCGCAGTTAAAATTACGTCCGCCACTTGCGTTTCCTCTCAGTCATTTTTTAAAACTACTTTATAGCGAGATTTTAGTCACTCAACAGGAAGATATAACTTTATTGCTATATAGCTTGACAAACAAAATATGGTGTTTTTAGTGCCAAATGCTGAAGCTTCAATGGTTTTTATGTCAATGTTGATTAAGGTTATTTTTACATTAAATTCGAGTGTTTTTGCGTTTAACCACGAAAATGTATATCAAGGTACTCGTGAATTTCAGCTAGAAAAAGACTTAGTGAAGGGATTGCTTTGAAAATTATGGTAGAGTTTAGATGGCATGGAAGAGGCGGACAAGGCGCTTGGACAGCCAGCGAACTTTTGGCAAGAACAGCCCTTGATGAGGGTAAATACATTCAATCTTTCCCAGAATTTGGGCCAGAACGAATGGGTGCGCCTGTTACTGCTTTTACCCGAATAAGCACTGAACCAATCCGGTTACATTGTGCAATCTATGATCCAGACGTTGTGGTAGTTTTAGATAACACTTTACTGAAAAGTGTACCAGTCACCGCAGGATTAAACCGTGAAGAAACCTCTTTAATTATTAATTCAAATGAGGAACCTTCGGTTTTGAAAGAAAACCTTCGAGTCACCAAAGGCAAAGTTTGGACCGTACCAGCGACCGAGATTGCCATAAGAATTTTGGGTGCTCCAATAACAAATACCGCTCTGTTAGGTGTTGTTGCTAAAGCAACTAACATAGTAACCTTAGAGGGTATAGAAAAAACTTTGAAAGGACGATTCAGACCTGATTTGGCAGAGAAAAACTTTGCAGTCATAAAGGAAGCCTACAAGGAGGCAAAAGCAGAATGAGTAGCAAAGAAAAAACTTGGAAAGAAATCTCTATAGCCGGTGTTCCTCCAAAATCCAGCATTGGCTTTATGACTGGTGACTGGAAAACTTACATGCCTGTCCGAGACCTAGAGAAATGCACTGTATGCCTAACATGCGTTATGTTCTGTCCTGAAGGCGCGATTAAACATCGTCCTGAAATGGGCAAAATCGAATTCGACTTTAGTTTCTGCAAAGGTTGCGGAATTTGCGCAAACGAATGCCCAACTAAAGCCATAACCATGAAATTGCCTGAGGAATAAAAATGACACAAAAACCTAAACAAGAAACCGTAGCTATGAACGGAGACGAAGCAGTTGCCTTCGCAGTTAAACAATGCGACGTTGATGTTGTTGCTGCTTACCCAATTACCCCCCAGACAATCATTGTTGAAAAATTCAGCGAATACGTCGCCAACGGAGAAGTCAAAACAGAATTTGTCTGCACAGAATCAGAACATAGCGCCATGACAGCTAGTCTTGCAGCAGGAGCAACCGGAGCACGAACTTTCACCGCCAGCGCTTCAGCAGGTTTAGCACTAATGCATGAAATGCTCTTTGTTACTTCGGGTTCTCGTGTGCCAGTCGTGATGGCGGTTGCTAACCGCGCGTTATCAGCGCCTCTCAACATTCATGGTGACCACTCTGACAGTATGGCTGAGCGAGATAGTGGATGGCTACAAATTTATGTTGAAAACGCTCAGGAAGCATACGACTCCATTCTTCAAGCCTTCAAGATAGCAGAGGATATTGGTGTTTCATTGCCTATAATTGTGGGTTTGGACGGGTTCACTATTAGTCATACACTGGAACGGGTAGACACACTTTCAGATAATGAAGTCAAGCAATTCGTTGGAGAACGTCAATTTCCTTTTGTACTTACTCATGAAGGAAAAACAGTTCCTTTCAAACTTGACCCTGAAAATCCCATGACTATGGGTCCAAACGCGCTACAGAATTACTATTTCGAGTTTAAGAGGCAACAACAAGAAGGCATGAACAACGCATTAAAAAAGATCCAAGAAGTTAACGATGAATACGCCAAAATCAGCGGCAGAAGCTATGGTAACGGACTCGTAGACGCATATCAACTTGAAGATGCAGAAATCGCAATTGTATGCATAGGCTCAACCGCTGGAACACTAAAGGTAATAGTTGACCAACTAAGAGCAGAAGGAATTAAAGCAGGCGTTCTGCGGCTTCGCACATTTAGACCATTGCCATTCGAAGAACTTCAAAATGCCCTTAAAAACATTAAAGTTGTTGCAGTTATGGATAAAAGCATGAGTCCAGGCGGCTTAGGCGCTCCAGTCTTCAGTGAAGTCAAAAACGCACTCTACGCCCTAAACCAACGCCCAATTATGGTCAATTACATTTTCGGTTTAGGCGGCAGAGACAGCAGCCCACGTGACCTGCGAAAAATCTTTGAAGACCTATCAAAAATTGCTAAAACTGGGCAAGTCGATAGGGAAGTACATTATTTAGGACTCAGGGAGTAACAAAAATGACAACTCAAGAGTGGAAATTTACAGCTAAAGATATTGCAAACAAACCAGACCTATTCCTTTCAGGCCACCGTGCATGTGCCGGCTGCGGACCAGCAGCAATGCTACGAATGGTAATGAAAGCAACCCGTGGACCAACAATCGTAACTCAAGCAACCGGCTGCATGGAAATCGTCGGCTCAATTTACCCTTACTCATCTTGGGCTCTTCCATGGCTTCACACCGCATTTGAGAATGCTGCTGCTAATGCTTCAGGTATCGATGCAGCAATCAAAGCTATGCGCAAAAAAGGCAAAATAAAACAAGAACACATAGACATCATCGCGTTAGCTGGTGATGGTGGAACCTACGACATTGGTTTGCAAGCACTATCTGGCGCAGTCGAGCGTGGACACGACTTTCTCTTCATTCTCTATGATAACGAAGGTTACATGAATACAGGCATCCAAAGAAGCAGCTCCACACCCCTCGGAGCAGCAACAACCACAACCCCCGCTGGCTCAGTTAACCCAGGCAAACTAGAAAAGAAAAAACCCATCACAGAAATAATGCTGGCACACGAAATGGAATACGTTGCAACAGCAACACCCTACTATTGGAAAGACATGCTAACAAAAGTACGCAAAGGCTTAGAAGTTGAAGGCCCAGCGTTCCTACACATATTCGCCCCTTGCCCAAGAGGCTGGAGAAGCGAACCAGCAAAAACCATGGAGTACAGCAAACTCTCAGTTGAGTCATGCGTGTTTCCAATATGGGAAGCAGTCAACGGCAAACGAACACTCTCAACTCCCAGCAAACTCATCGCTCTCGCACCGCAGAAAAAGAAGCCCGTGAAAGCTTACCTTGAAGGACAAGGCAGGTTCAGACATCTCTTTACGCCACAAAACTCGAATATCATTGATGAGATTCAACGCACCACTGACGAACGTTGGCAACGGCTCTTGCAGAAGTGCGAGTCAACCTAAACTTTTTCCTTTTCTATTTAGCATGAATTAAAGTTGCTTTCGGTACTGCTGTTTTTTCATTGTTAAGGTTTCTGGGGATCGCCAAAAATGACCTACCCTCTAATGGTTCTACAATGAGCTTTGATTAGCTCTGAATAGGTTCGCTTTTGAAGAAGAATTCCTAGTTTAAAGTGAATCCAAAGCTCTTTGAGTTAGCTGCTTAGTCAGGTTTTCTCTATTAGAGAAAGTCACATTAAAAATCTCCGCGTCAACTCTTCGCTTAACATTATTTACAAGTGAACCGTTGGCTTTTCCATGAACAACCATCAACACCAACTTTTTGCTCTCTAACACTTGTGTCACGGCTTGTTTGAATTTCTCTGAGAAAAGCTCCATGGGACCAACCTCGTCGATGGCTATAATGCTACATTTTTCGAGAGCTTGCGTGATGGCTACTGTGCCGATGTTGTCGAGATCGCCGAGGTTAACGTGGTATTTGCCAACCTGCGGACCACCCTGCCCGCTTACTTGAGCCAGCCACCCACGTTTACCGCGGGTTAAATCCAAGATTTCAAAACCCACCCGCACATTATCTTTGCGGACTTCACGGCTAACCATTCCGCCAACACTGAGACCTTTGGCTTTTAAGGCATCAACAATTTTAGTGAGCACAGTGGTTTTTCCTACTCCCGGAGCACCAGTCAAAATAAAAACTCTCGTCATCGTCATCTTCATCTTTTGCACCAACCCTACCATAAGTCTAATATGCTGATTAAATTCTTTTCATACCAACATCTCTGGAGCATACCCGATGGCAGATAAAGATGGCTACGTCCCAGATTTTCCCAGCGAAATCATCAGGGAAGGAAAAGTTCAAGTCTTAGTGCCTAAACTCGAAGCCTACGGAGTTGTGGCATCAGATTATGCGCCTTCTAAAGCTCCAGTTTTCTACAATCCTGTTATGGAGTTTAACCGCGACGTAACCGTTTTAGCGTTCAAAGCTTACCAGCATGTCGTTAACCATGAAATCAGCATATGCGAACCGTTCACCAGTCAAGGCATAAGAGGAATACGTTTCGCTGTTGAAGTCGATGGCGTGACAAGGGTGATGCTTAGTGACATTAACACTTCAGCTATAGAGTTAGCAAAATACAACATTGAACTTAACAAGCAGGAAAACAAAATCACGCTCAAGTACAAAGACGCCAACTGTGTTCTAAGTTGCAACGCCTCACCAAAAAAACGCTTCGACATCGTAGATATTGACCCATTTGGAACCCCCGTACCCTACCTGGATTCAGCATTTCGTGCCCTAAAAAACAAAGGATTGCTGGCGGCAACTGCCACTGATTTGGCGCCATTATGCGGAGTTCATGCAAAGGCTTGCGTTCGAAAGTACGGCGGCAAACCCTTGCGAACAGAATATTGTCATGAATTGGCCGTGCGGCTTTTGGCAGGTTGCATGGCGTCATTAGCGGCGAAACACGACATTGGAATCCGAATTCTCTTCAGCCACAGCAGCGACCACTACATCCGAGTCTATGCTCAAATCGCCTACGGCTGCCAAAAATCCGATGAAAGCCTCAAACAAACAGGCTACATCCTCCACTGCTTCAACTGCATGCACCGAGAAGTGGCAAACAAAATTTTTGGGAAGAGCGATTCATGCCCAGAATGCGGCGGCAAAATGGATTATGCCGGACCCCTATGGATAGGCTCCATTTCCGACCCGACTTTCATTGACCAAGTTACAAAAGAAAACCAAATCACCGCGTTCAGAAACAGCGCTAAAATCACCAAACTTCTAAACCTCACAAAAAACGAAGCACCGCTACCAGCGACTTACTACGTAATTGACAAGTTAAGCGGCAAACTCAACTCAGTCGCACCTTCAAACCAAGATTTCTTGGATGCACTCCAAAAATACGGATTCCAGGCAGTTCCCACCCATTTTAACCCCAGAGGCATAAAAACCGATGCCCCAGCCTTAACCATGCATAAGCTTCTCAGAGAAATCGTTGCAGGTAAATAGTTCGGTTTTTTGGCAACAAAAGTTTAAAGAGCAAAACCAACGTTTCTAACAGGTAAGTGAGCATTCATGAATGACAAAATCACGGTAATCGGCGCAGGCATGATGGGAAGCGCAATAATCAAAAGCCTCGTCAAAGGCAAGTACGTAGGTAAGATAACAGCAGTCGATATCTTCCCAGAAAAACTAACTGATTTGGAAAAGTTAGGTGTCAAAGTTTCCTCGGATAACCGCAAATCCGCCGCCGACGCCGACATAGTTTTCATAATCGTGAAACCAGGCGACGTGGAAAAGGTTCTAAAAGAAATCAACAAAGAAATCAAGGGCAAACTTTTGGTGTCTGTAGCTGCTACTGTACCATTGGCATTTCTCAGGAAGAATGCTCCCGAAGCAAAAATTGTTCGAATAATGCCCAATTTGGGCGCGATGGTTCAAGCTGCATACACGGCGTACTGTTGTGAACCCAACGTAACGACCGAAGACAAAGAAAAAGTCAAAGCCCTCTTGAACATGATGGGTGTCTGTGACGAGATGGATGAAAAATACATGGATGCAATTACGGCGGTTAGCGGTAGCGGACCAGGCTACATGTCCATAATCATTGAAGCCTTAACTTACGCGGGATTGAAGGTTGGGTTGCCAAGAAATATCGCCCTCAAATGTGCCGCCCAAACCGTCATGGGAACAGGCAAACTCGTTATCGACTTAAACGAGGACCCCGCAAAAATCAAAGACATGACCACCACCCCCGGCGGAACAACCATCGAAGCAATTTACCAAATCGAGCAATCACAAATTCGACCTGCAATGATACGCGCCGTCGAAGAAGCGACCAAAAAAAGCCAAGTTATCCGCGAAAAACTCAACCTCGAATAGATTCGCAATGTATAACGCAATAATATGCGACTGGGATGGAACCCTCGCTGATACACGAAAAGCAATTGTGATTTCGTTTCAAAAGGCGCTTAAAGAAATCAGCCTTGATGTTCCCGCTGAGTTTGTTGAACGAAGAATGGGGATTGGTGCAGCCGAAACCTTCCGAGAAATTCTCGCTGCTGCAAACCGATGCGTTGACGAGAAAGTGGTAAAGCTGCTGGTTGAGCGGAAGAGTAAAGTGCAAACCGAATTAGCCAGTGAAGTGGAGTTGTTTGAGGGGACAAGGGAACTTTTGGAAGAGCTGCAGGGCAAGGTGAAGTTGGGTTTGGCATCTATGAATAATCGCTCAGTCATCATGCATCTGCTTCAAATTAAGGGGTTAGCAAACTGTTTTGATACGGTTTTAACTGCAGAGGCAGTTTCCCGTTCGAAGCCTGACCCTGAAATTTTCTTGAAAACCGCAGCTCAGCTAAACACTCTCCCTGCAAAATGCGTGGTTTTGGAGGATTCGCTTTTTGGTGTCCAAGCCGCCAAATCAGCAAAGATGGGTTGCATCGCAGTGACAACAGGCGTCTATTCCAAAAAAGAACTCGAGAAAGAAAACCCTGATCTAATTGTCAAAGCACTTAAAGACCCCAAAATTCTTCGTTTTATCCTGCAATAATATTACCTTGTTGTAGCGCGCTAGCAACAACATAGCTTTAAACATTTTTTAAAAGAAATATAGCTTTACTCTCAAACTGAAGGAAGAATATTTTTGACTGCTCAGCTAAAAAAACGGACAAAATCATCGATTTTTCAAATCCTACTCCTCGACAACGACGCTAGCGACGACGTTGAAGTTCAAGAAGCAAACCAAATTGACTTCAGCCAAGTTAAAGAACACCTCAAAAACGGAGGCTCAGTTTTCATAACCAGCAAAGGCAAACAGAAATTATCTTTCCCAAAAGCCAAAGCCCAACAAAACTACAGCAAATCCCGACGAACCTGTGGATTTCTCCTTCGACAAAACCTGAGAAATCCATAACCGCGTGGCACGCTCCACAGCTCCCATTAATCTCTCTCCAAGTGTTTTTGGGTATGTACAACTCCCGATACCCAAAATTTCTGTTTTACAATAAGTGTAGACTATTTTTTCCTTGTCACTTTAGGTATGTATGCACATCTTAGGTCTGACCCTAAAATGTCTCTTGTGTAGAACAGCGCTGAAGAGCGGCATCCGCCGCAGATGTCTTTGTATTCACAGACACCGCATTTGCCTTTGATGTTGCCTTTATCTTTGACTTTTTTGAAGAACTCACTGTTCTGCATGTCCGTCCAAATCTCTTTGATGGGCTTGTTTTTGATGTTTCCAACTCGGTAGGTGTCGTTGTAGCTGCAGGGGATGGCATCGCCATTTTCCGCTATACTCATAAATTTGCCAAAAAAGCATCTGCCCAAAAAGAAGTTGTTGTACCAGTTGTCGAAGTCGGGCATACCACGTTGTTTGGCAACTCGTGCGTAGAAAGGAATATAGACGTTAATGGCTGGTTTGCCGTTGTACTCGGGTGTGAGGTCGTAGAGTTTGTTGCATACCCACTCGTACTGAGTGGGGGATAAGTCAGCTTTGAGGCAGGTGGGGTCGTTGCTATAGGGAATCATCCCGTGGAAAACTACCCAGCGAGCATCGTACTTTTTAGCTAAATCTAATACATGTCGCATATCCACTTCGTTTGCGTTCGTGGTTTCGGCGGCGTTTGCAAACGTGTAAACGAGGCAGTTTAGGAGTTTTTCTTTGGAGAACCTCTCGATGGCAGAGACCGCCGCTTTGTAGGCACCCTTGCCACGGATGGCGTCGTTTGCTATTTCTGCGCCATCGATGCTTATTGAAATTTTAGTTTGATTTTTAACGATATTTTTGAAGGCTTTCTCGTCAAGGAGTCGACCATCTGTTATTATGCTAGTGTTCAAACCCTTTTCTGTAGCGTGATCAAGCACTTCAAAGAGGTCTTTTCTCAGAAGGGGTTGTCCGCCTGTAATTCCAAAAAAGGTTGCTCCGAAATCGCAGGCTTGGTCCACAATTTTTTTTGCCTCAGCAGTGTTTATTTCGTCTGGAGCAGTTTTTTGCCCCGCAGAAATGCAATGTACACATTGACTGTTGCATGCGTAGGTGCATCGCCAAGGAACTATGAATACTGGACCTTTTCCTTTCAAGCTAAAGCCTCTTTGTTAAGTTGAAACGGTTTTTTTGGTATTTAACGCTTCACATTCCATCTGAAGATTCCCCGAGTCGGCTTTAAGTAACAGAATTCTTAAATTGACAGCGTCATAATTCTTATCAGTGATTTTATGGCTAAACTTAAAGGAAACGCGAAACTTTTGGAAAATGTCCGTTTAGTAACCGATAATGGAAGAGGACACAGCGTTGTTTGCGATTTATCTGAAGCTTCAGGAGGAACAAACGCTGGACCCACGCCGCTGGAGTTGGCTCTGATGGCATTAGCAGGCTGTGGAGTTATAATCTACGCTGATGTCTGCAAAAACAGCAAAATCGACCCCGGCAATATCAACATTGCAGTCGAAGCCGAAAAAACCCCAAATTCGCCCACGTTAAGCGGAGTCACCATGAAAGTCAACATTGACTCAAAAGCACGAAAAGCGTTAGTTGAAGCCGCTTGGCGACGAACTGAAGCAGGCTGCCCAGTGCTATTTGTCTATAAGGAATCAGTGCCTGTTAAAGTTGAAGTTGACGTAAGAGTGGTAGAATAATCGCCTTTTCTTTCTTTTTTCGATATATCAGAAACCTGATTGTATACTTTTAAGCGGCTTTTATTCTAGAGTTAATGAGGAGAAAGGCTAATGGAAGATGATATCCTGTTTATCCAGCGCCAGCTGACTTGTGCTCATAAAAAACAGGTGCAATACCAACAGAGGCAGTTTGATATTCTAAACGGATTAGAATATCATTTTACGCGTTGTCTTAATTGCCACAAAATAGTGGAGTTAGAAGCAAAAAAAAATTTTTGAATAGTTATCTATTTGGTTTTTGATGTGAGGTAAAGTTCACCCTGTTTAAGCAAGTCTAATGCTCTCTGGGTTTGCATAGTTGTTAATTTGCAGGCTTTGGGGTCTTTTAGGAACGGTAAGGTTTCGGGTGCGTTTTTGATTATGTGCAAGTCTTCCCATGCAACTTTGAGGTCTTCGGATGGTATGTGCGTGTCAACATCCATAGCCCAGGCGCCAGCATCCAACTCATCTTCTTCCCGCATAGTGGTGAAAGGACCAAGCAAACTCTTGTCTTCGACGTTAAATAGGAAAATAATGGAGCCTGCTTTAATATCTTCATCTTTAGGCTTAGTTTTTTCATCCGCACATGTGTAAAGTTTACTGCTTAAACATTGCTGTAGGGATGTTTTGTTACAAAAAAATATGTATCCGTCGTACATAACTAGATAGAACCTTCTTTGCTACTGGGAAGCGTGTCGGCGTTTATTTCCTTTTTGCTTTTAGACAAAGGGACTAAAGAGGTTGAAACTAGAAAATTTTATTAAACCTGCTTTTATGTTGCTAATTCCTAGGTGGAATGTGCTTTCAAGACTGTTTCAGTTGCTAAATTCGGCGGCAGCCTTCTTGATGTGGAAGGCAAAGGAATCCCTAAAATAATTAAGCGAATAGCTGAAATCAGAGAAAAAGACGGCTGCGGACCTGTGACCGTGTTTTCTGCACCTATGGGTTGTACAGATTCACTTATACGGATAGGCGAATCGTACGCGCAAGCATGCCAGTTACCCCTGGAACCCGTTTTTGAAATATACGAGCATTTAGCGAAACTCTACGTCAAAGACAAATATCTAAAAAAAGCCCAAGAAGAATTATCTAATTACAAAACACTAACCCAAACTACTCTTGAATCTGTGAACAAACGTTTTAGCGGAAACATCAAAGCGAGAACGCTTACATTAGGAGGGGAACTCACCATGTCCACTTTGATGAATTACATTCTAAAAAGCCATAACTTAGAAGCAATATCATTGTCTATTGACGACTGGCCAATCGTAACCGACGACAACTTTGAAGATGCGCTGCCAAACTTTGAGTTAAGCAAAAAACGGCTACACTCTCTTATCGAACCTCTTGAAGAAGGTAAAGTTGTTTCCATGGGAGGTTTCTTAGGGGTCACAGCAGATGGGCTCGAAACAATTCTTGGCAGAGGCGGCTCAGATTTAACTGCAGTTTTTGCTTCTTGTCTACTAAAAGATGTTTACTCAACCAAAACCCTACTCTACAAAGATGTACCAGTACAAAGTGCCGACCCCAAAGTGGTAAAAGGACAAAAAACCGAACACGTAAACGCCTTAACCTACAACGAAGCTCATAAAGCATCAATGATGGGTATGAAAATTGTGCAGAGCCCCGCAATCGCTTTGGCTAGACGTTTTGGTCAACCGTTAATGGTTGTCCCAATCGATAAGCCAGAGTTGTTCTCAGTGATTGAGGCTGTAACTACAGGTGGCGAAGTCGTGAAGTGTTTAACGGGCAAATTTGGCTGCGCAATCCTTTCGATGAGTGACGAGAAAAGCCGCTCATTGGAAGATTCCCTGCGAATATGGGAACGTAGAAACGACTTTATGGATTTAGGCGCAGAAACCATGGAAACGGGCGAGCGCATCAGGGATTTCCTCTTCTTAGACTCAGACTTCCTCAAGAAAAATGAGGAAAAACTCAAAGGCTTTGACGAGAACATGAAAATCGATTATGGCTTAGGCGTAGTCACTCTAATCGGCGATCGAATGAAAGATTCACCAGGAGTGGCATCAAGAGCAATCAGCGCGATATCAGGAATCAACATCAAACGGGGTATCTTCGCACCCCACACGTCACAGATCATTCTTGTAGTTGAGGAAGAAAACATCAACGCTACTGTCGCAGCGATACATCTCAAGAAACAGGAACTTAACAAAACGCCGCCAGATTGGCCCATGGGATTTCAGCCCTCAGCCTAATGGCGAAATATTTTTTCAGTGAGTTCCATGAAATATTCTGCAGACATCAAACCTCAAGCTAAATCATGTAGAATAGTTATTCAAACCAATCAAATGAACATGCATTATTGTTTTGTGACATCGAAATATGTTTGCAAATGCTTTAATAATGCCAGCCAAGAGAAAGACTAGACGTTCGGTTTCTTGTAGAACTATTAGCAAATTTGAGTGAAATACTTGTCTGACATAAGTAAGTACCTGTCGATTAGGCGTTCCGTTCTCTTTATGATAGCTGGCTTGGTAGCTTTCATCGTTTACTTGTACTTCTATATTGGAATTCCCGAAATACTGGAGGTAATAGACAACCTAAACTCGAATCAATACGCATTTTACTACACTCTTGCACTTTTAGCAGTGCTTGCCTCAGTGCTTTGCTGGTCACTTGCTTGGAACAGCATACTAAAAGCACTGTCCATCAAAATCACTCTGCGAAGAACCTACCTTTATTATTGGGTAGGATACTTTAGCGACTTAGTTCTTCCCTGTGCAACAGTTTGTGGGGAACTAACAAGGCTCTATCTTGTGCAGAAAGAAACAGGAAAAAGCTACGGGGTTCTTGCGGCTTCAGCTGTAACTAATCGACTTGTTGCCTACATTATTGTTGCCTTTGGACTATACAGTGGAGCAATCCTGATTTTTCTTAAGCCCGGTTTAACGCCTGTTATCGAGAATATTTTTATTTTTTTCATAGTCGGAGTAACTGCTTACTTGGCAGTTCTTTTGTATTTGGCGTTTGTTAAGCATGCGGCAAGAAACATCAGCAGGGCTTACGGAAAAATCCTGAAGGTGCTTCGCCCCACACATTTTAGCTCCTGGAAAGAAACTCAAAGAGAAAAATCGCTTGAAAACTACTACAGTGGATTCAAAATCTTCCGTGAAAAACCAAAACTGCTCGTAAAACCCCTTATAATTCATTTGATTTCGTATCTTCTGGGATTATCAGTTTACATAGCTATCTTTTACGCGCTTGGCATCCCTCAGAGCCCTGAGTTCTATGTTGTAATCTACTTTATCGCAACAGCGGTGCAGGACGCCGCCGCAAGCTTCTCCGTGGGCTCTTTAGATATAATTTTAGCAAGCATTCTGCTACTCTACGGCATTGACCCTGGATTAAGCGCAATAACTGCTCTGTTGCTGCGAAGTGTGGGCTTCTGGTTCCCACTTTTTGTGGGTTTTGTGGCTGTTCAGATTTTGGGGGCTCGAAGCTTGATTTCTTATAATCCTCAATTGCAGAGAACTGCTGAAAAAAAAGAGGAGGTTTCTCAAATAGACCCTTTGGGGAGAATGGCGAAACAGGTATTGAGTAACCACTTTCAGTGACCTCTCTCCCACTCCGCAATGTCGCGTAGACGCCCATCTTTTAAGCATTATCTACTATATCGGTGGCTCCGTGGACAAACATGACTCAAACCGAAACAGCAACCGAAGAAAACTTGCTTATTTCCCTAACACTTCACAACTTCTCTGCTGAAATGCTAAAAGAATTCGCTCAAAAAATTGTGTTGCCTTATTTTCATGGCAATGTGAACCAAGCCATCCGAAGCCTAATGGAAAAAGCAATCACCGAAGAAACAATGGTTAACCAAGCTTTAATAACCGAACACAAAAACGCCAACCGAGATTTAAATCAAAATATCAAGTTTTAAAAAAAGCATAAGAATTTTTTAACTAATTTTTTGGCTATGTTTGTAAGATTTGTACAGTTGCGCTATGGCTTTACCGCATTTCGAATCTCTTTTCTGCTTTTTCGGCGCAAAATAACGAATATCAAGATGCTGCCTACTACGGTGATAATTATGGATATCAACAGAATATTGCTAGAAGTTGTTCCCGTTGAATGGTTGCCGACGGAGATGTCTGGATTTGTGGTATAAGAGAAAGTCACTTGAACAGTGTTAGAAAAGTCATTCTCGAAATTCAGGGTATAGTTTCCATTTTGCTGGGCAACAAAACCAAATGAAGCTGTTTTGTCGATTAAGCCAAGGTTAACTATTTGAGTTCCGTTAGGCGCATTCACCCAAAATCGTATGGTTCCGGTGGACGAAATTGAGCCGTTAAATGTCGTTCCGGCCGGTAGCACAAAGGGTAATTGACCTGACGAATTGGAAAGGGTGAAAGGCGGAATTGTTGTTGCAGACGCCGAAGAAACTATCAATGGCATTGTCAGCAGCACCATTAACACGGTAAGGGTAAGTATTTTGGTTTTTTTCATTTTCCCACTTGAAGAATATTATGTTAGTTAAGAAAGGTCTTATTAACAATCACGCTAAAAAAACAAAAACAACCAATAAAGTCCAACTTCTAAAAAAACTTTGAATTACGTGGACCGGGCGGGATTTGTTTGTTGTCAAAAAATATGAGTAGCGTCAGAAATCAACTCCATTTTTCTAAAAGAAGAAATTTCTGCTCATTTTTCTTATTATTAATCAACTCTAATTCTTTAAGAATTAACAAAATTTTTTGAAGAATAATAATTTATATTATTATGAGCATTACCTTAGCGATAAGAATGAATATTGATCAGAAAAAGATTGCAACTATACATGACTTCTATTTGGACTTTGATTTTATGTCCGATCGGCTCCGAAGTCTTAAGGAAAAGTTTCCTTCAGGATTAATTATACCAATCCTTGGAAGCGATATAGAAAGCCCAGGTCTAAAGAAAATTGTTGATGAAATAAATCAATGTGATTATTTGAGTAAGGTTTTTGTAGCTCTTTCATCTATGGGGCCACATGATTATGAAGAAGCTTTGAGGTTAAGTCGGTCATTCAAGGTTCCGTGCGAGGTGGTTTGGTGTAACAAACCTGAAGTGATAACCGTTTTGGAAGAACTTAAAAGTAAAGGTCTCGATGTTACGCAGTTATCTGGGAAAGGCAAAGATGTTTGGATTGCAATGGGTATTGCTTCACTTGATCTTTTTGCTTTTGCTGTGCATGATGCCGACATTGTATCCTATACTAAAATGCTGCCCACGAAGCTGCTGTACCCTATTATTGAACCTAAGCTTGACTTTTTCTTTTCCAAGGGATATTATGCGCGTATTGATGAAACTAGAAAAAAATTGTTTGGACGAATTCATAGGTTGTTCATCAATCCTTTGCTAGAGGTTCTCCAAGAGAAACTTCGTTATTCAAAATTTCTAATATATTTGCAGTCATTTAGTTATCCACTTGCGGGTGAAATGGCTCTCTACAGCGACTTAGCTACGCATCTTAGAGTGCCAAGTGATTGGGGGCTTGAACTCGGATTGCTGTCTGAGGTTTATAGAAATTCTTCTTTCGGGCGCATCTGTCAAATTGACCTTGGATTCTATGATCACAGACACAAGCAAATTGAAGCCAACGAATTAATGACTACCGCCGAAGACAGTTTCGTAACTTTATTGAGAACTTTGACTGAAACCGAAAACATAGACGTCTCTGAACCTTTTCTCACCAGTCTTTATGTAGCTTATAGACGGTTGGCTCAAGACAAAATAAGGCAGTATCATGCGGATGCCACATGCAATGCTCTTGATTTTGACAGGCACGAAGAAGAGGCAACCGTTGACGCATTATCCTCAGTCATAATCTCGGGCGGAAAAAAATATTTGGCTAACCCAGTAAAAGCCCAATTGCCGGATTGGCTAAGAACAATGGCAGCCATGCCTGATATCCGAGAAAGGCTCAGGGAACAAGCCATTGAAACCTGAAAGTAAAAAGATTATTGTTTTCGCAGATCTTGATGGAAGTCTCTTAAACGATAAGTATGAATATGATCAAATAGAACCAATAATTCACAGGCTCCTAGAGCTAAACGTCTCCATTGTTTTTGCCAGCAGTAAAACTACATGCGAAATTGATTTTTACAGAAATAAATGGCAAATACCTGATCCTTTTGTCGTTGAAAATGGCTCAGCAATCCTAATACCTGAAACTTATTTTGGAAAAAATTACGAATTTACGAAGCGAATACAAGGTTTCAATATAATTGAACTTGGTATTGCTTACCATATTATCCGTGAAAAACTATTCAAGGTCAGAAATCGCACAGGCATTAATATTGTGGGTTTTGGAGACATGACGGCAGAAGAGATTGCAAAAGATTGCGGATTGCCCCCACATTTGGCACGGCTTGCTAAACAAAGAGAATATAGCGAACCATTCAAAATTTCAGGCGGAAGCGAAAAAAAAGTTTTAGACGCAATAAGCGAAGAAGGACTTTGCTATACTAAGGGCGGCAGATATCTGCATGCTCTTGGAAATTGTGATAAAGGAAAAGCTACATCTATATTAAAAAGACTGTACTTGCAGCAGTTTAAAGCAATCTTTACTATTGGTGTTGGCGATAGTGATAATGATTTAGCTATGCTAAAAATTGTTGATAAGTCCTTTTTTGTAGATAAAACCGCTGATAAGAAAAATATTTGGAAAGAAGTTGAGTCGATTGTACGATCTAAATAGAGCCGTGAAATCACTAGTATTTAGCTATCAAATAGGGCTTGAGTTTTTCAAAGGTTTTTGCTTCTTCAACAACTCTGGCTTCTGACTCTTCCTCAGATTCTGTCCAAGTTTCTTTTAGGAAAGCTGCAATCCTACCAATCCAAAGCACCCTTAAAGCATCTATTAATTTCTCTCTGCCGTATACAGGGTTTTTGTGGAATTCTGCGATGAAAGAATAAACCGTTTTTGCCCAGATTTCAGAAGGGAAATCAATATTTGTTGTCTCAATCTGTTTAAGTTCTTCAAATTTATTTAGGATTTCGGACTCTAGAAATGATTTGTAAATTCCGGTATAGCAGTCATAGTTGTTTTTGAATGCTTCTATAGTGTTAGGTAGGGAGACTTGAATTTGATCTGGTGTACAGTTGCTCTTGACGTCGCCGAATAGTTCTGTTTTGGAAACGCCCTCTATTGCTTTCCAAATTGGTTCATAACATTCTATGGAAGTAAACATGATGTTGATTACTTGTCTAAACATAGAGGCCAGTTGACTAGATGGGTCTTTTGCGTCATGATTTTTTACGCCCAAAAGAGCTTGCTTTACTTTGTATCCTTTTGCAAGTGCTGTATAGGTTTCAAAGATGTCAATACCGAAGCGACAAACATCTGGAAGCTCCCACATCGAGGAATCTAAAAGGTCCTTTACCAATTCGATAGATAGACCAAAATCTCCTCCTATAGGTTGCCTGATGTCTTTGCCGAAAAGGCTTTTTGTTATTGGATAACATAAAAAGTTGGTTATTGTTCCGTCATATTTGCGTCGGTTGTAATAGGGCGCTACAAAACCTGTTCCGTCCATCGTCGGGGCAATTAACATTTGCATCCACTCGGGTGTTATGCTGCGTAAATCTGAATCTACTAGGGCAACACTTTTTACTTCTAATTGTGTGGCTGCCTCAAAAATAGCCCTGACGGCCCTTCCTTTCCCCGATATTCCCATGTAAATGGCTGGAATTAGCTTCACCTCCGAAGGCAAATATAGTTTCTTAACTGAGGTCAAAGTTTCATCCTTTGAGTTTCCATCTGAAACAAAGATTACAGACTTAAAATTGGGAAAATAAGTGTCCAAACCCTTGGTAACTTGGGAAATAACATAACTGGCTGTCAGCACATTATTGAAGGACGGGATTCCTACCAAGATATCTGCTTTTTCTATGTCATGTAGATAAACTCTGGCATCCAGAGATAATGCGGAATCTTCTTTATTCATACTTGTTCCACCTGCATTATGCATACATTCTAAAATAGCATTCGCTAGCAATTGATATCTTAATATTATATATTTTCAAAAAATATTAAAAATCTCAACGAAAACGTCGAAAGTTACAGACGCCTTAGACCTAAATTTTATCTTTCAATGCTATAATCACACATATATCGTTAACATTGGTCCCTGTCGCTCCTGTGCAGATAAAGTCGCCAAGTTTTGAGAAAAAACTGTTGGAATCATTATTATCAATAAATTTTTCAGGATCCAACCCTAATTGCCTTGCTCGCTTTAGCGTTGACCCATCAATAATTGCTCCTGCAGCATCAGTTGGTCCGTCAATTCCGTCAGTACTAAAAGAAGCAATAACACATTCTTCGGATTCTTTAAGGTTTAAAGCGGCGGACAATGTAAGTTCTTGATTTCTGCCGCCCACACCTTTTCCCTGAACGGTTACAGTTGTTTCTCCGCCAGCCACAATACCCAGAGATATAGAAGTATCCATGTAGGCAAAGCCTTCATTAGCAAATTTTGCTAATACTTTTCCAACTTCTTTAGCTTCTCCATTTAACAAGTCAGCTAATAATAACGTGTTAAGTCCTTTAGAAATTAAGAAGTCAATGGCGGCCAAGCTAGCGGTTTGGTTGTTACCAATTACTAAATTGTGAACTTTTTCAAAAACAATATCATTTGGTTTGGGAGTTTCCTGAAGAAGACCTCTTTCTCCTTCAGAGAGGATTTTGCGGATAGAAACTGGTATCTTTAACCATAAATCATATTTTTCAAGGATTTTTTTGGCATCACTAAATGTTGACGGGTCAGGAACTGTTGGACCTGAAGCGATTGAATCGAGCGGATCTCCCATGACGTCTGAAAGTACAAGGTTTAGGAGCGTTGCTGGATAAACTTTTTTTGCCAGCCATCCGCCTTTGAAAGCTGAAAGATGTTTTCGGACAATATTGATTTCGGTTATTTCGGCACCGCTTTTTAGAAGCGCATTTGTTAGCGCTTGCTTATCTTTAAGGGATATGCCTTCGCGAGGTAGCGGCATGAGACTTGAACCCCCGCCTGAAATCAGGCAAATTACTAAATCATCTTCTGTTGCTTGTTCGGCTAACGCCATAATTCGGAAAGTGCCAGCTACGCCCACTTCGTCAGGAACCGGGTGGCTGGCTTCATTGAGTTCTATAACTTTGGTTTTTTGGCTTGTCCCATAAGGAATGTTGACGATTCCGGCGGTTAAGTGGTTGCCCAGTAGCTCTTCTATGGCTTGCGCCATTTTGCCGCCTGCTTTACCTCCACCAACTACGTAAACACTTTTGAAATTCCTTAAGTCAAACGAGCAGCCTTCAACTTGAAGCTGATTGTTTTCAACTTTCATTTTTGCTTTAATCAGCCGCTTGGCTTCAGCGGCATTAACAGCTTGCTCAAGGCATTGAAGAGCTATGTCACGGCTTTTGCGAGTATTTGATGTTTCTCCGTTTTGGATTAATTTTTCTCGATTAATAATTCTTATCATTCGCATTACCATTTATTTTTTCTATGAAGTCATATGGATGAGCCTAAATAAACGATCTTGAATCGGGCTATTTGAAAAAATAGATGTTGATTTGCTTCAAATTGGTGGACCGGGCGGGATTTGAACCCGCGGCTTCCGCGTTGCGAACGCGGCGATCATACCGAACTGATCTACCGGCCCTTTTCTGGAAAAACACGGTGATAAGGGCATTTAGAGCTTTCGGTGAATTTGATTTGAGCTTATTCGGATTCAATCAAAAAATGATAAGGCAGATTAGCAAACACAAAAAAAACCAGCTTAAGAGGGGAAATGGTATAAAAGGCAGTCTTGAGCTTCCTTATAAAGAATGATAATTAAAATTATATTTGCGGTAAACTTGAATGGCTGAAAAAAGAGACTATTACGAGGTTCTAGGTGTACAAAAAGGCGCGTCAAAAGACGAAATCAAAGATGCCTACAGAAAACTAGCCATGCAGTTTCATCCCGATCGCAACAAGGAAGCAGGTGCCGAAGAACGCTTTAAAGAAATCAGTGAAGCATACGCAGTTCTGTCTGATGACCAAAAACGCCAAACCTACGACAACCTTGGCCATCAAGGCTTTGACCAACGCTATACCAGTGAAGACATTTTCCGTGGAGCCGACTTCGACTCAGTTTTCCGCGACATGGGGTTCGGCGATATTTTCAGGAGCTTCTTTGGTGGCGGAGGTGGTGGATTCGGCAATTTTGAGGAGCGAAACCGAGGACAGGACCTCGCCTACAACTTGGAAATAACTCTTGAAGAGGCAGCCAAAGGCACCGAAAAAGAAATCGAAATTCCACGAACCGAGCGATGTGAAGTCTGCGGCGGCTCAGGAGCAAACCCTGGTACATCAGCCAAAATTTGTCCCCGATGTGGTGGTTCAGGCAAAATTCAGAACATGCGAAAAGCCGGATTTGCAATGTATGTCCAAGTTACGGCATGTCCAACTTGTAAGGGAAAAGGCAAACTCATAGAATCTCCATGCAACAACTGCCATGGTTCAGGGCTAGTTAGGCGACGCAGAAAAATCACCGTCAAAGTGCCTATGGGTATAGATGAAGGTTTACAGTTGCGTCTTCGGGGCGAAGGTGAAACGCCCGCCAACGAAGGCGAACCAGGTGACCTCTACGTGGTTGTTCACATTAAGCAGAACTCTAATTTCATTCGGGAAGGAGACGACCTCTGGCACATAGCAGTAATTAGTTATCCTCAAGCGGCTTTGGGTGCAGAAATCTCGGTGCCTACCATAGAAGGACCGACAACTATTAAATTGCATCCGGGAACGCAGGTAGGCGAAACCGTAACTTTACGGGGCAAAGGCATGCCACGTTTCCGGGGCTATGGCAGAGGCGATTTGCATGTACGCATCAGTATTTCAGTTCCAGAAAAACTATCGGGTCCACAGAAAGCTCTTTTGGAGCAGTTAGCCAAAGAGTTCGGCAACGATGTTCAGAAG
Source organism: Candidatus Bathyarchaeota archaeon (assembly GCA_963800495.1). Classification (GTDB taxonomy): domain Archaea; phylum Thermoproteota; class Bathyarchaeia; order Bathyarchaeales; family Bathycorpusculaceae; genus Bathycorpusculum. The sequence continues at coordinate 81,845 of CAWDBB010000012.1, read as the reverse complement.
AACCGTAAATTCCGCCTTTGAAGCTTGCACAAAGTTGCACCAGCAACCCAATCAATATCTCTAAAATCCACTTTCATTTTTGTAGCTTTTTTTCCTTATCTCTTACAGCTGGAATTTAGATCTTTTTCATGCTCTTTTTGCCTTTCTCTTTCAATAAACTCTACTGTTAAGAATTTCGTTTTAAACTAACTTCTATGTCAATTTAGACTACAAAATCTATCCGCGCGACTTGTGCTCATATTAGTAAATTCGTTTTCAACGTAAGTCTGCAATAAAGTTCCCTATTTGTGATGGCAAAATGATAATTCCGAAGTATTATGACTAAAAGATGTTTTGATAAAAAAGCAAAAAAAGAAAAGAAGAATGGAATGTTGTTTTAGGCTTTTTTCTCGAGTTGTTTGCGTAGTTCTGCGTATGTTGCTTTGATGTCTTCGATGCTGCCTTCGTCTTCGATGGTGGACGTGTCACCCAGTGGTGCGCCTGTTAAGACTGCTTTAAGGAGTCTACGCATGATTTTGCCGCTGCGGGTCTTCGGTAATTTGGCAACGATTATTACGGCATCTGGAGTTGCGATTGGTCCAATTGAGGTTCTAACTTGTTTTATGAGTTCAGCTCTGAGCTCGTCTGATGGTGTGAATCCTTGCCGTAACACGACGAATGCAACTGGAACTTCGCCTTTAACTGCGTCTTCTTTGCCCATAACTGCTGCTTCAGATACTGCTGGGTGCGAGACTAATGCGCTTTCGAGTTCGACGGTGCCGATTCTGTGACCTGCAACTTTAAGGACTTCATCTGCTCTACCAAGTAACCAGAAGTATCCATCAGGGTCGCGGATTGCGTAGTCGCCGACGTAATAGATTCCTGGCCATTTGCCAAAGTATGTTAGTTTGAAGCGTTCGTTGTCTTTCCAGACGGTTTGCAGCATTCCTGGCCAAGGTGACTTTATGACTAGGTAGCCTTTGGTCCCTTGTGGCACTGATTGTCCTTTTTCGTCAACGATGTCTGCGTTAACTCCTGGCAAGGCAAGTGTGGCTGAACCTGGTTTTAGCGGTGTAAGCTCGATGCCTGTTGCTGGGGAAATCATGAATCCGCCTGTTTCTGTCTGCCACCAAGTGTCGATAATTGGCAATTTTTCGTGGCCGATGACCCGGTAATACCATTTCCATGCTTCTGGGTTGATTGCTTCGCCGACTGAGCCGAGTTCACGTAGGGTAGATAGGTCATGCTTGTTAACCCATTCTTCGCCAAATTTCATGAACATGCGGACTGCGGTTGGTGTTCCATAGAGGATGGTTATGCCGTGGTTTTCAATCATTTGCCACCAGCGGTCTTGTGCTGGGAAGTCTGGTGTGCCTTCGAAGAGGAACGCGGTTATGCCGTGGCTTAGTGGCGCGTAAACGTTGTATGTGTGTCCGGTAATCCAGCCAATATCTGCAACGCACCAGTAGATGTCTTCGTCTGTTGGATTAAATGCCCATTTAAGGGTCCAGTAAGCCCAAACTAGGTATCCGCCTGTGCCGTGTTGTACGCCTTTTGGTTTGCCTGTTGTTCCTGAAGTGTAAAGGATGAACAATGGATCAGTTGAGTTCATGTGTTCTGGTTCAACGTATGCGTTTGCGCCTGCTGCGGTGAGTGCGTCGTGGTACCAAACGTCTCTGCCTTCCTTCATTTGGATAGGTTGGCCTGTGCGTTTGACAACAATGACCTTCTCCACATTGGGCATAATTGGTGCTGCTTTGTCTGCGTTGTCTTTAATTCCGACTGGTTTGCCTCTGCGGAAGCTGCCGTCTGCGGTTATGAGAACTTTTGCGCCACAGTCGTTAACTCGGTCTGCAAGTGCTTCAGCGCTAAAGCCTGAGAAGACAACAGTGTGCACGCCTCCAATTCTTGCAATTGCGAGCAAACTGATTGGCAACTCTGGTATAACAGGTAAGAAAAGCGCGACACGATCGCCCTTTTTAACGCCGTAGCTTTTTAGTGCTTTTGCAACTTTGTTAACTTCACGGTACAGTTGATAGTAAGTGTAAGTTTTTATTTCTCCCATTTCGCCTTCCCAAATGTAGGCGAGTTTGTTTTTGCGTGCGGTTTTTATGTGGCGGTCAACTGCGTTGTAGCAGATGTTGAGTTCTCCATCGGGGAACCATTTGTAGAACGGCGGGTTTGAGTCATCCAACACTTTGGTTGGCGCCTTAAACCAGTCGATGGCTTTTGCTTTTTCTGCCCAGAACTCAGTGGGGTTTTTAATGGATTCTTCCCATACTTTTTTTCGTATTTCTCCAGAAGAAACCTTTGCAATACTTGGACTGTATCTTTCATTGAAAGGTAAACTATCTGACATAGCTATCATTTCCTTAGATGCTGGGAAGGATTAGCCACAGAGAATATAAGTTTTTTCAACTAAAACGCTTAAAACAAAAAAAGAAAAACCCCTTTTGCATCAACAAGAAACGAAGCTGCATTAAAGTGAGAATGCACTAAAAGTACGAAATTAAAAAAAATAAAAAGGGAAATGGGAGAGATTTACTGTTTGACTGGGAGAATTGGCAGGACGGTTTTTCCATGTGCTTCGTTTAAGACTTCTGCGAGCCCAAGGTAGACTGCGCTTCCGCCACAGATGATGCCTTCAATGCCTGTGATTGTATTGAACCAGACTGGGTTGCCCAGAAGTTCACGTGTTGTCAACATAAAGAATAGTATGAATAAGCTGCCAAAAACGAATTGCAGTGCACGATTTGCTTTAATGGTGCCAAAGAACATTGCGAAAGTGAAAAGTCCCCACATAAAAAAGTACGCTGCCATCGATGTATCGTTTGGTGTAGCGAATCCAGGCGCTATGAAGGATAATCTTGGCAGAACAAGCAGAAGAACCAGTGACCACCAAAAGAAGCCGTAAGAGCTGAAAGCTACCATGCCAAATGTGTTGCCTTTTTTGAATTCCATTATTCCGACAATTATCTGTGCTAAGCCGCCGAAAGCAATGCCCATCGCCAGAATCATAGTGTCAAGAGGATTAAAAACTCCAGCGTTGTGAAGGTTGAGAAGTACTGTTGTTAGTCCGAAGCCTAATAGTCCCAGAGGAGCAGGATTTGCTAATTTTTGAGTTATGCTCATTTCTATGTTTCCCCGATTTGATGTTTTAACTGAAATCAGCATGCTTTTTTATAAAGCTTTGGAAAACGATACGTTTCTCTTTCTTGAAGCCACATATTTGCCAATTTCCAAAGCGGTAAACACTGCTCCTGCAAACAGCCCAGCTATTGCCCAATCGACTAGTTCAGGGGAGTGGACATCAAAGAGAACTTGCAGACCGGGCACATAGAGAATAACTAGCTGGAAAATAAGAGAGGAGAGAACTGCATACCAGAGATATTTATTTTTGAAAAGCCCAACCTTGAACACAGGGTACTTTAATGAACGACAAGAGATGGCGACGGCTAATTCCATAACGATCATTGCCGTGAGTAATTGCGTCCTTGCCTCCAAGAGTCTAAAGTTGCTTTCCCAAGGCATATGTGAGAAAAACGCCAGCAACAACAAAACCGACATGAATATGGGCACGGTAGTAAGGTACACCTTGACATCTTTGCTAAACACGCTCTCACTGGGTTTACTGGGTTTGCGCTGCATCAAATCTGGGTCACCAGGGTCAACACCTAAAGCAATGGCAGGCAAACCATCAGTAACAAGGTTAATCCAAAGAATCTGTACAGCCGTCAAAGCAAGAGCAGCACTATTTACCAATCCAACATCTGAGCCCGGCGACAAAATTCGGGCAAGGTAGGGCACACTGACCACAGCAAAAAACATAACCAAGATTTCCATGATGTTACATTGAAGCAGATAGGTCAGGTATTTTTTGATGTTGTCAAAGATTTCTCGGCCTTCCCTGACAGCTTTAACTATGCTTGCAAAATTATCGTCTGCCAACACCATGTCAGCGGCTTCTTTTGAAACCTCGGTTCCCGAAATGCCCATAGCGATACCAATATCACTCATTTTTAAGGCGGGCGCATCGTTAACTCCATCCCCCGTCATAGCTACAACTTCGCCTTTCTTCTTCCAAGCCTTAACAATCCGCGTTTTATGCTCTGGAGCCACACGGGCATAGACGACAACCTTTTCGACCGCTTGGGCAAATTCTTCGTCTGTCATAGCTTCAAGCTCCTGACCTGTCATAACTTGACCTTCTTGCTCTTTTTCACCAATCAAATTGAGTTCTTTAGCCACAGCGGCGGCGGTAAGTTGATGGTCGCCTGTAATCATGACTACGCGTATTCCAGCGTTCTTACATATGACTATGGCGTCTTTAACTTCTGGACGCGGTGGATCAATCATGCCGATGATTCCAACAAAGACGAAGCCCTCTTCCATTCCCTCTTCAAATTGTCCTAGGTTTTCAGGTAATTCTTTGTAGGCGAAACCTAGGTTTCTGAGGGCTTGCAGAGCCATGGCTTCGGTGACTTTGAAGTGTTTTTCACGTAGTTCATTGGTTAGTGCCTGAACTTTGCCTTCCAAAAAGATTTGACTACATCGTTCCAAGACTATTTCTGGTGCTCCTTTCATGTAAGCGACTTTTTTGCATTCAACAGCATGTATTGTTGTCATTCGTTTTCTTTCTGAAGAAAACGGCACTTCCGCTATGCGTGGCTCTTGCTTTTCTAGTTCTGTTTTGGCGATTTTTGCTTTCTCTGCGGCAACAACAAGTGCTCCTTCTGTTGGGTCGCCTTTCACTGTCCATTTACCGGATTTGGGGTCTTTTTCAAGGTTTGAATCATTACACAATGTTGCAACATTAAGCAGCATTCTCAGGTTTTCATCAGGTTGTACTGCTTTAGCTCCAAATTGAAATTCGCCCTGTGGAGCATAACCTATTCCTGTAACTTTGATAGTTTGATCGTTGACGTAGATGCGTTGGACGGTCATTTCGCCCTTTGTCATTGTTCCTGTTTTGTCGCTGCAGATGACGCTGGTGCTTCCAAGGGTCTCCACCGCGGGCAGTCGTTTAACGATGGTGTTGACTTTAGCCATGCGGTACATGCCTATTGCAAGGGCACCTGTTATGATGGCGGGCAATGCCTCAGGAACAGCAGCAACTGCTAAGCTAATAGCCCAAAGAATCATGTCAAGGATTGGGCGGTGCTCAACGATTACGCCAACCGCTCCAACGCTAAGAGAAACAATTATGGCTAAAATGCCGATCCATTTGCCGACACCACTCATTCGTTTTTCCAGAGGGGTTTGCTCCTTGGGCGAAGCTTGAACCATCTCGGCAATTTTACCGAATTCGGTATTCATACCCGTACATGTAACCATTGCCTTGCCTCTGCCGTAAACGACGACTGTTCCAGTGAAAACCAAATTGTGCCGATCATTTAGAGAGGTCTTTTCGGGAAGTGTCAGGGTGGATTTATCAACAGGTGCAGATTCGCCGGTTAATGACGCTTCATCGGTTTTCATCATCGATGTTTCCAGAAGCCTCGCATCTGCTGGAATTTTATCTCCTGTGTAGAGAAAGATTATATCGCCTGGGACGAGTTGGCTGGCAGGTATCTTAACTTCTTTGCTGTCACGAAGAACGCTGGCTGTTGGAGCAGTCATTTTTTTTAGGGCTTCCACAGCTTTTTCGCTTCGGTACTCTTGTGAGTAACCTAAGACTGCGCTTGCAATGACGATAGCAAGGATTATGAATGCATCGGTTGATTCTCCCACGAAGAATGATAGAGCGATTGCTACGAGCAGGATAACCATAAGGACGTTGGTGAATTGTCCGAGTAGCAGTTTTACGGGGGACCTGCTTTTTTCTTTCTTAATCTCGTTGAGTCCATACTTTGTTAGGCGTTCCTGTGCTTCCTGCGGAGTTAATCCGTGAGGGGTTACCTGCAATGCTCTCATTGTTTCTTCGACTGTTTTGCTGTGCCACGGGTTCGGCATTTAACCTTCCTCAGGATTTTTTCTATGATAAATCAGGCTATGCTTGTAGAGGGAGATAACTCCAGTCAACAGAACAATCAAACTCAATAGGTATAGGAACCAAGTGAAAACTGGACCGAAATTGCTGATTTGTTTTTGCCATTGCCAAGAAAAGTCAGCAAGACTCTCAAGCGGCCATGCCCCGATTACCTGATAGGTAAAGCCAAAAGCTGTTAACAATATGGCAACGTACTGTTTATCAAGGGATACTTCAGGCTTGATTGTTTGTATGCTATAAGTGCATAGCATAGCAGCGCCTACAATCAAAGCCGGTAAACTTGTGACAAAAAAGATAGGATCGATGAAACTGCGTGGGAGCAGAGTGTTTATGGTTGAAGGAGGATAACCCGTAACGTCTTTGCCCCAATCAGCCAGCGTCCAGCGACTAAGCAGCACCGAAGACAAATAGAAAACGCCATAAGCAGCAAAAAACAAGCCAAGCGACACTTTGTGGATTCTTATATAGTTGGAAATTCTGTAAAGGTAGGTTTGCATAGGGCTGTCAGAGCTCACCGATGTCCTGGCTTGTACGATATTTTTAGTGTATCTAAGAATATATGAGTTTTCAAAAAAATCAAATGAATGCAAGGTTTCAAGTTGCATTAGTTTGGATATATTAGGATCCCATTGAGTTCTATTTCAAAACATAACGTGGAAGAGCGCGCACGAACCTATTTGGATCCCCATGGTTTATCATTGCAGAAACTGTAGAAAGGTAGGTCACAATGGCAATTTCAGCAGCCCAAAAATCTTTTTTTTATAAAAAATCACGCTTAAAGCCAAAAAAGATATAATGCCAAAAACCCACTAGAACAACTGTCCTTTTAAGGTGCTTCAATGAAATTTGAAACTACATTCCAAGAGATCATACCCCGAACTCATGACGTAACAAGTTTCCGATTTTCCCGACCCGCTGAGCTCGATTACAAACCGGGGCAATTCTTCGTTGTAACCATAAAACAAGGCGACAAAGAACTGAACAAACATTTCAGTTTCAGTAGCAGCCCAACAGAAAAAGATCACATTGAATTCACCAAAAAATTCACCGACCACGAATACTCTGTGGCTCTAAAAGCTGCGAAAATCGGCGACTGGGCCAAAATAGAAGGCCCATATGGGGAATTTACTTTTGAGGGTGAATACCCTAAAATCGCCTTGCTTGGCGGAGGAATCGGGATAACTCCATTTGTGAGTTACTGCAAAAATGCCGCAGACAAGAGTTTAAGCAGCAAAATCACTTTGTTCTATGGATGCCGCACGCCAGAAGACATCGCATTTAGAAAAGAGTTTGAGGAGTTTGCGCAGCAAAACAGGAACCTCAAGTTAGTCTTCACCGTCAACCAACCAACTCCCGACTGGAAAGGCGCAACTGGCACAATCAACATTGACATAATAAAGCAGCAACTACCCGATTACAATGAGAATATGTTCTACACTTGTGGGCCGCAACCAATGATTGAGGCAATGGAAAAACTTGTGATAAGCTTAGGGTTGCCAAAAGAAAAGCTAAAACGGGAACTGTTTTCCGGCTACTAAAAAAGAAAAAAGGTTTACGGGTAGAATCTGCGGGTGGTTCTTGGGAACGGGATGGCATCTATAATGTTATCTAAGTCAAGCATCCAAACCAGCAGTCTCTCAAGTCCCATGCCGAAACCGACATGGGGCACGGTGCCATAGCGTCGTAGGTCAAGGTACCATTCGTAGTCTTCAGGCTTCAAACCCTGCGCCTTCATGCGTTCGGTTAGTATTTCTTTGTTTTCTTCTCTTGCGCCGCCTGTGCTGATTTCGCCGATTCTTGGTACCATCATGTCTACTGACATTGCAACTTCGGGGTGGTCACTGTAGGTTTTGCAGTAGAATGCTTTGATTTCGGTGGGGTAATCATAGACGAAGAACGGTTTACCAAAGTCCTCTGCTAAAACTTTCTCGTCTTCGTAGCCAAGGTCAGCGCCCCAATTCAACGCTGGATTTTTAACTTTAAGGCGTTCGATAGCTTCTTTGTAGGTTATTCTTGGAAATGGCACCTTGACAGCTTTTAGTTTTTCAATGTCAGCGCCCAATTCCTTGAATTCAGCTTGGCAACTTTTAGCAATGGTTTCGCAAATATACTCCATTAAACCTTCTTCGAAATTCATTAAATCATTCATGTCGGCAAAAGGCCATTCGCCTTCCATATGCCAGTACTCAGTTAAGTGACGGATGGTTCTGCTTTTTTCGGCGCGGAATGAGGGAGCAATGCAGTAGACGTTTTCTAAGGAATAAATTAGTATTTCAAGGTAAAGTTGGCTGCTTTGGGTTAAGTATAGTTCTTGGTCAAAATATTTTAAGCCAAATAGTGTTGAGCCGCCTTCGACTGCTGCGGATATAAACATTGGTGGAGATACTTCAGTGTAGCTTTGTTTTTTGAAGTATTCTCTTGCTGCTCCTAAAACTTCAGCACGAACCTTCATTACCAGATTCATTTTTCTACTGCGCAGCCAGAGGTGACGCATGTCACGGATGAATTCTTCGCTTTTGTCTTTGGAAATTGGAAAAGTTTCTGCTAAACCTATTATATTGACGGTTTCTGCCCCAATTTCAAAGCCGCCTGGAGCCCGTTTATCTTCTTTAGCGGTTCCTTCTAGTGATACAGAGGATTCTATTGTTAGTTTTTGGGCTTCACTCCAGCCTACACTGGTTTTTTTCACAGTACATTGAATTACGCCAGTTGAATCTCGGATTAATAGGAATATGAGTTCTTTTCCTTCACGTTTGCGGTATACCCAGCCGCGTACGGTTACTTGTTGGTCTCTAAAGGTGCCTTCTAATATTTCGTTTATTTTAACCAAAGCCATCGGGCATCAACTATTTCCTGTATTACTTGTTCTCAAACCTAAATGCATATCGATTTAGGATTTTAACTTTAAGATACCCTCCTGAAGTAATTTCAATTGAAAAGTTTACCTCTAAAAAAAGAGTAGCAAGTGACCACTGACTATAAAACCGAGGGAATAGCGAAAATCTTATGAAGACTTCATAATAATATGAAGATGGGCAATTATTTAGGAAACAATAGGTTGGGGAACTATTGCAAGAAGACTTAGTCATTAAATTAGAAAGCTTTGGTTTTACAGTTAATCAGGCTAAGGTGTACTTAAATATCGTGCAATCTGGAAAAACAAGGGTTGGAAATATCTCCAAAAGCACTCAGTTGCACCGGCAAGACATATACAAACTATTGCCTAAACTTGAAAAAATGGGGTTAATCATAAAAACAATCGATTCGCCTTTTATGATTGAAGCCATTCCTATAGATAAAGCCTTAGAAACTCTAATTGCAAAGGAAAGAGAAAAATCCAATCAGAGGATTTCTCATCTGGAAAATAACCTCAAAGAAATGGTAAATTCAATCCAAAAACAACCCGAGGTTAAAGAAGAAGTGCAATTCAGTCTCTTAACCACTGATGAAGCCATAAAAAGCAGAGCAAAGCGCACTTTAAAAAAAATAAAAAGAGAATTTCTTTTAGTTGCCAATATCGAACATCTTCAAACGCCTTCTATGCATTTCCGCGATTTCCTGCAAACAATCGCAGCAAGCAACGCCAAAACACGATTAATCGTAATAACCAAAGAAGACCCTGAGAAAACTAAAAAAGTGATTGAAAAAATAGTCCCATCCGCAAGTCAATTCACAGTTAGATCCATTAATAAAACCTCTTGCAAAAACTACCAAATCGTTGATAACAAAGAAATATGGATCGCTACCCAGCAAAATACTGAATCAGGCTACCCATGTATGCTTTGGACAAATGACCAGAACATTATTGATGTTTATAAGGAAAATTTCAGAAAAACGTGGAGCAGAGCACAATCAGCAATCGCATTGGGAATTACGGTTTCATCGCTTACCTGTATCGCTGTTTCTTTTTTGGACCTGCTTGCATGAATATTTTCATTTACGCTTCTTTGACAATGGGCTCGTAAACTTTCCAGAAAACAAAAATAGAGAGCGGGATTGCCGATGCCGCTAACAATAAAAACGGAAGCTGCGGAGAAACAAAAGCGTAAAGCACACCTGCCACTATTTGTAGAATAGCTTGAATGATAAACATGAAGAATTGTAGACAGCCAGTAACTGTTCCCCTTAAATTTCGCGGCACCAAGTCACCCATCAAAACTTGGTAACTGTTGAGTTGCAACAGGTTGCCTAAGCCGAAGAAGAAAAAAGCCAGCAATAACATGTTAAAATCTGCATTGATAAACAAAGGCATACCTGGGACATAAAGCAAATAACCCAGTATTAGGAAACGTTTCCTGCCAATGACATCCATGCTGAACCCTGCAACTATGCCTGGAATGGCGATAGTCAGGTACCTGAAAGCTACTACAATTGCCCATTGTGATAATGACATTTTAAGGATTGAAGTTGCATAAACTACAAAGTATGCTTGGCAACTAACGACTAATCCGTTTATGACGATTATGGCTAAGAAAAGATTAAGGCGGATTTGGGAATTTTACGCCAAACATAAATGCTTTCTTTAACTGATTTAGGATAATCCTTCAATGCTGCGATAAAACTTGGTCTTTTCTTTCAACTTCAGACGATAATGTTTCTTTAAGTCTTAGCCTCAGAAGGGCTATCCCAAAATAGGTTAGCGCCACTATGGTGTACGCTATGGGCATGCCTAAATCGAAGTTAAAGGTTACAACCAAATATTGAGCAATAAGTGGTGCGGGCAGAAGTACAAGTGTAGTGATTACGGATTGAAAACTGAAACCTGCTCCCCTATTTTCTGGCGCCAAAGAATCCATAACCATTGCCATAAGGGCTGGACCATAGATCGAGCATAAATTTTGTATTAGTAGCCCTATCAAAAGGAACTGCCATGAAGGAGCAAAAATGAAAAATAATGTTCCGATGCCTAATCCAAAAGTCATTGTGACTATTAGCCATCTTCTACCATGTTTATCAGCTAAGTAGCCACCAGGAAACTGCACAAGGGCCACGGCAATTGAACCAACAAATCCAAGAATAGAAATAAGAAATAAGTTGGCTCCTAAATGCAGGTAATAAAGGCTGGTATAAGTGTCGGGAATTGGCTGGGCAAAAAACATTATTATCCAGCTTATTGTTATGAGTAGAAAATTGCCTCTTAACACGGCTGAGTCGCCGCGGAAAAGCTTTGAAAACTTCATTGTGGATAAAAATCAGTTTAGAATTATTTAAATTAAAAGCAACTTATCAAACTTTTATTTTGAAAATCAATTAGCAAGTTGCAGCCCGCAATTCTTAAATCGCCCTTGCAGAGAGCATAATTAGACTACTAAAATGCAGCTCCATCTTGAAGGAAAAACCAAACTTAAAGCACTTAAAATTTCAGCAATTGCCATCTTTAGCGTTGTTTTCATTGAGGTTACGGTAGGTTTTCTAGTTAATAGTTTAGCGATTATGAGTGACGGCTTGCATGCCTTGCTTGATGCGCTGTCTAGTGTTATGTTGTACTTTGCCGTTCGAGCAGCACTGAAGCCAGCGGACGATGAACACACTTATGGTCACGAAAAGTTTGAGACGATAGGCGGATTAATCGGCGGCATAGTGTTAATTGTAGTTGCATTCATAATTTTCTACGAAGCTGCGGTACGCCTCATAACCCCCCCGCAACTTGCTACAGGGATAGAGTTTGCCGGTTTCGTTGCCATAGGCTATGCGCTCTTCGTTGCTTCGCTTAGAGTTACTGTTTTCAAGAAGTTCCAGCACGTTCAAAGCACATCAATGAAAGCAGGCTTTTATGACGCTATTTCAGATTTAAGTTCAACTTTACTGGCTCTTGTAGGTTTTGGTTTAGCCATATTGGGTTTTACAGGCGGAGATGCTTTTGCATCTATTTTCCTGGGAGTAATGCTGACTTACTTGAGTCTTAAACTGGTGAAGTTCAGCATTATGGAACTTAGCGATACAGCTTCAAAGGAGCTTGTTGAAAAAACTAGAAAAATAATTCTTTCCTGCGAGGGTGTGGTTAAAACGGAGAACCTTAAAGTTCGCAAAGTTAGTTCAAAAGTTTTCATAGACGCGTCAGTTCAGGTTCCAAGTTTTATGAGTTTGGAAGACGCACATTCTTTAGCTTCAAAGATTGAAGCGTGCTTAAAAGACGCTTTTGGAAATGTGGATGCTACAATTCATATTGAACCGTCTGATAAAGAACGGAAAATGGACCAATTAGTAGAGAAATTGGCGTCGGTTGATGGCGTAAAAGAAATCCATGAAATCTCCACCATTTACGTCGGCGGCAAACTGTACATCACTTTACATGCTTATGTTAACCCTGAAATGTCTGTGGAGGAAGCCCATAGAATCGCTGAAACCATTGAGGGAAGCATGCAAGCTGAGATTAAATCTCTTGAAAACGTTACTGTTCATGTTGAACCAGCAGGTGTTGCCATTCCAGCCGCGGAAGTTAATGAAGTTCAACTAAGAAAAGTCGTAAATGAAGTAGCCAAAAGTATTCTGGGTAGCTTGCGCATTAAACGAGTACTGACTTATGCTTCAGGAGGCAAACGGTACATTAACATTGACTGCTGTTTCACCAAGCAGATTCAAATAAAAGAAGCTCATAGGATAGCATCACAAATTGAGAAGGAAACTAAAGAGCACTTTGCGAACGCTGTGGTTACTGTTCATATTGAGCCTGAGTGCCCCTAAAATCCGAAGAGATAAGTAACCTCCAAGGTGGCAGTTCTTTGTAAAACTAATGCGTTAAGTTAGTCAAGGAAATTAAAATAAGTGTTAATTAAACACAAAAATTTTGATTTAGAAAGATTAAGATTAATGATTAAAAAGAAAAAAAATAAAAAAGGGAGTTTTTTATTTGGTTTTGCGTCGATATGCGTATGTTCCGAAAGCAATTGCAACTAATGCCAAAGCTACGACTATTGTTGCTATGCTTGAAAATTCTGGCACTGTTGGTGTTGGTTCAGTTGCGCCTACTGGGGTAAATACTGCTTGGTAGCTGAACGTGCTTCCGTAGCCGTGGTTAACGTTGTAGGGATTGTCTGTTGGTGTTGCTGTGAAGGGGTATCCGCCGTGGCTTAGGTTGGGTCCTGAAATAACCCAGTGTGAGAATACCCAACCGCTAGCGGGAGTAGCTGTCAATTCAAGTGATGATGCATTCGCTAAAGCGTAAGTTCCTGGTACTGGACTTGTTGTTCCGCCTGCAGATGTTAAGACTACCACGATTGCAGCTGTGGCAAAATTAGTAACTGGGACACCATTAGGTGGTACCTGTATTGGAATAAAGTTTGCTTGAATAGTATAGGTGACGCCTCCGCTTACGGGGATTGTTATTGAAGCATCTGTAGCAGTGTTGGCGCCTTGATCAGTGGCAAAGATCCAATCTTGGAATACGTAGCCTGTGTCAGGTGTTGCAGTGAAGGTGACAGATGTTCCATCATCATAAGTGTGGGTTCCTGCCGCTGGATCTGTTGATCCTCCGACAGTATCTGTCACAATTACGGTAGCTTGAGTTTGAGCGCTAAGAACACTAACGTTTAACGCTGCAAGGATTAATAGCGAGGTTATGAAAGTCAAAGCAAATATTTTTTTAGATTTCATCATTTATTTTTTTCTCCAAAATAGCATGCTTGCTTGTTTCAATTTAACCAAATATTGTTATATTTAACTATGTGACTGTACCTACACAACAACAAGTAAACGACTGCTTCTTTGCAATCACAGCTACTCACCGCTACATATGCCGCAAAGACGAATCTGTTCTGATTGAAAGTTTTTCTTTGAAAAGCTTTCCGCATAAACCTTTAATTCCCAACATCATCTATATGGTAAGCAACATTGGGGGCAGAGAGGCTGTTATCTCGATCAGCATTAGTTAAACTGAAAGCAATTCTGATCATTGACTTAATTATTATTGGCGTAGCCGCAGGAGCCTATGTTTATCTTCAAGAACAAGGCGCACTTGGAAGCGCCACTAAACCCGCCAATTTCACCTTAACTGATTTATCTATCTCTCCTTCTGAAGCTTTTGTCGGTCAAGCAGTTCAAGTTTCAGTTAACTTAACCAACATTGGCGATTTAGAAGGCAACCAAACAGTAAACCTTGAAGTTAATAATTCTGTTAAAGATTCGACGAATGTAACTCTAGCCGGTAACTCAACGCAAATTGTCGAGTTTACCGATATTGAAATGGTGGCAGGAAACTATAGTGTTACAGTCGGGGATTTATCGGGTGCATTTCTCATTAAAGATGCCCCGCCAGATTCCAGCAAAATTGTACTCTCAAATTTTATAAGCACACCCTACGAAGTTTGGGCTTATGACAATGTCACCTTTTCTGCCATCGCCCAGAACCCATCAAATAAACCTGACAACTTAACAATTAAAGTAACGGTTGATGACGTATTTGTGGGAATACAGGTTATTTCTCTAAATGCTGGAGAAACTCAAACTGTACAATATACAATTAACGCATCCAACGCAGCAGAAGGAAAACATACAGCAGCACTAAACACATTGTCAGGTTCATTTTATGTTGTTAAGACAGGATACCACACACTCATAATCAACCGCTCAGGCGGAGGCTCCACACCATTACCTTTCACAATCAATGGGCAAAAAGAAGAAACTGTTTACCAACGCCTACTTCCGGTAGGAACATATACTGTTACTGTGCCCGACCCATTCAGTGTCGGAACAGGAGTGCTAGCCTTTACTTCTTGGAACGACGGAAGTACAAATCCAACAAAAACTTTCACATTAAGCAACCGCCAATTATTGGTCGTAACCTACACATTAGTAAGTGGATACGCTTCTTGCCCTTCACTGTTCATGTGGAATGGAACAGGCTACTCCTATGTAACTGACGTTTCAAACCCAGGCTGGCTTGGATACATCGGATACATGGACCAAAACGGCGCAATCGTGAATTACGGAGGAAACCCCTGGGACTACATAAAACTCAACAATAACCTGATAGTTCCAAATAACGGCAACTATGACATGACTTTGACTCAACAATGGGACGAACTATTCTATTTAGACACAGCTTATATGCTAGTTGTTGACCACCCTGCAGGAACCAACGCATACACCTCCATGACCAACTACCTCAACAAAGGTTCAACAGGCCAAATTTACACCGTAAGCAACAATACCCTACAATCGCCTATCAGCGCCACAAACGAAAAAGGTCAAAACGTTCTACCTCAAATCATAAAACAAGATGGAATTTACACACCAGGAATAAATGGCGATGATAGCAAATCATGGAACAACATAACACAAAACCAATTAACTTTAGATTTAGGCAATTTATCTGCTGCTCCGGCAACAAAACTTGTAATTACGGGAATGGTCGATTGGGGTCCAGCCGATACGTATTATGCTTGGATAAATGATTTCAAGGTTGCAGCTGCACAAGGACTTGTTCCCAATGGCACACAAATCACTCCCGCACCTACTATGGAGATTAAAGATGCGAACGGCAACTGGGTTAGTGTTTCACAAAGTAGTGAGGTACCTTTGCCCTCAGATTATAATGCTCGAACTTTCATCGTCGACCTAACAGGACTTTTCCCAGCAGATGTGAAGGGTTACCAGGTTAGAATCACCAACTTCTGGAACGTTACCTACGATTACATCGGAATAGATACAACGCCACAGCAAACCACAACAATTCAGAAACTAACGCCTACTTCAGCAACTCTCGGCCAAGTCTGGGACACCAACTCTTCATCTTCGGGAGCTTTCACCCGATATGGCGACGTAACACTGCTAATTCAAAGTGCCGATGACATGTTTGTGATTGGACGACAAGGGGACACTGTTAACATGCAATTTTCAACCACCAACTTGAAAGCTCCTGCACCAGGTATGGTGAGAGACTACTTCTTTGTGGTAGCATGCTGGTTTAAAGATCCTCCAGGCGCATGGGGATACGGATTCAACTTCACAGTAAACCCGATGCCTTTCATGGCTATGAGTGGATTCCCCTATCCAACAACGGAGAACTATCCATACGACGCAGTAAACTTAGCCTACATCCAGCAATACAATACTCGAATAATTCCTGCACCATAGATCTCCCCTTTTCTTTTTAAAAACAGCTAAAAACAGAAAAACAAATACAAATGCGAAATTGATGTAAGATTTAAATGGTTTCAACCTGTTACTTGCTTTAATAACTTTCAAAGAGACTATGGTATGTCATTGACACCTGAAATCCCAAATCCATACATAGGCTCATTCACCATAGGATTAATTTATGGATTAGGGGTTTGCACCGCCTCCTGCCTGCCATATATTTCAGGCTACATTGCAGGCACAGGGGCAGGTTTTAAAAAAGGAGTTAAAATTACTTTAATTTTTAATTCTGGAAGAATAATAGCATACGCTTTGATTGGTGCATTAATCGGGACGTTAAGTGGATTGGTGACTTTGGTAGCGCCTAACGCTTTGTCGCCTTTTCAAGTTTACTCTGCGTTGATATTTGGGGCAATAACAATAGGTATTGGCGCAAGTATTCTCTTGAAAACACGAAAACCATACGAATGCAATATCAAAGGTACAAATGTTGCGGCAGCTGGTAAAAAAGGGCGCTTCGGATTTGATTTTGGCGCCTTCACACTTGGTCTAAGTAGAGGTTTGATCATCTGCCCACCCCTTGTTTCTCTCCTCTTGCTTTATGCATTACCGTTCTCCAACCCGTTAGGAAGTATGACTTTGGCTGTTCTCTTTGGTTTAGGAACCGTAATCTCGCCCTTGTTAGTGCTTGGCGGAGTTACAGGTTGGTTACTAAACAAGGCGCCGCTATTTCGCAAATGGATCTCACTAGCAGGAGGCGGAATACTAATACTACTTGGAGTAATTACTATCGTTAATTCCGTAATTCAACCAAGATAATTCTATAGCTGGGAAAAAAATGGGTTTGGAACTCCTTGGAGACCTATTAAGGCTCATGGTGCTTGCGGGACTTGGGGTAGCAGGGATACTGGGTATCCTGATTTGGAAGAAAAACCTATCTACACGGGTAACTTTTCTCAGGTTTGTTATCCAAGCAGTTTCTTTTGCAGCAATATTCTACGTACTTTCTTATACAATTCCGCCCGCTTCTGGAGGATTACCACCCATTGAGTTTCTCTATGTGCTTGTTACAGTGTTGGCTATGACTCTTTTTTTGGGTAGGCTCTTCTGCGGATGGTTATGCCCCTTCGCCCTTATAATGGACATAGAAAGCCTTGTTAGAAAAGCCCTCAAAATACCCTACCGAATAATCCCCAACAAACTAAACAAATTGCTCCACCAATCACGATACGTTATATTGTTATTTTTCTTGCTAATGCCTGTATTGTTATGGTTTTTGAATCCCCAGCCAATCATGGTTTCGCCGTTGATGGCTCAACTTTTGGCAGGTCATTTCCGCCCCTACAGCATACTGCTTGACCCGTTAATTCCTTTCCTTGTTCCATGGAAAGGCCAACTTATTATAAACCAGGTCAACTTAACTTATCCTTATGCTTTAGACTTCATTACTTATGTAGGCGCAAACATTGGTCAAATAGTAGCCATTGTATTTGTTGGATTAACTTTGGTGGGATCTTTTCTATTTAGGCGTGTCTGGTGCCGTTTCTGTCCTACAGGCGCTTCATTGGCTGTTGTGAATAGGTTTAAGGGTTTTAAGTGGGCACCACTGCTTCATATTGACAAAGATGAAGAAAAATGCACCAAGTGCGGCGTTTGCAAACGTGTTTGCCCAGTACAAGTTAATGAAGTTTATGAGCAAAAGGGCGGAAAAATCAAAACCTCCCAATGCATGCTCTGTGCAAGATGTGTTGAAATGTGCCCATACGAGGAAACACTAAAAGTAAAGTTGGGTAGCAAGACAGTATTTAAATCCAGAAACTGGTTGGAACAACCTAAGAGTGAAAGAGGAAAAGAGAATGACTGACGAAACCATTGGAAAAAGATACATGCCTGATATATCCCGGAAAGAAATCGATGAACTCAAAAACACTATGAAAACAGCATCTCAAAAAGTAATAGCTGATAATATCGAACGAATGAAAAAGGCCGATCCACATAGACCTGAAGCGATGATTTACTTTGACGAAATCTCAAACCTGTTTGGTAAACGCCAAGAGGAAATTGCGGTAGAGAAAGGAAAAGGCAAGAAGGTTATTGGTTACATGTGCCTCTTCGCTCCTACAGAGTTGATTCTTAGCCTGCCGACGCCATCCCGGTTAGGGTTAACTCAGGGTGGTATGACACATCCAAACTAGGCGATAGAGTTGTGCCTGTAGAGGTCTGCCCAGTTATCCGCTCAACCATCGGAGCAAAAATGATTGAACTTTCGCCTTTTCTTGAACAGAGCGATGCACTTATCAGCGTTTTAACCTGCGATGGCATGACTAAACTCGGCGAAATTCTCAGCGATTACAAAACAATTTGGGGAATGAACGTTCCTCGAATAAAGGATTCCACGCAGTCGCTGCGTTTCTGGAATGATGAAATAAAACAGATGAAAACTCGTATTGAACAGTTCACCGGCAACAAAATTACCCGAAAAAACCTAAAAGAAGCTATTGAAACAACCCACAGAGCTACCAAAGCCTTCCGACGCCTACAAGAACTTCGCAAAGGCTCACCTGTAATCATGGGGAGAGATGCTATGTTGGTTAACCAAACGTTCCTTTGGGATGATAAGAAGCGATGGACTGAAAAAACCGAGGCTTTGTGCGATGAGCTTGAAGGGAGAGCGCAACGGAAAGATTGGGTTTGCCCGCCCGAAACTCCAAGAGTTATGATTACTGGCACGCCGATGTTTTGGCCTGATAGCTGGAAATTGCCCACGTTGGTTGAGGAAAGTAATCCTCGAGGCGTTATCGTTGCAGACGAATTATGTTCAGGCGAGAGAATATTAAACGACCCCGTCGGCGTTGATGAATGGTCAATGGATGATATGTTGAATGCAATCGGCGAACGTTACTTGATGGCTTCCACATGCCCATGCTTCACAAGCAAAGACGGGAACGAAGACCGTATCAACTGGCTTCTAAATAAAGTCAAAGACTGGAACGTTCAAGGCGTAATTTACTACGTGGTGAGGGGTTGTATGCTCTACGCTATGGAATACACTCGAGTCAAAAAAGCACTTGACAAAATCAATGTACCAGTTTACTACCTTGACACTGAATACACGCGCGAAGACGTTGGACAAATGAAGACTCGTGTAGAAGCTTTCCTTGAAATGCTAACCGCGAGGGCAGACTTCTAAAAATGATAACTGTTGGAATGGATTTGGGCACGCAGAGAGTTCAAGTTGCTGTTGTTAAAGACGGCATAACAGTAGCTAGAGCGTGGGCTTTTTCAGGGTTTGACCCAACCAAAGCCGCTGAACAAGCTGTAGAAGAAGCACTAAAAAAAGCGAATCTAAAACTCTCTGAAGTTAAGTACTTCGCGGCAACAGGCTCTGCCGCTGACATGGCGCCATATGCCTTCAGCAAAGTCAGCATGATGAGCGCCGATGCAAAAGCAGGCATCTTCCTTGTCCCAAAAGCGCGAACAATAATCGACGTGGGAGCAGAGGAAGCAAGAGCTGTAAAATGCGACGAAAAAGGAATCATGGTAGATTTTGTCGTCAACGAACGTTGCGCAGCTGGCGCGGGAGCTTTCATAGAAGCTATGGCAAGAGCACTTGAAGTTAAAACTGAAGAAATGGGTCCACTATCACTTAAGGCAGAACGAGCGAGTCCCATAAACGCCTCATGTGTAATTTTCGGCGAATCCGATGTAGTTTCACTTATTCATCGTCAAGAATCTAAACCCGAAATTGCCCGAGCAGTATATGACGCGATGGCTGACCGAGTCTCATCCATGATCCACCGCTTAGGAATCAACCCCGAAGTTGTGCTTGTAGGCGGCGTCGCCAAGGACGCAGGGTTTGTTGCATCGCTAAACCGTAAACTAGGTTTAACTGTCACGATTCCAGAACACCCAGAATACGCTGGGGCATTGGGCGCCGCGTTGATAGCCGCAACGCGCGCAAAGGAGCCACAGAAATGAGCGAGCCAAAAGAGACAGAATTCTGGCGTTGGCAAGAATACCATCGCATAATGCCCATCAAGAAATGGACAAACAAAGACATAATCACTGCAGGCGTAGATGTAGGCTCTGTTGGTTCCAAAGCTGCCATCATGGTAAATGGTGAAGCTTACAGTTGGGGGATTACTCGCACTGGCTCTAACAGCCCTGAAAGCGCCACTAAAGCCCTCAACTATGCATTGGAAGGTACAGGACTCAATGTAAGCGATCTCAAATACATCGTCGGCACAGGCTACGGACGTGTCAACGTACCAATGGCAAACAAAGCTATAACCGAAATTGCCTGCCACGCAAAAGGCGCCAACTACATCTGGGGACCCAGCGTCAGAACCGTCCTAGACGTCGGTGGACAAGACATCAAAGCCATTCGAATAGATGAAACAGGCAGAGTTGTCTCCTTCTTAATGAACGACAAATGCGCCGCTGGAACAGGCAGAGGAATGGAAGTTTTTGCAGATCTACTGCAGATTCCCATCGAACAAATAGGAGATATTTCCCTCAAAGTAGAAAAAGAACCAGAACCAGTTAGCTGCACATGTGTTGCTTTCGCAAAAACTGAAGCCATGGGCTTACTGCGCAAAGGCTGGACAAGAGAAAAAGTTTTGGCCGCATATACAAGGGCAATGGCTGTACGTATGGCTAACCTAATAAACAGAGTAGGCTTAGAATTGGAAATAGTCGTCACCGGCGGACAATCCAAAAACAAAGGTATTGTTACCCGAATCGAAACCATCCTTGGGGTAAAAACGCTTCCAACGCCCAATTGGCGCGAAGAAGGCAGCTTAGACCCCATGGTTGCAGGCGCATTAGGCGCTGCATCACTTGCCAAAGCCCTCTACGAGAAAGCACAGAAGACATAGGTGAAAGTTTGATTACGCATTACGGCTACATCGACGGTTCTGGCGAATACTTCATAGTAATTGACTCCAACAAATGCAGCGGCTGCGGTAAATGCGTTCAAAAATGCCCCCAAACTGCCCTTCAAATTGAGACCGAATTCATTGACCTTGAAGACAAAGTGGTAGCGTCAATAGTGGAAGGGCACCGAAAAAAAATAAAGTACACTTGCACACCCTGCAAACCTGAAGGCAGTCGTACGCCATGTGTGATCGCATGTGAATCTGGAGCAATCAGGTGCGTTTGGAATCCTTTATGAATTTTTCAGAGTTGAAACAGTTTTCAAAAATTGTTAGGATGGAATAAGCTGATAAACAAAGATAAGATGAAGGATTATGGGGACAAAAATCATCGGTTTTATTATATTCCAATAATTAGTACCGTGGTGGTTCCTTTGTTGGTTGGGCGAAATAGGAAAGGGGAATCTGAGCGAGAAAATGTTGAGATCTAATGAGTTAAGGCCTATACTTATTCCACTTTAAGTATTGCTAATCAATTATTTCGATACTATTTTATAATTCGCTAGGTTTAATTAGGCAAAAAGGTGTATTGAGTTGTCAGACAGAGGGGTAGAAAAATTGGCGAAGAATCCACAATCAAAAGATGATGCTTTAGAGGCTTTAGACTTCATTGTAAATGTTCTCAAAGAGCACGAGAAAGACTTAGATAAACTAATCAATGAGTTGACAATCGTCACAGAACAAATAGGTGACACTGGGGAATTAAGCAGCAAAGTTGAGAATATAGAGGGAAAAATAGATTCTCTCCAAAAAGAAGTTACAAACTTGATTGGTCACATATCTAGCGTTCCCAGAGAAACATCACTAATGACATTAGCAGCCGAAAAACCAAACGAAACTATGTCTGCTTCAACTGCAGTAATGCAGGGGACGCCATCCGTAGTTTTTCGTTGCAGGCAATGGGAGGACTTCCAAGCACTAGCTGCAAAAGCTCAAACGTTGTCTTTCAGTTACAAAGAAGAAGAGAAGGTTTTCCAAGCTGATGCACTTAAGGGAAACCAAATAATCACCTACAGTGGTGCACTTCCAAAGTTTTCTTCCATACTCAAAACATGGTTGTCTAAACAGCTCGATGTTCCTGAACGAAGTATTATGGAAGGCGTTTTAGCAGTAAGCTAAAACCTGTATTTCCACTCCTTATTTTTGTTTCATAATGCTTAAATGAATTTTTGATTATCTTGATTCTTGTTAGTGATTGGAGGAATTGGTTAGGGTTGAAGGCTAAACCAGTATGCCAAAAAGTAATTTCCGTTTTCGAAGCCTTCTCCTTTCTCCTCGATACGGATGGCTATTGGACGCCAACACACATAACCAATCCTTCAACCCTCACTAACTAAACTTTAAAATTTTATTTTACCAGTTTATGTTTCTTTAAAAGAACTCACACCTCTTTGGAGCTCAATGGAATCTCATTTGCAGAAACCTAAGAGGAGTAAGTCTCTAATGGCGATTTCTAGCCCAATAAGTATGTTGAAAATTTCACTTCAGATGAGAAGGCAACCTGCTCAAATAATAGATCTTTTTAACAGCCTTTTTTTATTCGCTGGATTGTTTTGCCTTGCCTTTGCCAAACTTAAGTTTCGTCGTCAGTATTTTTCAGTGGCGAACAACCCTGAAACGATATACATTATGACAACAGTAAAGATTGCAACGTAAACAATCCCAAACACTACGGTTCCATAGTCTCCTGAGACAACGGCTTTTGCAGTAAGGATAGGGTAACTGTATGGAATAACGTAGAATACTGCTTTTATTGCAAATGGCAACGAATGCACGTCGAAGGGCTCTTACTTGACCAAACTGCTTAGTTAACGATGTTGCTTCAACAGCTAGGCTCAAGTTATCCGCTCTCTTTGAGGTATAAGATGAGAATTTGTTGTTAAAGTTTTAACAATCTTTGGCAGGATGTTTCAAGCAATAAAAATAATAAAAGAAAAGTAAGTTCTTTTCCTTTAGCTGTTTAGCGGCAGTCCCTATTTTCAGGCAGAATTTTTAGTATGCGAAGGATTTTCTTAAACTCATCCTCTTTGAGAGAAGCTCTACGACCATTAGCATACATATCTTTGACTGTATCTACGACGGCTGCAACGACTTGGTCATCTGGAGCAATTCCTGATAACTCAGTGATTTTGTGTTTGATAATGCCTTTGCCGGATTGTTTACCGATCGTTAAACGTCTGGTGTTACCTACTAATTCAGGCGGATAAGGTTCATAGGTCCATGGATCGTTGAGAACGCCGTGAGTATGAATTCCTGATTCGTGCGCGAACCCATAATCCCCAACTATTGCCTTGTTAGGTGGAACTGTGTAACCTGTTGCTTTACCAATGTAATCTGCTGTTACTTTCATTTTCTCTGTTTTGCCATCATATTTCTTGACGCCATAATGCAAATACAAGTTTAACAGAACCTTTTCTGTCTCAGCGTTACCTGCACGCTCACCAATTCCAAGGAACGTAGTGCTGGCGTATACTTTATCCCAAACCCCAGAAGCCGCCTTAATCGCAGCCATAGTGTTTTCAACGGCATTGCCGAAATCGTCATGGGCATGAATCTCAATGGCGCCCATCCGAGTTTCTTTCTTTATAGCTAAAACTTTAGCAGGGATACCATGGGGTAAAGGTGCTTCTGGGTCAGATAATCCAATCCCAACTGTATCACAAATACGGTAACATTCTGCTCCTGCATCTGCAACAGCGTTTATAAAACGTTTTTCAAAACCCCAGTCAGCACGAGTGCTATCTTCGCCATGAACAAAGGTTCGTAAACCACAAGTTTTAGCGGCATATTCAGTTACATCGACTATGTTGGCCAAGATTTGTTCTTGGGTTTTTTCCGGCCATTTTGCTTTGAAATGTATGTCTGAAACAGGGTGTGAAATGCCAACTTCTTCGAGTCCGCATTGGACAGCACTGTCTATGTCTTCTTTAACAGCTCTACACCAACCTGCGACCCGTAAATCAAGATGCAAATCGCAGATTAGTTTAGCTGCTTTTTTGTCTGGTTCCTGATAATGGAATAGTTCGATACGTTCAACGCCTACTTCATTGAGCAATTGGGCAATTTTTGCTGCGTCTCTCGGTCCAGCGGCTAAGCCAGGCATTTGGATACCGTCACGAAGGGTAGTGTCATCTACAATTGGTTCGGTTTTTAGTGGCTTGAGTTTGAAATAAAAGTCTTTTATGTCCATTTGCGCTCTTGTTCCTTTGCGTTTTAACGCATTTTTTTAACGCTAATTAACGCATGTCTGCAATTGATAAACGTTTCTGCACTATTTATGTAAGTTTGTGCAAAAGAATACGAGACTTAAGTGCAAAATGTTTTGTCTTAACAGTAACAAAACCTTTACATTCAAAACGCAAACTAACCAACATTCGCGTAAAGAGCCTTAAGTGTGCCTGAAACAGCCAAAACATTCACTGATGCCGCTTTACCAGCTACAATCGTAACTGCGGCCAACGAAGCTCTAATCATCGGAAAAGACGTAAGTGAAGTGCGAACCACAAAAATTTTGCGTTCCCCATCAAAATTAATCAAAGCCAAGCCCGTCAAACTCGCTCCAACCTCACCATAAAGCTTGGTTACAGCACCCCAAACAGCATCCATAAACTCCCTCTCAGACGGTAAGGCTTCAGATTCCAGCTTCAACGCAAGGTAACGGCGTTTAACTCGTTTCAAATGGTTTACCCTCCTTAACCACGCGAATACCTGGCGCAACAAACCTTGCACTTAGCTTTTCACGGTTACGCAAAACAATCCCGACGGGATTAGTTGAAACCGCATCCAAAGCCTGAACTTCTTCCATTCCGAACATGTAACCTAAACTTGCCAAATCACGTGGCATACGCATCAGGTTTTCCTCGCCAAC
This sequence comes from Candidatus Bathyarchaeota archaeon, assembly GCA_963800495.1. GTDB lineage: Archaea > Thermoproteota > Bathyarchaeia > Bathyarchaeales > Bathycorpusculaceae > Bathycorpusculum. The sequence goes on along the minus strand of CAWDBB010000012.1, from coordinate 56,998 downwards.
TCCGCTTGAAACCACTACGGGCACGCGGAACTCCATTGCGATTGCTATTTCTCGTCGCAAACTCGAAATCAATCTGACGCGTGCTGGACCTTCCATAACGAGCAGAGATTTAATATCCACTTCCAGCCCTGCTAAACTGCAGCTGGCAAGTTCAGCTTCAGCTCGATCAAAAAAACGTTTATGATAATCAAGACTTGGAAAACTGAGCAGGTCGACGCGCCTATCTTTGGCAGCTTGACGCGCAATCTCTTTACTGTCACAAACTATGCATATAACTTCGAATTGTCGCCTGAATTTGCGGAGAAAACGCATCAGGTCTTCTTGGGTTCGGGGCTTAAAATCCGCGCGTAAAATAAAATCTAAGCCGGCTTGAGTGCACGCGGCTTTGAGGGTGGCCACTTCGTTTTCTTGCGCACCATTTGTGAATGGAACGCCGATGTAACGATAACCCATCTGAGCTGCCTTTTGGATTAATAGCTGCGCCGTTCGTTGGTCTTTGGGGTTGATGCGTAAATGCAAATCGGCAAAGGTTCGGGTCATAACAGCAACCCAGCTTTCTTAGAAAGCTCCATAATTTCCTGTGCAGTTTTGTTTTTGAAGTGAATTTTTATATGGATCGGGTCGTTATGAGAAAACTTTATTGTGCCCAAAAATGCAGATTGCTTGTCAAACCTTAGGTATAGGTTGCCTTTTTCAAGATGAAGTTTGATGTTACGGTTTAATTCTTCCTTATCCAATGCGCTCAGGCCTTTGCCAAATTTTTCTAGAGATGTTGGGAGTATTTTTTTGTCAGTTAGTTTAGCGGTAAAAAGGATGATAGGGTTTCCATGGTGTCCCATGCAATTGGTTTTTTCGAAAACAAGAGTTTGTGCCAGTTCGGCTGGCAATAGGTTTTGTACGGCAGTTTGAACTTTGGTTGGGTCTTCTGTTGCATGAGCGAAGACACGTATATCTATGTAAGCTATTGGTGGTTTAGTAGACATTGGGCACCGGGTTTGTGTTGTTTGTTTTGGCTTTTAGCTTTTTGGTTTAGCGTGGGCTTTGATGCAATCCACGTTTTCTTTATGGGTGGATTTGCGTTTGATGTCGATGCGTATGCCCAATTGTCGAGCTTGCTGCGTGTTTACGCCTGCTTCTTTAAGTTCATTAGGGCTAAAGCCCTGACCGGGTTTATGTTTGCCGTTTTGTTTAGTTATGATAGCTTTCATATGATGCATTTACTTTCCTCCCTTCTTCTGGTGGTCACCGTGACGGCCTGTGTTGCCGAATTTGTGGCTTGGGCGCAGTTTTTCTGTGCCTCTGCCGCGGTGGTGGAGTCCTCGGACGTTTTTGCCTGCACTGGTCATGCTACGGAAGACTCTGCTGGTGTGTTGTGGTTCTGTTATCCAGCCGACGTCTTTGTCAGTCTTTATGGTTGGTGCATTGGGGTCAAGGAGGATTACTTCAAACCATTTGTGTTTTCCGTCTTCGCCTACCCAGTAGCTGTTCAAAACTTCTAGGTTAGGGAATTTTTTGGCGGTTCGCTCTTCAGCTATAAGTCGGATGCTTTTTCCTGGTTTAAATTTGGCCACACCCATACGTTTGGGGCGTCGTCCTGATCGTGGACGTAGTTTCCTCAAGTTGCCTCTCCGAACTTTTGTTCGGGCAACAACGAAGCCTTGTTTAGCTTTGTAGCCTAGTTTTCTTGCGCGGTCGAGTCTTGTAGGATGCTCGATACGTAATGTAGTTGGTTGTTTACGCCACTGCACTAAGCGTTGGCGCATAAGTTCTTCAACGAAGCTTTTTTCGGGCTGAGCCCATTCTGCTGCTATGTATTTATATGCCATCTAAATTTTCTCCTAAATGTATTGTTTGCTTACGGTTCAGTCCCGAAGGACCACATCCCAACGGACTATGTTGTCCGCCTGCAATTTCACATCATAGTGACCTTGGGTGAGATAAACCTTTCCAGCGGAAACCACGCTACGAGGTGCATGGAGATTTTTTTTGAAGAAAAGTATGGATCTCTGCTAATGGAATGTACTCCAATCTGGAAGCAAAAAAAACGTTTACAAAAGTTAATAATTATTTGGGAAGCCAACGGAATAGTCGCAGATTTACAGATTGCGCTTCGAGGGGACGTTGAGCAAGTGGGAACTGTTAAGTTATTAATGAATTTATATGAACAATATCAAAACTACAAGTTCTGCTATAACTGCTATTGTAAGGATTCTGTTTATTCGCTCTATTCTCTTAACCGTTTGTTCAAGAGTACTTTCCATTCTTTCCCACCCCCTTAACCTTTTTTTATCTTAAAGAAAAGATATGATTATTAGAACAGCAAGAATAGCTACTCCGAGACCTGCTGCGGCATAACTTAACAGTTCATTTCGCCTCATTGCTTTTTCCAATCGCAATGACATGTCGCCGCTGCCTTCCGTATTTGTTTGTATAGCTATTTGATGTTGAAAAGAGGACACTGGCGTTTGGGAGGAGTTTATCGCAGCTCCACAATTGCTGCAGTTTACTACATCCACGGGAACCTTTGTACCACAGTTTAAACAAGTTGGCAATTCAGTTTATCCCCCATTGTATATTAGAATCACAGAAAGCATCTATAATTAAAACTTTCCATTAGCAAAACAGCGGTATTCAAACTTTTTAGTGCTCCGTCGAATTTACCGCAAATAATAAATCATATGTCAAACAAATTTCAACATCCTTATCCTCGCTGAATCTACACGGAGAAAAACATGAGGCTACAGCTATCCAAAAAAAGGGCAATCATTTTAGTTATTCTCTTAGCAGTACTGCTGAACTTTAGTATTTTTTGTTTCGCCTATCCTCAAACCTTTGCGCCTCAAACAGCTACACTTGCACGAGATTTTTCAGCATACTATACGGGGGGATGGCGATTGTTGCATAATCCAACCCAAATCTATTCCGAAGGCGTTCAGCTGGGCGATTACCCGATTCTTGGGCAGCCGCAACCTTTCAAGTACACACCTTCCTTTCTGATACTTTTCGCGCCATTCCTAACTTTGAACTACCAGAATGCGCTGAACGCATTTGACATAGTGCAATTTATTTCAATTCTTGCTTTGGCTTTCTTTGTCTACAAGCTTGTCAAAGACAAAAACCTCTTTCTCGGAGTCGCAGTTGCATTGATTGTTTTGGTTGAGCCGGTGCTTTTTACGCCTTCAATAAAATACGATGTTGCTAATTTTCTTCATTACCGTATGTTAAGCCTTCATGTCCAGACGTTTTCGCCAAGTTATTATTGTGGATATCTTTTGGCAAACGCCCACATTCTCCAAAATTTCATTCTAGTGGGCGCATTGTATTTTGGATTCGCTAAAAAGCCATGTTTGTCAGCTTTGTTTTTCGCATTTGGTCTATTTGACCCCCGTATGGCACTTTTTGCATTGCCGCTACTATTGTGGTATAATAGGCAATCGATATGGAAATTCATTGGGGGGTCCGCTGTTTTTCTTGCAGCTACCAATCTTCCATTCTTCTTTTATTACAATATAGGTTTTACATTTTTGCAGACTGAAACCAAAGCTTCAGTAGCCTCACAAATGTACCTGTATGATTGGATTCCACTTTATTCAATTGGGGCATTTACAATTCTTGAAATAATAACGGTTCTATACAATCGAAAAAGTAAATTTGGTTAAGTCATCGAGCGGTTCCTTGTTTGGATAACCATACAAGTTCATACCTAAAAGCCCACAATAGGCCAGACAACACAATAGCGTAGCCCAAATACTGAAGAGCCATAAGTGGACTGCCAACGGTTAATGGTGTTGGGTTTAGAAATGCGTATCCATAGTTTACCTGTGGTTCCACTCTGTACTGCAAGTAATCGCGTGTTGAAAGCGAATTTGTATAATACATGCTTGAAATCAATGATGCAACAAGCAGAATTATCGCCGTTGACGCCGCCAAATAAAATAATAGTTTTTTGGGATTCATCTTTGATTTTGCTGAATTAAACAATGAAGAGCTCTTGGCAACCAATGAAGCAGCTAATAAAACAAAGAAGGGCAAAGTTTGATAGCAGTATTTTATGGCGCTAAAATAAGGCACATTAAGGTTGAAACCTGCACCCAAAATAACATTAACGCCTAAAACAAAAACTATTGAAACTAAAAGTATCGCTTCAAAAACAACTGTTTTGGAAAAATATTTTTTAAGCGAGAAACCCAAAAACAAGGAAAATATGACTGCGCCTAAAAAGTAGAGCCCTAACCCATAATTCAACAGAAAATTGGTAACAAAAAAAGGTGATGTAACAACGCCAGTGCTTGCGGGAACCACGTCTTTAAGGTCGTTGTGATGAAAAATGGTCAGTATTGAAACGCCACGGATAATTTGATACCACAAGAAAGCAAGCATGAGCGAGGGTATTGAAAATGCGGCTAATCGGGTTGGAATGTGATTTAGTTTCGGTCGAGAATAAATGTAAAACAAAATTAGCGGGATGAGTACGAACGCCGCATATAACTTTGTTAGAAGAGCAGCAGCAAAAACTACCCCCGTGACTAATGCAAACTTAGCTGAACCTTTGCGGATAGCCAAGGTACCGACATATAGGCAAAGAATACTAAAGAAAAGGCATTGCGAATCAAGCAGGAAACTTCGTGAAATTACAAGTTGCCAAGGGTTTAAACCAAAAAGTGTGGCTGCAAAAAACGCAGCTGACTTGCCATACAATTCCTTGACAACCAAGTAAATTGCAACGGTGCATGCGAGCCCAAAAAGAGTCATTAAGGCTGTGCCCGTGTTGGCTGACATACCGAAAGTTTTTAGAAATAATGCTTCAATGTAGAATCCAAGCGGTGGTTGGTCTATTGCTGTGCCATAAGCTTTCACGTAGGGAATCCCTGTCTTAACTACGTTTGATGCGGCTTCAAATTCTAATTGTGTATCATAGCTTTGGTAGGGACCAATTGAGAAAGCAACTAATGCAACGCCCATTAGAATGATAAGAAGTGGGGCCGCTTCAATTACTAATTTTTTGATGCCAACTTTGTTAAGCAATTTACCCCTCTTTTTCCAGCAATAAATACGCTACTTTACTTGCTATCTTCTTTGGATGATAACATAAAATTTGCGCATTTCCCCAAGCGGCTACCAAGCAAGATTAAAATAAGAACGCTTCCCCCAAGTATAGGGTGCCTTGCCATGCCTTATAACGAACTTAGAAAAGATTACTTGCTTAATCGATGGGTGGTTATTGCGACCGAACGCGGTCGCCGCCCCACGGACTTCGCTAAACCTAAACCTGAATCCACCAAAACGGCTACCTGCCCCATGTGTGTGGGCAACGAAAACATGACGCCTCCAGCGCTAATGCTCTACCTCAAAGAAAACGGTACAGTCAAGAAAAGCCAAGACCCGCTTGTTGGAGAACGCTCAAAAAACTGGCTTGTCCGAGTAATCCCTAACCTCTACCCAGCCTTCAGCCCACCAAAACAGCCTGAGGACGAAAAACAAATCATAAAAAGCGATTACTTGTGGAATGCAATTGGTCATCACGAAGTTATTGTTGAATCTCCAAACCATGATGAAGACCCAGCAGACGCCGAGTTGCCCCAGTTAGAACTAGTCATAAACTCCTATATCGAGCGGCTCAAAGAATTAAGCGCCAAACCCTATGTCAAATACGTGTCGATTTTCCGCAACCACGGCTTGGAAGCTGGAGCATCATTGTCTCATGCGCACAGCCAAATCATCGCCACCCCCATAGTTCCGCCAACAATCCAAGAGGAACAAAAAGCCAGCAAAGAATTCTATGATGATCATGGCAAATGCATGTTCTGCGACATTATTGAGGGGGAAGCGAAGGGTCCAAGGATGGTTTCTGACGATGAGGATTTTATTGTTTTAGCACCCTACGCAAGCGTTAACCCTATGGAGTTTTGGATACTGCCCAAAAAGCACGCCCCAAACATCCTAAACCTCACAGCGCCAGAAATTTCGGCTTTCGCAAAAACCCTAAAAGCCAGCCTCAAAGCCCTAAAAGACCTCGTCAACGACCCACCATACAACTACGGCATCCACCTATCCCTAAACCCGCAAACCCAAGACAGCTACCACTGGCACCTAGAAGTTTACCCAAAACTGGCAACTTGGGCAGGTTTTGAGAAAAGCACAGGATGCTACATCAATACAGTGACACCAGAAACCGCCGCCGACAGCTTAAGACTCGCGATGAAACTCTAAATTCCCAAAATTTCTTTTGAGTACTTCGATTTAACCTGCAGGATATCTTCTACATACGCTCTCAATGGTTCAGCTACACTCCATGCCTGGGCTATGCAGCCGCGGGGTTCGTTTGGGGGGTCGCAGTCGTAGATTTCGTTTATTGTTCCTAAACCGCCCTGATGAATACCAGTAGTAAATAAGGGCAGAACTAAATTTTCTAATGTTTGCTGCCTTGCCTGAGCGGAGTAATCTTTGATTTTGAGGTACGCGGTAACGTACGGACCCAATAGCCAAGGCCAAATTGTGCCATTATGATAAGCCATATCTCTGCTTCGGCTATCGCCCATGCATTTGCCGACAAACTTGGGGTCACTTACCGATAAAGTCTTCAATCCAAATGGCGTAACAAGCTCGCGGTTCACTACATCTACTACTTTTTGGCATTTTTCTCCCTCAAGAATAGGGTAATCGAGCGAGACAGCGAATATTTGGTTGGGACGAATAGATTCATCCGCTTTATCGTCAATAACGTCGAAGAGACAGTTTTCTTTTGGGTTCCAGAATTTTTGGTTGAAGCTTTCGCGGGCTTGGTTTGCCATGGCATCATATTTTTCAGCCAAAGTGGGAACCTCAAATTTGTTTGCGAAGAGTTCCATGGTTCGGAGGGTGTTATACCATAATGATTGGATTTCTACGGCTTTTCCTGTTCGGGGAGTAATTACGTCGTTTCCTACTTTAGCATCCATCCATGTGAGTCTTGGACCATGCATAAGCAAACCGTCATTGTCCACGTGGATGCCAAACAGGGTGCCTTTTTGGTGATTCTCAACAATATCCTGAAGTTTCTCCCATAACGACTCTTTAACAAACTCAAAGTCGCCAGTGTATTTGACGTATTGTAGCGCAGCATTAACATACCATAAAGTGGCATCAACCGTATCATAAACTGGAATTCCTGACTTATCAGAAATAAAATTAGGAATCAACCCACTTTTGCAATACTCTATATAGGTTTGCAGAATGTCTTTGGCAGCATCGTATTTTCCGGTTACCAGCATTAGCCCCGGAAGTGAAATGAAAGTGTCTCTACCCCACGTCTCAAACCAGTGATACCCAGCGATTACTGCTTTTCTGCCAGCAGCATTTTCTACCATAAAGGAGTCGGCGGCGAGCAAAATCCAGTTTAGCCAATCACTCATAGGAACGTCAGGATGGTCGCAGTGAAAATTTGAGAGTAACTCCTCTTTTTGATTTAGCTCTTGGTTGAAGGTATCTTTTACGGCGCTAATTGTTGTGCCAACCGAATTGGAAATCGCGTTGGCTTGTTGGGTTTCATGACTTACTGCGCATGTTATTGCGAATTCCTTCTCTATATCGGCGGGTATTTGCACTTCAAAGTATCCTGGTTGGAAACAATCGTCAACGTTGGTTTCGCCTCGTAATGCCTCGTCGCGATAGTGAATGTGGTTTACCCAGTTTACTGCTTCTTTGAATTCCCCGTCGGTTGAGCGGCAAACGATTGTGGCTTGGGGACGCTGAAAAACAGCTTGGAAGTGTGCACCCGCGCTATTTAGGGTAAAATTCAAAGGTACTTGTGCTTGGTAGATTACGGTGTGGTAGTATTTGCATGTTAAAAGCGGATAAATCCGAACTGTGGCGTCTGAATTGTTCTGGTTGGTTATCCTGTATTTTACTATGACAGCGTTCTTGTTTTTTGGCATAAAAATGGTTTTGTTAACTTGCATATTGCCCAAATCATAGTTGTATTTGGGAAAGGGGTTGATTGAAAACTCATTTATCAGTTTGTAACCTTCAGGATAAATTACATTATGAAATTCCGTGGAACCCAACCTCAAAACAGCCTCATCCACCAAAATGTCCTCATCGAGTTTGGAGAAGCAAACGGTACGGTTTCCAGGCGGATCCAACGCAGCAATCAACAGACCATGGTACTTACGCGTGTTAATTCCCGGTACGGACGAAGAAGCGTAGCTGCCTAAACCGTTAGTTATCAACCACTCCTTTTCTAAAAGGTTGCTAAAACGGGAAAATGATTCTTTTGGAAAAGTTATGGAGGGCAACTTCATTTTTATGGCATCAGCTTTGCTATGTTCTTATCGCGTGGAACACAGAAATAGTTTGCGACTGGCACACATTTGGTGCGGAACATTAGCAAGTGGGGCTTGGTTAGTTTGTATTCGGTGAGGGTTTCAGCGTATCCCATACCTTTGGCGAAGACGAGTTCGGCGGCATCGTAGACTTTTAGAAACTCGGCGGAGGCTTCCTTTTTCTGTAATCCCACCGCGTCGCAGCCAGTAGTTATTACTTCGTCAGCAAGTTTATCGATGTTCGAAATTTCAACATCTTCCATTGTAGCATCGTTAATTACAGGCGCACCCTTAACGACATAAGTGACTTTTAATCCCATGTTTTTGAGCTGCTCCACTAAAAGCGAGTCAAAAACGATTTCTCCGGCGTTATCCGCCAAAAACAGAACACTATTCGCTTTCTTGGCTAACTCATAAGCCTTATCAATATCATCAATTGCCAGGTCTTTGGCAGCTTCCCTAATGGCACCAGCCATATTGTTCAGAGTAAACTTGTGACCGGGAATATCAAACTCCATAATGTTGCCAACAATAGCACATAAGCAGGCTTTTTTGAATCGTTCCTGCTGATTAATTCCTGATTCAACATATTTTTTTGCGTGAGGACGCATTTTGAGTGCTTTTTCGTTGGCGAGTTTTTTGTTGTATTTGTAGGGGTCTTTGTTGCTTGTCAATTGGCGGATTATGCGGTCTCTTTTTGTCCCAATATCTGCTGCCACCGACGTAGGTTTGAACTCTCGGTTTAGTAGTTTGACAATTTCAGCTAGGCATCTAAAACGCAACGCAGGGTTAGTTGTGGCTTGGTAAGTTTGTACTTGTGACCGTGAAAGCAGGCACGATTCACATTCAGGTTCAACCTTCAAGGGATTTCACTTGTTTAATGTTTTGTTGCGTCGGCAAATGCTCGTAGCACACTATACGGGTCTTTTGCCTTCACTATACCACTTGCAACTAGAACACCGCGAGTCCCAAGTTTTAGCGCTATGGAAACGTCTTCTGCTTGGCTAATGCCTGCACCGCATAGAATAGTCATCTTTGAATCGATTTTATGTACAAGTTTTACGGTGTCAGTAACTATTTCAGGTTTAGCTTTAGAAACCGAGATGCCCGTTCCAATTAGCTCTGGTGGCTCAATGGACGTGATATCTGGTCCCATTGCAGCAATGGCAGCACTTACTGAGGGGTTGTTTGCGCAAACACATGAAACAAGTCCTTTTTCTTTTGCTAAAGCAATAATTGCATCAATGTCAATTAGCCTTAGTTGACGCTCAGAATGGTTAACCAACGTTCCCACGGCACCCGCCTCTTTAACCGCCTCAGCCAAAACATGACCTGTACTGCTTCCCGGTTTAATTGGGTCAATATGCTGGGAGAAGACAGGAATCTCAACCGACTCCGCAACCTTTGCAAGATCAACGAACTGTGGAACCACAACAATGTTGGCGCCCGTTTCTTTAGCGGCTTTTTCAGCTTGTTTTGCCAATTCAACGGCTCTTTTGCCTGTGGATTCGAGATAGGTTTTAAAATTTACGATAATCATCGGTGATTGTAGTTTCAATAGAGTTGTGCCTCGCTTATGGGTAAAACTTTTTTGTTAATAATTGTTTGCCTTTCAAAAAAGAGTTGGCGTGGACTAAGAGGCTTTTTTGACGACAGGCTTCACTGGTAGAGCAGCTTTTTTGGCTGCTTCTTCAGTTAACATACCAATTAACTGTCCATTTTTAACCATGGCTGCTCGCTTGAAACCTTTTTCACCCATAAGTTTCATAGCAGTAATCATCGACTCGTCACCTTCCAAAATGATAAGAGGCGTGTAATCTACATCTTTTGCAAGAGTCTTCAGCGGGTCTTTCCGTGCATCAACAATCTCTCTTAGCAATTCTCGGTCGTTGATTACACCTATGGGTTTGTGGTTTTCAGTAATCAAGACGGAAGTAACATTGTTTTGCAGCATCTTTCCCACAGTTTTAGCCACACTATCATTCGTTGCTATTTCCACGGTTGGAAGCTTTGTACCTGCTTGACTGCTAATTTCAGTTATGTCAATGCCGCGTTTCCAGATGTCGTCTAGCATTTCGCTTACTCTTTCAATTTGGCTAGGGTCGCTGGAATAGAAAGTGTCGGCTAAATAGAAGGCAGATTCGGTGCCCAAATCGCTTAGGGGCGGCATCTTGAACATGAACAAGTGCTTGTCGTCAACCAACATCATAGTTAGGTAGCTGATTGGAACGTGTTTGACTTCGTAGTCTTTTGCTAGTTTCTGAGCGGGTTCAAGGTTGTCTAAGTCGATGGATGCCATTATGCGGGTGTTTAAGCCTTTTTTAAAGTATTTTACGATAGGATCATCTTCGGCTAGTCGGTTAATGCCTTGTGAAGAAGTGATTACTACTATGTCTTTTTTGGCTGAATCAAGAATCTTGGTAATTTTGTTCCATGCTTCTTCGACGCCTTTGATAACGAGGGTTTCGCCAATGGGGATTCCACTCTTGAGTTCCTCGATTCGTCTTGAAGCGTCAACTCCGCTTTGCCACATCTGAACAAAAAAGGCCTTTAGAACGGAAATGAACATTTTGTCGTTAATCCATAAACCTTCATCCTCAAGGTTTAGCACGGAAGCTTCGTTTCCGAAGGGCGCATAAAGAATGGCTTCTTCTTCATCTTTGATTAGGAAGCGTGGAAAAAACTTGGAACTCATGTTAACGTGGCGAAGCTTAATGTTAAGCTTATCTTCAGCAATTTCTCGATCAATTCTCTCTACAACTTTGAGGTTCTCTGAGGCAATCTCTGTGATTATCTGGGTTTGCACTTTGCTTTCTTCAGATGGACTAAGGACTGCATCGAAGATTCCTGCAACGTCTTCTTGAATTAATCCCAGAGCAGTCGTTAAAACGATAACTTCAGATTTTGATTCCTCAATCATGTTGATCATTTTTGAGTGAATCTTTTTCTTGCCTGTGATGATTGAGAATTTGGCAACGGGATATTCTGATTCGGGTGCGCTAATTGCTCCCCATGCTGTTAAAAGGCTCTGTTTCTGGTCGTTGAGAGAGACAACCTCAGTTTTTTTGGTGTTAATAAAATTGTCAACTAAGGCTTCAAAGGGAACAATTGTGAATCTGGTTGGACGCTCAAGGGTTGCTTCGATAAAGCCTTTTTCTTGCAGTTTCTTGAAAGTGCGGTAAGCTTGGACGCGCTCCATCTTTAGGCGCTTAGCTACGAAGCTGGTGGATTGGACGCCACTTTTGGCAAGGAACATGTAAACTTGAATTTCTCTTTTTGATAAAAGTAACAGTTGCAGAAATTTAGTTACGTCTTTTTCACTCATCAAGTTACCGCCATATAAAACCCGTATTTACTAGTACGCATGGTAGACGATATTTATAAATTGCATCTTTTTAGACACTACAAAACACACTGTTTAACACTAAATAAGCTTGGTTTGTAAAGTTCCGTGCTCACTTTTGGCTTTCTGCGCAGGCTTCCACGCTTTTCTGACACAACTTGGGTAATCACCGTTCGTATCAAGCAGCCGTTTTAAGAAAATCATTGTTTTATCGTCAGTTAAATATCCGCTGCCAAAATCTCCATACTTCTTTTTTAACTTTTCAATCTCGCCATCGCGCTGTACTTTAGCAATTATTGAAGCAGCTGAAACTATAGGGTAAGTTCTATCAGCTTTATGTTCGGAAACAATTTTAGTTTTGAACCTCAGCAATTCAGATATGTGGTTTCCGAACCGATGCTCGACCACGTCAGCAGCGTCCACGTAGGCTTCGTCAGGTCTTAAAACCTCAATGATTTTCGCCATAGTTTGGGCTTCAAGACGGTTCAGTTTGTGAAGGGTTCTGCTGCTGCGAACTACCTTGTCAATTTGGGCAGGTGGAACCTTTATGATGTGATGTTTTTCGGTTAATTTTATGATTTCTGGGTAAAGCGCTTCACGTTTCTTTGCGGTTAGAAGTTTGGAGTCTTTAACGCCCAAATCGATGAGCGACCGCAGATTCTCGGTTCTTACTGCAACGCCAGCAACGACTAAAGGACCAATAACGCATCCGCGCCCAGCTTCGTCAACACCAGCAACCAACATCAAAGGCTCATTCCCTAAACAATGAATGGGTTTGGTTCCTAGGCTATAACGCTTTTCCAAAAACAACAATTTCAAAGAAAATAAAAATTAGCGCAGTCCAATTTAACCTTAATCAAATTCGCTGTGCAACAATCATTGCGTGCGCTTTGTCGTATGGTTCTAAGTCAACAATTTCTTTCACGTCAAAACCCCTATTTCTTAGGATGGTTGCTTCTTGGCGATAGACTGCGCTAGGATCCATTGTTACGTCGATGCTTTGGGATTTGCATGCTAACATAACCCAGCCGTTTGGTTTGAGGAATACATCTGCGTTGTCTGCAAGTAGTTTGGCTTGTTCAGGTTGGGCAACGTCGCAGTAGATTGTGTCGACTTTGCCTGAAATGAACATGGCGTACCGCTCTGGCAGGCGTGCATCTTCAAGCATGGGTGAAATGTTGTTTCGGTAAGCCGCCACATTGTTAACTAAATCTCGAAGAGAGCGCTGCGCAAATTCTACGCAGTAAACGTGTCCAGCGTCACCGACTATGTCTGAGACGTGGCTAGGTGTGGTTCCAGAGGCCGCACCCAAATAAAGAATCTTAAACCCGGGTTCGACAGGTACGTTTTGGACGCCTTTTATTATGGCTCCTGCAAGTTTGCTGCGGAAAGCATCCCAAACTCGGTATTCAACATATTTGAATTTGAAAAGGCGTTCGCCGTAAACCCGAAGTCCAGGGGTTAGGTTTTTTGTGGCTAACCGCTGATGGCCGTCTTCGAGCATTACTTGGTAGATTTCTTTGAATTTGGGGTGTGGTTTAACTTTGAGGTGCACGTCTGTCTGGTCCCCGGTTTTGACCGCCACCGTTACCGCCTCCGCCGCGTCGGTCACCTCTATCGCGTCCGCCGCCATAACTGAAGTTGCGTCCTCCGCCTCCACCGCCGCCTCCGCGATGTGGTGGTCTTGGACCTCTATCGCCGCCACCAAAGTTTTTGCCGCCGCCCCTAAATCCGCCTCGGTCATCTCTTCGTGGAGGTCGTTGTTCTCTTCGTTCAAATCCCGTTGCTCCTTCGGGGCGTGGTTTAACTTCTTTTGGCGCTGGGGGTTCTTTGTATTTTACGTGGATTTCTTCTATGCGTTTGTTAATGTCCTCTTTTAATTTGTCTCCGATATAGTGTCCTGCTCCGAAAGCGTCAGCTCGGGCTGCGATGGCGAGTTTGCCTGCAATGACACGGGCGATTTTTCCGCGTTGCCACCTTTTTGCGTCATGAAGCAGGGTGTGTTGGAAAATTAAGCCATGTTTTGGTGGTCGTGCTCCTGTTTTTAGGCTGCGGAAGAGGGCTTTTTCTGCACCTATAACTTGTATAGTGCTTGCTGGTCTCATGGCTAAGTTTTGTAGGCTTCCTGCCATAGCGATCAAACGTGCCCCCAAAAGGGATCCAGCAACGGCGCGTACGTTTGGCGCGAGTTCTTCCATAGTATGATCAACGTAATCTTCCATGCTCTTGCGCAGCAAATAAAAATCCAAAACGTTCTTGGCTAAGTCTTGCACCATTTCCAAGTCGGCTTCTGCCACATCTGCGCCCATAGATGATTCAGCTGCTTTCGCCATAAGCTGGGTTCGTTCTTTTGGAATGTTTTCTTTTTCCAAATTGTCAATAGTAAAGTTTTCCCTATCACCCAAGTTCACAACAAGCCTTGAGTATGTTTCGTGTTTCTCGACCAGACGATCAAGCTCTGGGAAGTATACGCCATACCATTCGCGGAGTCTGCCCATAAAGAGGTTGACGGTTTGATCTAAACTATCGAGTGTTTGGATGCCTTGAGCAACTATTAAGTCGCGTTTTCCAGTGGCACCTTTAATGCGTAACTTTGCAAGTTCCAAACTGACACTGCGGTTCCAAACGCTAAGTTCCTGTTCGTCCTTGGCAAAGCCTACCTCAATCGCTAATTCACCCATCCGCGAATGAAGCACTGCGGTTTCCGCGGGCTTAGCAACTTCAACTGTGACTTTCATTTTCTTTTGGGCTTCTTCTGCTAACTTGCCGGATTCAAAAACAAACGTATCGTAACCTACGCTTGCGAGAAGTGATATTAAGGATGAGACTTGATCGGATAATTTTCCAGACTCTGTTTTAAGCATGCTTTTTGCTGCCGCCACGGCGTTTTTTGGAAACAGTGCTTTTTCTACTAAGCCGTTGTTTTCGTCGAAGGCTGCAACGCCGAAGGGAAATTGAATGATGACTATTTTCATGTTATTTGGCCCCGATAAACTATGCATTGTAACTGCATTGTCTTTATAAATAGTTTCGTTACCCGCAATCCAAAAGAACCGTTTTTTTCCATGTATATGTTTTGAGATGCCAGAAAACTATGGTTTGTTCTGGTTTTATTTCTATTTTTTAGGAGGTTTGCTTATATTTTTCAAAAAAGTTAATACGAACAGCCTATAAATTAGTTGAAAACAAGGAAGGAAATCAAATAAGGGCTTCCAAAACAAATTCAAAAACTACTAAACTAAAGAGCGATAAAATAGTGACTATTGGGCTAATCCAAACTTCAGTTTCCGAAAATGTCACCGAGAACCTGGCGAAAACCGTGGAAAAAATTGAAGAAGCAGTCAAAAAGGGTGCGAAAATTGTTTGTCTCCAAGAACTCTACCGAACAAGATATTTTCCGCAAGAAGAAAACAAAAATGTTTCGGCTTTAGCTGAAGTGATTCCTGGAGAATCCACAAACATATTTTCCAAGTTGGCTAAAAAATATGGAATAGTAATCATTGCACCATTATTTGAGAAAGCTAAAAACGGCAAATTCTACAACACTGCTGTCGTAGTCGGTTCAAAGGGCGAAATCGTGGGTACTTATCGGAAAGCCCACATTCCCCAAGATCCTTATTTCTACGAAAAAGATTACTTCGCAGAAGGCGACACAGACTACGGTATTTTTGAAACAGAATTTGCCCGCATTGGCGTGCTCATATGTTATGACCAATGGTTCCCTGAACCAGCTCGAATCAACGCGCTTGAAGGTGCAGAAATAATATTTTACCCAACAGCAATCGGCTACGTTAAAGGGCATACATCTGAGGACGGCGACTGGCATGATGCTTGGCGAACTGTTCAACGTGCTCACTCCATTGCAAATGGGATCCACGTTGCAGCAGTTAACCGTGTTGGCGAAGAAGGTGAATTGGAGTTTTGGGGGGGCTCGTTTATCTGTGATTCTTTTGGTAAAGTTCTCGCGGAAGCAAGCTCTACAAAAGAAGAAGTTGTGGTTACATCCGTTGATTTGGGCAAGAATAAGAAAATTCAGGAAGGGTGGGGTTTTCTGAGGAATCGACGCCCGGATACCTATCAAAGACTCACCAAGGACAAAAGGAAAGGTGCGGAAGATGAGTAGTTCCGAGCGGAGTTGCCGTGAACAGGGCTTTTGTATGCCTGCAGAATGGGAAAAACATGATGCCATCTGGCTTGCGTGGCCCTATGACCCAACCACTTTTCCAGAAAGAGTAGAGCGCGTGGAAGCTACTTATGTCCAAATTGTTAAGGAGATTCATGAAGGCGAAGAAGTAAACCTCTTCGTCATCGATGAGCCTACCAAACAAAAAGCAACAAGAATGTTTAAAGCTGCAAACATCAACATGGAGAAAATCCATTTTTACGTTTCCGACTACGCCGATGTATGGTTTAGAGATTATGGACCAATATTTGTCAAGAACCAACATGAACTTGCGATGATTCATTGGGACTTTAACTCATGGGGAGAAAAATATGAAACCCTACTAAAAGACAGGCAAATTCCCGATGTAATCAACCAAAAAATGTCTATGCGATGCTTTAAACCTGGCATAGTTTTGGAAGGTGGGTCTATAGATGTTAACGGAAAAGGAACCCTGCTTACGACAGCACAGTGCCTTTTAAACAAGAACCGAAACCCTGACCTCGACAGGCAACAGATTGAAAAATACCTCTCTGACTATCTCGGGGTAAACCATTTTATCTGGTTGAAATGTGGTATCCTCGGTGACGACACAGACGGACATATTGATGACTTGGCAAGATTCGTGAACCCGACCACTATCGTTTGCGCGTATCAGGACGACGAAAACGATGTCGATTACGATGCCCTCAAAGAAAACTTTGATATTCTCTGTCAAGCAGTTGATCAGGATGGCGAAAAACTCAAAATCGTAAAATTGCCCATGCCAAAAGTTGTTAGTGACGAAGATGAACGGCTTCCTGCGAGTTATACGAACTTCTACATAGGCAACCAAAAGGTGTTGGTGCCGATTTTTGACCATGAAAACGATACCAAAGCCCTTGCAATTCTGCAAGAACTATTTCCAACTAGAAAAGTGGTTGGGATTCGTTGCGTAGATTTAGTCTATGGGTTTGGCACGATACATTGCATATCTCAACAGCAGCCTTGCAGTGTCTAATCGTAAAACATTACAAAGCAGAGCCATTTTTTCTAGTTAAGTTTAAACCCTCCACTGGAATAATAGGTAAACCCCAAAGTTTGAGGAGTTCAGGAGAGATTAGGTAAATGGTTAATCAGCCTCCGCATCGTGCACGCGGCGTTAAGGTGCTAAAAGCCGTTTCGTCACCGCTACGGCTACAAATCCTTAACCTACTCTTCGACAAAAGCGCCCTCTCCTACACTGAACTCATGAACCAACTTAAAATGAACCCTAGCCGAGACGCAGGCAGGTTCGCCTACCACCTAAAATTCCTGCTAAAAGCAGATCTGGTTGAGGCAGATGTGGAGGCAAAAAAATATTATCTCACTGACCTTGGCAAGATGGTTCTCGATGTTGCTGACCGTGTGGAGAAGAAGGCGGTTAAGCCAAGAGGAATGATGGTTCGTACATCTCATTTAACGGTAGAAGAGTTTGATGCTAACAAAATTGCCAATTCGCTAATTAAAGAGGCGAAAGTGCCTGCTGAATTGGCGCAGAAGGCAGCGAAGGAAGCTGAGAAGCGCCTTGTTAAATCGAAAACAAAGTATCTAACAGCTTCTTTAATCAGGGAAGTTGTCAACGGCATTTTAGTTGAGAAGGGCTATGAAGATTACCGTAATAAACTCACCCGAGTCGGCATGCCAATCCATGAAGTAACCGCACTCATCGAAACCAAAGACGCCGCTCAAGATTGCGTAGCTACAATCAGTAAGGCAGGGCAAACCGTATTGGGCGAGTATACGTTGCTTAACATTTTCCCACGGGACATCGCGGACGCTCACCTTTCAGGCGCCATTCACATCGAAGGCTTAGGCACATGGGTACTCAAACCAAACGAAGTGATCCATGACCTAAGATACTTCTTCCAACATGGCGTCAAACTCGAAAACCCACTCCAAGTTGCCATGGACGCGCCAAACGACCTCAAATCCGCCTTATCCATTGCCTTTAATGTGCTCTTGCACGCCAGCAGAGAAACCAATCGCACTCAAACCTTCAACTACTTCAATGTGTTCCTCGCACCCTATGTAAGAGGCAATGAAGTTGCGAAAATCAAAGAAAACCTGCGTTTATTCATTCAAAACCTCAACCAGCATGCCGAGGCTACGCTGGGACTTGAGCTTGCTATTCCAAATCTAACGGCCGAAAAAGAAGCAATTGGACCGCATGGCAAACCAAACGGCAAATACGGCGACTTCACCCGAGAAAGCCAACTAATAGCTTCTCTTATCGTCGACGTTTTCGCTGAAGAAAGCGTAAGCAAGCCACTGCTTAGTCCAAAGCTGGTTATAAAAATCAACACTGCTGCTTTGACCGATGAAAATGCCAGGGCTATTCTGCTTAAAGCACATCAATTAGCGGCAAAAAGTGGAATCCCTTATTTTGCCAACATGACTAAAAAAGAAAACGAGAATACTGCTTTTTCGTCTTCAGGCGTAAAATTCTCAGCCGATTTAACTGGCGACTGGGAAACCGACACCTTGCGCACGGGCGCCTTAGGCAGCGTAACGATTAATCTTCCCAGAATTGGGCTTGAATGCGAGAAGGACAAAAACAAATTCTTTGATTTTATGCGGGAACGTTTTGAACTTGCGGCCCGAGCGTTGGGGATAAAGAATAATGCGCTCAAGCAGTTTGGGAAAAATTCTTTGCCGTTTCTATTGCAGAAAGCCGACCGCGACACTTATTTCCGACTGGAAAACTGCTCTCGACTAATCAATTTAGCTGGGTTCCGAGAAGCCATCGAAGCCTTCACCGAAAAAAGCGTTAACTCGGAGGAAAGTCGCAAATTCGCTGAAGAAACAATCATGAACCTTTTGGCTTTTAAACAGAAGATCGGCAGGAAATATGGCAAACGTCTCTACCCGGTTATCCTTGGCAGCGCGGAAGCCTCGGAGCGGCTGGCTCAGTTGGATGTTGAGCGGTATGGGGTTGCTAAAGTGAAGTTTTCGGGAACCCGAGACAAACCGTATTATTCCACTGCTAGACGATTCCAAGTTAAAGCCGCTGAACTCCTTAGCATCCAGACGGAATTGCTTGAAACCGCGCAGAGGTGGAAGGGGTTGAATGCTGGCGGAAACCTAGCAATCATCGAACTTGAAAGCGCCGAATACAAACCCGAAACCCTCATGAACCTAACTATGCGTCTTATGGAAAACCAATCCATCGAATTCTTCACTTATAACCGCTTAATCAGCTTCTGCGATAACTGCAAGAAAAACTGGTTCGGCACACTCCACAAATGCCCCAGCTGTGGCTCAATGAGCAACCTAACTACGTTTGACCGATTCACGTCAACGTAATTATTTCACTGCGCCTAACACCAATGAGAGCAGTGCCATTCGGACTACGATTCCATTCCAGACTTGCTGGAAATACCTTGCCTGAGGAGTAGCGTCGACTTCGGGGGCTATTTCGTCTACACGGGGCAGTGGATGCAGAATTATCATGTCTTTTTTGGCGCCTTTGAGAGTTTTGAGGTCGATTTTGTATGCGCCTTTAACTTTGTTGTATTCTGCTGCGTCTGGGAAGCGTTCTTTTTGGATTCGGGTTACGTAGAGAACGTCGACCTTGGAGATTATCGTTTCGAGGTCGGCGTTTTCGGTTACGGCGATTTTATTTTTGATTGATTGGAGGACGTCTTTGCGCATTCGCAGACTCTCAGGTGAAACAAGGTACAGTTCGACGTTGTAGAGTGCGAGGGCATAAGCCAGTGAGTGAACTGTTCGCCCATATCGCAAGTCGCCGACTAAAGCGATTTTTAAGCCATCAATCTTGCCCTTTTCTTTACGCATCGTGTAAAGGTCGATGAAGGCTTGGGTGGGATGTTCCTCGGCGCCCGTGCCTGCGTTTATTATTGGGACTTTTGAGAATTCGGCCGCCACCTTCGCTGAGCCCTCCAAATTGTGCCGAAGGGTAATTGCATCCGCATAATTCTCGACTGTGCGTACGGTGTCTGCAAGATTTTCGCCTTTCTTTACCGAAGCAATTTCTGCGTCTGCAAACCCAATGTTTGAGCCACCCAACTTTAGCATAGCAGTTTCAAAACTTAGGCGGGTTCGTGTGCTGGGTTCAAAGAATAAGGTGGCGAGGATTTTGCCTTTAAGCATATCTGAGCCTGTTTTTGCTATGGGCTCCATGGTTTTGCTTACGTCGAGGATGTGGTTGATTTCTTGTTGGGAGAAGTCTTCGATTGATATGATGTCTCTTCCCTTGAACTCCATTGTGGCACCCAAAACAAGAAGCCGCCAACTTCTAAATAACACTTTGTATGCTAACAACCGGAATCTCTTTTGCGGCTTGTTAGTGCTTATATGCTTTTGTAGTTGTACAACGACTGCAACAACTTTTAATTAACCAGACCTGAGCAATAGTATTTTAAATTCAGGTAAACAAAACTTGAAGGTGTTTTTGAAAATGGAAAGCGGAATGCAAACTTTAATGGAACAAATTTCTAAACGAGAAACAAACCACAAAGAAACTTTTAACTCACGCGCATACATGCCACGAATAAGCGAAGTTAGGGCTCCTTGTCAATGGCTAAAGAATTGCTACGACGGAAAATGCCCTGCGTTTGTGCGGCAGAATGGGAATTTTTACTGCGCCAAAATTAAAGCGATAATTTAATTTTTTTTCCTTTTTAAATTTGTTAGTTTAATCTTTGAGTGCTGCTATTGCTCCTTTTATAACTGCCACTGATTTCGCAAAGCGTTCCTTTGTTTTCTCGGATAAGTCTAGTTCAATTATTTTTTCAACTCCCTGCTTTCCCAGAACTACGGGTACACCGATTGACAAGTCCGAGGCGCCATATTCGCCGTCAAGACAGGTGGAAACGCTCATGACACGGTTTCTTCCAGTTAATATCGCGTCTGCCGTTATTGCAATAACGGTGCCTGGAGCGTAAATGGTGCTGCCTTTTAGTTGAATTACGTCGGCACCTGAGGTTATAGTTGAATGCACAATTTTGTCAATCTGCTCACTTGTAAGTAGACTTTTTATTGGTATGCCTGAAACTGAAGCGTACTCATCAAGCGGCACCATCGAGTCGCCATGCTCACCAATCACTAACGCCCTTGTGTCTTCCCGCGAAACGTCAAGTTCATTGGCGATGTATGTTCTAAATCGCATAGAGTCTAAGATGTTGCCCATGCCAAATAGACAGCAGCGGGGAAAACCTGTTTCCTTCGACGCAATGTAAGTCATGATGTCTACAGGGTTGGTTACCATCATAAGTTTGCATTTTGGCGCGTACTTGACAATTTCTTTAACTATAGATTTTATGATTTGAGCGTTGGTGTTCATGAGGTCAAAACGGGTCATGTCGGGGCGTCTGCCTAAACCAGCCGTTACAATCACCAGTTCTGAACCCTGCATTTCTCTAAAGTCACTGGTTCCGCGAATTTTGCCGTCAAACTCAATTGCGGGGGCCGCCTGCATCATATCCAACGCTTCGCCCTGTGCCGCCTTCTCGTTAGTATCAATCAAAACTACATCACTTATTTTATATCGCAAAATATCAAAAGCAGCTTCACTGCCCACTTTACCAGCGCCAATAACAGTTATCATAAAAAACCTACGATTAACTAAAGCCTCATGCACTTTAAAAATATTCGCACTAAACTAAGTGAACATGCTTATTTTGAAAAATCAGAATTATCTAATAATTACGACTGAACAAGTCGCCAAATGAACTACTTTTTCACTTACAGCACCCAAAAAAATCTCTCTCACCCTGCTCCAACCCCTATGCCCAATCACAACAACATCAAAACCGGCCTCCTTCACTTCTGCAACAATCTCCAATGCAGGGTCCCCCTCTCTCATCTTCCAAGAAACCACCACATTAGGCTTAACCATTTTCGCATGTTCCACGGCTTTATTAAGAATTTCTTGATGGAAATTTTGCAAATCCTTAGCAAAAATTGCCATGCTATCTCCTGAAACCGTTGTGGGCTCCAAAGGAACTGCACCCATCGATGGCGACTCACTAACATTCAAAATCGTTACGGCAGCACCATATTTTTCTGCAAAGTCAAGGGCAAAATCTAAAGCTCTATCCGAATTTTCCGATCCATCAACTGCAACCAAAACATTGCGAATCAAACAGATTGAACTCCGAAGGCAAATATGTTTTTAGAGACATTAAACTTTTCCTCAAAGAAACATTTAGAAACTACTTACCGTTTTTGGCACATTTCGCGACTAATTTTCCTTTAACAATATAAGGATAAAGCGTTATTTCATAACTGAGAAAGTGTTGGGGGTACATCGATCAACAAGCATTTCCAAATCTTAGCATTAATGCTCATCGCATTAACTCTTATTCTCCCATCCATCAATCTTAATTTGCCAACTGCAAAAGCCGCCGATGTACAATCTTCTTGGACAACCATGACACCGATGCCTACTGCAAGAGGGGGATTCGGCGTAGCAGTTGTCAACGGAAAAATCTATGCAATCGGTGGTCTAACTGGAGATAATAATCCTTTAAGCACTGTTGAAGAGTTTAATCCTCAATCCGACGGATGGACAAGCATGATGCCTATGCCAACGGCTAGAAGCGGTTTTGCCATTGTAGTTTACCAAAACAAAATTTACGTCGTAGGTGGAACTGTTGGCAATGGCTTTGTTGGAAACAACGAGGTATATGACCCAGTAAGCAACACTTGGGAAACAAAAGCTTCAATGCCTACGCCAAGAGCGGATTTATCTGCAAGCGTAGTTAACAATGAAATTTACCTCATCGGCGGAGAAAAATATTCAAGCACAACTCCCTTCTACAATGTAACCAACATAAACGAAGTTTACGACCCAGCAAACGACACTTGGAGCACAAAAACGCCCATTCCAACATCCGTTCAAGGTTATGCGTCAGCAGTTCTCGATAACGAAATCTATTTCATAGGAGGTTCCCCGGAGTCCACATCTCCGGTAACTGCTCGCGTTACCAGTTCAAATCAGGTGTATAACCCTGAGAATCATAGCTGGAGTTTAGCGTCTAATTTACCAAAAGCTAATAGCTATGGAGCGGCGGCTGCAACAGAAGGGTATATGGCTCCGCCAAGAATCTATTGCATAGGTGGTTTTTTAGCTGGGAAGTTTAGCGGACAAGTTCAAGCGTATAGCGCGGAGAACAATTCATGGAGCGTTGTAGATCCGATGCCTACTGCCCGAGCCTACTTGAGTGTGGCCGATGTGAATGATGTTTTATATGCAATCGGCGGGTTTGATGGAACAAACTGGCTTAATGTAAATGAACAGTACAAGCCCATCGGATATGGAACTGTGGCGCCACGGGTACAAATTGCCTCTCCTGAAAACAAGACCTACAATTCAGTGTCATTGGCGTTTACTGCTAATAGAGGAACGCAATGGATGGGTTATAGTTTAGATAATCGAGCAAACGTAACGATTACTTCTGGAATCAACCTTTTAGGTCTCTCACAGGGAGTTCATAAAATAACCATCTTTGCTAATGACAGCCTTGGAAACATGGGTTCTTCGAATACTGTTTTCTTTTCGGTAGATACGACTCCACCAAACATTAAGGTAATAGTTCCCAAAAACCAATCTTATGCTGCAACTGACATTCAGTTAACATTTGCCATAAATGAACCTGTATCTTTTTTGGCTTACAGTTTAGATGGTCAAGAAAAAGTAAAAATTAATGGGAACCTTACTTTGCCAGCGCTGTCCAATGGCCCTCACAGAGTAACGCTTTACGCAACTGACGAAGTTGGCAATTCAGCTGAGAAAACGGTTTTCTTTGACATTGCACCTTTCCCAATTGTTACCGTTGCTGCAATAGTGGCTACAATAACGATTGTTTTAGCTGCCGGGTACCTATTCTACAAACGCAAAAAATCAAGCAGCATTAAAGAATCGTCATAAAGAATTTGGATGCATGTGTTTCTCCATCTTCTTTTTCTTCAAAGGGGAAAATTTTAAGTAAACATTAACCAACGCATTCTTGAGGTTTCAAGCTAATGGGCTACGAAATTGATTACGCTGGGGGCGAACGGATTGGTTGTTCCTCTGAAATAGTTATTGCTGACAGAATTTTCTATGTGAAACTATTTTCGTCTGGGCCTTCAAGGTTTTTTTCGGGGGATCAGCAGGGCGTTATCCAGAAGGAAATTTCGAAAGCCGAGTTCGAATTGTGGATTAACATCTTGGCAGATAACGAAACCGATGTAAGATTGATCCAGAAAGGGCTTAGTGTAGGCAAAAAATACTAGCTGTTAAAAATCACTCCGTCTTGTTTTCAGTGCTATAAACAATATAGAATTACAGACAACTTACCGTAGATGCTAAGGTTTATACCAAGAAATATACGCTAAAGTGTTAGTTGGGAATAATTGTGACTGTCCATTTGGTGCCTTGGGATACTAGCCGTAACTTATTGGAGGAAACAAATCGCCTCTATGATGAAGCAGGAACCTTCGATTGTATACAGAAAGGGGATCTTGTAGCGGTTAAATTGCATGTGGGTGAATTAGGTAATCCGTATTATGTCCAGCCTTGTTTTGTTCACGATATAGTTCGCAGGGTAAAGGAGGTCGGCGGCAAACCATTCTTAACTGACTCCAACACGGCTTATCATGCTCAACGAAACAATGCCTACGATCATATGAGGACAGCTTTGATGAATGGATTTAATATGGCGCCGTTCATCGTTGCTGATGGGTTGAAGAGCGAAAACTTCCGAGTTGTTAAAACTAAAGGCGTTCTAAAGGAGATTGAAGTTTCAGGTGCCATAGCTGAGGCTGATGCTATGATTGTTGTCTCGCATTGCAAGGGACATGAACTTAGCGGATTTGGCGGTGCTATAAAAAACTTGGGCATGGGTTGCACGCCGAGCGCTGGAAAGATTCGTCAGCACAAAACCGTTGGATTAAAAATTGACACATCCAAATGTAGCGGTTGTGGCAAATGCAAAGAAACCTGTCCAATGAACCTGCCCGAGATAATTGAAGGAAAAGCTCATAATACTTCGCCTTTGTGCATGTGTTGCCCAATGTGCATTGGCGCTTGCCCTATGGAAGCCATAAGTTTTGTTGACAAGGGAAATCTGAGCAAGGCCTTAGCTTCAGCTGCTTTTGGCGTTCTGTCTACTTTTCAACCCAAAAAAGTCTCTTACGTAAGTTTTGCTAAAGATATAGCGGAAGGATGCGATTGCTTACCTAACCCAGGGCAAATAATTTTCAAAGATGTCGGTATCTTCGCTTCTAACTCACCAGTTTCCATCGACGCCGCGTTTCTATCAATGATTGATTATAAAGTATTGAATGATCTATCTGAGGTAGATTGCATGTTACAAGTAAAAGAAGCAAAACGTATTGGTATTGAAGGCGAAGTTAAGCCAGAAATAAATAAAATCATTTAGTCTTTTGCGTTTTTCTTTTTCTTCTCCGCATTAACATGTACCCCCCAAAAAGCAGGGCCAATGAAGCTACGACAGCCAGGAGAATGTAATGTGAAATACCCGCAACCTCTGCCCACTTACTTCCCAAATAGAAACCTACGTAGATTAATAGACTGTTCCACAAGATGCATCCTGCAGTCGTAAGAACCAAAAACTTTGCCAAAGGCATTTTGGTGGCTCCTGCAGGGAACGATATTAGCGTTCTAATTCCCGGGATTAAGCGTGCAAGAAAAATTGTGAGTGAGCCGTATTTGTTGAACCAATTTCCAGCAAAGGTCAATTGATCCATAGACAACAATGCTCTTCCCAACACTTTACGCTTCGTTAGCACCTCAATACCTTTCAAGCCTATGTAATAATCAATCAATGAACCGATTATGGCAGCAATGGTTGCAACCACTACTGTTACTATAAAGTTTAGCTGACCTTTGAAAACCAAAAATCCCGAGAAGGGAAGAATTACTTCGCTGGGAACAGGTAAAGAGCTAGATTCCAAAAGCATTAAACCAAAAATTCCAAGATAGCCCCATGAAGAAACCGTGTCCTTCACGTTACCGGTTAAAGATATAATGGCCCTAACCAATGGTCCGCTTGTAAGAGGGGCACCCTCGATAAATACGTCTTCTAAAAACTCAAATGAAACATAAACTGCAATGATGATGATTATTGTTGCAGCGATTATTTGGGGCGCTTTCCGTCTAAGGAACGTGAACCTTGAATTATGCTTTGGAATAGTCATCGGTTGAACTTTAATGCTGAACTTGGATTTATCTTAGCCTATGGATAGTTTTGATTTTCTAATACTTTTATAAGGGCATCATTCCTCGAGTTTTAGCATCCATAATGGAGGGTTTGTTTAATGGAAATAATTGACGACATACATCGAATTGATGAAGCTAGCAGCAACATAGCACACGCTAACGTTTACTTAGTAATCAACGAAAAAGAAATAATGGTTATTGATACCGGAACAGTAGGAAACGCAAAGAAAATAGTTGCCTACATCCAAAAAATCAGTCATCAACCCTCTTTAGTCTCAACAATTAGAATAGCTGTTGAATGTGACGCAGCTGACTGCAACCATGTCCAAAACCAGAAGACTGGCGTTTTCTTCAGCTACCGACAAATACGATTAGCTGTGGCCTTAGTAATAAAAAATCTTGACTCGTGCGACAAACTGGATTGTTGCCTTGACCGATGGGGAAGTCACCTTAAATATATCCAAGTTATGAACGAGCCTGAAGCCTCATCAACTTGGTAGGTTGGTTCAATAATTACAGACGATTTACTACTGGAACCAAACGATCACTCATTAATAACATAGAAGGCCGATTTTTCCCAGTTTTTCGGCAAAGCTTAAGCGCCCTTTTTTGATGTTCTTTCGACACCTGAAGCGGCCGTAGCCGACCCTACTGATTCCGAAACACCAGCCGCGGCGCCGACGCCCCGAATAGTATTAGGCTGTCCTGTCAGAAGTTTATAGGCATCAATAAGAGACGCCCGTGCATTCTGATGATTTAAGCAAACGCTGCGAGCACCAACATTGCTGCCGACCTCCGAAACGTTCAGTACTCTTAAAACTAAACTAACAGTTGCTCTCGTCGGATTCAAAGTTATATCAAAAGAATTCTCCTCAACATCAAAACCTACAAAGCGCACTGCCACTGCCCTTTTAGCCCCCCACTTAAAAACGACAATAGGCATGCATGTCTGGCTACCTACTACTTGCGGCTGCATCATAAGTTCCAACATAGCCAATGCCGGATGGACACCTAGATCTGCTGAAGCTTGAATCTGAGACGATAGATTAAGATCCATACTGTCAAGTTCAAAGGTTAAATTGAAAAACTCGGATGGGACGCTTTGTGTGTTGGAGGATAAGTTTGCGGTGGTTTCTGATGGGAGGGGTTGGTTGAAGGTGTGGAGGAGTTTTTCCGGATTGTATTGGAAAGTAAAAAAGACGTTTTTTGAAGAAATAGTTGCGTCTTTTGCATCTGGGGCAAGCAGGATTAGGGTTCCTCTGTTGATACTGGGTTGGCTTGGCAACGTTTACCTACCTTGGCATTCTATGTTTCTTTGGGTTCAACCACGGCTGTGTCTCTTTCCCAGCCTTCATTCTCAATTGTTATGCTTTGTATGGCAACCGCGTTTATTCCCGCATCCAGTTCAGGCAAGGCAACGTACTCAGAAACCCAGCATCGGAAAACCTTGTAAGCTACACATGGAACTCCTGCCTCGTTGAGTAACTCAATTATTATGTCTTTTCGGAAATTCTTAAGAGACATCGACCCGCTGGTTTTATTAAATACCATGTTTGCCCAATCCTCAAATTCTTGGTCATGGGTTACGCCACGTTCTAGAATGATCGAGTCGTAATGGGTTTTTCCTGGAGACTTTCGTTCAACATTTGTATCGCCTCCATCGCGGTGAAGAATGACGTCCGTGGTGCGTTTGAGCGGACTCATCTTTGAGACTCCCGCAACCACTTTATTGTCCCATTTGACTCTGAACTTGAATTTTTTGTAAGGGTCAACTCGATGTGTGTTAACGCTGAATTGTGGCACTATTAATCATCGACTCTCTCTTTGTCGATTTAACCTATTTATGTTTGCGGTTGATTAAGAATTGAGATTCAACTCATTTGCAATCAAAAATGCTTTGACCTGTTTCTTGAAGTGTTGATTGACTCCGATAACTTATCATATTTGCTCCATCAATCATTTAGTTGAGACATAAATTTTTAGGGTCAAGTAAGACATGATTTTCTGGAATTTACCCTTAAAGTTAGTTTTTATTTCCTTTTTTGTTTGGCTTCTTTTAGTGTTTTTTTTGGTTTTGGTTCCTGAAATGTTGTTGGACTTAATTTTCGCTTAACAAAGTTTATTAATACTTGAGACTCATGATTTTCAACAAGTGAGTTATCAGGGCAAAAATAAACATGCCAAACATCCCGAAGAAGTTACGATTCCTCATCCACGGCATAGGCTTAAGCAGCTTAGGCAGCGCCCTATTCCTACAAAGCACCGTATTCACAAGCATCCTAAAAAACGGATATTTCAGAGGAATAGAAACAAACTCAATCATACTCTACTCCGAGATAGCACTGACAGGAATTGCGATAACTTATTTTGGATACATCTTAGTTCGGTTCCTTTTTCCTAAAAATTAATCTATTAGGTTAGCTCGATTAATTTTTGTATTTCAAGTTTTCTTGAAGGTTTTTCGACTACAAAGGTTTAGATATCTTTTCTGTCGTTTTGTTCTCTCCAAAGTTACACATAATAAAATGCAAATTTGTTGGGTTTTGAGAAAAAGAACTGATTATTTAAAAAAAAGAAAAAAAGGAAGTTTTCAGTTTTCGGGGCGGGTATAGCCTTAGGGTTTGGTTGTTTGTTTTGTTTCTTTTTTTCTTCGTCTTCGCCTTGCCAGCAGCAGGAACGCTATGAGCAGCAGGATTAGGATGATTAGTGCTGATTCAGCTACTGTGTAAAGGCTTACGGTTTGATCCCAGTTTGCTGTCTCAGTGATGGGGTTATTCATGGTAACATATGGTGTGTTATCAGTGCCGCTGTACGAGCCTAAACCGTTTCCAGCCCAGTTTGAGAAAGCATACTGTGTGCCAAAACTATCTGAGCTCTGTGAATCTACGTTAAAGATTGCAGTTGCACCAGCATTGTACCAGCCTTGCCCCACAGGATTCCCATAGGGCGAGTTAACTGCCAAATAGTACTGTGTAACATACACAATAGTTTGGGATGTAACGGTTGGAACCAGAATCGTAGCTGAGTTACTTCCCTTGACTATGTATCGGGTTGTAGCATTTTGGCTTACTACGCTCCTTGTTGTCCATGAGTAATCTCCAGCTTGAATGCCGCTAAAAGTTACGGTTGATGTTGTTGTAGTTTTGGTTTGTCCGTTGAAGGTTATGCTCCATGATTTTCCTAAGGGTAAGCCTTGTTCTTTGAAAGTTATTGTGTGGGTGGTTGTAGTTTCAGTAAGAGGTTTTGGTCTTGAACTTTGGGTTGAAATGGGGGTTGGTGATGGGGTTATTGTCTCGGTTGGAATTGGAGTGGGTGTTGGAGAATCGGTTAATGTTGGTTCCTGGCTTGGTGTAGGTGTTGGTGTCGGAGAATCGCTTGATATTGGACTTGGGCTGGGGGTTGGCGTTGGTGTAATTGTTGGTGCCGAAGTATCAATTGGTGTTGGTGTAGGTTCTTGTGTTGGGGGCACGGTGGGTTGGGGTGTTGGAGAAGTTACAGGAGTTGGCGTGGGGGTGGTGGTTGGTGTCGGTGTTGCAGTTGGAATTGGCGTTGGAGTTGGGGCTGAAGTTATGATTTGTTTAAAGAGAACAGTGTATATTTGGTAGTCTCTCCATGAGTTTTGATAGGCACTTATGATCCATTGATATTGGCCTGCAGCGCTAGGGTTTTGCAAGGTGAAGGTGACTGAAACAACTTGGTTGGTGCTCAGCCCTTCTCCATGTCCATGTAGAGTTATCGTGCCGTTGCCAGTCAGGGTGGGTTGGGAGATTACTGTAGGTGTCCAGGTTTGTCCTGTTGGGGAGTTTGTAATTTTTAGTGATGAAGAAACCAAATTATTGTATCCCTTAGGAATTGTTAAATTTACAGAGATTATATTTGATATGCCGGTGTTCGTTAACGTTATTGCATATTGAGCTGTTTGAGCTGTAATAGCATTGTCAGTTGTTACATTTGCTGTGCATTTGAAACTAGATGTTGAACATGCTGAACTAAGCTGAACTGGGATTGCAATTGTCGGAACTAAGGCTATTATGAGGATGATTAATAGTGATGTTGATTTTTTATTGATTAATTTCATATCAGGTTTCTTCCTATTTGAATATGTTACTATAAATCAACTTTCCTTGCAATTGCTTATAACGATGCTTGGGATTTTGGCTATATATCGAATTTTAGAGTATTGTTGTTTTACAGTTCAGGTTTGATCTCGTAAATATTAATACTTATATAGCACGATACCAACTATGAATTTCAGTAAACATTACGCTCAACTAACAATTCAACAGGCACTTAAGGGACAGTAAAACCAAATGGCGAAACAAATCACTGTTGGAAAAATACAAGCATCTTACCTTACTGAAGAAGACATTGTTGAAACAGAAGAGTATTTTCAACAACCAGTATTATTAAGCAGCAAACAAACCGAAAATTTCAAAGAAACAACATCTCCACAGTTCAAAAACACCGTTTCCATAGAACCTACACCCACACGGGCTAATATTTCTGATGAGAAATTTAATCAATATATGTTGCAAGCCATTGATGAAACTTTAGCTTCTCTGGGCGAAGTTGTTAAGAACGCGGTGTTTGAACATCTAAAAAACGATTTCCAAATAGCTAAAGCCGATATCCCCCAAAAGATTTGTGATTTTGCTAAGATTATTCACAAGGTCTTTGGATTAGGCGCGGATCGATTGGAACTTAAGATTGTGAAAAATTTGAGTTCCAAGCTTCAAGTCGATGTTCAATTAACTGAGTATGAATGGCCGCTCTCTAAGTGGATTGTTAGCGATGCGTCGTTTACAGATAATATTGAAGATTTACGCGGCAGCTACGCCAAAAAGAAGAATCTGTAATTTTACGTTTATTTTTTTGTTGAAAGTTATTGGCTAATTTTTTGTTTGTAACTTGAGTATGTATTCAGGATTCATAATGCTTATGTGCTTTTTTGGAGCTACCATTTAGCATTACGAGAGTTGGTGAATATTACCCAAAAGGCGAGTTCGATCAGTGGCATAATCTTATCCGATATTACAAGAGATGAAGAAAACTTTCAAGTCATAGCTAACTCACTCAAGGACGCTGTAATAATAGTAGATGAAAAAGGTAAAATTTCATGCTGGAATTCTGCCTCTGAAAAGATGTTTGGATATAATAGCAATGAAGCCAAAGGCAAAAACGTGCATCAACTAATAGTTCCCAAAAGCATGTGCCCGGAAGCTAAAGACCGAATTAAAACTAGGCATGGAAATCTTTGCAGATACAGGAATGGGCTACTATGCTGTGGGAAATGTCGAGTTGGCTGGGTGCAGAAAAGATGGATCCGAAATTACAGTTGAGCTTACGATTTCGCCACTGAAAATCTCAGGCAAATGGAACGCCGTTGGAATAATCAAAGACATTACACGTAGAAAACAGGCTGAGGATAAATTAAGAGAAGCCGAGCAACGGTACCATGCGCTGTTTAATCAATCCCCTGCAGGGGTCCTAGTTGTTGACCCTAAGACCACTGGTTTTGTTGAATTTAACGATCTTGCGCATAACCAACTTGGGTACACAAGAGAAGAATTTGAAAAGCTTTCACTAACAGATATAGAAGTCAACAAGCCAGGTAAGATAAAGAAAAATGTCACTGAATTATTGAAGGCTGGAGATGGAGAATTTGAGACAGAACATAAAACCAAAACATCGGAGACAAAAAATGTTCTGGTAACCACAAAGACTCTAAAACTAAAGGGCACAAAATACCTTCAGTGCATCTTCCGTGACATTACCGAAATTAGACGCGTCCAAAAGAGTCTAAGCGAGAGCGAAGCTAAGTATAGACAATTAGTTGAACTCGCCCAAGAAGGCGTTTGGGTTCTATCAAAAGACTATGAAACAGTTTTTGTTAATCGCAGAATGACAGAAATGTTGGGTTACAGTAACAGCGAAATGGCTGGAAAAACCCTCTTTGATTTCATGGACAGCAGAGAAGTCCCTTTGGCGAAAGATTTCTTAGGAAAATATAAGTGTGGAGTTAGCGGAAATTTTGAGTATGAACTCACCAAAAAAGACGGCTCCCACATATATGCAAGCATTGCGGCATCTCAGATTACTGATGATAAAGGGGATTATTTAGGAACCCTCGCCCTAGTAGCTGACATTACTTTACGTAAAGATATGGAAAACAAGTTAGAGAAGTATTCTAAGAATCTGGAAGAAATTATTAATCAAAAAACCAAAGAATTAGAGAGGGCACAAGTTCAACTGTTAAAGTCAGAGCGACTAGCTGCGATAGGAGAGCTATCCGGCATGATTGGCCATGACTTACGTAACCCATTAACCGGAATAAAGAACGCTGCCTACTTCTTGAAAAGAAAGAATTTTGCTTCTTCCCCGCAAGAAAAAGAAATGATCGAAATAATAGATCGTTGCGTTGAATATTCAAACAAGATAATCAATGACTTGTTAGATTTTTCAAGAGAAATTCGATTAGATCTCAAAGAAGCTTCATTATCAAAAATGATCCCTGAGAGTTTGTTAATGGCAAACATTCCTAGTACAATTAATGTTGTAAGCGATCAAATGAGTACGGCCATTTTTATGGCTGATATCAATAAGTTGACTCGCATCTTTGTTAATTTAATCAAGAATGCAGTAGATGCCATGCCAAACGGAGGCACGTTGAGCATCAGCAGTTTAATAGAAGAGGGTAAGGTAAAAATTCATTTCTCCGATACAGGTATAGGAATTTCGGAAGATGTTTTACCCAAGTTGTTTGCTCCATTGTTTACCACGAAGGCTCAGGGTATGGGTTTTGGGTTAGCAATTTGCAAGCGCATCGTTGAAGCACATGGAGGAACGATAACTGTTAAAACAGCTCTTGAAAAGGGAACAACCTTTACAGTAACTATTCCAATTGAAGGTAAACTTCAATGCGGAGGTGACTAGTTTGGACCAAAAATACAAAATATTGATCGTTGACGATGATGAAACCATCAGATCCACTATGAAAGCAATCCTTGAAGATGAAGGATACATTGTTGATAGTGCAGCTAACGGAAAAGTAGCAATCAAAAAGACACAAGAACAATCCTACAACTTAGCATTACTTGACATAAGATTACCCGACATGGAAGGCGTTGAATTACTAAAACTAATGAAGGAACCGATGCCTAAGAATGCGGAAAATCATGGTGACCGGATTCCCATCTCTACAGAACGCCGTTGAGGCAGTTAACAAAAACGCAGATGCATATTTGATTAAGCCTGTTGACGTCGATAAATTACTGGCTACAGTGAAAGAACAGCTTGCAAAACAAGAAGAAGATAAAAAATTCAATGAAGAAAAAGTCGCTGAATTCATCGAAAGTCGCGTCAAAGATATAACTGTTAATCAGGTTTAGAAGACTCTAAAGTTTTTTTTATTTTTCCACTTTATTTAATAATCTAAAAATTGCAAGTTATATTATTTTTTTCTCTTAATCAAAATTCTTCTACAATATTAATTAGTGATAAGTATTTTGAATATTTCAAATTTATATATCCAGTCAACTGAATGTCAACTAACGGTCCTTGAGGAAGAATAAAACCCACATGAAGGAAAACGCATGAGTTATACAGTAACACAAGAAGAGTCCTTAATTCCATTAACCAATAACGATGAGTCATATCTTTCTCAAAATCTAACTGAAAAAACCGACGAAATGGCGGATAAACATTTGAATCAAACGCCCTCAGATAAATTTAACCATTTTTTAATTGAGTCCATTGATGAAGCAATTATTTTGTTAGGCGAACCAATAAAGAACGAGTTTTACCTTCGCTTGGAAGTTAACTTCAACATGGGAAAAAACGATATCCCTCTAAGGCTGGAAGAATTCTCTGATATTTTGCGGAAGGTTTTTGGCTTTGGGGCAAGTCGGCTTGAAGTAAAATTCTTAAAAAATCTTGATTCAAAAATCCCTGCCGGCACCAAATGTATTGATGCTAATTGGTCAGTTTCTATGTGGATCGAAAAAGAAAAGTCATTCATTGGTACAATAAATACGAAACGAAAGGACTTTCTACTAAACA
Source organism: Candidatus Bathyarchaeota archaeon (assembly GCA_963800495.1). Taxonomy (GTDB): domain Archaea; phylum Thermoproteota; class Bathyarchaeia; order Bathyarchaeales; family Bathycorpusculaceae; genus Bathycorpusculum. The sequence continues at coordinate 22,928 of CAWDBB010000012.1, read as the reverse complement.
TCAAATAGCAACTTTTTGCGGCATTACTTTATTATTTTTTAGTTCTTACTGACGAACCCTTTTTGAGGCGTTAGTCCTTGTCTTCGTTTTTTTGAGGGCGTTTCTGTTCGCAACTGTCAAATATTTTTCCTCTTTTTGTGGTGTTTAGGTAACTGATTAAGGAAAACTGAAGTATACCTCCAGTAGCGCTGGCGACAAACCAGGTCCAGGCACCAAACGTGTTGAAAGCAACCGCGAAGATGGCTGTTCCGACGAGAAAAACAATAAAACCTATAATATTGAATTTAATGAAGGCGAAAATCCACTTCTTTGCTTTGGCTGTAAAACTTTTTTCAGTTGGCTTGCCCATCCTAATCATACTCAAAAACTTGATTCACAATACTCATAGCCTTAGACTTATTTAAGTAATCAACAATATTCGTTTTTTTCTCATTTCAAGTTATCACCAGCAGTTTTCAAAATTTCTGGCAATAATTTCTATTTTATGCATGAGCAAATAAGTATTAGAAAAATTATATGTGTCCACCGATGATGCCTGCTACGGTGGAAACTATAAACAACACAATAATTCCGATGACTATGATTTTTTTAGTTGAAGCCTTCATTTGACACTGTGCCCCTCGCGTTTTAAATGTTTCAAGGTTAGCTTTTAACATTTGTTATTTTCAAACCCCTAAATCTTTGCATATGTGAAATTCACAAAGTGGGTTGAATCAAATTACTGACCAATCCGTGTTAATTTTCTAAACTTGGTGAGTGAAGAAGATAAAAAACGCGAAGCCCACAAATAACCTACAAGTCCTTTTGGTCTTGAGTATTAAGTAGTCTATAACTATTATAGAACGTATGGGAAGCGTTAAAATTCAGTCTTTTTCCCCTCTAAATCTTCAACAACTACACCTACAACAACTACGAAATCTAACTCCCTCGTATCACTCTCTCCACGCATTCTTTCGTTAGCTCGCTCAGACAGACACAAACAGAAAAAAAGAAGATATTGCTTCATCTTCAGCCATTTATTATGTCCAATCAAAAACTAAGTCCGCTTTGGTTAGGCTGAAAAATGGATAATAAACATGGAAAATGAACCTTGAAGGAGGTGTATGCTCTTTTACGGTTCGCATCCACATTCATCACTTGTGGCTTCCAGATTTTTGAACACAAAGACTGGTTTTGTCGACATATTTCGGGTTTAGCAACATTTGTTATATACAAACTTGTAGAACGAAATATCATGGGCAATTTAAGCAGGGGTATGGGGAAAAAATGAAAAGTTTTAGACGTAGTTTTAAAGCTATTTCGTCAATATTCGCAACTCTTATTCTAGTTTCAATTGTAGTTATTGCTAGCACAGTGGTTTACATGTTTACTAGTGGAACTTTTGCAACTGTAACTGATAATGGATCTGCGGCATCAGAAAGAGTTTCGGTTTTAGCCGCTCAAATAACTATTGATGGAACCGGCACTGGCGTAGTGAATGTGTATGCTGAGAGCAAAAACAGCATTAATGTGATTGTCTCGAGTATCATAATTAAAGATGCAAATGGAAATGTGGTTACTACATTTACTCCTTCCACAACCTCGCCATATTCTAACTGCCTTCCCTCATCTGGAGCGTTGGTGCAAATCGGTTCAGGGCTCCTCACCTTAACTGGCGTTGCTGAAGGAAAAATTTACACTTTATCTGTAATAAGCACAAGAGGCGGCAGTTTCACTTCCTCCACAGTCGTTGCGAGTGCACCTACGCCTACTCCGAGTCCAACTTCAACTCCAACTCCAACTCCCACACTAACACCAACACCAACAACAACTCCTAGACCAACACATAATCCCACTCCTACACCAACACCTAGGCATTGGGGATGAACGCGCTTAAAGTCTGAATCCAACGGGGAACCAATTCAATTACAGTAAAGCCCCACCCAAAAGGAACAGGTAAATCGCGGTCATCGAGGAGATAAAAGCAACGTATCTTGAACCTTTTACGCAGGTACCAATTATTGCACTGATACCAGACGCACAAAATGCTGTTCCTAAGAATATCCCGAACAGAGTTGGCAATTGACCAATTGGAATGCTAAAGAAACCGAACAGAACTACAAAGAAACTGCTGGAAGAACGATTACAAAACACGAGAGCACTCCTCCTAAAATGCGGCCAGAACCAGCATCCACGAACTTTGCGGAGATAGACTAGGATGCGATCTTTCTCACTATCTTTATCCATCACACAAAGGAGGGCTGCTCCCACTAGACCAACGTTAAGAATTAAGAGGACAAAAGTGGGACGAACTGATAGGTCCACCAATCCACGGTGGTGTCTCTTAGGTTTTCCGCGTTTAGGTCTATGTGGTACATGTTCATCAGAGATTCATTTGTGTCCTCCTCCGACATAAGAGCTGAGTCATTAAATTCAACTATTGAGCGATCTACTGCTCTTCGGATAACATCGGAAAAATCAAAATCAACGTTGTTAATTGTAAGAAGAACTTTTCCAGATCCGTCTGCCACATCTTGGTCGAATGTGGAAGCAATGGTAATTATGGCAGCAACCTGCTGGTCCTCGAGCTTGGCTAGAAAAGAGAAATGCATAAGATTTGCTTTTGGCTGGTTGATAGCTTATGGGATTATTTTTTTCCCATGAATTTGTTCATGAATGATTTCTTTTGCGGTTTATTTTCTTCGGGTTGCTTGCTGCTTATTGAATTGTCTTGTGGTTTGATCTCTAGGCTTTTTTCTATTTCAGATTTTATTTGTGCCATTGCTTCTTTTTGGTCCGCTGAACCCTCAATTAAGAGAATGTTGTGGCCTTGAGCGATTTTTCTGGCGGTTTCGTTAAGTTGCGGAATAGCTACAAAGATAGGAACATCGACTTTGACTTCTGAGGTTTTGTATATGTATAGAATTAGAGGAGAGGTTGAAACTTCAGATTCGCTTACTGCATGATCTAATGCAATGATTTTTTCTTGTCCATCAACTATTTTTTTGGCGATTAGACTAAAATGGTGTTGCATTCCACTTTTTTGTCCCATCACTAAGCCTGGAATTTCAACTGAGAACCCTAAGTTTACAAGTAGTTCTTGGATGTTTTCTAGGCTGGCGACGTTTTGTCTAATTTCTTTCTTTCTCGCCAAGTTTAATGAAAACTTTGGTATATCGACAGGTTTAGCTTCTTTTATAGTGAAGTTCTTTTTGCAACTTCGACAGACAAGGTCTGATTCGGGGTTTTCGAATTTTTCCGCGCATTCTTGGCATATGTACCAACGACCCATATTACGATATTGGCCTTCGATTAAGGGTTCGCCGCACTTGGGACAATGGTTTTCTATGTACTTGTCTCTTTGGTTTATGTATCCGCAGGGTATGTGTTCGGTTAAGCTCGTTTTTTCTACGTTGTGACTTTTGCATTTGGGGCAACGATTGTGTAGTGTAATTATTGTTGATTCACAATTTGGACACACTGAAACTGAGTCAAAGAAACCTTTTTTCAGGATGTCCAATCGCGCGAGGTTTTCTAATAGATCTTTACTGATTACTTTCGCTTTAGGAGCATTCAAAATCTGACTCGTAGCTTGGTATACGAATCCTTGCCCTAGAACGTACTTCGGAATTATCTCTTCACTATCGGAGTACTCAAGAATTTCCCTGAGTAGGTCGCGCGCATTAGGTTCAATGTAGGCTTCCCTTCTTTCGAGCTCTATTTTGTCTTCCGTGTCCAATGCCTTTATTGTTTCTTTGTTCTTGTTTGGCAAAATCTTACTTATCAGTGGCTTTTGATTTTCTGTTACTTGTACTGTATCGGTACTTTGTGGGGTTTTTTTCATTAAGCGACCTGTCCTTTTCTGATTGATATCCTTTTTTATATTATTTTTTTAATGGAGGAATAGATAGAATGCTACACCTGAAACGACGGCTAAAACAGTCACATGTTTTAATCCATTGGCGAAGCTTTCCTCGTTGATTTTTCCTGCAATGAGTCCTCCGAATACGGATTCTATCAAAGATGCGTGCAGGAATAAACGTCTTGATTCATTTTGTGAAAGTATTGGTTTAATGAAAGAAACTCCTGTTGAGGTTTGACTTAGTGGAGCGAACATCATGTTTGAAATAACTATAATTATGAACAGGAACATGAATACTGAGAAGTAGAAAATTGCAACGTATGGAAGTGTTTGCTGTCTTCTCTTTTGCGTCCATTCATTGATGTTTTCAAGGTACTTTGCTGTTGAGTCAAAGATGTTCGATAAGTCGCCACCGTGTTTTCCTGCTTCATTTATTAAAATGGTCGCTTTTTTGATTAATGGGAGATCGATTCTGGCGCCAAATTCGTCTAACGCATCGTTAAAGTTCATGCCCCAGCTCATATGCGCAACTAAGATTTTGAGTTCTTCTGTAAGCGGACCGTACATTCTGTGGGATGCATGTTCCATGGCGACTTGCAATGGGAATACCTGTCCGTGAAGCGGTGGCCAAGTCTCTTAGAAACTCGGGGGTTGCTTTTTCAATTTTCATTTTCCATCTATTGTGAATGATGCTTACGATACTTGGTGGGCCAACACCTATTGCCAATGCTATGATGATCATGTAATCTAATGTTGGGGATGTAAGGTAGAAGGCTGCTGCGAAAATGAAGAAGATAATGGCTGCTATGCCTGAGATGATAGCAATTAGCTTTATTGTTTTTTTAGGTATTCTCATGTAGTTATCACTTTTCGAATGTTGACATTATAACCATCATTATGGCGCCCATAATTGGAATTCCAACGTAGGTTAGTAGATACAGAATGAGGGACATAGACATGCCAGCAATTGTTCCGCTTCCGATCATGCCTAACGTAACAAAGAGGACTACGAAGAGTAGTGGAGCTGCAACGAGCATCATGATGTAGATTTCAGCTGATGCTGCAAGTGATTCGAGCATGAGATCTAGTTTGCCGATTCGGTCTTTGGTGACCTTTTCTGTTGTAATTTTGAGATATTCTGTTGGGTTTCCGCCTGTTCTTACGGTTGCTACGTAGCCTTGGAGGATTTCCCCAAGTTGTTCATTAGGGGTCAGTTTGGCATTATCAAGAATTGAACTCATTAAATCACTGCCAAAAACTTCTATGTCTCGAATTATGTTAGTAAATTCCATCCGAACTTCTTTTAAGGTATCAATTTTGGCCATTGAATCGAAGATGACGCTTGGTGGAACATTAGAGCTTGATAGAAGGGTTAGAAAGTTGGCGATATATGGTAAATTCTTATCTATCGGACCATTTCTGTTGCTGGCTTTCAATCCTGGGTAAAGGTACATTACCATCAGTGTTATTAACGCTGCGGAAACGGCAATTACCAGGGTGAACAAGAAATTCGTCACCGAAAGCATTGGAACTCCACTTAAAAGTGGAAAGATAATAAATGAAATGGGGATTGCAGCTGCAAAAGCTATAATTGAAGTTAAGACCATGAAGGCTATATATGCTTTGAAGGCGATCAGGACGCCTCCTTTTTTTAACTGTACATGGATCTCTTGGAAATGTGGGTATAGTTTCTGTAACCTTTTGTTTAGCAGATCGTATGCTGTTGCCCAGGGTTGAAATTTCATTTTTAGCTCACTTTTGCTTTTCGGTAGATTTGTTGAGGGTCAGAGAAGTAGTCTAAAACCAATTTTGAGACCTGTTCATATGAACGCAAATGGTTCCTGACCATATACTCAAGTATCGTTTGTCTCATTTCTAGTTCTTGATCTATTTCTTCTGATGTATATCCCCATTGAGTAGCGATTCTGTCTAGTAGAGGGCTTCTTGACACTTTTTCGTAGGTGTCTTTTTCGGTGTTCCATGTGAATATGTCTTGAATTTTGAAGTCGTTTTTCTCTTTGTCCCATCCGACCATTTCTGATACGCTTATAGTTCGCCTTAACGAGACGTTGTTTACGACGAGTCGTCGGACGATTGAGATGGCATTTAAGTTTTCGACTTGTGTTTGGGGTATGTTCATGGGTTTTGTTGTTAATCTGTGGAGGACACCTTGTACGTGTTCTGCGTGTATGGTTGTTAAGCCTAAGTGTCCTGTTGCCATAGCCTGAAAAAGTGCGTATGCTTCTTCGCCTCTAATTTCGCCTACTATGATAAAGTCGGGACGTTGTCTTAGGGCTGCTCTGAGTAAGTCGAACATGCTGATACTGCCAATTCCGGCTTCGCCGACCGCTCCTGCACCTGTGCCTAAGCCTTGCCTGGTTACCATCATTTCCCAGTTTTGATGCGGTAAACGGATTTCTTGTGTGTCTTCTATGCTTACGATTTTTAGGGTTGGCCGAATGAATAGGCTGATGGCGTTAAGCATTGAGGTTTTTCCTCCACCGATATCGCCGCCGATCATAACTGAGTGGCGGTTTTCTATTAAGAACCAGTAGTAAGCTGCGATTTCTGGTGACAACGCCTTGTAAATTATTAAATCGGTGATTGTGAGCGGAGTCTTTTTGAATTTTCTGATGGTAAAGGTGCTCCCTTTGGGTGTAACTTCGGTTCCATAGGTTACTTGGGCTCGGCTACCGTCATTTAATGTTCCGTCAAGGATTGGCTGCGCGATGGAGATGTGTCTGCCGCAGAGGTAGGCAAGTTTGAAAACAAAGTTTTCCAGTTCTTGATGAGTTTCAAATTTTACGTTTGAGGGTATGGATTCATATTTTCGGTGCCAAACAAATACCGGCGAATTAGTCCCGTCGCAGGAGACGTCTTCAATGTTTTCGTCTCTCATTATGCCATCTATTTTTCCAAAACCTAAGAAATCTCTGCTGATATAATATTGATATTTGCCAAGTGTGTTGGCGTCCACGTTTATTCGATATTTTATTGCCGTTTCTAAAATTTTATATTTCAAGAAATCTTCTGCGTCCTCTCCATTTTTGAATCCTTTTGTATTAACGGAAAGTTCGTCCCAAAGAATACTTTTTAGTTCAGATAGGATTTGTTCGTCCAGTTTAGTTAATGTAGGCTCTAAAAGTGAATATTTTACTTCGTTTCTTTCGTCTTCAACGATTGCTGCATACGAAAAAGGAAGCAAAAGAGGATAATGTTCTTTGAATGTTTCAGGAACCTCTGAACCCACAGCCGCATCCGTATGCGATACAACGACAGGACCAGGAGTATCCACATCTATGACTGACATATTTTCTTTTTGTAACTGTGCTTGCTCAGGTTTCTTTTCACGTTTCCAAATCTTCAAGTCAGCGACCACGTGACTTTATTCCCAAAGAGTCCATATAAACCATGTAAATGTCATGCAGGTGTGTCTACATTGAGTTTATGCTAGATTTTTCAGGTACACGCTTTAAATGGTCAAAAAGGAAGGTTTTGGTAAGCAAAGTGCTTTTTTAACGCAACTATCAGCAGCATTGTTATTGCGATGAAAGTGGAAATTGCTAACATAAATGGGATTTCTGGAATTGTTGGGGTAGTTGTAGGATCAGTTGAAGTAGGCTTATTGGTTGGAGTTGATGATGCTTTGGGGGTTGGAGTGGAAGATATTGATGGGGGTGTGGTAGGAGTTAGTGACAGCGTTGGAGTAGGAGAATCCGTTGGCGTTGGTGATGATGAAGGAGTTGGCGTGGATGTTGCAGTCGGTATTGGAGTTGAAGTTGGTGAAGGTTCGGAGTGTCCAAACGGCTGGTTACTGACAAGTATATCATCATAATTAGTGATGGCTTTCCAAGTCCGAATTGTGTCAAATGTCAACATATTTAGGTAGTATCCATCAACCTGAGGCATGTCTTGTTTTGCAATAATTGACCCGTTTAGCCATAACGTCGCCGAAGATAGAGAACCTTGATTTGGGTCAAGATATGAAGATAAAGTTATGTTGTACCAAACATTCGGAGAAAGGATAACATTTGTTTCATTATAGCCATAATCCCAATCGAATATGATTCCGTATTGATCTTGATAAATGCCGATATATGCTGTTTCTCCTCTTAAAGATAGAATGTAAGAGTAACCTGTTTTATTTGTTTGATAAAATATTTGAGTATATAGTTGACCCGTAACATTATCAAAAGTTGCATGGCTGAAGGTTGTACTTTGTGATGATATTTGAAGTGAATTGTTTGGGCTAACATAATCAGTATTGTTAAGAAGGTCACTTGAACCCATGACAAACTGTGAGTTTGGTTGGTTAGCATCAAAATCATCGCTAAACAGAAAACCTGTTTGTGCTTTAACTGATTGAGGTTTGCTAATTGTTAGGAATACACTGGAAATTAGTAATGCTATAATAAAGATCATTAGTTTCTCTTTTTGTGATTTCAAGTTTTTTCGCCTTTTTATTTGTCATTTTTTATTTGCATTATCAGAGATTTCTAAATAGAAAATATTTGGGTTTTTTATCATGTGCTAAAGATCACCACTATCCAAACCTCTGAGCACCTGATTTGACTACCAAAACCACTACCTCGATGTAGAGTTATTCCACTTTGAAGGCTGTTTAAATCGCTCATAGACCATGTTCCGCCTCCTGGTCTTGTAAATGCATCTGAGTGTGTATTCCATGTAATAGTTGAAGGAGGGGTAAACTGACCGCTTGTTAGGGTAATGCCTCCAAGTGTGAGCGAGGTTGTTGCGTACGCACCATTTGTGGATGTGGTATATATTCTCATGTACTGTGTAACGCTACTAATCGTTCCGGAAATCGAACCAACTGACTGAATCGAGTAAGAATCGGTAAGTGATCCGCTCTGAGTAGTATAAACATAGGTATTATCGCTACCGTCTGAAACATCAACCCAATGAGTGCTTCCAGAGGGATTTTCGCTTGCAATTCCTTCATTTATATTTCCAACGGGGTCTAGTGTCATTTGACCATTCCAGTGCCATGTAATTGAAGATTGCTGATTCAAGGTGAAGCTGACTGTTGTTCCTATACCGCTTGATGGTGCATTTCCAGTTCCCGTAAATCCATTTGAATTGTAGGTGATGCTTGGTGGGCCCGCTATATTTACGGTAGTAGAGACTGAAGATGAGATACTTGTTCCTGAATCATAGTAACCTGAAGTTTGACCGCCAGAAGTGCCGGCAGCTGAAGTCACAGTCAATTGATATTGAGTCTTATAAGTAGCAGAATATGCCCCTGCAGCCACTATAGGCGAAGCGCCCGAACTGCCTGTACTTACAAACTGCTTACCCACACCTCCAGAAACAGTAGACACCCAATTGAAAGTCGTACCACTATCAAACCAAGCATTAGTAGGCAAAGCATTGTAAGCATAATTTGAAGAACCAACCGTTAACACAGCATTAGCCCCAGCAGAACTATCAACACCAGTCTGACTAAAACTCACCTGATACTGAGTCTTCCAGTTCCATGTGCAAGTCGTGTAAGCATTTATTGCAAATGATCCAGTGCTAGTTGAGCCAGCACTCCCGCCAGAACTTAAACTGCCCGAACCTGTCCAACCTGTAGATACGTATTGGATTCCAGTTCCACCAGAAACAGGAGTTGTTACAGTTGAAGATATGGTAGTTCCCGCGTTGTACCATCCCGAGCCAGTTGCGCTGTCATATGTAGATGAAACTGTGAAGTAGAATTGCTGTTGGAAGTTAGCCGTGTAAGTTGTAACAGCGGTTGGCGACACAGTGTGTGACTGCGCTCCAGCGTCGCTCCAGCTTAAGTATTGATACTGTCTTTGCCCAGCAACTATAGTTACAGTCGAACTTGCTGAAATTGTATGAGTTGAACCACTATCCCACCAAGATGTAGTGTACGGCGTTGATTGGGCAACTCCATCAACTGTAATGTATCCACTACCGGTTGTTGGAGAGCTAGTTATTGTGTGTTGATATTGAGTCTTATAAGTAGCAGAATATGCCCCTGCAGCCACTATAGGCGAAGCGCCCGAACTGCCTGTACTTACAAACTGCTTACCCACACCTCCAGAAACAGTAGACACCCAATTGAAAGTCGTACCACTATCAAACCAAGCATTAGTAGGCAAAGCATTGTAAGCATAATTTGAAGAACCAACCGTTAACACAGCATTAGCCCCAGCAGAACTATCAACACCAGTCTGACTAAAACTCACCTGATACTGATGATGCATGCTAACAATCTGGGTTTGCGCTGACGTAGCTAAAACGCTTGTTGGAACAGGAACCCACTGTTCACCAACTCCTCCAGCAGAAGTGCTAAAAGCGATTGACCCTGAAGCATCAAACCAGTAACCTGTCGCAGCATTCGTTAATGAAGGCGCATAAGCAACCCCAAATGAGGTACCAGTGGCAGTGGGAGCTGTCGGCGAACCACCACCGAAAACAGAATAGCTCAACGTCTGCGGATACTGATGATAATAAGATGTAGAATAAGTGTTTCCGCCAGAAGTCAAAACAGCAGTTGAATATGGACCGTTTATTGCCCATTTTTGAGTTGAACTAGTCAAAGCTGTGTTAACTGGGAAAGTAACAACAGTATTGTAGTCACTCCATGAAGATGATCTCCAACTATTACCGGAATTAAGAGTTGTGATAGTACTCGAACTTGCACCCAGATAAGTTCCTGCCAAAGCAAGAGAATCTCCACTTCCGGCATTATCTCCAATGAATGTGACACTGAAAGTATTCTGCACCTGCTCGAAGCCAGTGACCGTAACAGGGGTAACTGAGGCTGTATAAGAGATTGAACTTGCAGAGAAGGCGCTAGCTACTATGAAGCCGTTTCGAGTATTGCCACTGTTAGAGAAAGACAGAGTGAATTGAGACCCTGCAAACATAATTATAGAATGAGAGGTTCCATCAGCTGCGAATATATTTGGAGTAGGGCTGCCTCCATTGATTGTTACAGTAGCGCTTGGAGCTGAATTGCTCATGATAACTGTGATGCTCTGGGTCACAGTGTTTACCGTGAATGTGTTGAGGCCAGAGTTAGCAGCAGCATCGGTGATGACAACCGTTTGAACACTTCCTATTGCCCAAGTTGATACCCAGGTTGGCACCGTGAAGGTCGCCCCGGTAAACGCGCCAAAAGAATCTGTACGTGTCGTGCCGCCAAGCGTAACCGTTGATCCCGCAAACTTTAATGCAAGAACGGAATTAGCAGCAAATCCTGAACCTGACAAAGTAACAGTAGAACCAACATTACCACTGATTGGACTTAGAGAGATCGAGGGAGTCACGCCGAATGTTGTAGGGGCAGAATTTGAATTAGCATCGGTTACGACGACGTTTTTCGCACCGAATGTTTGACCTGCTGGAACAATGAAGTTAGCGGTGAAAAAGCCAAAGCCATCAGTATTAACATTTACTGGCGTCGTTGTAACGGCTGCACCTGCAAAGGTGGCAGTAACTGATTGAGAGGCGGCAAAACCGGTTCCAGTAACAGTAACGAGCGAGCCGATTGGTCCAGTAGTGGGGTTCAATGTGATTGAAGGTATAACATTGAAATTTGCAAATGCAGAATTGACACCATCGCTCGCCATAACTTGGTTAATGCCTGCTGAATCATTGAAATTAAAATTAAAAGTTGCTGAGAACGAGCCAGTTGGATCCGCGGCTATAGGATAAGGACTTGTTGTCGTTGGGTTTCCGGCAAAGTTGATATTTATTATTGAATTATCTATAAAGTTTGAACCTGTTACATTTATAGTCGTCCCAATTATGCCACTTGTAGGACTTACAGTTATGCTAGGAGTGGTAACAAGGAATGTTGTATTTGCGTAATTGAAATTGTTGTCGACGATAGTGACTGTTTTGTTCCCTGGTGTTTCACCGAGAGGAACCGTGAACATGGAGTTGGCAGTGATAACTCCATTCGAATCAGTGGTAGCACTAAATGGTACTTGCAAACCATCAAAAATAGCCAAAAGCGGAGAGTTCGCTGCAAAACCTTGCCCAGAAACCGTTACTGGCTGACCAATTGGACCACTTGAAGGGGAAAGACCTACAGGAGTAGAGGAAGGGATAACTACCAATTTCACAGCATCTACAATTATAGCCCAATTTTTGGTGGAGGTAAAAGTGCAATTTACCGATAAGTTGGTTCGTGGATTCTGCAAAATAGCCCATTCACTCCATACCGATCTGGGAAGAGCATCAGGCTCTCCTGTTGCTCCATACGAACTTTGTACAGGCATAATTTCTGCGAAATCTGTTCCAGGAGTTATTTCGGGGTTGAGAGAGTCGATACATAAGGCACCAATTATAAACTCGTTCGAGTTGGTAGTAGTGATTTTATCTTGCGGCATGATAGATTTGCCTATGTCGGTTTGTGGTGCTCCTTTATCAAACGGAGAAGTTGTGTTGACATCACTAATTGCAAAGGCCAAAGCCGAGCAATAGTAATCGCTTATTTCATCCGTAGTTGATTTAATGTTGATTGTTATCGGACCAGGTGACGGTTTGATTGCATAATAAGTTCCCAGAGTACTATCTCCATTCATACCCCACTCAGAATCTGTATCTGATGAATTAATTCGATTAATCCAAGTTAGAACAGGATTTGAAGTCAAGGGGGTTAGATAATTCTCATCATCATATGAAACTACCACATAAATTAGTTGATTAGGTTTAGTTGTTGTAAGAGATAGTTGCAAAGGAGTACTAGTGGTTGCGTAAGTAGAGTTGACAGCATTTACGCCTGGGAAGTTCCCGTCTTGTACTAATCCATTAAATTGATTAGTTTCTGGAAAAGCTGAAATTGTGTTCCCTCTAGTTGATATGAACCAAAAAGCAAACTGATCATAATTTGACGCGTTTAATACGGGAACCGACTTGAAATATTCAATACTGCTTCCAGGTTGAATAACAAGTGATGGACTCAACAATACGTTACCAACCGTATTATTCGTTATATCTCGAATCCATAAACGTACCAATTCAGTGGGAAGCGTACCATTGTTAGTAATATCACATAGCAAGTAAACCTTGTTGTTTAACACAGCTGTTTCCGAGTTCGTAATTGATACAGTTTGGAGTTCTGTATAGCGATCCAAATCCAACTGCTTTGCCTGAATTGTCGTCTGTTCGAGGCCAGTGTTTTGATTGAGAACAATCATAAAACTAGCAAAAACAATCATGACTATAAGTAAGAAAAATACCATCCCAAATACAGTACCGATTCCTTTATTGTTTCTTCGCAGATTATGGTGTAAATTCATAGTCAAAAGCACTTCCACTTTGAGTTAATACATGCAGGGTATAAATTGAGCCCGCAGTTAGAGGCGGCCCACTTAACGTGACAACAAAGAATGCTTCTTTACCGATGTTAAGTGCATTTCCCGTTATTGGCGTCGGAGAAGGTGTAACAGAACTAATAGGATGCAAAGGAGATATTTGCAAAGGTGAAAGTTGTGGGTTAGCAGAATAAACACCCACTATATTATGATTTGAGTCGTAAATGAAAACAGAGTTAATTTTCACACTATTAGAACCCCCAGAATTAATAATGTAAACGATTAAGTTTGCTGGAGATGACGAATAAACGACGTTTTCGAACCCGATCCGTTCAGCAATCGATTGCTGACTATTAGATATAGTGCTAGAATAATTGTTTGTAGTAGTCGTCGTTACATTGCTTGCATAATAATAAGCGACGGAACCAAAAGTTAGGATAATTGCAGCTAACAAAACGGTAGCAAATATTGGACTAAGCGCACGCTTATCACGTGAAAAGATACGAAGTTTTCTCAAGCACAACACCCAACGTCAAATCTAATAGTTATCCTCTCTTTTTCCGGCCATTTTAGCTGAAACTTCATTTTTCAGGATTTCCAGCAGTTCATTAAAAGAGTTTACTAATAAACACTGTTTTTTTAACGAAGAACAATGCAATTGTGATTCCTAAGTTCCCCGTTCTCAATAATATTTTGCTAAGGTTTTCTTTGAAGTATTCCTGTCGCTTTAGAAAGGTTTGAATTGTAATATCTACAACTGGCTTCCAGAAAAAGGAAGATTATCATTTAAATTTTAAAACGAGGCGTCTTGATTATTAAGACGTTTTGTCGAACAAACTAAAAGCGTGCGCTAATAAATTTATCGAACAACATAAAGCAGATAAAAATGCGTTAATGCTCTACAATTGTGGATGATGTGAAACTGCTACCACTTGTACTTATAACAGTTAAAGAGTAAGCATTTCCTTTAGTCATGCCAGTTAAGGTAAGGTGTCCTGGACCGATTTGTATCAGGTCTCCTGTTGAAGGAAGGGACTTAGAATATGGCGAAGTTGTAGATAGATTAACGGTTGTAACAACTTTGCCATTTGCATCTTTAATTAGGATATTAGAGACCGAGACACTTACACCGTTTTTGCTCTCAGCATACACACTCACAGCACCAGTACCAGCTCCATTTACATTTATTGAAGCGGCTAATATGGAAACTCTTTCTGATGCCCCTGTTCCAGTTCCAGTCATTTTTGAAAAAGTTCCACTAGTAAAAGTGTAAACTACTCCGCTAGCAATAACTACAATTGAAACTAGAATGAGAGTGGCGAAATTGGTGATATACCTTTCAAATTACATCTAAAACTCTTCAAATTTCTCATGCCACTCCTCAAGGTTTTTTCTTAACACTTTATGCCCATTTATTTGATTACAAACTATATTTCCAATTAAGAAATATATCCGCAGACAAAACAGCGCATAGAGATAAAAACAAGCTTTAGTGAACCGCATATTAGGGCAAATCGTCTGGAAAGTGCTGGACTTATTGGAACTAAACTAGAAAAGCTGGAAAAGAGAGACTTAACCTAATTTGCATGCGCCGCATCCGAAAAAGATATTTCCCTTTTTGGCCTGATTTCACTTTATTTTATGTCCTCTATAGTACGAGTTTTCTATTTTTTTACCTCAACTGCTGTTGTCAAAAACAAAAATTTTAAAATCCTGTATGAACAATATTAGGTCGAACGACTAAATTCTTCTGTCAGCTCGATCTTTTAATATCAGAAATGCTTTGATTAATTTAATAAAAAAGAAAAATAAATTTTAGCGGAAAAACCGCTTATGCAGAAGTGAAACTTGAGCTAACGAAGTTACCACCTTTTGCACTCACCAAAGTAATTGTGTAGCTACTCCCTTGTGTAAAAGCGTATGTCCCTGTTACCTGCGTTAAAGTTCCTGAAACAAGTGATACCGGATTAGTTGGGCCAACTGCGACTGTACTAAGTACATTACCGTTACTGTCTTTGATTATAGCATTAGTAATAGAAACTGGACCTCCAGATGTGCACTGCGCCCACACAGTAAAGTTACCAGAGGCGCCATTTTTTACTCCGGCTGCTGCTTGGATTGATACTTTTTCTTGAGCTGCTGTTCCGCCACCAGTCATAGTTGCCAGTGTTCCACTTGTAAACATGTAAACAACCACACCAGCGATAACTGCAATTGCAATGAGAATTAGAGTTGCGAAAATTGGTGAAATAGCTTTACGGTTCTTCATAAATCGCTTAATATTATTCATTTTTTCCTTTGCACCTCCTCATGAAATCTGTTTCGCCTTTGTTATCTTTCTCTTCCAAGAGTTTGCTTATAAACTACGTATCTGCGAGTTAAATATGCCATATATTGATATACACTAATCTCACGTAAATTAGTCATTAAATTTTGGGAACTATCATTAACCATATTGAATTTTCAATATGGTAAATAGGCTATATAATCGCCTAATTGCAATTTTGAAATCGCAACTAAAAGATTTTTGATTTTTTTCGAGATCATTATGTACTTGGGTCGCGGCGACTAATCAAAACTTTTTTTGATTTGATAGAAATTAAAGTCCATTATGGGAACTGCTGGCAAGCCCTGAATAATACGCAATTGATTATAGAAATAGAACTGAAGTCATATTTGTCCTAATAGAAAACATCAATATCAAAATTCAGATTAAAGAAATCTCATTATCGGCTAAATGACTCTTCCTGATATTATTTTGTAGGGCTTAGAAATGCTTTGATTAATTTAATAAAAAAGAAAAATAAATTTTAGCGGAAAAACCGCTTATGCAGAAGTGAAGCTTGAACTAACGAAGTTACCGCCTTTTGCACTCACCAAAGTAATTGTATAACTGCTGCCTTGTGTGAAAGCGTATGTCCCTGTTACCTGTGTTAAAGTTCCTGCATTTAGTGTTGCTGTTGCTGCCACTGTAGAGAGTACATTACCGTTGCTGTCTTTGATTATAGCATTAGTGATAGAAACTGGGCCTCCAGATGTGCACTGCGCCCAAACAGTAAAGTTACCGCCAGTTGTGCTCCCTCCAGCTGTGCTCACTCCGGCTGCTGCTTGAATTGAAACTTTTTCTTGAGCTGCTGTTCCGCCACCAGTCATAGTTGCCAATGTACCACTTGTAAACATGTAAACAACCACACCAGCGATAACTGCAATTGCAATGAGAATTAGAGTTGCGAAAATTGGTGAAATAGCTTTACGGTTCTTCATAAATCGCTTAATATTATTCATTTTTTCCTTTGCACCTCCTCATGAAATCTGTTTCGCCTTTGTTATCTTTCTCTTCCAAGAGTTTGCTTATAAACTACGTATTTCATTCGGTAATTTCCAAAACATGAAAGATAAGCTCCAAATAAGTTAACAAAATCAGTAATATACAGCCCGTTGCTTGTAGATAGCAACAAGACTAAGATTCATGCAAGTTTGCTCTTAATTTAGCAATATATAAGTGACAAAAACAATTACTTCTATCAAGAAAACATCTGATTCTTGGGAAGTATATCTAAAGCTAAAAAGAGAAGTAAGTTATTTTTTCCGAATTGAACGAGACCTTTTCGGGACTTTTATCGCTCATAAACTGGCCATCGTTTAAGTTAATGTTCACGTTATTAGCGATTTTCAGTATTCTTGATGCAGCAATAACTACTGTTGGTTTAAAGTTAGGTTATGTTGAGCTTAACAGGGTTGCGTTAATGGCAGGTCTCGGGCCTTGGACGCTTTTCAGAGTTGCATTGTTGGGTTATTTAATCACAGTTTTTCTTTTGAGTTATCAATTCTTTAAAAAACACTCATCCTCCAGAGCGTTAAAAATGCTCAAAATAACTCTTTTTATTATGAACATCTATATTGGCGCCGTTGTTTTCTCTGAAATTTTTTCAATTCTATCAAATGTTGTTTGAAAAGATAAAAACTTATGTAGCAAATTACGTTCAGTAGGTTAAAGAAAAAATTAACTGATTGTTCCTTAGAATGGCTCAATTTTTATTTCATAATGTAGCCATTAGGCTGGGATTATCTTTCTTTAGCAAATCTAAAATTAGCTTTGGAATTATTACGCGACCGTTCTTGCTCATTTTTGACAGAAAACTCTCACAGTTACTGCCCCAAAATACCTACAGCGTTAACGGTTACTTTCAAGACTTGATCTGGCTCAAGCTTAAACTGCAAGCGAACCAGCATTGGAATTTGTATTCGATTTCCTCTCTGTAATCTAGTTTTGAAACTAACTTTTTCAGGTTAGGGCAAGCTCTCCTGGCCGCACTCAAACTTTTGGTGACTTACTATGACTAATACAGACGCAACCTGAAACCAATTCAAGGTTTGACTCAAAAAACCAACCCAAAAAAAGCTCGTCAGAAAAATTGTGGCACAAATGTGTTGTTGTTCTACTAATAACCAAAACAATCACTGATGGATTAGTAGATTATTATCAACCTGTAGTGATTTATCGACTACGGCCCCGAATTCAAAAATTAAGGCACTTTGCAATTTCAATATCTCCGACGATTCCTCATTCTATTCAGTTGAAGGTCAATTGAAAAAAAAATTTGGCTCATTTATTTACGTTAAAGATATGAAAAAGTTGGTTTTTAATCCGAAATTGAGCAATCAGGTATATCCCTTTTATTTAAAAACCGGACGTACAAATTATGGGATTCTTAAAAAGAGAACCTGAAAATTTGGCAATATTATTAAATCTAATAAAAAACAACACATTTTTTAGCAATTTCTTTAAAAAATAAGGATATAAATTTTCAAAATATGAATTTGTAGTTCTTAAGTCTTATTAAGCAACTGAGCATAATTGGCATTCGCTATCACTAAGCAATTACAAAAACGGTCAAAGGAAGAAGGAGAAAAAAGGTTTGAAGTGTCCGAAATGTTATGGTGCAGTCGTTTATCCTGAAGGCTTAAATGGAGAAAAAATCTGCATCGAATGCGGATTAGTTTTAGATGAAACTCCAGTCCTCAAAAGCTTTACAAAATGGACGCCTGAATGGCATTCAAACTGGAATGAACAAGATTCTGAAACTCTCAAGGAATGGTTAACTACGCTTAGAGCTGTTTCTTGTCAGTTAAACCTTCCAAATTTTCCCTACAGAGAAGAAGCAGCACGCACTATAAGGACACAAAATCAGTTGCTTTTCAAATCTCAAAAACTCTCCAAGAACAAAAGGGCTACGGTTGCAGCGCTTATGCATTTGATACTTAAAGAATACGACAAGATGAGACCCATAAAAAGCATATCCAAAGACCTCAGCTTGGACAACGCGTTAGTTATGAAACAAGCGTGGATACTTAACAAAACTCTGAAAATAGAAAAAGAACATCTGAAAATTCAACGAAAAACAGCATTAGACTATCTGCGGGAAAATGCAGCCAAAATATCTGTTAATAAAGACCTGCTTGTTAATGCAGAAAACACATTGATGGAGATTGGAGGTTTTGGTGGAAACCCAATTGGACTGGCAGCTGGCTCTTTTTACTATGTTTGCAAAAAGAAAACCAATATTCCTAAAGAAAAAATTGGTGAAGTTTTCGGTATTTCTGCGAGAACAGTGTATTCTAATGAAGTAAAAATTAGAAGGCTTTTAGCCAGTAGAAAAAGGACGAAATCGGCTCCAGTAATAGTTTTTCAATTAAACAGTCCCCTAACAGTTTAATTGGAATTTAGATACCTAAATTGCCTATTTTATTGAATTTGGCAATCCTTTTCACTCAATTAAGGGCTTTTCAGGGTTGACTTAGTATATAAGTTAACTTTGGGAATTAATCCATGGATGTCGGATATCGCCATGATTACAGAATTAGAAGCCCTAAGCAAGCGTATTGATAGAATTGAAAAACAGAAAACTGATGAAATTATGACATTAATAGAGATACTATCAAATGTTACATTTTTTGGAGAAATTAAACAAGCCAGCTGCGAACACGCAAAAGACGGTCAATGTAGCTATTTCATTCTAACAAGTGAAGCAAAAAACAAGATTCCTATTGTCAATATCTGCCAAGTTAAAAAATGCAGAGAAACAACACCCCATTATCACTTAGAACTATCCAACATCACATGCTCCCTCTGCGAATTAAAACACAATCATTCAACCCCATCCAGACCTGAAAGTAAAATCAAACCAAAAAAAACTACTAAAAAAAATAAAGATCATAAAAATAACAAAAAAGAAAAACAAATGAGGCAATAAAAATGAACAAAAAAGCAATCACCCTTGCAATAACAGTTTTAATTTTAACTTCCGCAATCTTCGTATTTAATCAAAACAACACATCCTCCGCATCAACAACAAACCCATCCAAACTCTACATTTACACTGGACCAACTAGCGTGCTCGCAGACAACAACACTTACGTATGTATTTTTGTGCAGTTACAAGATTCCTCAGGGCTACCAGCCAGAGCCTTACAAGACACAACCATAAGCCTTGCCTCCTCACTCCCAAGTGTAGGAACGGTTAATTCATTCATTACGATTCCCAAAGGGGCCACATATGCAGCAGCAAACTTTTACACCACATTCAGTCCAGGAACAACAACGATTTCGGCTTCAGCAACAGGTTTTGCAACAGTCCAAGCAACAATGACAACCGTGGGTCCAATTCCTTCAGCCATAGCAGTTTACGGTTTCCCATCCACTCTACCCTCAGACGGGAATACTTACCAAGCCATAATGCTACAACTGCAAGACGTAAGCGGTAATCCTGCAAGAGCACCTCAAGGAGGCGTACAAGTTACTTTATCTTGTACAGACAATAGTGTGGGCACAGTCTCACCAATCGCAACAATTCTTGAAGGCCAAACTTACGCTACAGCCAATTTCACAACAACGATAAAAGCACAAACAGAAGGAAAAACAGAATCAGCAACAATTACAGCCTTAGCTCAAGGATACACTCCTAGCCAACTCACAATCATCACAACGCCAATCGCAACCAATCCAACCCAACTAAAAATCTTTGTCGGACCCTCAAAAGTTCCAGCTGACCAAAACGCATACCCACAAATCGCAATTGAATTACAAAACGCCACGGGTTTTGTCGCCGTAAATCAAACTGATATATTAGTAACAATTGCATCAAACGACCAAAGCGTATGCAAGATAAACTCAATAACGATTCCACAAATGCAAACGTATGCA
Organism: Candidatus Bathyarchaeota archaeon; assembly: GCA_963800495.1. GTDB lineage: Archaea > Thermoproteota > Bathyarchaeia > Bathyarchaeales > Bathycorpusculaceae > Bathycorpusculum. The sequence goes on along the minus strand of CAWDBB010000012.1, from coordinate 2,587 downwards.
TTAGCAACGCTCAGTTCCACGTATAAAGCAGGCTCAGCAACTATAACAGCAGTAGCAACAGACCTTCTGTGGGATCACCAAACAATAAACACTTTTGGATTTATCCCCTCCAAGTTAGCGGTGTATTGCGTTCCAGTAAATCTACCAGCAGATAACAAAACATATCAAGCAATCCAAGTACAACTACAAGACGTACAAGGTCGACCAGCAAAAGATCCACAAGCTGACGTCAATGTAAATCTCTTCTCCTCACAACCAACAGTCGGAGTTGTGGGCTCGACTTTAACTATTCCGTTTGGACAAACACAAGCCACAGGAACCTTAACTGTATCAAACGCGCCTGGCACAACAACGATAGCGGCTCAAGCCTCAGGCTACATAACGGGACAAACATCGATATCAACAACTCTAATCGATTACTCACCCCTACAAATAACACTGACAGTGGATCCAACAAGCGTAAACAATGGGTACTCAACTTCAGTAACAGCCTTTGTCACTGCTAACGGAGCCCCAGTGATTGGAGCAACACTCAGTTTTACATCGAATAACGGAGGAACATTTGGATCAATATCAGAACTCGGAAACGGCTACTATAACATAAGCTTCACTGCACCAAGTTTCTCAGTAACAACAAGTTGCACAATTACTGCAAGCGGCTCAAAAATTGGCTACTTGAGCGCACAAGGAACCACACAAGTAACAGTTGTAACAGCCCCTGCCCCAACCGAAACACCAACCCCAACTCCAACCGAAACACCAACCCCAACACCAACTTCCACCACTCCAACATTTGCATTACTAATAACAGATGGCCAAGGAAAACCACTTAACGATACAATCGTAACCTCAACTTCCCAACCCAATGGAATGCCAACATTAACTCAAGTCTCAAACGCAACAGGCTACGTTACATTCCAAAACGCAACAGCAGGAACCTACACCTTCAAAATAATTAAAGACGGATACCCACAAACCAACGAAACAGTGGATTATAATGGTCAACCTTTGACACTTCAAATATCATTAACAGAAAACATTGTTGAGGCAACACCTAGTTCCAACAACCCATTAGCCATAGTAGCGGTAATTATAATTGCAGTCGCTATAGCAGCAGTTGCTGGCGTGATGTTGGTGAAGCGTAGAAAGTCACCGAATGTAAAGAACCTACAAGAACTCAAGAAACAAATGGAAAGCAAAAAGAAATTTTAATTTCTTTTTTTCCTCTAAATTTTTTAATTTTTTAACATAGAATTTTTTTCTAAGAATCAGAAAAAAAGAAAAATTATTTTATAGTTATCCTTTCAGGCTCAGACATAATCTCGATTGGTTTTATATCCTCATCCAAATTATGTGTGGAATTGGATTCGTTTTTGTTGACAATTTCTTTATAGGAAATGAAATAATTTAGCAAACGTACTGCATCTTCATTTTCAAATACAATCTTTGAACCTTTCATTTCAATCGCCTTCAATTTTAACGAACCCACATTATCTTTATTCGAGTATAACACTTCATAATATTCTCATATATCGCTAACAACTCAAAGATGCAAAAAATACTTATAAAAATGGTTAAAAGGATTTAAAACAAAAAACAGAAAGGCTCAATTAAGCAAAAAAAATTAAAAATCAAGCGCTGTTTTTTATAAATTAAAGAAAATTTACCATAATCTGAAAAATAATAAAAAAGTGGCCCCTATTTGTCCTCTAAAAAAACCGCGAGAAAAAACTATTGAAACATTGATTCTAAATTCATAAAGGACTTATATACTTAAAATAATATTCGGTTGAGAAATAAATATGAAGGAACTAAGCAGTAAAAAAAGAAAAGAACTCAAAACTAAAATGTCTGAAGCCTTAAGCGATAAAATCACATCTCTCTCCGCCGAACTTCAAGACATCCTTATAGACGACTTAGTTACTGCTTTTGAAAGCAGACTATCAGTGCTAAACATGGAACAGTCGAACTTGCACTTTTATGTGGAAGATCGCGTCAAAGTTTTTAATACGACGCTCTAAAGAAAACAACAAAACCCTTCCTATCGAATCATTGTTCCTTGTAAACTAATCTACTAAAATTATAGCAAAAGCAGAAAAAGGCTCTTTTGCTGAATCAATACATCTTTCTTTGATTCTAAGGTACACAGAGCTCAATTTCTTTATTGATTTCTGGAGTTTGTATTCTGCCTTTTCCGAAACTTCTACAAATTGCCTTAAGCGAGTTTGCAGTATAGTCAAGTAGAGCTTTTCCGTCATTTGTAATTCATATATTTTTCGGGGGCGTTCACCGGTCATGTTCCAGGTACATTTTAGGTATTGCTTTTTTTCCAGTGTGGTCAATATGGGGTATATTGTGCTTGGTCCGAAGTTGATGCCGTAATTTTTTCGTATGGTTACCATGATTTCGTAGCCGTGCATTGGTCGTGTTTCAAGTAGTTCTAGGGTTATTATGTCTATGAGGTTTTTTGTGAGGTTTTTTTGGATGTTTTGGTGTGCGTTCATTTGTTTTGGCTCTGTATTTTTGTTGTACAAGTCTACAATAGGTACTTAATCGGACATATTAGCCTTGTAAATCATACTATACA
>CAWDBB010000011.1:0-131510 GCA_963800495.1 Candidatus Bathyarchaeota archaeon | reverse complement strand
AATATGTCCGCCCCCAACGCCATGAACATGTTTATTGCCTGCGCCTGAACACTTTGTGATGGGCTGGTGAGTTGGTGTGTGGCCATCGGGTCCCAATTGGGACTTGAGGAAACTCCGCCCACATGTAGAATTGCAGTCCCCTAGGGTACAAACCGAGAGGTTTGGCAACGGAGCAGAAACGAAACGTCCACCCGGACAAGGCAATGACACATTTGTGATGTCGAGTCCGCTGGATTGGAAACGGTGAAACGGCCGTCCTGCATGTGGAAAGGGCAAACAGTCGCCGATGAAGAATCTACCGGAAGGCGCGGGTAGCCCGATTAGCCGAATGCCACAGACAACAGAAGGCGGGTTACAACCAACACACCAGCCCAAATCAGAACCCACCATCTCAGAATGGAAACCTGACACAATTTTTAATATTTTGTCAAAAACAAGCTATGGCAGAAGCAACCATCAAGACGAAATATAAAATTCTCCGAGTATATGACACGCAATAATATCAGCCTATCCAATCCTGAAGATGTAAAACTATTCGTAGCAAGAAACAAGAATTGGAGCAACGGACACAAAATCTTGGCAGTCTATGCTTACAACGATTACACAAAGGCGTTCGGCATCAACTGGGAGATACCATACTACAAGAAAAACGAAACACTGCCATTTGTACCTACTGAAAAGGAAATAGATGCCTTAATTGCAGGGACAAGCAAAAAAGTATCGATAACACTTCAAGCGTTAAAAGAAACAGGATTTAGAATAGGCGAATTATGGAATTGCAAGTGGACAGATATTGATGAAGAAAAACTAACGCTAAAATGCATAGCTGAAAAACATGGTAAGCCAAGAGAAATCAAAATATCGACAAAACTATTCGCTCGACTAAACAGCCTGCCAAAAAACAATCAATTCATTTTTGGGAAATCAGACCCAGATAGTATCAGGTGGACTTATGACCAACAGAAAACAAGACTTGCACAAAAACTCCAAAACCCAAGACTTCAACAAATACACTTCCACACACTGCGTCACTACTTTGCAACAAAAACCTATAATGAGACTAAAAGCATAATCGAAGTGCAAGCAAAACTCGGACATAGAAACATTAACAGTACAATGGTTTATACTCATATTGTGCAATTTGACGAAGACAGTCAAAGCTACGATCACGCAATAGCCCGAAATGAGAAAGAAGCAGGCGAATTAATAGACAACGGTTGGACATACATTCTAACAACTCCACAAAACATAATGATGTTCCGAAAACGCAAGTAATATTTTTTTCTTCAATTCTTTAAACCATCAAAACAACCGCTCTTCTATTTCTGTTTGGCAACTGCTTCCTTCAAGGCAGCATGCTCTAATAGTTCCAAAATACATAGTTCACTAAGCCGAGGGGTTTACTTTGATTCGTTCCAAGAGAATGAGAGACAAACGACTTTTTGAGACCCTAGTTAAACTCACGATGAAAACCGTCAGCGATTTTCAGAGAATCCCAAAAGAAGCATACCCAAAATCCCGTGAGAAGCTTTTTTTCAACATAAGAAAAGATGGGTATTCGATAGATGAAAGAACAAAAGTGGACTTCGACCGTCTTGTTCAACAATCATCAGAAGAAATTCTGCAGATGCGCGAATTCATTGATTTCGCCGAGTATGTACAAACCAAAGATGAATTGAGGTGTAAAATGTCTGTACTTGGCTATTCAGATACTCATGACTACTCGCCTTATCGCCTAACATTTGCCTATTTCGTGCTGCCCTTGTTGAGTAGATATTTCTATTTGGTCAATGCAGTTGCCATTGACGAGAAGGCTTTCACTGAACTGTATTCAGACATTGAAAAGTTCTTCTATTCAAAAGTCTGGCGCTTCCGAGTCACGTCACCTCTTGCCAATTTTTCATGTGACGGTGAAATCAAACTCGATAAATTGACCAAAATACGCAAAATTTCCGAGACAGAAATGAACGACTATCTGAGAAAAGCACATGGTAGAATGGGTTGTTCCAAGCCCGCTTGATGGGCAACAAATTCTTAAATATTCATTTGTTTTGGAAAGCGTGCATAATCACAAAACTGACAGACCGTTTGATTGGTCTGGAACTAAAATTTTTGAGGACGCAATCACTGCCCTAAGATTATACAAGTGTGGCTTTGTGGATTATACTTTCGTTCACTATTTTGCCGAATCATGGAATCCTGTTTTACCAGAAACTTTCGGAGAGACCAACAATTATTTGCCAGAAAGTCTGAATTCCAGTTACGTACTGGATAGCCGTGAAGTTTCTGATTTCATTTTATTTTGGAAGAAGTATGCTGCAATTCAACGCAGCATAATTCAGACAAAGGAAAACAGATATTTGCAGACTGCAATAAAGCGTTTCAATCTAGGTATAGAAGAAACTGGTATTGAAGACAAAATTATTGATTTCCTTATCTCTGCCGAAGCTCTTTATCAGAATGAGACCACGGAACTTACGTTTAAACTCTCAAATCGTATGGCAATCTTGCTTGGAAAAACGGACGATGAACGGGAAAAAATAAAGGATATTATTGTAGCCGCATATAGCCTGCGAAGCACGGTAGTGCATGGTAAGGAGTTTAAGGAAGGAAAACTCCGCGGAGGTTTCTCTCCAGAGCTTGTTGTTCAAGCAACTGAAGACCTATTGCGAAAGTCAATACTGTGCTTTATGAAATTCGCTAAGAAATATCCAAAACAAGAAGACATTCTAAAAGAACTGGATGCAAGCTTGTTAAATACTAAGAAGCGAAAGAACCTAAAGAAACGTTCATCTTAAGTCGAGATAGTGCGTTCAGTGTCGCTTGTGTTTCGCTCCCGCTTCGCGGGTCGCTCCGCTTCTCCGCTTTCTTTAGAAAAGAAAGCCAGCAAAGAAATGGTGTGACCGTAGCTATTCGGAATCCTCCTCAGCCTCAACTCCGAGCTTCTCCCAAATATCAAGCATATTCACGAACCCATAGAAGAGGATAGGCAGACTTCTCGGTGAATGAGCGCCTAAGTAGTCAAAGGAAAGCACGATATCAAAGCGGATATAGTGACTACCTTCGATGCGATAGTAAACGCCAATAGTGTGCTTAGGTCTAACTTGCGATATCTGTATTCTCCCTTAGCTAAGGATGGAGTTAACCAGTCTTCATCGTAAATTAATCCCTCGCCATCGCAGTCTACGTAATCAATATCTTTTCTCATGCTCTACCTCCTCCATCCATACATCGCCGCCTCCTTCGTCCATTTCGCAGAATTCGCTCTGTTGATAGTCAACGCTGTCTTTGCTGTAGATGAAGCATTTATTACCGAGATATCGTAAGGGAACTAACTCATGCTGGCAAATCGGGCAAAACTCTTTTCGCTTCTCATATAGTGACTTTTAGTTTGCGGTAGCTACAGGTGCCAAACCAAGTGGCAACATGGAAACGTGCCACGTTACGTTTAACAGAAGCATGGTTTAGTTGATACCAAGCTGTACCCATGATGGTTTTACGTTCACCTTTTACCTTAACGATGTAGCCATCTTTCTCGAATAAGCGCCGAGTACGAGCTTCAAATCCGTTACAACCAGCACAAGTGTAAACGCTCTTAGATTCAAATTTTGGGCAATGACGACATTGAGCATAGCCATTGAGGATAAAGCCGATGCAGTGAAAATGAGGGCTCCAATACCAGCCCTTCATATTTCGGATGCCATTGTTGTAAACATCGTAAGAGCGGTATCTGAAGCCGTGAAAAATCAGAACACCGCCTATGACACCGCGAGAGTTTAGGATTTTTACAGCTTTTAATCGAAGCTTCTTCAAATTCTAAGCCGTAATCTGATTTAGGAATGCTGACAATGATGTGTTCTGCAACACCAGCAGTCTTAGAGGCTGCCCGAATACGTTGAGTAATTCTATCGGCTTCACGAACAGCCCATCCAGACTTATAGCAAACTGGGCAAGTTGGTTTGTCACAACTTGCGTGAACCTTGCGGACATATACCTTTCCCTTATAGTTCACTCCATTAAGAGTCGTCTTATTATGAAGCTCTGTATGAAGGCAACCTTTGAAACTTACAAACCGACCGCAATTTGCGTTAGTTTGTTTCCCATGTCCGACAAGTTGAAAATCGCCATAATTGCCCCAACTCTCCGAATTGGTGTTCTCTGAGACATTTTTGTTTTTTAGATTGATTATTTGAGTTATTGTCATTGCTTATTACCTGATAAGCTAATAAGCAAGCGTTAATAATACTCTATTGTGAGTAATTATAGTATGTGATTTACACACTATAATTGCAAACTAGAGGACGGATAAGAACGCCAGAAAAAATAACTGGAAACGAAAACATCTTTAAAGAATTGGGAAGCTTACAGCAGAAATCGCTTTATTTTTTAGCAGAAAACCCTGAGAACCATAAACAAGCAATACAACAAGGGATTAACCACCCAGCCGACCAATACGGATCAATCTCAAAAGCAGTTGATAGTCTGGAACATTCAAGTTTTGTTATTTCACGAGAAGTAAGGTCGCAAAAAAACAACAAAATAAAACTTTTCAGATGCACAGATGAAGGAGTATTATACGCTCTTGCAAGAAATCCCTCATGCAATATTCCAAAGGTTCTTGACGCTAACAAAGAGAAAGTAGAATTTTGCAAGCAATTCCGAGCACTATACGATGCTTGGGGACAAGAACACATGACAATGTTCCTTAAAGAATTAGGAGAATTCCTTCCAATGGTTCATTCAAAAGGATTTGATTACGCTATGCCATATTTGCTGATGAAATTCGCAAAACTACAACAGACTTTAGACCCGAAAACCAAGAAGAACAATGTAAAAGAAGCAATGAGCCAATTTCCAAAAAATAAAAAAATGTTAAAAGAAATGCAAAAAAACATCAACGATTTATTGTAAAAAAGTATAGGTGAACTAAGGGGTAGCATCGCTCCCGACCCCTTCCCAACCCCCGTCTCTAAGGAAAGCATGAATGGAACTGATTATGCCCCCTTTGACCCCTAAATCCCCTTTTCCGCCGTCGTAGAAAAAGGGGACTTAAGAAGAGACACAGAGGAGTAACCTCCTTAGAGGGCACCCTTCTCGCACCTAAGAACTCCGATTTTATAACTTTTTAACCCCAATTAGAAAGAAATCTTTATTTAAGTCCTCAACACACGCCAAAAAAAGATAAAAAAAGGTAACACATATATTTAATATAAATCATAAAAATATTAGGTGAAATATTTGATTGATATGGAAGAAATTATGGGGTTACAGGTAGTTACTTCAGGAGCTCATATTATTGGAGAAGTGAAGGGAGCGAAAATTGACACTGCGACTTGGGCGATAAAGTATTTGAACGTGAAACTTACTGGCGATGCTGCCGAGAGTCTTGGAATGAAGAAGAGATTTGGAAGTTCCAAAATATGCCTTCCAGTTAGCATGATTCAAGCAGTCGCGCATGTAATAACAATTTCTAGAACAATATCAGAGTTGGAAAGCTCCCAAGAGATTACAGAGTGCAAAGCATAAAAACGCAATAGGCCTTTAGGGATTCAGTAAATAGTAGAATAGCGTGATTAAACTCTATTTTATTCTTTTTTCTTTTATCAATGTTCCGGCAGTACTTTCTCGAATATAAACCATCCAAGAATGCTTAAGCCTACGAATGACCCTGTTCCCAAAAGAGCTGCTATTCCTAAATTGTTAATGTATGTACTTATCAAAACAGCGGCAACAACAACTACAAAAACAAAGTATCCAATTTCAGATATTCTTATCCAATGATTCGAAGTCAATCTCCCAGCCCCTAACTTACTATGAGTAGTAGATATGCTGTTTATTAATTTAGCCATGAAAAACATTTTCAAGTTTTGGTGTTTTTTTTGCGTGTTTTTATAACTAACTCTACCTTGACTTAAGACATATAGAAGGTAAAACCTCCTAAAAGTTTATAGCTAGATTAGAACAATGATAATTCAGGGATTAAAATGAGTAAACGAACAGTGAGGAAAAGTAAGAAATTACTAAGCCCAAAGGCGGGTTACAACCAACACACCAGCCCACATTAAACGGTAAGGTTTAGTATATCTGAAATTAGGACAAGTAATAAAGAAATTAATTAGGTTAATTTGCAAGCGAAAACATCTCAAGTAGTGAGCCGCTCACCTTAAGGGTACACTCCTCATAAGCAAGGTCTCTGATTTGCAACATTCTAGTCCTATTACAAGGGAATTTTGACTTTAGCCTGTCAGACGCAAGAGCAAATAGAAAAGAGAATGCATATATTTAGAACAAATCTACATTATATTAGTGAATTTTATGATTAATTTTGAAGAAATTATGGGCTTAAAGGTAGTAACTTCAGAAGCGCATATTATTGGAGAAGTGAAAGGAGCAAAAATTGATACCGCAACTTGGACGATAAAGTTCTTGAACGTGAAACTTACTGGCGATGCTGCTGAGAGTCTTGGATTCAAGAAGAGATTTAGAAGTTCCAAAATATGTATTCCAGTTGGGATGGTTCGAGCAGTCGCACATGTGGTGACGATCTCAAGAACTATAGCAGAGTTGGAAAGCTCTCAAGAAATTGTAGAGTGCAAAGACTAAAGAACGCAATAAGACTTTAGGAATTCAGTAAACAGTTGAAAACTTGAATAAACTCTAACACACAAACTCTTTTTTCGATTACCCTTATCTGACACTGATTTACTTTTGACCCCTAAATCCCCTTTCCGGTATCGTATTAAAAAGGGAACTTAGCAGTTCGAGAAAAGTTAAAGTGTTTGATGACTTGAATGTCATTGGAGTGAATATTTTGACTTTCGATGCACTGGAAGTAGCTCCCAAAGTGGAGCTTAACAAATACTTAGGCAAATGGTATGAAATAGCTCATCTTCCAGCTAAATTTCAAGAAGGGTGTGAACAAACCACTGCAACTTACTCACTATTGGATAATGGCAGCATCGCTGTATTGAACGAATGCAAAAAAGATGGTAAATACAAAAAAGCAAAGGGTAGTGCAAAAGTAGTTGACAAAATCACCCAGGCGAAACTTAAAGTAACATTTTTTTGGCCGTTTTATGGTGATTATTGGATTATAAAATTAGGAAATGACTATGAGTATTCTGTTGTGGGCACTCCAAATCGTAAGTACTTGTGGATATTGAGTAGAACCTCCAAAATGGATGAACAGCTAATTTCTCAGTTGTTGGACTTTGTTAAGTCAAAAGGTTTTGATATAACAAATCTTATCAGAACCAATCACAGCTAAAAATCTAAAGCACAAGTTTCAACTGCAAAGCGTGTTTCATTAAGTGAACTCAGAAAGCCTACCTCCTAGCAAGCAATGAATCTGTTTTGCATGGCTAAAAAAAGTTTATTGTTAATATCGCTTTGAGTTGTGAAATTAGATACGCGATAACGAACAATAGAATTAATGAGAAGATACTGTAACAATACCTTTAACTTTATCTTCATGAAGCAACAAATTTCTATCAGAAGTAAACGCGCTTAAGAACAACGAGTTTCCACCTTTCAAAATAAGCCTGTAGGCACTTCTTTTATCCCATTGTATGGCAACATTAGCGGCATCTATGAATTGATGTTCTATAAGTTCTTTCATAACTTCGAGCGCTTTATTTCTATCCAAGGCTAAAACCCAATTAAATTAAGTTATCAAACATATTTAATTCTTTACAATCGCTTAATGCATTCGCAAAAAAATCTAATGATTAAAAGATTTTTCTATAGCTTAGAACAAATTCGCCTCACTTGAGAGCACTCTTCCTGCGGGCAATGACTCTGTTTTGACAACAAGCAAACAAATGAAGAAATAAAGCGTTATGTGCTTTGATTAGTAAAAACGTTTATTGAGCTCACAACAAAAATGAGCAAATCAACTTTTATAAAGAGTTTAATAGTCGAGAAAACTCATATTATTTGGTGATTCTTGCGAGAGAAGATGTCTCTCTTAGTAAAAAAAATTTTAAACGCGATAAAAAAGAAAATAACAGTCGAATCCAGAGATACCCTGATTTATATGAAGATTTTGATGAAGCCTTCATCGCTGTCGATTGGGATTTAACTATTATACATTGGAATAAAGCAGCAGAAAGAGTCACAACCGTTGAAGCAAAAGATGCTCTGAAAAAGAAAATTTATGATGTCTTACCTGAGATGATTAGCGTTGACTTTGCGCCTCATTTAACTTTGCTTCAACAGGGAAAGCGCGCGCGTTTTATGATGAATACAGTCAGTAGAGAGACCAAAAAGCCATCTATTTTTGAAATCTCACTATATCCTTCTGAACAAGGCATCATTATTGTTGTTGAAGACAAGACTGAAGAAGAGAAAACAAAAAGGTTGTCTGCTATTGGTGCAACTGCTGGTATGGTTGGTCATGATATACGAAATCCTCTGCAAGCGATTGTTGGTGACATTTATTTGCTCAAGGAATATCTTACTTCAATGTCTGAATCAGAAACTAAAACAGAAGTTGCTGAGAGTTTGGACAATATAGAGTCGAATGTTAATTACATTAACAAGATTGTGTCTGACTTGCAAGACTATTCGCGTTCAATAAAACCGGAATATTCAGAGTTTAACTTAAACGATTTGATTTCATCCATTTTACAATCTGTTAGTCGCCAAAATAATTTAGAAGTTTTGTTGAATATTGACCCTGCATTTACTGTCACTTCAGACCGCTCAATAATCAGGCGAATCCTGACTAACTTAATTATTAATGCGATTCAAGCCATGCCCGATGGAGGTAAAATAACTCTGAGTGGCTCCATAAAGGACAAAAATGTTTTGATTATGGTGGAGGACACAGGTTCTGGGATTCCTGAGAGTATTAAGCCTAATTTATTTACGCCGATGTTAACGACTAAGGCGAAAGGTCAAGGATTAGGTTTAGCGGTTGTTAAGCGCCTAGTTGAAGCATTGAATGGAACTATTACTTTTGAAAGTCAAGAAGGGAAGGGAACGAAATTTGTTATTACGTTGCCTACTGGTAAGTAGCTGCTTTTCTAAGTAATAGAAGAACCTGTAAATTTATTACTATACTACCCTTTAATGAGTTAAGAGGGAGTTTATTCATTTGTTAATTCTGATTCTCAAAGTTCCAACAACCTTTAACGCGCCCAGTAGAATAAGCCATATTAGGCTTAACAATAATCTATGAAAAGGCGTATCGATGTACGAGATCTACATCTACATTCTGATATCTATCATCTTTGAAAGTGGAGGCGGCATGCTATATGGGGTCGCCGTTGGATTCGACCCCCTGTTGGTTTTTGCAACGACGCTTACGATAAATATTTTAACAGTTTTTGCCTCCCTGTTCGTGATAGATAGATTATTAAACTGGAAAAAAGGCTTGAGAAGTTGGCTCGAAAAAAGAACCGCGAGAGGTCAAAGACTTATCAACAAATATGCATGGATAGGCATAATAGTCGGGGTATTTGTGCTCTCGCCCATACAAGTAGCAGTTATTAGTCGTCTAATATGCCTTCAGTCAAACAAATTTTACCCCCCATTGGTAGTGGGGACAACACTTAGTGCTCTAGTATCTATGGGAATAGCCTTAGGAATATTCAAATTAATACTAGGTTGGTAAGCACGCGTGAGGAAAAGCAACTCTCAACTAGAATTCGATTAAAAAAACCCTAACTGCCGAAATTTCTGCATCACTTGATTGATCAAACCAAAGACGTTTCGCTTACCGAGAACACCTCTCTTTAGGCACTATTCTCGCGCGGCAAGGGCTCTATTTTTGCAAAACAAACACGTAAACGAATAAAGAAGGTTTATGAACAAACTGGAAAATATGAAAATACAGTTTTTCATTTTCTTTATTTACAAAACAATTATATTCAATAAAAAAACTATTAGTAGATACAACATTATTCAGTGGATTCGATGCCCAACAAACTTAATGGTGAATTTGCGGGAACTGGAATATACTCGATTTTGAAACTTGTTCCTGTGGGCATAATTATTTTGGAAAATCCTTCGAAAAAAATCACATACGCTAACGAACGTGCGGTAGAACTCTATGGTGCAAACCCACTGGGACTCGAAATGAATAATCATTCAACGAAAATGATGAAACTGCTCAGACCAAACGGTGAAATTTATCCCACTGAAAAACTTCCAGCAAACCGCGCTTTAAAAGGCGAAAAAATCTTTTGCGATAAAGCAATAATCGAGCGAGCTGATGGTTCAAGAATACTTATTTCCTCAACATCAGCTCCATTAACTAACGCAAAAGGCGAAATAATAGGATCTGTTGCTATTTTTGAAGACATCACAGAAAAAAGTGATCTTGAAGATAAACTCGCTTTGCACATGACGCATCTAGAAACTCTTGTTTCTCAGCAAGTTGAGCAACTTAAGAATGCTGAAAGACTATCGGCTATCGGACAAACTGCAGGTATGATTGGTCATGATATAAGAAACCCCCTGCAATCAATTTGGAACGAAACATACTTGACTAAAAAAGATGTTGACCAATTACCTCAAAGCGAATGCAAAAATAGCATAAAAGAAAGTATCAAAAATATGGAAGAATACCTTTCTTACATAGACAGAATAGTTGCTGACCTGCAAGATTTTGCTAAAACTCCAAAGCCAACCTTAGAGAAGGTTGCGGTGGAAAAAATCATTCACGATGTAATTTCAAGCATGGATATTCCAGAAACTATACACGTTTCTCTTTTACTGGAAGATGGTTCTCTGGCACTTAAGACTGACCCTACATATATGAAGCGAATACTTACCAATCTGGTTTCTAACGCAATACAAGCGTTGGCAAATGGCGGAACAATATCTATAAAAGTGAAACGCACGGAAAATAAAGCGCTCTTAATTGTTGAAGATAATGGCATGGGCATACCTTTTGAGGTTAGAGATAAAATATTCATGCCTTTGGTTACGACGAAAGCTAAAGGTCAAGGTTTTGGGTTGGCAGTCGTTAAGAAATTGGCGGAAGCATTAAACGGGAACGTGACTTTTGAAAGTGAAATAGGAAAAGGGACACGGTTTAATATTGAACTTCCTTTAAGCGGCTAAGTGTTCTTGATTTTGATTTCTCAAAAGTAACCTTCTAAAGGCTTTAAGATCAGTGAATGTGGTAAGAAATTACTGACTCTAAGGCTTTTCTGCTAAGCGAGTTGTGGCTCGATAAAAAATTAGAAATCCTGCACTTTTAAATATCAAATGAAGTCTTCGACTATCCATAGATGAGCACGATGAAACCACAAGTCTCCAAATACTAAAAAGTACTCAAACGGGAGAAAAAAGCATCTGAATACATGATTCAAATGTATTGTGAAAGCCATCACAAAGGAAACGGTGAACTATGTCCCAAATGCAGCCAACTCAAGGAATACTTTTGGTCACATCTTGAGAACTGCCCAGATCAAGAGAAGAAAAGCTGTTGTGGTCGATGCGGTTTGCGTTGTTACCCGCTTGAACGAAGGGAAGAAATAATGGAAGTAATGGGTTACGCGGGTCCAAGGATGATTACGAGTCATCCTATTGTAGCGATACAGCATCTTTGGGATACAAGAAGAGAGCCAGGGCAATTTGAGGAAAAGTAACCATAAACTTCTCATAAGATGTTTAACTAACTTCCGTTGCGAGAAAGGACAATGGTCTTTCGTGATTTGTACAACTGAAGAAATCAAATTTTTGAGATCATTTCCAATTGAATTATCTGGCATTCTTTTGTTATGGCTATCTTATTGAAGACAGTTAAAACAGAAGAAAGAACTAAAGCTCGCCACGCATAATTCTTCGAGATTGAAATGAATCTAAGATTCGATAATACTAATCAAAGAATTAACGAAATATCTTTGGTTCTTATTATCGCGCTCTTATCTCGTCTTGTAGTCTTAGTATCTGGCGCAATAGGTTTTACACTCTTTAATCCTATGGCACTACAACATTTTGTATTTCCAAACAGCTTCTTAGATATTTTTGGACACTTCGATGGCCAATGGTATCAGAAAATAGCCTTATTCGGTTACCCAGCAATAAACCAAATACCCAGTGGCAACTGGGCTTTCTTCCCACTATACCCCTTTATGATGTCAATCGGGGGCACATTTCTATTTAGAACTGTAAACCTGCCCATAAATACAGCAGTGACTGTAGCGGGGTTCATAATAAGTAATGCACTTTTCTTCATATGTGTAATTCTTTTTTATAAACTGAGCAAATTATTAATCAACGACAAAAAAATAGTACTTGTATCAGTTGGATTTTTCTGTTTTTGGGGCAGTTCCTTCTTCTACTCCGCAGTTTACTCCGAAAGTCTATTCATGGCACTCGGACTTTTAGCATTCTATTTCTTAGAGAAAGAGCAAACAACAAAATCAACCCTATTTGCTTTTTTTGCGGGGTTAGCTAGAAGCACTGGTTTTATAGTTTCAGTACCCTTTATCTATAATGGGCTGCAAAAACGAAGGTACCGTAGGGCTGCTCTTCAAACGGTAATCATATTCTTGCCTTACATACTATTCAACATCTTCGGTTTCGTTGCAACAGGAACCTTCCCTGTTAGAGAAGTTGCTCAAAAATCCTATTGGACAACCACAGTGAGCACCCCTATATCTCAAGCTCTATTGCCCAGGAATTTGGGGTTGATGTTCTTTTTTACGATTGAAGCAATCTTGATTGCAGTACCAATGATCTATTATCTGTTTAAAGAAAGAATTTCTTTGCGAGACTTTGTATTTGGGTTGAATAAGCGTAGAGACCTCAAATATTGGGCGCTGACTCTCATTGCTACAATAATGTTAGTGTTTGTAGCGATTTATGCCAACGCAAATAGCATACAAAGATATGCAATAATAATTCTTCCAATGTATTGGGTTTCAGCTTTTACTTGGAATAAAAACTCTAAGTTAGGAAAAGCCCTTCTCATTCTTTGGATAATAATATTGATTATTGGCACTATTGTTTTTGCTTCTGGAGAGCCAATGATTTTATGACAGTAAGCTCAAAAAACTCCCGTAAATGCAGGTCATAAAGAACCGTGTGCATATTGTTGATTTATCCAGATCTTGTTACATTAGCTGCCAAATTCGATCGGGCTTTTTCTGAATTAGCTCCAATCATTGAGCCAAATCCTAACTTAGCAAATCATTCAGCATCAAAGAAACTTCAAAAAACAGTTGAAAAAATCGTTGAAAAGTTAGAAAACAATGTAAAAAAACCTTAACTAATTTTTTCAGATAGGAAGACTTAAAGAACAAGTCAACGTAAAGCTAAAGGAGAGAAAAAAAAATAGTCACGACTTATCAGTTTTGACTTTTCGATGTTAGGTGAAAAAATATGAAAGATTTCAAATGCCCAATATGTGGTGCATCAACGGAAAAAGTTTGGGAAAATGCAACCAAAACAAAATACGGAATGAGATGCACGAAGGGTCACAAAAAAACCGGTGGCAAATCACATGATTCAATAGAGTTCCCTACATTTCTTGTTCCAGCAGAAGAACTAACCAAATAGAGAATTTCCCAAAAAAATATTTTTATTTAAACATGACAGATGAGTTCACATCGACATATTTTTAGCCCATCAAAAGGAAGAATAAACATCAATTGCTTTTTTATTTAATGCAAGATTCTTTAAATTTATTTATCATCTTTAATTTTTTGTTGGCTTGCTATCTTACAACGATTCCAAAATTTTTTATAATAAAATAGGTAATTACAATCTCAAATTATATAGTGCTGCCAATTAGAAGAATAGTAAAGATTGCGCTTGCATGCAAGGCATATATTATGATCACGAATTTCTTGATTGATATTTTTCTTATAGATGTCATCAGCATGATCCCGATTTCAGTTGGAAGCGGAGAGGCAATTAGAATACATGCAAATGTTGCAAGCAAATATAATCTAATTGAATCAGGTATCCATCTACTAACGGCTCGAACAACGGGTTCTTTTGAGAGTTTTTGTACCTCAGTACCAAAGCCATGTTTAACAAAAAAGAAGATAATCAGGTCGCTTGTCAAAGCGCCAATTCCCGCTATAACTCCTGCTAAAAGTATGTTTTGTTCTTTAGCGAGAATTAGCAATATCCCTGTACCCGCCGCCGAAGTTAATGCATAGGGGTATAGTAAACCGGCTAGAAAAGTTCCAAAATACCCCATGAATACAAGGGCATCATGCAGAGGCTTATACACTAAACCGGAAAAAAGGACGTACACTGAGATTACGCTTATTATAAACAGGGAGAGTTTTGGATACTTAATTTTTCTGCTCACAAAATATTACTCATTAAATACTGATACACGATAAGAGCATCCAATAAATAAGTTACCTGACATTAAAAAACAAAAGAATTTTCACTTCTAAAAGCCTTAACTATTCATCAACAATAAGAATTAAGGAAAAAAAATCTACAGAGCTTTTCGTTCGATAGTGGCTATATTTTGGGTTTCATGAAAACTTGTTTCGGTTAATTCAAAAGTCGTTGAAAAGCTTTGTGTTTTGTTAGAGTTTTCTTTTGGCTTTGCCCACGTCTTCTTGGATTTTTCCTTTAACTTTTTCTGCTTCGCCTTTAATTATTTGGCCAGTATTACCTGTAACTTTACCCGCACCTACGCGGATTTTGCCTTCTTCTTTTTTGAGTTTACCTTTAATTTCATCTTTACTCATAAAATTTCACTGAAGACTTGTGCCTCCGCGATTTTATTAAACATATGTGACTGCTATTAGGCACCTACAAACAAGCTATTGCTTTCAGGGGACCATATTTTCGTGAGGGGTGACAATGTCTATCCGAAAACCTTGACCAGTATTCTATTTGTCTTCATTTTGCAAGGGTTTTTAGAATTTTACCCGCTTGTAAAAAATTCTTTTCACTATTTCGCCTGAAATTATGTAGAATGTAACAATTATTGACATCAAAACAAGAACCAAGAGTGAAGGCTGTGCGAAACCAAATAGTTTGCCCAACGGAGTAAATGGGAAGACAAGTGTTACGCCGACAATCACCAAAGTGGTTAATATCAAATATTTCCCTGGATAACTTTTGAAGAAGGGTCTGCGGCTCCGAATAACTAGCACAATTAAACTTGCAGAAAGAACCGATTCTATGAACCATCCAGTCCTAAATAGCTCCATAGGACTATGAAGAACAAAAAGCAGTACGCCAAATGCAACATAATCAAAAACTGAACTCAGGATACCGAAAACTATCATGAAATTGCGGATAAATTTGACGTTCCAGCGTCGGGGTTGTTCAACCATTTCACTGTCTACATTGTCTGTTCCGATAGTTGTCTCTGGGAAATCCGTCATCAGATTAGTAAGTAAAATCTGCCTAGGCAAAAGAGGCAGAAATGACAAAAAGAGCGATGCACCTGCCATACTGAACATGTTTCCAAAATTTGCGCTAGTTGCCATAAACACGTACTTTAGAGTATTAGCAAAAGTTTTCCTTCCCTCTTTCACTCCATTAGCAAGAACACCCAAGTCTTTTTCGAGCAAAACAATATCTGCGGATTCTTTAGCAACATCCACCGCGCTTTCGACCGATAAACCCACATCAGCTGCATGAAGAGCAGAGGCATCGTTGATTCCGTCTCCCATGTAGCCGACAACGTTTCCGGCTTTCTTGAGGGCAAGAATAATGCGTTCCTTCTGGTTTGGTTCAACCTCGGCGAAAACATTTACTTCATTAACTTGCCGAAGCAGTGCTTCATCACTCAAGATGCGGAGGTCGGAACCTGCAAGAATTTTTGGAGTCGGAAACCCGACTTGTTGACTAATGCTAGCTGCAACCAATCGGTTGTCTCCCGTGACAATTTTTAGGGAAATTCCTAATTGCTTCAACTCTTTAATTGTCTCAGCGATTTTTGGCTTGGGCGGATCAAAGAGAACCAGAAATCCCAAGAAAGTCATACTTACTTCACTGTCTTTGGAGATAAGTTTGTCGGACCCTATGTCTTTGTAAGCAATCCCTAGGACGCGAAAACCTTTGCTGCTTAATTCCTCGAAATGTTGTTGGATCTGGTTTTGCACCCCAGCTAGCGGAACAATCGTAGTACCAGAAGTTTCAACCAAAGTGCATATATCAAGAATGTTTTGAAGAGCACCTTTGGTGATCATCAAATTCTTATTGTCTTTTGACATTAAGATGCTTAGTCGTTTTCTAATGAAGTCGTATGGTACCTCATCCAATTTTGTATAACCCGATACATCCAATTGAGTACCACAGATGGCTTCGTCGATCGGATTTGTAAAACCTGTCTGGTTTGAAGCGTTAAGGTAGGCGTAAAGTTGTGCTTTTGGGCTCGGGTTTGCATTAAAGTCAATGATAGATTGTATTTTTATGATGCCTTCTGTAAGGGTTCCTGTTTTGTCTGAGCATAGTATGTTCATACTGCCGAAGTTTTCAATGGATGCAAGACGCTTAACAATCACCTTCTGGGTTGCCATGATCTTGGCGCCGTGAGCTAAATTAATGCTAATAATAGCTGGCAGTAGCTGAGGGGTAAGACCAACTGCAAGAGCTAAAGAGAAGAGAAGAGAATCCAGGACAGAGCGAGCAAAATACACGTTTATAGCTAAGGTGACAACAACCAGCACCAACGTTACTTCCATGAGAAGATAACCAAAATGCCGGACTCCAAGTTCAAACTCTGTTTCAGGTGGTCTGAGTTTTAGCCGAGCAGAAACTTTGCCGAACTCTGTTTGTAACCCAGTTCCAACAATAAGGGCTTGGGCATCACCGCTAACAACGTTGGTTCCCATAAAAAGGCTGTTTGTCCGCTGACTAATCGTCGTTTCTTGAGGTAGGATTCCAACAGTTTTCTCTGCCGGAAAAGTTTCACCAGTCAAAGAAGATTCGTTAACGAAGAGATCATTTGATTCGATAATTATTGAATCTCCGGGAACCAAATCCCCAGCATTTAGGTGAATGACATCGCCGGGCACAATTTCCTCAACAGGAATTTCCTTTTGGGTTCCATCACGGAATACACTTGCTTTAGTTTGAACGATCGTCAGCAGCTTTTCGACTGCGTTTGCAGCGCCTCTCTCCTGCCAAAAACCGAGAAGACTGCTTATGAGGATAATCGTAAGGATAATTGCTGCATTCACGGAATCGCCTAAGAAGAATGACAGGGCGCCTGCAAAGATTAGAATGAGTATAAGTGGACTTTTAAATTGAGTTAATAGGAGTGTTAGCGTGTCAGATTTTTTCTTGGGCTTAAGAAGGTTAGAACCATATTTTGTGAGCCTTTTTTGGGCCTCATCTTGAGTTAAGCCTTTTGGCGTCGTCTGCAGTTGCTTGAGAAGTTCAGAAGTTTGAACGGTCCAGAATGATTGATGATTTTGACTATCTTGATTACTCAGAAAAAACGCCTGGCAGTAAACTGTTATGCCTAAAATGATTAATGGAAAGCTAGTCTATAAACTGTTTTATTAAAGGTTCAGTGTTGGGCTTCAATAACCTGGGCTGTAATTTATTTTCAAACGTAATTAGGCTCCACGAAACTAACACAAAAAATCTGATGAAAACTAAAAAGCTTATATTTGAAATTTCCGAAACAGATATATTATTAAAAACCCGATTTGAATTAGGTGTTTTTTCGATGTATATTGAAGTTACATATATTGGGGACATTAAATCAAAAATGGTTTCGTAAGGTCAATTAGCATCTTTTGATAGCTTTGTTAAATGAGTTGTGATTGCTTGGCAAAACGTGTTTTAGATATTGTGGATTCGTTAAGATTAAGAATTATACGGTTGACCAGACGTAGAGGACGAGAAATTAACATCGACGTGTTTGCAAATCCTGAGAAGTACTTACTACGGTTGCCAATAGAAAAAATCGTTGCGGACACAAAAGTGGATCCGGAAGCTATTGAGATGTACAAAAAAAAGATTGAAAACGGAGATAAAATTGCACCCTTAATTGTAGTTAAGCACCCAAAATTTGATGTATACGCAGTTTTAGATGGTCATCATAGGTATTACGCTCTTTTAGAATCAGGAAAGAAAGAAGTAGATTGTGCCCTAGCCGGAGATTTCTCAAGTTTAATGTTTTACATGACTGAACAAGGTTATTTTCAACCAAAACCACAAACCAAAGAAGAAAACCAAAAAAAGATTATCCATTTACACGAAAATGTCCAAGATTTTCTTCAGAATTTTCTGAAAGACCCAAACAAATTACAAAAGCCTAAACGAGAAAACCAACCAATTTAATCGTTAATTCAAAATTTTGAGCTTAAAAAATGTAACTTTGGGCACAGCAGGAAAAAAATTCTAATGACCTCTATATTTTATTAACGTTTACAAAAAAGTTGGGAGGCAGCTTCTGGGCTGCTAATTCGTTTTTGGTTGATGTTATATTCTGCGTCCTGTTAGTAGTCGGTATAGTATTATGATGATGGCGATGACAAGTAGTACCCATATGATGGTGCCGAGGTTGAAGATGAAAAAGCCTAGAAGCCAGAGCAAAACAAGGATCACAGCAACTACGAAAAGAAAATCAAGTGCTCGCATTTTTAAAAACTCTACTTACCCTTAACTCGATAGCCTATTTTAAGTTGTGTGACTGTCAATTAACAATAACAGCTTTTTTGCGTCTTTAATTTAATTTCTTCTTTTTCGGCATTCAAGAATCTATTTCGAATTTGGTCATGTAATTGGGTGTTTGACGAATATTTTGTTGTTTTTTGCCTTTTGACTTTTTTGTGGGACTACTTTTTCTTTTAGGGTTTCGCAAATAATACACGCATGAAATAATCTCAAACCTCCTTATGCTCGATTTTCAGCAGCTTTCCCAAAGAAAGGGTTGTTTGTTTATGATAATATGAAGCCGATGACAAAGCCAACGATTAGTCCTAAACCAAGTGGTAGTATACCCATAAGAAGTACCCCATATTGAACTGCAATAGGACCATATGTGTCTGCAATGCTTTTTAGGGCGTCAAGACTTAATCCGAAAAACCCAAAGTAAGCGACTACGACAAGTATAATTGCAGCTATAATCGCGATTTTTAGAAATTTATGAAATAGATAGCCCACGATAAGTCCGATTACAAATGGGATAATCATTAAAACTAGTGGTGGAATTCCGCCGATTGTTCCTGAGGTTATGAAATGGATAACTTGGTCTATAGCGCCCAAAAATCAACAACTCCAAACAAGTAAGGGGTGACTAAAGCGACTATTAAACGCTCGTTGTTGTAGTCACGCAATCACAAAGTTAAGAGATTCAATAAAGAATTACTTTTTCCAAACTCCGAATGCTTAAGCTGAATCCAGATACATTTTAACAAATTTTATGGAAACAACAAGTTATTTAAACAAATTTAAAGATACTTAATCTCGGTAATTAGAATGGAAAAAGAAGACCAAATTATAGAAGAGTTAAAGAAAATTAGAGCTGCCCTTGAAAAACCACCAGCACCAGAACCTCCAAAAGGATTTGTGAACGAATTCAAAGATTTCTTGTCGAAGTACAAGATTCTTGGTTTGGCTGTCGCGTTCGTTTTAGCATTGTATGTTGGTCTTTTGATTCAAGCGCTTGTTAAAGACTTTATTATGCCGCTCATAGGCTTAGCATTACCCGTTTCAAACTTAGCTACCTATTCTGTTGGCGTTATGAAGCAGACATTTGGCGTCGGCGACTTTTTAGTTGCTCTCATTACTTTCATTATAGTAGCACTTATTGTGTTCATTATAGTGAAAGTAGCTAAAAGAATGAAAATAGACTAAAACTATTTTCTTTTTTTTCTTTTAACTAAAAGACCACGGAATTTTTACTTTTTAAAAGCTTAAATTTGTAAGTCACAGAATAACGTTATCCAGGTTTTCATTGTGAGCAGCCAAAAAGTTGTTGAAGTTTTAGAAAAAACTTACCGGCTTACAATAAGAGTAGTCACTTTTCAAAAAAATGTGCCAATCGAAAATGTTACTGTTCAATTTTTCAGGTTGGAAAAAGAAGCAATAACGCCCCAGCAATGGGCTGAAAACCTCAAAAATGGGTCTCCTTTTAAGACTTTGATGCTCTCAATGAATACTGACAGTAATGGGAAGGTAACTGCAGAGCTTCCAGTAGGAGTCTATGAAGTTAAGGTCGAAAAATACGGGTTAAGTAAAGTTTGCGAATTGACACAAAACGTTGATGCTGTCTTTTTTGAACCGAAAAAGCGTTGGTGGCAATAGTTTAATTTAGAGCACAGAAATAGACCGATTAATGGAATAGTTGAGTATGTACTCAAACTTTTTAACATCAAATCCATCATAGGGATTGTTATACTAAATTGAAAATGTGAATAGTCAATCCCAAGGCTAAGGAGAGAGTCCAAATTAGGAATGTGGGCGGCATTAGTTTCCATGTTTTGGCGCATCCGAGTTCTCCTAAAGGATGCAGTATCCATGAAACAATGATCACTAAACCTAATGTAATTGCGGTTATTCCTAAGCCAACATGGAGCCAAACGATCGTTGATTGCAAAATTGACAATCCAATGATGAAGGTAATTTTTGAACTAAAAATTGGAATCATTACAGAAATTATTGTAGCAAGGTTAAGTGCAAGCGCTAAAATGCTTAGAAAACCATGCATTATGAGATTTCTGGTTTTTGACCTCATTCTGATTGGATAAACTCCTATTATGAGCAGGACTAATCCGATGATTTGAATAACAGAAACTACGTTTCCTTGAAAGTCAAGTGCCATAATTTTAACCGTTGCTATTTTAAAAATAACGGAACCTACCTATTAATTGTTTTATTTTCCAAAAGTTGCTTAACGGCGTTACAACACCTTTTGAACCCAAAGCTTTTTTCGCTATCTTAGAAACATGGGAAAAAGTTAGTCAAGAAAGTTTGACTACACAATCCGAATTTAAATCTGAGTTAGTCAAGGTTTCTTTACGAAAAAGCTTTAAAACGTCTGCGTCAACGGGCTATATTGATGAGAAATGAAAGTCTTCAATGCTGTCCTTTTGGCGAGCATCCTGTTTTCTGTTCTAATCGTTGCCTCACCCTCACACGCTTCTGGCCAACCTTCTGTAGGGGTCAAAGAGGGCGATTGGATGGAATACAACGTTAACATAACGGGCAATGCTCCACCAATACACCAAGGCGTTGTTTGGATGAGAATAGAAGTCATGCAGGTTGAAGGTGCAGCGTTTCCAGCAAATTTTACTCTCAGGTTCGCTAATGGGACCGTGTCCAGTTCCATTTGGCAGTTTAATTTTACTGAAGGCAATGTTGGAGGTTGGATAATTATTCCTTCTATTCTTGCGCCAGGAGAGACTTTTTTTGATAACTTTTCCAAAACAGATAAACAAATAATTATTCAAAGTCAAGAACAACAAACAGTGCTAGGTGCTAGCCGAACTGTAACATATGCAAATGACTCATATAGATTTAAGGAATGGGACAAAGCTACTGGCATTTTTGTTAACTCGTCCGAAATTTTCAGAAACTGGAGTGCACATGTAAATTTAATTGCGACAAACCTGTGGAACCCTCAAATTCTCGGATTAAATCCAACTGTGTTCTATGCGCTAACATCCCTAAGCATAGGCGTGGTAGTAGTGATAATGTCTTCAGCAATTGTTATTTTCCGAAAAAGAGGACTGAAATGATTGAGTGTTGCTGAGATTAATCTTGTTATGCAAACTTTTTGGACATCTTTGATTTTGGTAAGTATGTGGTTTAGAAACAAAGGCAATTATTTTGTACACGGAATTATAATGATAGTGGTAGTTGGTGCGACGTTAATCAGTTTTTCTATGGTGCTGCTTATGACTCCTCCAAACGGCGGTTCCATGGAAATATATTTCAGTTCACCTTTGAAATTGGCCGAATTTATTTCACATGCCATTTTATCAATTCCCGCAATATTCTTTGGAGTATGGCTTGTTGCCCTTTGGCGTCCTAAGTCAACATCATTTGCAGCCAAAAGCAAAAAGATAGCCCAAATTACAGCAATTTTATGGGTTCTATCCTATGTGGCGGGTGTTTTGGGTTTTTTGGCGAACTACACCACTCTTTTTAGATAATGTACTCTGACTATAACTGCTCTTTGGCAAGTTCATTGGGAGTTTATTTGCGGTAAATTATGAGAGTGTCAGGTTCAGTTTTGTTTGGGGAATATTTTGTTTTCCAAAAACTGCCCGTTTGGCAGTTAAGTTGATGATTCAATATTATGTGTTGTACGCATTTTTTTGTTTCTTCATCCAGAATTCCTCTAATAATAATTTGATACCCCGATGCAGGAGTGTTGGGTGAGGTTAATTCTAATCCATGACCATCTAAACCTATGCAATTATCAAGGAGTTCCTTTAGCACTGATATTGATTCTTCACGTTTCAAACCAATCCCCACCTATCTCAAAGTAAATTCTCATAAAAACATTGGGTCTTGGGTTACAATCTAAAAATAAACAACTCTCAAGGATAGGTGAGAAATTGATGTTTTCAAATGTCAACCCATCATTATAAGGGATAAGTGATTGATTATTTTGAGCATTAGATGACTGGGTGAACCCGTATGTGTAAGGGGCAAAATA
This sequence comes from Candidatus Bathyarchaeota archaeon, assembly GCA_963800495.1. Taxonomy (GTDB): domain Archaea; phylum Thermoproteota; class Bathyarchaeia; order Bathyarchaeales; family Bathycorpusculaceae; genus Bathycorpusculum. The sequence continues at coordinate 108,952 of CAWDBB010000011.1, read as the reverse complement.
TTTATACATAAATAACACTGTTATACGTAATGAGCAGGAAGCATAAATTGAAACCTTGCCCAAGGTACAATCCCCTTATGCTTCCTGCCCATATAATTTTTCATACAATTACAATTTAATCTTTAATTAAAAAAAACACAAATAAAAGGGATTTTAATTAATCCCTGATCATTCAGGCTTCTAAGCTTGTGCGTTTGTTCTGGCCAATTTCCATTGCTACTTCAGGAATCTTTTCTTTGAGCCTATTTTCTGCGATACATTCTGCTTCTTCTAAGATTTGCAATGCATCTGCACTTGCCATTATCGTATTCATCGGTGTATCTGCGCCTTGGTTGGTTGTGGTTGTAACTATGTCTGAAAGAAGGTTTCCAATGTTTCCGAGTTCTTGGCTTGCTTCAGGAAATATACTGCACATTTCAGAGCGGATATTATTTATCATGCTTTTAGCGGGGCTCAACACTGCAACTACGTCACCCAGTTCTGAAACCGTACTCAACCGCATCGACATACTTTGCATCGCCAGAGAAGCTTGTGAAAGCATTTTTTCAACTTTACGGATCTCGCCCAATTCTGTAGCAAGAATGTTTGCCCGCGCCGTATCCCGTTCAGTCATGGCTTTCACAACCCGCTTAAAAATGTCCGCATCACGAACCTCAAAACGTTGCACTGCAGCATCCAATGTCCTAGTCTGAGCGTCAAGTCGTTGAGTAACCACGCCAATTTGTTCTTTGAGGTTTACTTGCGGCTTGGCCATGTTCTTAATCTTTGATACAACATTAAGCTCTTTTTCTTTTTCCGTCCACCTGTTAATGAAATGGTTAACCAAATTAGTTATCTCCTAAACTACACCTTAAACCTGAGCCAATAAAAGAGTGTTCTACCTTTAAAGTTAAAACGAAGCTCTGATAAATGCTGGTTTTTAATCTTCCCTATAAACATCTCAAGAGACTTAAGATTTGTTCTCCATGAGTTTTCTAATAAACCATGGCACGGGATGAGAATTTGTATTTATGCTCCATGGTAACTGGTTCTGTTCTAAAAATCTTTTTTCGACCAAAGTCGTTTTAATTGCTACAATAGCAAGTTAGCAGCTTCTACGTTTCTGCGAAGTAGCCTGGAACGTGTTTCAGATTTAACTCTCTTGTCCGTTACGGGCAATTCAAGGTCTTTAGCAGTTAACGCTAAAATTTTTTGAACAAGGGTTTGCGCAGCTTTTCCAATTTCTTCAACAGGCAACGTTTTTTCTTTTTCACAAACTCCTGTGCAGCAGGATGAAAACGGGAAGTTCAATTCCAACTCTATTGTGTTTTCTTCAAAATCAAAGTCAACGATTGTAAAGGGCTCTAGCCTACAAACTGCTGGACGCACCTCGTAAATAGAACATTCATTATTCTTAGTAAGAAACCAGCAGCCATCGTCCTTTTTTCTCCGAATCCACGCAATTCCTGTTCCGTCGGGATGTTCCAAAAAATCCTTAAAACCTTTGGCTTCTATCTTTTTCTGTTCCATTTTATTTACGTCGGGCGGCTGCATGCGGCAGCAAACCCCGCAGTTACCGCATCGAAAGCCTACAGAATCAGGAAAGACAACGTTTTCGAATTTCAAAGTAGATGTAAATTGGGCTAAATGGTTTATTTAGGTTGCGTGGTAAAAACTGAATATCAATTTGTTTGTGGTCGTACCAGTTTTTTCTGGAAGTTTAAGTTTTTTCAATGATCGAACCAATGAGGACTTAGGAACTTCTGTCAGTAAAGTGAAGCCACGATTGCAGTCACAGTTCCTTGAATGAAAGGAACTTTTTCTTGAATCTGAGCAATAAGCTGTTTTAGGTCTTCTTGGTCTTTCGCTTTTACTGCAACTATAACATCGTAAGGTCCCAGAACCGTGTCAGCAGATAAAACCTGTGGAATCTTTCCAAGTTTTTCTTGAACTTCCTCTAGATTTCTTGGCTGCGTATTTAGGAACAAGAAGGCATAAGGTTCTTCTGCGAAGGGTTTCCCTTCAGAGATGACTATTAGCGTTTGTGTTCGTTCGACCAGAGGTTCTTGTGTAGTGATGTTTCTTATAGGATTAAACCATTTGTTGATAAATTCGTCGAGGTTTTTTAAGTCGCGGAGCTGGATGAGAATGTCGATGGGGCCAAAGAGCAAGAAGACATCTTTTTTGGAAAGGTTCAGTTTTATCAGTTCATCTAGGACTCTGTTAAAGGCACCTACTTTACAGGATAACCCCATGTAGGCTTTCATAAATATCCCATTAAATTAATAGCGATTTCATCTTGATAAATATAGCGAATTATCAACATTTAGTCATCTTTACTGTGTCGATTACAAGCAAGCGATACCATAACTGATTAGACTTCAAGTTATGCAAAAAGTGAAATAAGTTAATGAAAAGATAGCTACAGCAATTCAGCCATGCCTTTAGTTTATAACATATTTTAACAACCACGACATTGAGTAAACTCGATTTACATGCCAGCAAAAGTTGACTTTAATCCTGAAAAAATACAACGCCAAAAAAGAGCGATCGGCATAGTCGCAGTTATTCTACTTTTAGTAATTACTGTTTTGGCAATTTTACTTCATACAAATTTTATTATTTGGGTACTGGCCGATTTGGTTGTTGCTGGAGTCGCTAATTTGTTACTCAAAAGAGTGGGAAGAAGACCTCTATAGGCAATTTACCAGACCATTGGAATTAAACGATACCTAACTTTTTGCATGTATTCGTTGTATCCTTGCAGATTTTTGATAAGAAACTTTTCTTCTTCATTTAACCTTACAGCGATTGCTATGAGGATGGGTGGAAAAGCAAATAGCCCCCAAAACGAGCCCAACGCAAGAGGTATGAAAAGCAGCATAAGCAATGCTCCAGAATACATTGGATGGCGAACGACGCTATATGGACCTGTTGAAACAACTTTTTGCTTTTCATCCACTTCAACGAGCACAGAGGTGTAGGTATTCTCTTTAAAAACCAGAAAAATTATCAAAAGCCCAAATGCTACAAAAACATCCCCTGCTCCGCTCAGGTAAGGTGGGACTATGGACCATTGAAAATGATGATCAAGAGAAGGCACCAACAATAACAAAACGAAAAAAACGGTTATGACAGCCTGAGTTATTTTTTGGCTGCCTTGCTGTTCTGAGGTAGGACCCACTTTTAACCGACTTGCAATAAGGTTAAGGTCTTTCTTGATGAAATATATGCTGATCGCAGTTATGCATGCCACAAAAATAAACCAAAAGATCCACGCTTGCCAATAATTCAATGTCCAGGCCGGCACAAATAGAGCAAGCCACAGTAGAACTGCAAGGGCAGTTAATCCAATAGTCGCTTGCATTTTAATGCTGAACTCTGGTTTGCGCATATTTTTGCCTCTCGGTAACTTGGGTACCCAACTTACTATTTCAATAGACTAAGCTTATCAAAATAAATACATACTATCACGTTTGGTGAAACAAATCAATTGACTATTATTCCACCATACTATCTAAAACTAAAGAAACTAACCGATAATCATAGTTGATATTTGGGGCGTTTAGATTCTTTAACCCAAAACTGAGGATCATCAACCTGAATAATTTGAACCTCACAAACATTATTTGGATTCGTGATTGCCGCGCGAAACTTTGGGGGCAACGCGGGGTCAGCTAAAAAAGCAATTCGGGAAGTTTCTAATTGCTCTGCGATGCGTTCAGCTCTATTGCTTGCGTACCCGTGATACTTTACGCTTTTGCCTTCTATGATAGCTTTGTCGAAAGCTTCTTTTTTGCATTGGATTAATTTGGCGCCATCTCGAATAAACCAGCAATGGGTAATTGGAGCAGCCTTATTCATTACAATCGTTAGAAATACGGATAGCGATTGTAATTAACATTGTCACTAAATTTTGTATTTAGCGCCTCAGAAACTAAATTAGTTTTAAAGTCATCTTGGCGAAACAGAATTAACTGTAACTCCACTACTTTCGTGCAATTGTCATCATAGGCGCTTGCAATTTCAAGTTAACCTATTGCATTTAGGCTTAAAAAAGGAGCGTTTGTGCCTCAGAATTCGTATAACTGACATCATCGTTTGGACTACCAATCCTCGCTCCGACTGACGTGTATATCTTCATAGGCAACTTCTAATGCGTAAAGGTCAAATAAAAATAATCCATTCAATAAAGAATTTAAAAAAAATAAAAACTTAAAGGGGAAAGCAAAGCACGTTTTAGACTATCTTAACTAGTCTGTGTTTTACTCTGCTTTGACTTTTTTGCTTTTCGTTTTTCGTCGCGTTCTTTTTTAGTTAACGGTTTTTCTTTTTTCGGCATCGGGTTTTACTCCGAGAATAACCTTATAGCGATTACTGCTTTAATAACTTTTCAAAATTAAGTGTATTCCCTGAACGTGTGTCCGCATTTTGTACATCGCATAAACTGAGTTGACGCTTCATCGCCGCCCCTTGTCTGCACCTGCCAAACGAAAACTTCATTGTTTTCGCATTTTTCGCATTTCATCTTTATGGTTTGCATGGTCTTTATCTTTGAATCTTCTTCTGAAATGATAGTCATGAAGGGTTTCGGCGTATTGCTGTGCTGAATAACTTTTCCTGTTTTAGCTTCAGCTTTTTTATCAATCGGCTGCTTGGTGTATCCGCATTTTTGGCAAGACAATACGAACGAGTTGCCAACGCCTGTCTTTTTGGGTTCAAGGCGGCAACCGCAGGTTGGACAAAACTCCATTGAACAGAATTCCCTCACTTTACCTGTCCATAAAGCATAGCAATAAGATATAAGGCTTATTTTATTGGTCACGAAAATTGTGATTAAAAAAAGTCGCAAACCTTAACTAGAATATCCCATCCACATTCTTGAGGTAAGTATCAGAAAATGCTCAAACAAGACACCCCAAGAAGCGAATGGCAAACCATCGAACATGCACTTGCATACTTAGCCAGAGCCGATAAGCTGCCACATCGCACCGAAGGCGAAAAAGCGCTATTAGAACAGATTCCGCCAAATGCTAAGCGCGTTTTAGATTTAGGAACTGGCGACGGAAGGTTGCTAGCTCTTGTAAAACTGAATAATCCATTTGTCGAAGGGGTGGCTTTAGATTTTTCTGACCCGATGATAGAGGCAGCCAAAAAACGATTCGCAAACAAAAAGAACATTACCATAGTTAAGCACGATTTCAACTTGCCTCTTTCGGCATCGCAGCTGGGCCGTTTTGACGCCGTAGTCTCCAGTTTAGCTATACATCATTTGACACATACACGAAAAAAGCAGCTATATACAGAAATATTCAACCTGTTAAATCCCCAAGGCGTTTTCTGTAACCTCGAACACGTTTCCTCAGCAACACTAAACCTTCACCTTAAATTTTTAGCCGCAACCGGTTTCACGCCTCAAACTGAAGACCCTTCAAACAAGCTATTAGACGTCGAAACACAACTGCAATGGTTGAGACAGATTGGGTTTGTGGATGTGGATTGCGATTGGAAATGGCTTGAATTGGCGCTTTTGGCTGGTTTTACGCCCTAAATCTTTTTAGGCTTAAGCAAGAGAACAGAAAGATATTAATAATAACCGCCCTAACAGACTTGTAGGAGTTTTTGAATAAAAATGACAGATAGCAGTAGTACTGGACAGATTGACTTCGGTCATTGGGTTATACGACTAGTTGCTTACATTATTGACTCAATAATAATTGGTATTGTCGCAGGAATCATTGGAATCATACTTGCAGCCGCTATAGTTCTTTCAGGTTCATTCTTCTTGTTTGCTGGCTACGGACTTTTCTTTTTGACTTTCGGAATACTATCGTTACTGTACTTCATCATCTTAGATGTCGCTTGGGGTGCAACTATAGGCAAAAGACTCATGGGCTTACAAGTGCAGAATGTAAATGGTAGCAGAGCATCAATCGATAAATCATTCATACGCAACATAAGCAAGATTTTCTGGCTTTTCCTCTTTCTAGATTGGCTTATAGCAGTTGTAACGGCAGGAGCAGATCGACGCCAAAAATTGACTGACCGATGGGCAGGCACAACAGTTATCCAAACCAAACAACCATTTGCATCCGTTAGCGGGCCCCCACCACCACCGCCACCAGCATAAATCTCTATTTTCTTTTTTTCTTTCTTTTTATTAATTATAAATTCTTAAATTCTTCGATCCATTTCTTGAATTCATTTTCACTTAAACCTCTGCCAAGTTGGGCGTCAAGACGTTTGGAAACCTTTCCGTCTTCAAAGAAGATAATCGTGGGCACAGCAGGAATATCAAAATCATCCCATAATGGATTGTCGTAATCGTCTAGGAGCACATGAATAACGTTTTCAAAGTGCATTCCTGCAACTTTTTTTTCGAAGGTTGGCACAAACCTAACACAGTAGGGGCACCAAGTGGAATAGAATATAGCGAGAACGGTTTTGCTTTTCTTTAATTCTGCGTTGAGGTCTTGGAGGTTGTCTAGTTTGATCATATATTCTCTTGAAGGGAACGGTTTTGGGGTTTGATAAACATGCCGTTTTCTCCTCTCTTTGGGTGCAATCTCATAAGACAAGCAACACCTAAAATAACCAAGCTACAGATGAATAAGCCAAATGAAACCGAAAAATTACAAACGTGGATATCCTGTGGCAGTCCTTGTTGGAATCGAGCAGGACCATGCGGCATTGTGGCAGATCTTTAGTCAAGTTGCCAAACAGCAACAAACCATTGCTCTAAATGGCGAACGAAGAGACTCTAAAGTAATCTACAGTTTCCACGAAAGCATAATCAATGCATTAAGACCCGTCTTAAAAGAGGGCGTGAGAAGCATAGTTGTTGCCTCGCCACCTCGAACCAGTTATGCTCAAGACTTCCTTAGCCACATCAAAGGACACCACACTTGGCTTTTGCAGGGCACAAACAAAGCTTCCATTTCGCAAATAACGGGTTCGGCAAGTTCGCCCTCTCAAGTCGGAGCTTTAACAAAAACAACTACATTCAAAGAGTTAATCCAAGAAAACGCAACTGAAGAAACCGAGAACCTGCTCGAAATACTAGAGAAACGTCTAAGTAAGAGCGACAATTTAGTGTATTTTTCGATGGTGGAAGCGGAAAACCTCATCCTAACCCTGCAAGCACCAGGTAAACCTCAACCCGAATACCTCATGTTAACCAATGATTATCTTGCGGCCAGCCGCCAAAAGAACCGGGTGAACCGTTTGATGCAGATTGCTGCGAAAAACGGGGTTAAAACGCGAGTAATAGATGCTGAGTCAAACGCTGGTAAACGCCTCACACAACTTGGGGGACTTGTTGCTCTTGCTAAGCAAATTCCTGCATAAGCCAAGTTTCTTATAGTTAACTTGCCTATGTTTTAAGTGGTCTTTTATGAATCAGTTTGAGGCAAGAGTTCACCTCGCAACCGTCGCATTAGTTTCCTTCATTTTGGCGTTCCTTGTTGCAAGAACTTTTACAACTCTTTTCCCAAGTCAAGTAATAATAACTAGCGGCATTCACATCCACCATTTCTGGTTCGGAATCATTCTTCTCGCCGTCGGGGGCTGGTTGGGCATAAACTATCGAAACAAAGACATCGAGATTGCAGCAGCAATACTCTACGGTGTAGGTGGAGGCTTAATCGTCGACGAAGTAGGATTACTTTTAACTTTTGGAGACTATTGGACTGGATTAACCTGGGTTATCTTGGTATTGATGCTTGCTGTAATCTCAGTGCTCATACTATTGACGCGCTATCGAAAACAAATCCAAGAAGAACTAAAGGAACCTTTCAGCGGCAAACTGGCTTTGACGTTAGGAATTTTCTTGGCGGCTCTCGCAGTTCCATTTGTTCTGGAGACGAACAATTTAATTGTCATTTCATGCGCCGTAGGCATAACGGTGGTTGCAGTAGTTGCAATAACGGTCTTCTTTATTCGACAAAAAAGAAAACACTGAATTAGTTAAAGCAAGTTTTCCTTCTTCAACTCTTCAACCGAAATCTTTCCTGAATGCAAAGCTGTAGCCACTAAAGCTCCCTTAACCCCCAGATTCCTGAGATCAAGCAAATCATTAAGGTCCCGCACTCCACCTCCAACATAAACGTCAACACCAACCTCCGCTTTGACTTGTTTCAGAAAATCTGTGTTTACTCCCTCGATGCTACCAACTCGATTTAAGTCCAAAATAATCACTTGGGAAACCCCCATTTGCTTGAAGTCTTGAAGGAGACATATGGGAAGTTTGCATCCGTCAAACCCCAATTTAACAAGAATTTTATCGCCCTTCAAATCTAAACTCACAACAACACTGTCACTTCCAAAATTCTTGACCGCTTCCCCAACGAAACTCTTGCTCTGCAACGTCTCTGTTCCTATGATAAGCTTGGAAACTCCGCTATCCAGTAACTTTTGGGCTCTTTCGATACTTGTTACACCTGCATCAGCCATTAATTTGAGACCAGTTTCGTTAGCGATGTTTTTGAGAGTTTCGAAGTTGGATGAGCAATCGATAATGGCATCTAAATCAGCCACATACAACTCGTTAAAACCAAGTTCCTTGAACGCTTTAGCGACCACTACGGGGTCTATTGATTTAACAAGGTTGCTTTCTAGCGGCTTATACTCGTTTCTTTTGCCCCTAACCGCGTGCACAACTTTGCCATCCAAAACGTCGATTACTGGGATAACTTTCAAACTAAAGCACCAACAGAATCAAACTCTAACGCATACAAAAACCTAACCATTCTTAACAAATACCATAACCAAACTAAGTAGAGAAAGGTTGCTTTTTTCACAGGAAAACTTTAAAGGCACCAACAAGCCGCATCAATATGACCTTACGTGAAGCTGCTCATAAGTCCCATGAATGAGAAAGAAGCCTTGGAATCCGTTGCTGGAGGCGCAGATATTATAGATGTCAAAAACCCCATAGAGGGCGCTTTGGGAGCGAATTATCCTTGGGTTATCAAGCAAATAAAAGAGGTAACGCCCAAGAATCTTAAAGTTAGCTGTACATTAGGTGAGGTTGGGAACCTTCCAGGGTCAGTGGCGTTAGCCGCACTTGGTGCAGCATCATTGGGCGTAGATTATATAAAAGTGGGTCTTTACGGAATCAAGACACCTGAGGAAGCGATTTTTCTTTTACAAACCGTTAGACGGGCAGCAAAAGAATGCAACCCAAAAATCAAAATTGCAGTTGCCGGCTATGCTGATGCGGAAAAAATCGGCGCAATCAATCCCTTGCTCATTCCTGATATAGCTCATCAAGCCAAATTGGATGTTGCCATGATAGATACCTCAGTTAAGGACGGTAAAAACCTCTTTGACCACCTCACAAAGGAGCAATTAAAGAAATTTGTGGATTCAGCCCATTGTCTTGGTTTGGAAGCTGCTTTGGCTGGTTCATTGAGAAAACAGGATTTACCCATCGTTTACAGGTTAGGCGCTGACATTGCGGGATTAAGAGGCGCCGCATGCACAAACAGCAACCGCGTCACAGGACAAATCAACAGGAAATTGGTCAGCGAATTGGTTGAGGTTGTTCGAGAAGCAGAAAGCCAGGTGTGCATCAAGAGGGCTTAGCTTTGTTACCTAAAGGGTTAAGCGAAAAGACGGTTTTAGCTGAATTAAAAAAGATGCATGCTCTCGACAATGGGTATGTTAATGGGAAAATCCTGTGTTCAATGTGTACCAAACCCCACCCCGTAGCTGAAAAAGCCTACCGAATGTTTTTTGAATCAAATTTGGGTGATTCAGGACTTTTTCCTGGGAGTACACAGATAGAAAAAGATGTCATTAACCAACTTGCTTCTCTTCTTCATTACAAAAGTGCAGTTGGCTTTGTTGTATCAGGCGGCACCGAAGCAAACCTGATGGCGTTGTTGGCAGCAAGAAACATGGCAAAAATTAATCAGCCTGAAGTGGTTTTGCCTGAGTCGGCTCATTTCTCTTTTACTAAAATCTGCAATCTATTGAATCTCAAACCTGTGTATGCACGCCTAAACAATTCTTTCAGGGTTGACCCATTAATCGTTGAAAAAAACATCAACAAGAATACCGTTGCAATTGTTGGAACAGCTGGAACTGCAGAGTTAGGCGTAATTGACCCCATTGATAAACTCTCGGAAATTGCATTGGGGCATAATGTTTACTTGCATGTGGATGCTGCATTTGGCGGTTTAGTAATTCCCTTTCTGAAGAACACAAAGCCAAGCTTTGACTTTAATTTAGAAGGCGTGCAATCTGTCACCGTTGACCCCCACAAGATGGGTATGGCGGCAATACCGGCAGGCGGAATACTCTTCAAAAACGCCCAAACTCTGGATTTCATAAAAACTGAAACACCTTACTTAACCGATAAGGTCCAATATACCCTCGTTGGGACAAGAACTGGAGCCGCCGCAGCTTCCGCTTGGGCCGTCCTTAAAGCATTGGGAATGGAAGGCTTTCAAAAGGTTGTTACAGACTGTATGAAAAACACAATTTTTCTCGCTGATGGCATCAAAAAGCTCGGTTTTAATCTTGTAGTAGAACCCTCCTTAAATCTGGTGGCCTTCCGCAGCGAGAACACAAAGGGTGTGGTCGGGGAATTGAGGGAGCGTGGCTGGTTTGTCTCCTATGTTCCGCGATATGATTGCATTAGAATCGTTGTTATGCCCCATGTAAAGAGGCAGCATGTAGTTGCTTTTTTGAAAGATCTATGTGAAGTCGAAAAGCTTTAAGGCACCTTTAACATTCCAGACGAATCTTGAAGGTTGACGATTGAAGGTTATTGTTTACGAGCACGTTTCAGGTGGAGGATTCGCCGAACAAACTATTCCACCAAGTGTTTTAACCGAAGGATTCGGAATGCTTCGCTCCGTCGTTGCAGATTTTAAAGCAGCGGGAAACGAAGTAACCGTCTTAATGGATGCGAGAATATCAAAACTGAACCCGCCCATAGACGCCGACTGCATAGTTCCTATCTTTTATCCTCAGGAACCAAAAAAATTCATAAACAACATTGCAAAAATCAACGACGCCATCTATATCATTGCCCCCGAAACAGGACAAATCCTACAATCATTGGTTGAACTCGCCCAAAAAACAGGAAAAATATCCCTTAACAGCGAATCCCAAACAATAGGTAAGGTTGCAGATAAAGCACACCTCTACATGCATTTGCAAGAAAACGGTTTTCCAACACCAAAAACATTAATCCTTGCCTTTAGTGCCAGTTTGGCAGAAGTAAAACAAACCATCAAACACGAGCTTAATTATCCCGTGGTCTTCAAGCCAGTGGACGGCATTGCATGCGGCGGATTAAGCATCGTTAAAGAAGAAACCCAAGTACAAAAAGCAATAGAAAAAATAAAGTCCAAATCAAAAAATGAGTGTTTTATGGTCCAAGAATTCATCAATGGCGAATCCGCCAGCGTAAGCATATTGTCTACAGGTAAAAAAGCCATGTCGCTTAGGTTAAACAAGCAAAACATAATTCTTGGGGATCCCGAATCAGCTTCAAGCTATGAAGGTGGTATTGTTCCGTTTGATTATTGGTTAAAACAGAACGTATTCAAAGTTGCAGAAAGACTTGCTGAAACCTTCTCTGGTTTGAAAGGTTACGTGGGGGTTGATTTTATTTTAACCGAACATAACGCTTATGTGGTCGATGTTAACCCGCGGTTGACCACGTCCTTTGTGGGCTTACGTAAAGTTGCTAATTTCAATATTGCTGACGCGTTAGTTAATGCTGTTTTGAAAGGCAAACTGCCAGTCCAACCAGAAAATCGCGGTGTTGTTTGCTTTTCGAAATTGGAAATGCCTAAGCCTGCTCTGAGTGTTTTCCAAAAAACAAGTGCGCTTGAAGATGTTGTTTCTCCTCCTTTTCCTTTAGAAGGTAACACAAAATCCAATGCACTCGTAATTGGCTATGGAGAAACCTTGGAGATTGCAAGATTGCGTTTAGAAGAAGCTAAAAAGCACTTGCTCAACACTCTATCTTGAGGCAAACAGTTTGGTTGATACTTTAGGCTATGATATTGGTGGCGCCAACACTAAAGCAGTACTCGTCACCGTTAAGAACGGGAAGCTGGTTGATGCTGAAGTGGCGGTTGAGTATTTTCCAATCTGGAAGCAACCTGAAAAACTTGTTAGAGTTCTTTTAACTCTGAAAGAGCGGTTGGGCGCGAATGAGCTTGATGGTGTAGGAGTAACTATGACTGCTGAATTATCTGACGTTTACCAAACGAAAAGAGAAGGAGTCAACCACATTTTAGGCTGCGCCAAGAAGGCTTTTCCAAATATTCCAATTTATGCAGTAAATATAAACGCTCAACTAGAATCCCTCGACATCGCCGTTCAAGAGCCTCTTGGGGTTGCGGCGGCGAATTGGGCAGCAACAGGCTGGTTAGTGGCTAATTATCTAAAAAATTGTGTCGTGGTTGATGTGGGAAGCACAAGCACCAGCATAATTCCTGTAGTAAATGGTGAAGTTGTGGCGCGTGGCAAAACTGATTTGGATAAGCTCATCTCTGGTGAACTCGTCTACACAGGAAGCCTCAGAACCAATGTAGCTGCAATTGTGCAATCGATCCCAATCAAACAAGGCCTTGCAAGTGTCTCGTCGGAACTTTTCGCGCTATCAGGTGATGTCCACTTAGTCTTGGGCAACATAACCGAACAAGATTACAATAGTGAAACGGCGGATGGGAGAGGAAAAACCGTTCCTGAAGCAATGGCACGTCTTGCCAGAGTGGTTTGTGCTGACACGGAAATGTTGACTAAACATGAAATCCTCAAAATGGCACAGTTCATTTATGAAAAGCAACTTCGGCAGGTCGCGGAAGGCTTAACTAAAGTGTACTCTTACACAAAATCGCTGGCTAAAGACAAGGTTCCAGTAGTTGTTACTGGACTTGGAAAATTTTTCCTCGCACGAAGGGCTACTGAAACACTTGGCGTAGACGCAATTATTGATTTAGATACTTTATTGCCCAAAAAAGCCATTTTGGCTACACCAGCGTTTGGCGTTGCATTAATGACAGCAAACAAACTTGAAGGAGAAACCACCAAATGAAAGCCACAGTCATTAAAGTAGGCGGCAGCTTAGCTTTGCAACCTGAAAAGCTAAGAGCATTATGCGTAATGCTAAGTGAAGTCTCCAAAAACAACAGGTTGATTGTGATTCCTGGCGGCGGCGAATTTGCTGATGCCGTTCGAAGTTTAGATAAGCGGTTTTCTTTGTCAAGTAGTGCCTCGCATCGAATGGCGATTTTAGGTATGGACCAATATGGTTTGCTTCTTTCGGATTTGATTCCTAACTCAGTAACCGTAAGCAAACTTGAAGAAATAAAATATTTTTTAGATTCAGGCGGATTGCCCGTTTTCTTGCCCTCGAATTTATTGTTAGGCGAGAACGAATTGGAGAACTCTTGGGATGTTACATCAGATTCAATTGCACTGTTCATTGCAGGCAAGTTGGAGACGACAAAGGTTTTGTTGGTTACAGATGTAGACGGGATTTACATGGAAGATCCAAAAATCAGTCCAGGAGCTAAATTGATTAGGAAATTGTCTGCCGGCGAGCTTTTAGCTATGAACAAGCGGACGAGCGTGGACAAAGCCTTGCCTAAGTTGCTTTTGCATTCGCCCATAGACTGCTTCGTAGTTAATGGGTTTTTCCCGGAAAGGATTGAAGCTGTATTGAATGGTCAAGATGCTCTTTTTACCTTGATTAAAAGCGGTTAATTATAGTTATTTAGCCTTGACCATTACGATTTGGCCATTAGCCTAAGGAGCAATCAATTTTCTAACGTTTTTGAGTTATACAAATAAGTAAAAGATTGTTGCCAATAATATTTTGTGTAAAAATAAAAGAAAAAATAGAAAAAAGGAAATTGAAGTTTTTGTGTTTAAATCTTTTTCTTATCTAAGACTTCGCGGAAAGTCTTACCGCAGCATTCATAGAGCGCTATGGTAAGTTGTGTCCGTTTGCCTTTTTTGTCTGGTTTTCCAGCCATCTTCCAGGTTTTCTTTGCGGTTTTTACATCTTTTGCACATATGGGACATTTTGCCATGGTTATTCCTCTGATGGAACGTATCGTATGTATGGGTTTAAAACACTTTCGATCTCTTGCCTGTTAAATAGCTAAAATTGGGCTTTTTTTATTCAAAAACATGGTGAATTTACTATTTTTTATTGAAAAAAGTGAGCCCTTAGAGGTAGATTGCGGTGGGCAAATCAAACCCCTAAGTCTATCTAGAGTCAAGTTCTCGTCTAACTAATAGTAATCTAACGAATTCTTCTTTTCGTCTCATTTGAGCCATTTGAGCACGGCAGGTTTATTTCGTTTCCCTGAACCCTGCTTTGTTTTAGGATGCCCCATGATAAATGGAACCATCATGCTACAGTTTTCAGGAACTCCAATCTTCTTTAGTGCTTCGGGATTGTTATTTAGGAAGTTAACGAACCCCATGTAGCATGTTCCAAGTCCCAATTCGAAGGCTTTCAAAAACATGTTCTGGGCTGCAAGTACGCTATCGAGCAAATTCAAGTTAGCCCATTGATCATCTTTTTCGCTACATATCAATATAAGCACTGGTGCTTTGTAGCATACAATGTCTTCTTTAGTAGAGAATTGTTGAGCTAACGGAGGCATATTTTGTTGAACCAAAAGCTTGGTTTCATCTGAGACATATTTGATTAGTTGTTTGTCTTCGATAACTATGAATTTCCAGGGTTCTCTATGCATTCCACTTGGAGCCCAAGTGCCAGCTTCGAGGACAGTTTCAATTTGTTGTTTTGAAACAGGTTCATCTGTGTAAGCTCTAACGCTTCTTCTGCCTTTAATACAAACATCGAGTTCCATAAGTTAATTCCCCGTTATTGCAAATGATTTTGGGTTTATAAAACTTTACAGCTCTTTCCTCAACTTTGAAGTTAACTGCTTATTGTAGAGAGTTAAAAGAATTATGATGTTTATGACTATAAGATAGATGGGGAAGGCATATGCTGAAAAAGTCCAAAGTGTAATAACGGCCAAACTTGAAGATGCTCCAAATACTCCTATTATGAAAGGCCAAACAGATTCGGTTTCAGGATTTGTCAATGACTTCTTAAGTGTGGGAATCGATGCCAATCCATCGCTACCTATAGCAAAAACGATTGCGACATTAGGTTCCTTGGTCAGCCACCACATCACAAGAGCAAGACCTGACAGCACACCGCAGAAATAGTCAAAGCTTGAAAGTTTCCAATAGGCCTTTTTTGCAAAAAACGAAGCGGTGAAAATCATAAGGGGAGAAAAACCTGCCATAAATACTGGCAAAACGGCCCAGCCAACGCCGCTTGAAAAAGACGCAGCCGCTGCAATCAACGGCGCTATAGACCACATTAGCCAAGTCACACGGTTTGGCTTGGTGTTTGCAGTAAACATCGAACGTATGTAAACGGCAGCAGCAAGGGTCGAAGCCACTGCAGCAACGATAACCAGGTACTCAAGCATACGTAAACAATTACCATTTGCCAATATAAGCCAATTATCACAAATTGCAACTTTTTTAAATTGGGGTATCTTTAGGGCTTAATCTGGAAAAATTTCTTAATAGCCGTTTAGAGTATGACATCATAGAAGTTGCAAAAGGCTCTGAAATCACTCCTAAAGGTTTTTTCATTTTAACCTTTTCTCCTTAGTGACTAAGAGCCTTAGCAACCTCTTCTCAAAAGAACAAATACGTTGCAATGTGCTGGATCAAATTCGGTGCATGATTGCCATCTTTTATCCGCTCAACTTATGCGACTAAAAGCTGATTGATATTTGAGCGGCAAACTTTTTTGATCTTCCATGTTTTTATAACATTGACCGTGCAGGTTTATTCTAAGTTAATATGGTGGTGCCGAGGGCTATCTTGACACAGTCGTTTAAACCGTCGTTTCAACATTATCTAAGAATATAGGTAGGTCGTACCGGACTTAACCCCAAACAGTGAGCGCCTCCAAAAGTTAAATTACGTTTTGCGCCAAAGATACCCAGCTAAAGCTATTATGACAAGTTTCCATGCTGACCAGATTAGGAAGGCAACGTTTGGCTCAAAAATAACCCCCAAAGCAAGTGCTCGATTCACGACCGAAACGGCAATAATCAGAGGCGGTGCCCACTTTAATTTACTTAACAACCCAAAGACAGAAACAGCGTAAACCACCGCGTAGCCTAAAAGAATGGCGCTTGTTATCATAACGGCGCCATTTTTTCCCGCAATACTTGCAATCAAACCGCCGTATACTGACAACTCTCCTAAGGAAGGGTCCCACAGAAAAAACGCCGCAGCTAAAACGTCCCCAGCAATGTTGAGTATGACTAGAAATATCAGAATTTTGGTAATTAAGCTAGCATAATTTGGCTTTGAAGTTTTGGCGCCCATGAATTGCTTTTATGTCCCTTTTCTTTATTTAACACTTGTCTCTACTGTTAGCCAGCCATTAGAAAACCCCTTCTCCAGTTCACATAATACAAACTGTTAAAAAAAATAAGTGCATTCTCCCTACACTTCAAGAATTTAAATACAACTTAAGCAAATTGAAACGCGTGGAGTAAGGGAAAAATGAAATGTTTGCTAATTGTCTACTCTTACCATCACAACAATACTCTAAAAATAGCGGAAGTCATGGCAAAGGTGCTTGAAGCAGAAATTAAAACGCCCCAGCAGACAAACCCAGAAGAAACCCAAAAATATGACTTAGTGGGTTTTGGCGCAGGAATTGATAGCGGAAAACACTACAAGGTGTTGCTTGACTACGCCGAAAAACTGCCCAAAGTAGACAACAAGGACGCGTTCATTTTTTCCACTGCCGGAGTAACAGGAGAGAAGAAACTAGCCAAGGACCATTTAACGCTTAGGGAAGAATTGGAAGCTAAAGGATACCGAATAGTTGATGAATTCCAATGTAGAGGTTTCAATACAAACGTTTTCCTCAAGTACTTTGGAGGTATGAACAAAGGTAGGCCCAATGAAGAAGACCTTAAACATGCGGAAGCCTTCGCTGAGAAGCTGAAACTTTAACCAAACTAAAAACGAAAAGTTTGACAAACTTAACTTTTAAAATAATGGGTATGCGTGTGCAAACCGTAATTAGGTTGGGCCGCGTTGCCTTTTGTATATATAGCCAATAATTACTCCAACAAAGAGAAACCTTGGTACATTAAGCATTGTACCGAAGAGGAAGTAATAAAGGGCATCACTCGTTCTAAAACTTGCGGGGGCTTCCAGTAAAATTGTGCCAATGATTAGGGCTATAAGGCTTAATATTACGGATTTTAGAATTGGATTCTTTGAAGGAATTTTATGAAAGGAACGAAGCAAGAAAAAGCTGATTAAGAATCCGATAATTAAACCAGCAGGCAAAGAACCAACCCAAACCGTTTCCGCGCTCCATCGCGCAACTCTATAATCCGCTGCGAAGGGAAGAAGTGAAGTTGCAGTAGAGTAGAGGATCTATCTGCTCAGTTAATTTAATTAACACTGACAGAACAAAAAGAAAACAGAAAGGAGAAAGCCAAATGAATTTTAAAGAGAGACAAGAAATAATCGCTAAATCACCAATATCTTTTCCCTACCTTAAACGATTCAACATCGGCGCGGGTATCTTACAACTCATAAACGGCATCATTATTCTGGCACTAACCTTTACCCTAACTTGGCCAAAAGGAACGGACCTGTACACATTCTACCTAAGCTTCCAACATGTATCTCCAACAAACCCAGCATTCTTTGGAGTTCCCACCCCACAAATAATCTTCTCAATAAATCACTTGGGTGCATTGCTCGCAGCTTTCCCGTTGATATCAGCATTTGCACACTTAATAATCGCTTTCCCTAAGAACAAGAGCTACAACGAGAACTTAAAGAAAGGCATGAACCCCTACAGGTGGTACGAGTACGCCTTTTCAAGCTCAATAATGATTTGGGTTATATCAACTTTCGTTGGAATCTGGGATTTCTGGTCACTGGCAATGATATTTGTCTTAAACGCAATGATGATAATGTTTGGCTACCTGATGGAGAAATTGAACCAAAATACTGAAAAAACCAGTTGGTCTCCCTTCATATTGGGCAGCATCTCAGGAGGATTCCCATGGGTCGTTCTCTTCGCTTACTTTACTGGCGCTGTAATTAATAGCGGAAACAATGTTCCAAACTTTGTCTACGCGATATTATTTGTATATCTGGTGTTGTTCATGAGCTTTGCAGTTAACCAAGTTCTTCAATACAAAGGCTTCGGGAAATGGAAAGACTATCTCTACGGAGAAAGAACATACATAGCGCTTAGTTTCATAGCTAAAACTCTTCTAGTATGGCTTGTATTCACGGGTTTGTTCAAACCATTCTAGAAACATCTTTTTCTTTTTGATTTACGGACTAAGTGGATTGGAAATTAAGGAAGTATTAGTTTGACTGCTATGAAAGGAAAAGTTTGCGTAATAACTGGGAGCAACTCGGGGATTGGGAAAGAGACCGCATTAGGCTTATCGAATATGGGTGCAACTGTTGTCATGGTTGTGCGTGATCAGACTCGAGGAGAGAATGCTCAAAGAGAAATAATCCAGCAGACAGGTAACAACTCTGTTGATCTTATGATTTGTGACTTGTCTTCGATGGATTCAATTCGGCGTTTCGCAAAGGCGTTCAAAAAGAGATATGACCGACTTAACGTGCTGGTAAATAATGCTGGGGCGCTTTTCAATAAGCGAGAGGTTACGCCTGAAGGTTTTGAGCGAACACTCGCAGTTAATTATTTAGGTCCATTTCTGCTTGTGCACGAGCTGGTAGATTTGCTTGAGAAAAGTGCTCCTTCCAGAATAATAAATGTGAGCTCTGGACTAAGCCAAGAATGGCCGAGTTGATCTTGAAGATCTTCAGAGCGAAAAGAATTATGTGGAAACGAAAGCCTACTCAAGCATGCGTGCGCCAGTCTATTCAAACACCAAGCTGATGCTAATGATGTTCACCTATGAGTTGGCTATGCGTCTAAGAGGATCTGGTGTAACGGCAAATGTGCTTATGCCTGGTTTTGTAGCGACCAACCTAGGAAAAAACAGCGGCAGCCTAAGCTCATCCATTATGTTTAAAATGGTTCGTCCAATGCAGATAAACGCCAAAAAAGGGGCGGAAACATCGATTTACCTATCTTCCTCCGATGAAGTTAAGGCCGTCTCAGGAAAATGTTTCGCTAAGAAAAAGGAAGTATTGACTTGTCCTGCGTCGTACGATGAAGATTTGCAGAGGCAGTTATGGAGCAAGACGGAGCAATTGCTTCGGTTAGCTGCAGAATAGAAAGACGAAGTTTTAGAAGCTGCTCGACCGATGATTGTAAAAAACAAATACTGATTCGTTGGGTAATCAAGAATCAATTCGGACCTGACTTACCCCAAACCAGACTGTGTAAAAAGTCTCTTTCTTTGCTTGCTATTTTACCGTTAACCTTAATCTAGAATAGCTTTAACGCGGATAACCTCGCAGAATAAACGTTTCCTTCTTTCATATATCATTATCCTCCTTGCTAAGCGCAAATAATGTTGTAATTTAAGCCGCAAAATAACCTCAAAATAAGGTTATTTGGTGCCGAGGGCTAGATTGAAACCGTCGTTTAAGCCGTCGTTACAACATTATCCAAAAAACAGAGTGGGTCGGGCGGGATTTGAACCCAGAGCTTATAGAGCCTAAAAGACCTTTAATGAACAGTAATCTTTAGGATTTCCGAGATTTCAGTTTTTGTAGATTCCATGCCAAGGCACTTGTTCCGACTGCGGCAAAAAGCCTAAACGTGTTCCATAGTTTCTTGGTAGTTAAATTACGTGAGAACACCAAAGATGCTCTCTCAATAATATGTGAATTGGCGGGTTCACTTAGCCACTTTAGGTCTACGTCGAGAGTTATGGTGGCGTCAGCTTGTCTTCCTCTTATAATTCGTATGTACTCAACAGTTGTTTTAGTTGTTTTGAAAATAAAGCTAGGCATGGGTGTCATCTAAGCTTAGTGTACATTGAATTTTTTGCGGTCCCAATATTTTAAGGAATCGGGTCATTTCTAAGACTTCATGAACTCCGACTTTTCGGGTGTACGCTTCTACTCGAGTGTCTATGTAAGCTTCAAGAAATATTTTTATGTGTTTTTCAAAGTTGCCTTTTTGCAGTTCCGTTCCGTTATTGGTCATGAAGCCGAGATTGTTTATTCTTTCGTTAACAAAATCTACTATTGGCTTTTTTTGTTTGGTTCGTGTTTGAGAGATCCTTTCGTGGTCAATGAATGTGTCCATGTTCCAGAATTTTGCCATACAGTAAGTGGCCATTTCTTCGATTTTCTCTTTTGTTAGGTACTTAGTGGTGTATACAGAGTGCATTTCGTCAAAGTTGTCCCAGTTGGTCTCGAAGATTAGGTTTTGGTCATCTATTTCTTTGTAGAAGTCGGTGCCGGGAAATGGCGTTGCGATGCCAAAGGCGGCTCCTGTTAGGCCAATTTCTTTTGCGTAAGCTGGAAAGGTTTTGATCTCATCTTCTGTTTGGTTAGGCAGTCCTATAACAAACGTTCCTCCGGCTCTGCCGCCGTTTTCACGTATGTTCCTAACTGCTTCACCATGAACCCTATTGGTGACGCCTTTCTTTGTTGACTTTAGGTCTTTGACGTTTGGGCTTTCAATTCCCATTTCAAACCTGCGTATACCTACTTGGCACATTTTCTTCACAAGTTGTCGGTGTGTTGCCATGGCGTCTGCTCTAACTAGGGCGCAGAATTCCATGTTTAGATCGTGTTCCATCAATATGTCGCAAAGACGATCGACGTGTTTTGGATTACCCATGAAGTTTGGGTCGGCAAACATTACGTTTACGGGTTTTTTTTTGTGATATTCCGCCATTTCTATGATTTCGTTTAGGACGTTTTCTGGTGATCTTGTTCTTAGGCATCCTTGGCTCATGCTTGGTTCGCAGCAGAAACTGCAAAGTCCGTTGCAGCCCCTGGACATTACTATAACGTCGCAATCTGTTACGCGGTCTTGGCTTTTGTAGGGGTATTGCCTCAAATGTCTGGCTGGAAAAGGAATTGTGTCCAGATTTTCAATTTGGGTTCTTTGTGCATTGTGGATTATTTTTCCGTTCTTCTTGTACGAGATTCCTGAAACATCCTCAGGAGTGCCGATTTCTACAAGTTCTTTCATTGTGACCTCGCCTTCTCCGCGGATAACCATGTCAATTTGGGAGTGGGAAAGCATTATGTCAGGAACACTTGTCGGATGATATCCCCCTGCAACAGTGTATATATTGTTCTGTTTAGCAATTTTTGCAAGGTGTAGACCCATGTTATGTTCAGTTGCAGACAATGTGAAGCCAATGAGATCTGGGTTGTAGAAGTCGATGATGTCTTGGAATTTTCTGTTATCCAGTTCCATGTCAACTATGTGAACTTGATTCACAGCGTCTGTGATGTAGGCCGCAATATACTCTAAACCGGTAGGTATCAAATCGAAAGAAAAACTCAATCCTTTTCTACCTGAAGGCTTGACAAGCAAGATCTTCTTAAATGCCAAATGGGACACCAAAGTTAAACCAACCACTACAACAGCTACACATAAAAATTAATCGCGTTTCTAGGAATAGTTAGGTATGAGGATGCTCTGAAAATCCGAAAAAAGTCAATGGCCACCTATATTCAGTAGTGTCTACTCAAAACTACGGTAATTTAAATGAGTATAGAATTTACTTGATGGGGCTGTTCGGTCTCAGACCCAAATGAGTTCGGAACCATTAGTAAAAATCACCAGTTATGGCCTGCAGCGGATTGCGGATGTCGTTAAAGAAGGGGTAGGTTGAGAGTTTGTGGAAGTGCGTGAAGATGGCGAACCATCCAGCAGTTCCCTCTGAACCTGCCCAATCAACTTAAGGATCTATTTTTTTTTAGACTTTATGCATCCAGAATTCATATGCCAGTTGTCCTGATTAAGCTTGAATTGCAGAGGGCCAAGGCTTATCTATGTTGGCGCGTCCGAAAATTTTCCGGAAAAAATTCTGGAAAAAATGGATATAAAGTACATTATAATTCGAAAATCGTTATATACAAAGTTAACAACTAAGGGACTTGGGGACGTACACTTGGAAAGAGAGCAGACAGTATCGCTGCTAAAGGAGATAATCACTCATGACTTGGCTCAGCCGACAGCCGTTTACGTCAGAGAAAACGAAGGCAAGTTTGAACTGGTTATGAAGGTTGATTGTAGCCCAAGCTTGCAGAATTTCATTGCAGAAAAAGGTCTAAAGTGGCGCCTAAATAAGGAAATGGGCGTTTGCATTATCTATTAAGCCATGAAAAGGGGCACCGTTGACCCATTTGCACATCGAAGGGGCAAAGGTCTGTCGCCGATTGGCCCGGACAGAACAAGTTAACCCGCATTTTATTTATTGTATTTTATATGTACCGATGATAGCTAATTTCCGAAAAGCCATCGTTGCCTTGAACCTCAAGCAACCGGTCAATAACGCAATTTCATGTTTTTTGACTGCGAAAATAAATACAACACAACAACTCCAGCAACCACAACTAAACCAAAAAGCATAACCGCGCAAAAATACCCGATTCCCCCTGCAACCTGAGAAGATGAAGTAGCCTTCGCTACTGGAAGCGAGAGAGAAGAATCAGGGTTAACGTAAATTTGCGTATCGGCATAATATACTGCTCCTTTTTCAATCTGCCCAGTTTGCTGATAAGTATAACTATCAGGACCATTCATCCATGGAATAAACCCAGTTGGTTTCACCACTGTCCCTTTAGAGTAGGCGGCATTAGGGCCATTGCCATCTGCCACGTAAGTTGAAGGTACGATAAAATTCATTGTGCACCGAACCCAATGGCCACTACCCCAAGGAACACTTAGAGCATAAAAAGCGGGATCGTCATTCCACATAGCATCATTGCCTTGCCTGCCGTCGGTTGTGTCAATCTCGCAAATTCTGCCCTTAGCATACATGTCTATCCCAATCCGTCCCCCATCAAACGGGTCAGTATCTCTAAGGCTTGATGCGGTTGTCCAAACTAAAGCTGTAAAATAGACATGATCACCCGGACTTATCGGAATCCATTGCCCATCAAGTTCATTTTCTCCTCGACTCCCAACCCAGTAATTTGGGTTATAAACCGTTTTCAAAGCCGTGTTCCCTTGCCACTGAGTTTGAAAAGTATAAACATTTCCAACATCGCCCCAACCGCTAAAGCTCGAAAGCTTACCCAAATTATTGTTCTCAGCACTTACAAATGCAGGAACAATCAAAACCAATGATAAAATGAGAAAAAGAGAGAGCCATAGAATCTTGAATTTCATTTTTATTCTCTATCCTTTCTATTTTTCCTATTAATTGAGCATCATTCTTAAGATTATTATTTACTGTTATTTTTGAAGGTCCTTTGTCTATTAGCTGTATGCAAATAATCTTGTTCACCCGACTTGTTTTAATTTCGAGTTGGCGGTTCCGAAGGCACTGCCAATTTCATTGAGTTATACCACAGTTGGTAAGGGCACACAATTCTTCATTAAGCTGCCGTTTTAGCGTGGTGGGGCTTTATGCAAACGGTTATAATGTGCTTTTGGTTTATTGTTTTTGATGGTTTTTATGAATGTATTAGTTGTTTTGGGTCATCCTAATAAATTGAGTTTTAATCATGCGTTGGCAAGGGCTGCGGTGGAGGCGCTTGAGCAGATGGGACACACACCGGTTATGCATGACTTGTATGCTGAAGGCTTCAACCTATCCTTGAGCAAGCGGAATTGGGGGCAATCACCGATCCCAATCTGCAGCGGCACTGCGAAGACTTAGCTAACGCAGACGGCTTGGTTGTTGTGCATCCAAATTGGTGGGGACAACCACCTGCTATCGTCAAAGGTTGGGTTGATCGAGTGTTTCGACAAGGCCTTGCTTATCGCTACAAACCGACTGGTGAACCGGAGGGATTGCTAAAAGCCAAAAAAGCGGTTGTCTTTAACACCTCAAACACGCCGCTAGAGATGGAGGCGATGAGGTGCAAAGACTCGATTGATGGGCTCTGGAAAGTTTGCATTTTTGATACGTGTGGCGTTGGGAATGTTGAGCGCAAGCTCTTTACACCTATGATTACTAGCACTCTAGAACAAAGGGAAAGCTGGTTAAAGGAAGCTCAAGAAATTATCAAAAAACAGTTCAGTTAGCTTGATTCGTCAACGTTTTTTTATAGAGCGCCTTGTCGACGACGAGTACTTCTAGGTTATGTTTGGCCGCGGTTTTTCGTATGACGGCTAAGAGACGGATATAGTTCAATCTAAAAACTAATTAAACTATATTAGTAAAGGCCATTAGACAGTGTTAGCTTAATTACGATCAAATAGTCCTATAAAATTAATGCTCAGTTAAAATAAACTGATTTAGATGAGTGAAAAAGACATGATTCAATGTAAGGGTTATTCTGCCCAAGACCCAAAAAGTGTGCTGAAACCGACTGAGTTTATTCGTCGCAGTCCAAGTCCTTACGACATATCAATGGATATTCTATACTGTGGTGTTTGCCACACTGATTTGCATCAAGTACGCAATGAATGGAATGGCACTATGTATCCCTGCATGCCAGGTCACGAGATAATTGGCCGCGTAACATCAGTAGGTAACAAAGTTACCAAATTTAACGTTGGTGACGTAAGCGGGGTAGGCTGCATGGTGGACTCGTGTCAACATTGCGAGAATTGCAACAATGGACTAGAACAATATTGCCTTAATGGCGGCCCAATTTATACATATAACAGCCCTGAAAAAGGATTTGATAGACCAACCTTCGGTGGATACTCAAACAAAATGGTAGTAACAGAAAGGTTTGCGGTGAAGATTCCAGAAAACATGGATCTCAAAGCAACAGCACCCCTACTTTGCGCAGGAATAACCACTTTCTCACCCATGCAACACTGGAAAGTAATAGCCGGACAAAAAGTCGGTGTTGTCGGTATAGGCGGATTAGGCCACTTGGCTATCAAAATAAGTAAAGCCAAGGGAGCAAGTACAACAGCCTTCACCAGTTCACCCCAAAAAATGTCTGACGCAACACGGCTTGGGGCGGAACAAGTCTTTCTAGAGACAGATGACCAAGCCATTAAGAAGATGACAAGAACTTTCGATTTAATAATCTCTACCATTCCTCAAGCATATGATATTAACCCTTACCTTGAGATGCTAAAAGTGGACGGTACATTTGTTAACGTTGGCGCAATGGATCGTTTAGAACCGGGCATTAATGGATGGGCTTTAGCTTCCTCGCGTCACAGTTTAGCGGGTTCGACTATCGGCGGTATGCCTGAAACTCAAGAGGTCATCAACTTCTGCTCCGAGCATGGCATCAAAGCGGACGTGGAGGTCATTCCGATACAGAAAATTAACGAGGCATTTGAACGCATTAAGAGTCGTGATGTACGATATCGCTTCGTAATTGACATGTTGTCATTAACACCTTAGAATTAGTTTTTTTGACTTTAGTTGCCATAGAAATGGGAAGAAACTAAAGTCGAGGAATGGGAAGAAGAATGGTAAAGAAAATACTTTTTTTAATTTTTGTTTTAGAACGTAAAAGATAATGCTTGTTGCAGGTTATGTACTACCACATTTACTTTTATTTTATAACTGCTTTTGTATGAATGCTGCAAAACCGTGGACTATGAGGCTTGGCGAATCGTCGGGGTTTTTGCATTTTTCCCGTCTCTCTCCTTTTGAATCTATGATGGTTTGCCAAGCCCATCCAAATATCCGCGTTCAAGATCTTACATTTAGAAACGTTTTATTTAAGTTATGATTTATTCGAAATTTCCGCCGCACATAGGGCACGCTTTCTTATTTGAATCTTGAATAGTTTGAAGTTTAAATGAGCAATAAAAACAGAAATAAATCTGGCATTTTTCGCAGCAACTAAACCCTCCGCCTATGTATTTCCCACAAGCGTCACAAGGTCTAGATAAATTAACCATAAAATTCATTTACACTATTGCTTGTCCTTTTAAAAAACAGTATGTATGTGAAAATTGCAATTTTTTATTAGTTATATTTACGAGGTGAAACATTTGCCTTTGCCCTCTATTTGGTCGATGGTTCATTCGCAGGGTTCTTTATCAGTCCTTAGCTTACGGAAACGGGACATAGGCAAGCAGATTA
Organism: Candidatus Bathyarchaeota archaeon; assembly: GCA_963800495.1. Classification (GTDB taxonomy): domain Archaea; phylum Thermoproteota; class Bathyarchaeia; order Bathyarchaeales; family Bathycorpusculaceae; genus Bathycorpusculum. The sequence goes on along the minus strand of CAWDBB010000011.1, from coordinate 82,787 downwards.
CTTGATTCTTTTTAGATTAGAGGTTGACTTTTTAATCAAGAGCAAAATTGATTTAGTAGGCAGAATAAGTGAATGACTAATTAGAGGATGTTAGATGACGCAAGCATATATTTTACTTAACGTCGAAAGTGGAAGCGAAGATAACGTGCTAAAGGAAGTCAAGAATATCGCTATTGTTGAGCGAGCCTATGTTTCTTTCGGAGTCTACGACCTAATTATTAAAGTTAAAGCGAACACAATTCAAGAGCTAAAAGATGTAGTGACTCGTAGAATTCGACAGATAAAGGCGGTCCAATCAACATCAACTTTGATGATTTTAGAAGAATAGGGCGAGTCACCTCACAATAAACATCCTCAAAGCAACGTTAAAACTCCAGAAAAAATGCACATATGTACTTGCCCAAATCAGCATACATTGTATAGGCATCAGAACTTCTTGACCAAATACTCAGGTTTCGGCTTTTCTAATTCTTGACTTAAAAAATCAGGGTGTTCCAAGAAGCGTCGCCATATCTTATAAATGCAAGACAGGCAATAGCGCTTGCCTAACTTTACGCCCCCATCGGTCAATCGCTGATAGAAATCGCCAAACTTGTCATCAGAAGAAAACAGATGCTCAAACAGCTTACGTTCCAAAGCGGAATCCTCTTTCGTGTACAGCGTAAGCTGTCCACATTTTGCGCAAAGAAAATCCATTTTGGGCAATTGATCGCACACTGTCAAACAGTGAACGCAAATGCCCTTAATGATGAAGATTGAATCAATGACTTGTTTTTGTTCAAGAGTCAAGACTTCGAATTCCATCTCATAGCGCAACTTGCTCATTTCGCACCAAATACATCTAATGTCGGCAGCATACGTATCAGCTATTCTGCCGCTTGCTATTTGCATACTCTGGTCTTAGTTTTGATTTGCTTTTATGATTATTGGTATTAAAGGTATTTCACGAATTTGACACCGAGGATGAGACAGGCGTCAACAGTCACAGACATATTGCAATTATCAATAATATATTTAATTTATATAGTTTTTAATTCACTTTTTTACTTGATTATCTATATTGTTAATAAAAAGCAAAATTGCTTGAATTAAACAACAAAGCTTATTACATCGCTTCATAACATGTAGCCATATACATTCAATTAGAACAAAGGAAGGCTTGAAGATGAGACGATCAAAACTGGAAACTTACATCGCCATTCTAAACGTGTTAGCAAACAAAGGACCGTTAAAGTTGACACACATAATGTACAAAGCTAACTTGAACGCCAACGTACTTAGAGAAAACCTAGACTTTCTAATCAAACAAAAACTCATCGAAGAACACGCTGTACAAAAAGAGCGCACAGTTTTTATAATTACCCAAAACGGCGTAAATGTTTTGAAAAATTTCAAGGAACTAACAAAAGCATTGCCCGTAATATTAGAAACACCGCATCAAACATTAGCAGTGCTTTGCTAAAAGACAAATTATCTTCCAAAGCTCATACAATAATTGCCTAAGCAAGCCCAAAAGAAAACCATTATCTGAACTGCCGAAAGGCAACAGAGATTAAACTAAAAGTCTTTGAGAGTTTCGTTAATTGGTCAATTCTTCTTCTTTTTCTTTCATAAAGGGTTAAGCTATGAGATTTAGTTAGGAAATCACTATTGTGTCCTTTTTTTCATCAAAAACTAATCCAGCGAATAAGAGAATTTTCTTTAGCACCAGCTTATCTTTATCGTGTGCCTTAATACTTACTTTATAGTTTGTTGAATCTTTGATAGGGTCCAAACTATACATATTAGGAAAATGAATTTGGCCGGTATCTAAAATTTCTTTAAGCACATCAACTGCTTCGCATCTATTCAAAAAAATCTTCCTCAAAATTAATAGTTCATCCGTAGCTTTGGATTTAACAATATGTGACTACATAATTACACCAACATAAAAACAAGCAATCAAGCTATACATGAAAGAAGCTTAGGTTTTAATCGAGTATTAAATTTATGTTTAAACTCATTGTACAATTTGGTGGTTTTCTTTTCCGTTCTTGTTTAGTTTTGGAATAGTGATGATGAATTTTGCTCCTTCGCCAGGTGTTCCGTTCTCTTGGATTTGCCAGCCGTAAACTTCCATCATTTTCTTGGTCAAAAATAGACCGAAGCCTGTGCTACCCCCAGTGCTGAAACCCTCAGTAAAGAGTTTTAATTTGTTTTCCGCCGAGATACCTACACCGTCGTTTTCATAAATCAGCCGCAAATCATTCGACTCTGTTGTTTCGAAATAGGTTCTTATGGTTGTGGCTTTTATGCCATATTTTCTTGTATTATCCATGAAATTAAAGAACATCTGTCTTAGGAACGAGTCCGCAAATACTTTGCTGCCATGACAATCATTATTCACCTTAATATTTAAACATGGAAAAAGGGATCCCGCCTCATCCATGGCCTTCCCAACGTCAATATAAGATAGCTCCTCCAGGCCTAATTGTTCATACTTTCTGGCGAACTCGAAAATCTTCTCAGAATCAGCAATGGCCTGTTCAATATTATTTAAATTCTCAACAATGTCCGTTTGATCTTGATGCTTCTTTTTTAGCAAATAGGTAATACCTTTCACTACTGCGAGCTTGTTACTTACGTCATGTCTACTTAAACTGCCTACCACACGCAACTTCTCAGTTATGACTTCAATATGGACTTGGTTTTCCCTTAGTTTCTCCTCGCGTTTCTTGTGTTCCGTGATATCGATAACTAATCCTCTAAGCCCTACTACTTTGTTTTCTAAAACAATAGGAACGACTTTTACAAGTACTGGAAAGGTGGTGCCGTCTTTCTTAATTAGTGTGTACTCTATGTTGCCATTTTTTCGTCCAGCCATCGTTTTCTTTAGATTTTCAATTGCCCTTTCCCTATCTTAGGGAATAACGAACTGCAACATGTCCAAGCCTTTTTCAAAATCCTCAGCTGTACAGCCAGTTTTTACAAAACCTTGTTCACTTAAGTTGGTAATTTTTCCAGTTAGATCAGTTTCAAAAACTATCTCTGGCAAAAAGTTAGCCAACTCGCGATACATTAACTCACTTTTCTTAACAATTTCCTCAGACTTTTTACGTTCGTCAATATTCAAGAAGATGCCTTGCATTGCAGGCTGGCCCTCATACTCAACTAGGTTTGAAAGAGCTTCTAACCAGACTATTGAGCCGTCTTTTCGAACTGCACGAAACTCCAAACACGAAGCTGGCAGTTCACCTTGCAAGCAATATTCAATACGATCAAAAAATGCCTTTCTATCCTCATGATAAACTAAACCCATAATTTCCTCTGGCGAAAACAACAGTAACTCTTGGCAAGAATAACCCAGGATTTTCGCGCAGGCTGCATTACTGAAGACCAGCCTAAGAGGGGATGGTCGCATAATTAATATCCCCTGAAGTGATTCCTCAACTAAGATATGATATTTAATTTCTGACTTGTGAAGCTGCTCCTTAGATTTTTTTTGTTCTCCAAGGTGATTTATGGCATGTGCTAATTCACAGTAAACTGTTTCTGGTGAACCAGTTTTGTTGAGGTAGCGGTCAGCCCCTAAATTTAATGCGTTAACAGCAACGTCTTCTCTGCCTTTTCCTGTAAAAATGAAATCGACTTTATCGGGCATTCTGGTCTAGTTCTTTTGCAAACTCCTCGAGAAGGGTCTTTTGACGTTGAGTAATCCTTTTAGGGACAACCACATTAACGCGAACGCGCAGATCACCTCTGCCATATCCCCCCATTCTTGGCATGCCTCTGCCTCTAACCCTCAGAATCTGTCCAGGCTGTGTTCCAGGATGAATCTTCAGTCCAGCCTTTCCTCCGATTGCCGGAATGGTGACTTCCGCGCCTAATGTGGCTTGAGAGATGCTAATGTATAGATTGTACAAGAGATCGTCGCCATCTCTTTTGAAGTATTGATGAGGCATCATGTGAATCATTATGTATAAATCGCCTGAGGGGCCTCCGTCCTGGGCTGCGTCTCCTTGTCCTTCAAGCCTTAGCTGATATCCTTCAGATATACCAACTGGTATTTTTACCGTAATCTTTCGCTCCCTTTTTACAAGTCCTTTTTGGGATCTCTCAATTCTTGGGACCTCAATTTCCTTTTCAACACCACGTGTTGCTTCCTCAAGGGTTATGTAAACTTCGTAGCCTAAGTCTCTGCCACGGATAGTTCTTTTTCTTTCTACAAAGTCTTGACCATCAAAGAAAACACTAAAAAGATCCCCAAAGGCTGAGCTGACGCCCATGTCGCGAAATATCGAGTCAAAGTCAGCCCCTCGGAAAATGTCCTCTCGACTATATTTTTGATCAAATCCAGTGCTGCCCAAATTGTCAAACTGTTTTCGTTTCTCATCATCCGATAGCACTGCATAGGCTTCAGATATCTCTTTGAACTTCTCTTCAGCTTCCGGAGATTTGTTTCTGTCAGGATGGTATTGCATGGCTAGTTTTCTGTAGGCGTCTTTTATTGCGTCTTTGGACGAGCCTTTTGGAATTCCTAGTATCTCGTAGTAGCTCTTTTTTTCAGCCATTACTTTTTCCTTCGTATCTTATGCTGGCAAGTGTGTTTGCTCTAAAGAGATTAGTTCAGCGTCCTACAAATAATCTACTGAGTAATGCGCGATTTTAAACTCTGTGTGCGCGCTAATGCAGGCGCACTTTTAAAAGTCAAACCCTTATGTTGTAACCATCAATCGTTTGGATGATAGAAAATGGGACTAATAAGCTCCATTATGGTGCGGTTGCTTAAAGCACAACCATTTGAAAGTCAAGCACTTGACACTATAGCCGAGAGTATGAAAGCAACTTCAATCATCAAAAAAGATCGATTCCACCGCTACTATAAATCAAGTATTCTTCCCATTCCTTGCTTAGCCTACTCTGACTCGCTTGTCTTTAACTCAAATTATTACCAAATGCTTTCGCCTGATGAGGTTCTTGCTATTGGCGCCCACGAATTTAATCACATAGCAAAAAGGCATATTGCAAAAAGGTTACCTCGAACGGTTCTTCCTGCTGCAGTGCTTGCTGTTGTGATAGGTTACCTGTTTTTTATTAACTCTGCCTCATTTCTGTCCATTGCATCAACAGTAGTTCTGTCTTTCCTTTTCTTTTTGTTTGGTTCCTACTATGTTAACGCTAAATGGTTTAGAAAACAAGAAGCTGAATCTGACCTTAGTGCCGTTGAGTTCGTTAATGGGTCCGCCATGATTTCTGCCCTGGCGAGGCTTCGCCCACAAAAAATAAGTTGGCTTTCTAAATTAATTCCTCATACTCATCCAACAATAGATCAAAGAATACATAATATTCAAACTGTTATGAGCATTAAAAATTCATTTAGCTTCACTGTCACTTTTGGTGATGGGTCGCAGTCTAGTTTGGTCTAGAATATGAAATTACATCTGATATCGTAAATATAGATAAGCTACTTTTGGGAAAACATAAACTTGGTATGAGAGAGATATTTTTTGAAGAAGAGAATCCTGAACCAATCACGGGATATATCTAAAAAAATCCATTGCTAATATTCAAAAGACTTGCTCAGAAAACTGACCAATTTTGTTCTCCATGTGAAAAATCGTCACCTATGTTGATAACTAAATTATTTTTCCTTTTGTCTTTTTAACGCAGATTCTTGTTTTCTTAGGGCTTCCTTGGCGTCTCCTAATGTAACAACTTCAACGGTGTTTCCAGCGATAACCACTTTAAATGCTACCATTTCTAATCCCATTTCTATTCACCTACCATGTTTGTACTTAGTTTAACGCTTCCCCGGGTTCAACGCACAGCCTTCACAGATACATTGACGAAAGCATTCCTGTTCATCAAAACAAACATATTCGGGCTCGGGTTGCGTTCCACTAAAAGATACAAAAGCTTCTTCTACAACCAATTCAACCATATCTTTCTCGTCATGTATCGGTTTTTTCTTCATTCTATATCAAATATACTGTTTTAGTTAGCAACTTAAGACCTATGAACCTCGAATCAATATTTGAAATAAACAACAATGCAACCAAAGCGACCAAGAAAAAACGTCGTGACAGGCAGTAGCTCTTCAGCTTATACCAATAAAGCAAAAGTAACTCGTGTTGACTTATTGGAGTTTTTCTCCGCACATTGGGCAAGCCCCAACTTTTTTGAGTTGATCTAAGGTCATTCCTATGTTGCACTTATAGCAGAGGCGTATCTTACACTTTTGACAGCAGAAGGTAGCACCTGCGTTGCCACAAGCATCACACGTTTTAAAGACACAATCATTACACAATAAATCTCGCTTCTTTCCTCATTAAAAAAAGGAACCTGCTTATAGGCAATGTCAACTGGTGAACAGCACTTTCAACCTGGATTTAATCTTCGTTTCCCAACTGGTTTAAACAAAAAAATGGTTAATAATCAATTTTTCCAAAAGTCTCTATCCTCAGCGAATTTGTTTAGCTTCGCAGGCTACACCAAACGAAAAGGTGTTTGAGGCTGTTAACCAACAGAGGCAGACATGTCTAAGCGGTTACTAATAATTTAATAGATTTATTCCCATCCTTCGTCGTCGAACTCTTCATCTTCAGTTTCTTCCCATTCCTCTTCTTCATCGAATGTCATATCCTTTTTCACCTCAAACAAAACTGGACAAGTTACCTACATTGAAAGTCATAAGCCTTTACTTTCGACAAACGACGTTGAAAGTCACATAGGGGAAAGTTTCCGAGCGATGTCAGTTTTTGTACTGGGATTGGGCTTTTGAGTTGAGGTTCGAATCTCTTCCCCGGCGCTATTTTTTCAAGACTGATCAGGAACGAAGTTGAACTGGAAGCCTTAATGGATAAATCGGGTTCGAACCTGAACCAAGGGAGGTCTCTATGATTCTGCGCCCAATAGGGGGTTGGAACTTTTTAATAATTTTATGACTTTTTCGAATGTTGCTGTAAGATTTAAACGCTTTCCGGGAATGCTTGGACCTAAAAAATTATTATAGACAAAATAAATTAAATTTAGCCCGCTATACGCTAAAGCACTTCATACCAAGTTGATTGTTTTATGTTAATGGTGGTGCCGAGGGCAGGGTTTGAACATGCGACGACTCGGTCTTCAGCCGAGCGCTCTCCCAGGCTGAGCTACCTCGGCACATAACCCGGGATACCACATCAAAAGTAAACCTAGGTATTTTAAAGGTTTCTGATCATTTTTATGCTTAGATTCCAAAAAAGGCATAATGGTTCATAATGAGGTATCCAGTAAGTGCGCTGCCCAAAAAACATGCGAAGATTAGAAAACCATCATGCTTGTGTTCTTCAAAGCGGTCATTTTCATTCATTCGAATTCCATATTATCGTAGTTTATGCGTTTGATAAGTAAAGGTTTTATGAAGGAAAACTATGTATTCACAATCCCAAGATAGGGGCCGTTAGTCTAGCTGGCTAGGACGTCGCCCTCACGCGGCGAAGATCACCGGTTCAAATCCGGTACGGCCCACCAACAACCAATTTTAAGGCTCAATCTTTAAACAAACTATTCTTTTATTATTTCAAATGAAGAAGTGATGGGCACGGCCTTTCTTAGCATCGTTCCAACTGACCAATGGCTGCCTTCTGCAGTTTCTACCGCTTTTTTTACGACTGCCTTGTCAAGGCTGCTTCCTTTAATGATGTAACGTATGTGGATTTTGGTGAAGATTCTTGGAGGTTCTTCCTCTCTTTCAGCTTGAACATCCACGGAATACCCCGAAACTTGTTGTTTCTGCCCCTTAAGCAATGAAATTAAATGGATGCTGCTGCATGCAACTAAACTCGCTAAAACATTTTCCATGGGCGAGAGCGCTGATTCTTCTCCGCCGAAAGGAATTGGGGCATCGAAGTGCACTGTGAGGTCTTTTTCGTTTTTAGCAACAAAACGGTAATTATGTGTCCAAGAGAGCGTCATCTTTTTTGTTAATGTCATGCTTCTTATTTGGTTGCGTTATCTAAATAATCTTTACTGGATAGTTGATGACAGGGTCTAAAGCAAGCTTATTATCCTTGAACGAGAATATTATTTTAAGGAATTTTTATGCATCGAAAAGCAATATTTTTTCTAGCAGGCATTTTTCTAATTGTAGCTTTAGTTGTACCTCCAATCGTACTAATAATGCAAGCTGACCATGACTTAGACAATTACACAATAGTTTCAAACCCAAATGGGTTGCAGACAAACGGAAACATAACGCTTACTCCGGCAGAACTACAAGAAAACCATAACAACACATTCATAATTGTGCTAATTGTCGAAGTTGTCTTTGTTACCCTGTTCGCCGTGACCATGTTTTATGGGATAAATCATTCCCATCCAAAACATTAGACAAGCAAACCAAAAGATAGCCATTTTAAAAACAACAATATACGCTAAGCGCTGAGCAATAAAAAGACAATAAGTCAAATTTAGCCCATAAATAAGGCGTTGAGGTCAACCCAGCGGTTGCTGTAGTGTCTGTACAGTCACAAATTCATAAAAGCAGTTAACTAGCAGATGATTCTAGCGTAATGGACCTGTATAAGGAGGTGTAGTTTATGGCAGATACATCAGTTAACATCACTGAGAAGTTACAGAAGATTGGACAAACCGCTCAAGAATACAAAGAAGCGATTGTAAACCAATTCAAGGATATGGAAGTTGAAGTCAAGGATTGGAACTTCTCTGTTGGCAAAATGGAAAAGGAATACGTCGTTGAAGTAAATCTTAAGCTGGGCATTCGCTCAAAAAAGGCTTAAGTAAGCAGCAGGTCAAAACCTGAACCCTTTTTCTTTCAATTTATCTCTAAGTGATCGTTTGGTTCCAATAGTAAATTCGCGAGTAATTTCCATCTATGGGAAACATTGGATCATCATAAATAATATCCAAATGCAAACCGTACTGGTTAAGAAGAGTCTGGGTATTATTCCAAATTAAGGCTGAATTGTTGTCTGGTCCCCAAAAACCCCAAATCCCATCAGTTGGACTTCTCAATCCTGAACCATAATCCTTGGGTAAAACCAAAACAGAATTGGCATGTGCTGAGTTCGGCGTTGATTTTGTTACGACTTGGTTCCAGAATTGTTGGAGCGCTTGGAAATGTTCATTGGTCATTGTGCCATAGGGGTTGCTTGTGGCGTTATAAGGGTCAAACTCCAAATTGAAAATTAAGATGTATTTGGCTCCACTATTGTAAGCTGCTTTCATCTGACTATAAATGTTTGCACCTGTATCAAGATAATTTGGAGGATGAGTGTACTTCCAAGTTATGATTGCTCCCCAATCTTTGTTTTGCATCGTTGCAGCTCCGCGGATGAGTGAAATTTGTTCATTTATGCTTTCGTTCCAGCCTAGCTGCGTAAAGAGGGTGTCGTATCCGCCAAGGTAATCAAACCAATAGAGGGCATAATCGGAAGTAAAGGTTGTAATGTTGTTTTGTTTGAGGCTGTTGTGTCCTCTGTTTCGTTCTAAAAGCTGGTTAAACCATTGGGCTTCTATGTTGTAATTCTGCGGTTGGGTTCCTGTTATGTTGGCTATTTGGAGTTTATAGTGAATCGGGGTTAAATCCAGCGGGTTTGCTCCCGAAAAAAGTGCGCTGTTTTCAGTGAATTGCTTTGTCCAATTCCAGTCAAGAGGTATTCCTCCCGGTTCATCATCGTAATATGCGCCCAGAAATTTGTCGCTATATTTTTCTTTGGAGGAATTATAGAATTGGAGTTTCCAAGCCCAATCCGTCTGATTGGTATAAGTTCCTAAGTTCACAATTATGTTTAACCCAGCGTTGACAGCGTAATCGCAGATTTCCTCTACTGCTGTCTGGTTTTTGCTTATGGAATTTAAGCCTGAATCCAAAACGAACAGATTAGTGTAACTTTTAACCTTGTCAATTAGAAGTTCTGCACCAAGAGTTGTGTTGCCGCCGTAGGCAACGCCAACGTAGACGGGGTTTTTCTGATCGTTGCTGCTTTGGGTGTATGAAACAAGCAGCGACACTGTTGCAACAAGTATGATAACAACTAAGATAAGCGAGAGTATATGTCGGGTTTTAATTCGCTTATATTCCATGGGATCGCACTCTTTTTGGTTGCTCTCCGCTCGTATGTATGAATGTTGATTGAATATAAAAGTTGCAATAACATGCAATTTCCCATGGGAATCTTAGGTTGTACCAAAACAGATAAAAACGTGGCTTTGCATCCATCACAACGAACTAACACAAGAAGGATAAATCATGCCATCTGAAATTACTGATGTCGAAAAATTTGTGGCCATGAGCGCCAAAGCAAAACAATGCCAAGTAAAAAGGCTCAAAGACACCGTAAAATTGAAACTTCGCACACCCGGTCAACTCTACACATTAAAGATTGAGCCGCTGAGAGCAGACGAAATCATAAAGAAGCTGCAGTGCGAAATCAAAGAAGAAGAAAAAGAATAATTTTTTTATTTGTGATTTTTTCTTCTCTCGACCTTTATTAGAAAGAAAAATAAAATAATTTAGGAAAGCCGCAATAGGCTCAGATGTCTTTGTTTCCATATTTGTTGTGATGGGTGAAATCTGCGATTTCGCGGCGTATTCTGAAGTATTTGGATGCTCCTATGGGATGTCCTAGTCGGCAGGCATATGCAATTCTTAATTGCTCAGGGATTCCTAGAATTTGTTTTACCTGTTTTTCTACTGGTGGAGCTGCGAAAGCACTGAGTATCTGAAAGCCAATTCCCAAGGATTGAGCCATAAGCCACATGTTTTCCATAAGACATCCAAGACTCATAAAACCTAAAACATCGCCTTCAGATGCAGGGGCTCTCTTGCTCGGGTCATAAATTATTATCAAAAGGCAAGGACTGCCACGGATGGATTGAGTCAATGGCATAGGTTCGCTTTTAGAGGCAACATCAGCCATTTTTGACGGATCCACCCACGCTGGAGGAAACATAGCACCTAAAATTCCAGTCTTCTTCTCCTGCAATTCCTCTTTTGAGAATGAAAGTTGCTCATAGTTTTCTCTAAGAAACACTTCCGAAATCCGGGACTTAACATTTCCAATTATCTCCAAAACCTCTTTGTCATCCACAACCACAACATCAAAGTTTTGCATATTGTGCGCTGTAGGCGTCCATCGACCCGCCTCTAAAATTTGCTTAAGATCTTCTTTGGACACTCTCTGATTCGGGTCAAAGGGAACTCTTGCTGATTGCCTTTCCTGAATTATTCTTGAAACCTCATTCATTTTGAACCATCTCCTATCTTTAAAACTGCCCTAAAATGAACCTTTGCAGTCATCATGCGCTCAAAAGCTACGGCAGCTTGTTCAAGAGGAAAAACCTCAACCATAGGAACAACATGTGTTAAGACGCTAAAGTTTAGTGTGTCAGCTGTATTTCCGCCCACCCAACCACTAACTGACCTTACTGCACGCATCAGTTGTGAAGGAGAAATCTGCATTGGCTCATTAACAAAAGTGACGATGATTAGTTGTCCATTGCGGGCTAGCCCTTCAACGAGGTCTCCAATGGCTTTGCTGTTAGGTGCAGTGCAAAAGATAGCTTTTGCTCCGCCAAGATTCATGAGTTCCTGACTTGGGTTAGCGGTTTCTGCATCTATGTAAAATTGGGCACCAAGTTTACGGGCCAGATCTTCTTTCTCTTTCCCGCGAGAAATAACGACGGTTTTCATACCCAGCCGCACAGCAAACTGCAACGCCAAGTGACCTAAACCCCCAAAACCTTGAATTGCAATTAAATCTCCACCTTTTGCAGCGCTACTTTTCAAGGCTCCAAGCGTTGTTGCACCAGCACACAGAAGCGGTGCAGCTTCCACTGAGGTAAGTTCATCAGGAATAGCAGTTAAAACATCCACAAGAGCAACCATGTACTCAGCGTATCCACCATCAGTTGAAATTCCTGTTGCCAAAGGACTTTCACAAGCCCAATAATCGCCTTTTAGGCAAGATTTACATTTTTGGCAATGCCCGCTACGCCAACCAACCCCAACCCTTTGCCCAACCTTCCAATAATGTGATTGAGAACCCAACTTCGCAATAGTACCAACAACCTCGTGTCCGGGTGTTCGCGGATACTGTAAACCGGGAAAACCCCCATACTTAACGATCGCGTCCCCATGACAAATGCCGCAGGCCTCAACCTTGAGAAGGGCTTCGTGTTCTTTTGGTTCAGGAATTTCCTTTTGCGCTAGAACAAATTCGCCACCAGGGTGGTTAACTTGGATTGCTCTCATAAGCGTCATAAAAATTACCTATTCAGCTAACCCTTACTTAATATTTAAAGCGTATGTACGGGGCTATTTTTGGGTTTTTTTAGTCGATTAAATGGTCTATTCTGGGTTTGTCTACAAAAGCATCGCCAAAACAAACAAAATGGTTTTCAGAATTTTTAAAAATTTAGCTCATAAGTCGTTAAATTCCCGAAACTTTACGAACCTTATATATACGTAACGGACTTAAGCGATAAAAACTGAAAAAGCATTGTTCCTGCTACAAACTTCGGCAACAAGATTCAAACACTAAGCTTCCCAAAATCAGAAAAAATATGCGTAATGAAAAATAAATCGTTGATTCCCCTTTTTATCCGCTTGATTAGAAACAAAAATCAGAAAAAATCTCAAGTTTCTTAAATTGTGTCGTTAGAATCTTGTTTTTTAGTGTTTTTTATTTCTTGTAAGGATGAAAGAACCCTTAAGTTTCAGTCTCAAACGAGCGTAGTGCCATTTTTTGTTAATCTTCTATTTTTTTTGCTTTGGGTGGGTCTTCTTATATCTTGTGTTCCTAAGAGTCGTGGATTTTTTCAGCGAAATTTATTTGATTAAGTCTTCCAAGTTAATTTATCTTAAGCGAAAAACCATCGAACGTTCATTTTTTACATTAAAAAGTTAAAGATAACACAGCATAGTTGAATAGAGTAACATTAATCAGTGCAAGTATCCATGGAGCTTTTTGTTTTTTGGACCTACGAGTAGCGAAGATAAGCGAAATATTCATTTTCATAGAAACAATGGGAAAGGTTATTTCAGCGGTAGGGCTTAGATTTTAAAACAGTAGATAAGGATGGGGATTATTGATGACTTTGAGGGCAGCCGGATTTTCTGAGAGGTTGATAAAAGTGTGTTTGGGAGATGCTTTCGTATACGGTTTATTCTTTGTCGATTTAGGTTCAGCCTCAAATCAGAGTAATTTGATTGTTCTTGAATCCTTTATATTGATTTTCCTGAGGTTAGGTTATGAGTGTTGAGCGGAATCTATTGATTTCGCTGCTGAAACTGACTAAAGAAGGACCTGCTTTAGTTGAAAGTGTTAAAAGAGAAGCCAAGATACCTTCAACAGTCACATTAGATTTGCTTGAAAAACTACAAAAAGAAAACCTCATTTACCTCAAACCCTCCAGCATTGAAATAAACGGAGGCAGTAGACTTAAACTAGCCATTAAAGCATCACAATTAGGGGCTGACATTGAACAAATTAGCGATTTGCTTTGTTGGCAAGAGTTTGAAGAAATCGCCGCTTTGGCCCTCAAAAATAATGGTTATGTCGTCCAAAACAATGTCCGATTCAAACACAACGAAAAAAGATGGGAAATCGATGTAGTCGGATGCAAAAAGCCGTTAGTCGTTTGTATTGATTGTAAACATTGGCAACGAGCGATTGCAGCGTCAGCTTTGAAAAAAATTGTTGATTTACAAATACAAAGAACCCATGCGTTAGCAGATTCACTGCCTAATATAAACATAAAACTTGAATGCACTCGATGGGAAAAAGCCAAGTTTATTCCAACTGTGCTCTCCCTAATACCCAGCTCCTTCAAGTTTTACGAGAAAGTTCCAGTGGTGCCTGTCCTTCAGCTCCAAGATTTCATTCACCAACTGGTTGCTTACACGGAAATGCTAAAGTTTTTCCCTAAAACGTTCAAAACGTTAAGTCAAGATTTTTAGAACAGCTGCATTAGCGAGCCTAAGCGCCGGAATGAGACCAAAGATGAACATAAAAAATAAGGCTGCAAGTAATCAAACTACGCTTGAAAAATGATCCAACATGGGTACAGCGGAAATCTGACAAAAATCCTCATCTTGCTCTGTCAGATGCCGATCTGCAAACACGATTTTTTCCCGACGCTATCATTTAATTCTTAACTATAATGTTGAGGAAGCGGTTTTGCCTGAACCTATAACGCCACACAATGCAAATATTGTTTGTGGAATTTGCAGGTTTATTTTCTTTAAGACTTAAAGTTTATTTCACGTAACGCAGGTTTTTCCTAAGGCTTGTAAAGAGACGATTATATCATTTTTTGTGGTAGACGTTCTAAATGTGGCGCGAATTAAGTGTCAGTTTGCCTGAAGGTAATAATTTGTTTACTCTGTTTTTTCCAGTTGCTGGTAACTTGTGTCTATGTTTAGGTTGCCGCGGTCCCGTTTTAAGATTCTTACTTTGTCAGGGAGTTTGTTTTTTTCCCAGTCGTTCCAGCTGATTTCTTTGAATATCCATCGTTTCCCCAGGTGGGCGGCGATGACGGCGTGTTTGTTTTCGTTTCCTGAGGGAATGAATTGGTCGAGGAATCGGAAGAGTTTGTCGATTTGTATTCTTGGGAAGTAGGCGTAGTAGCTTGCGTTTTTTACTTCAAACGCGTACATGTGTTTGCCTTTTCGGGCCATGACGTCGGGTAGAGGGTTGAGGCTAGGGTTGCTAACTGGGACGCGGACGGAATTGTAGCCTTTTTTTTGTAAGAGCTTGACTAGGACTGTTTCGCTGTAGAAGCCTCTTTTGCGCCATCGCCTAAGTTTGATGCGGTCGATCTCTGTTGCCAACAATTTCCACTCAGAATGTTTCTATTTATTGAGCTCTTAACATAAAAATGGTTCCTTGGGAGCAAGTTGGAAATGTGTTTTGGGGATGCTTTTGTATACTGCCCGTTTGGGTTGGTGTGGCTGGAGCACACTGGTGATGGTGTTAATTGCAAGTATTACTTACACAACTATGGTAACTGATTACGCATTCTCCAACATCCACACATGAAAAATAACCACCGATTAGACTACAGTAAGCACACGAAAAGTGATTGTTGACCTAAAAGAGACAGAAAACAACGTTCTCTAAGAGACCAAAAATCTCCAAAGAATCTTGCCAATTTCTCAAAAAACCAAATAGAACCCAACACAGATGCCCGAATAGTACCTTTCTTGGGCACCCAAGGAAATGCTTTCAGACAAAAAACCAAGCATCAGACAATAGAATCGCCAAATAGAAAATTGGATCAAAACTTAGAACCCAAGCGTCAGTTCGCCACAAACAAAACCAAGAAAGCCAAGAATTACTCGCTATGACAAAACTTTTCTGAAAAAAATTTTTTGAGCCAAAATGACAAAGTTATTCATTTTGTCAAAAAAGGGTGTTTTCTCTCGAAGGCTAGCCGAAAAAACATGTATTTGCTTCGCATGGAGATTTTCGAAGGTACTTATATGAGGCTCCGGTAATGTCCATACCAGTTCATTGAGCCAAAACCGATGAGGGCATAATTGAGGGTTTTTTACCATTTTGACTTCAATTTGTGCCTTTAGATTATCGTTTCCATAGAAAAAAATCATGGTTTTCTGTATTTAACGTCTTTCGGAGCAAAACAATAGCGGTAACACAAAATTATAGCAAATTAAGCCCAAATACAGGCTATTTATTATAAAAACCCTCTACGGTTACCCGTAAATTTTTGAACTAAGAAAAATCTTTAATTTTGGTCTAAGTTATTAAAATTATTTTTTCGCTAACATTTTAGACGCTTTCTCACTTGTGTGCCCCTTCAAAACAAACTTTGAATCGAGCTAAACAAGAGTTTTTTAAGGTACAAAAAGTGGTGTCCTCAAAAGAGGCTCCTCTATGCACAGGATCCAGAAATCCTTACTTTAACTGGTGACATCTTCAAAGACAAATTGGAGACACAAATAGGTGCTAATACTTTTAAAAAACCACTCACCGCTCTGAAAACAACTTTTCCATTCAGCTGCCACTTCCTTATTCAAGAAACACTGAGTTTGTTCCAGCTTTGACTTTCAGTGCCTTTTGAAAGTGGATAGGATTCTTTTAGAAAAATGCAGACTATTAATTAATTTGTAATGGTTTTGGTTTTCTTCAAGGCTATTTGGTTATTTCTCTTAGACACGGTTTGGAGGTAGAGCTGATTAAAGAGTTGGTAAGTAATCAGTTTTCAAGCTTATTTGGAATTCAAAAGCATTATTACATATGCTAAAGCATGCCTAAATTACTTAATTTTGTGAAGTGTGATTGATTAAAAAAGAGCTGTCATTGTAGTGAGTGGTAAAGATAATATGCAGTAAAATGACGTCATCATGGTATCTGGAAAAATTTTTGCAAATGTTAGTTATCGTCAGCCCCATAGTATTTTGTTTGTCAAGACACAAATAATTGAAAGTCTCAGAAGAAGCCTGAAAAAATTATCTTGTTAAGAATTAATCGCATATGATTGTTAAGAATGATGAAAGTCAACTTCAATAAAATTAACCTTGACCTTTTCTGTATACAAAAGCATCAACCAAACACAGTCATTTAATCAAACTCGAAAACTTTTTCAGCCAAGTGAACTGATAAAATAGCGGGAGAGCCTAGAATGTCAAACTTTGAAGTCATAAACAAAACTTACACGTTTTCCACGCACGGAGAAATTGACTTTGTAGACTTATCAGATAAAGTCCAGGAGACGGTTGACATTTCAGAAATCCGAAACGGTGTAGTCCATGTATTCGCTCCACATGCCACAGGCATATTCATCTTAACTGAAAACGACTCCGCGTTGCTGAAAGATATTAAAGTTTTTCTGGAAGAGATTGCGCCAAAACATGGGGCATACCAGCATCCTTCTAATGCGCATTCACATTTGCGTTCCATGCTTCTTCCTCCAGATAAAACTCTGCCAATAGTTAACGGTAACGTCGAATTTGGAACTTGGCAATCACTCCTTTTTGTTGAGACCGACGTTTATCCCCGAGCTAGGACAATAATTATTCAAGTTCTGGGCGAACAATAAAAATCGTGCTCCGAGTGGCGGTAAAAATATTTTATTGAAAGTTTTCATTTCTCGCCTCTCGAATAAGGGAAAGACTACTGTTTACGTGCAAAATTAACTGTTTGATGATAAATTCAGAATATGATGTCTGTTGTTTTCACTATTTATTGTAAAAAGTTGCTATTCGAAAAAATTTCGTAAACAAAAAACTCAATTAGGCATGTTAAGAGACTGACAACTTCGGAAACCAGTTCTTTAGCGTCAAAAGTTGATTTGAGAACGTGTACAAACAAGGGCATAAAATTAGAAAGATATTACTAAAGTTATGTAATCTCGACCAAAAGCACAATCGAACCTGTAAAGTTCAAAATATAGCCTAAAACACCATTTAGCAAGAGGCATTCAGCTCGTTTCAACCTGTTAATTAAGCCAAATAACTCCGAGTGATGCCTTTAATCCGAATAGAAAACCTTTTTAGAAGTCCAGTTAAAAATATTTTTGGAAAAAAAAGTTATACAACGAACCTTCCGCTTTTTTGCAGGAATTCTACTCCGATGATTATATAAGGTTCGTCGCTGTTCGAAAAAACTTAGCCTTATCGCTCCGTCCGAATTTGCTTAGTGGCTCCTTTAGGGCGCATTCGAGCTTTTTTCTTAACTTCTGCGCGTAGTGAAGGTTTCTCTGCTAACGCGTCAGGCTGCGTTTCTTCTATGGACAATTTATCAACAGCATCTGGAAAATCGTCGGCAGTAGCCTGTTGGGCACCATTTTTAACAATCGTTTCAATGGCTCGATCTACATCACCTGGCTCCAAGTTAATTCCCAATGTTGCATCCATAAGCACCACTGCTTCAAGGCCCAACTTACGTGCATCAACAACGGTATTAACCACACAGTAATCGGTCGCTAATCCGGCAACGAAAAGCCGCTTTACACATAAAGTCTGAAGCTCATGGGCGAGGCTTGTTCCATCAAAGGCTGAATATGCTTCATTTTGAGGATTGGTAGCTTTGGAAATAATGATTGTGTGTTTGGGCAGTTTAAGTTCAGCGCTAAACTTTGCGCCGCTTGTTTCCTGGATGCAATGTGGTGGCCATGGTCCTCCTTGAGTTGTGAAGGAAACATGGTTGCTTGGGTGCCAATCTCGAGACGCTAAAACATGTGCCTTAGCGTTTTCAAAATATTTTATGTAATTATTGATGACGGGGATTATTTCATCACCGTTTTCGATTGGCAAGGCCCCTCCGGGCAGAAAATCTTTTTGTATGTCTGTTACTAAGAGGGCATCAGAGTTTTTTATCATATAGTTTTTATTCAAACAAGTCACCATTTTCAGAAATATAGTTCTTCAAGAATGTAGGCTAAAACCTGAACTAAGTAAACGTAAAGGTATGGATAAACTTTTTTGCCCAAATTGACGTTTTGGAAAAGTAATTACGACTTAACAAGACTATGAAAATGATGAAATCATGGCGATTTTAGCTTACGTTCTCTTCAAAATATCTTCTGGAACTGAAAGAGAGGTAGCGCAAAAACTCTCAACCAAAAAACCAACCTTTTCTTATTGAATTTAAAGTTTGAAATTTTGAAAAATAAATTTTTAACGATAGCAATTTTAGGTTTGAAGATGCACCTTCGCTATTTTTTGTGCTTCTAAGTAAAGCTCCCTATGGTAAGTTATAGTTGTTTCATTAATTTTTACGTAATAATCAAGGGTTGTTTTAACTTTTTAGTGTAAAAAAGTGACGTTCGACTATTTTTCGCTCAAACAAAAAAAGACATAGCAATTAAAACAGTCTAATTTTACGTAAGCACATAAAAGGACTCATTTGAAGAAACAAAATTCATTTCATTTGAAGAAAAAAATGCTTCCAAAACAGTGCAAAAAACTTCCAAGAAGAGTTTCTACGCCAAAAAAATAGTTTCACATAGTACATGTTTCTCTTGAAGTGTCTCGAAAGGGTAGTCCCTGTCATTTTCGCAGAAAAATAACCGCAATCTTACGCATAGAGAGGTTTTTTCTTAATTAAACGATTGTTTGGAATGTTAATAGCCATGATTCCAAACATGGTTTAGCCTCTTTATTTTGTTTCCTCTTTTATTTTGATTTGAATGCAAGTATGATTATATATAGTTCGTTGATCTTCGAATTTTTTTCCAGTTTTGAGGTCAGCAAAACAGATCAAGTTGATTTATGTGTTTGGGCGATGCTTTTGTATACAGCTAAGGATATGCTTATCTTTTAACCATACATAACAATAATCAGGCGTCAATATGCAAGCAAAAAACAAAACCCTCTACATAGCAAGCCGCGAAATGCGTGCCCTAGAAGTCAACGCACAATACTTTGGCATTAGTCTGCTGCAATTGATGGAGAACGCTGGACGAAGCATAGCTCAAGAAACCATTACTCGTTTCCAAAAGAACAAAAAAGCAGCTGTTTTTTGTGGTCTAGGTGGAAATGGTGGCGACGGGTTTGTAGCTGCTAGACATCTTTTGGCAGAGGATTTTGATGTCACATCGGTTTTAGTAGGCAGAAGCCGCGACATTACGCATGAAGCTGCACGGGTCAACTGGGGCATTCTTCAATCACTACAGAGCAAAGTGACCTTGCTTGAGGTAACAGATAGTTCCCTTATTCCTAAAGTGAACGCTGGCATTATTATTGATGCTTTGCTTGGAACCGGAACAAAAGGAAAACTAAAACCATTAACAGCCAAAGTAGTTGATTACATTAACTCTCTGAGCGGCTTCAAGATTGCAGTTGATGTGCCAACAGGCGTTGATTCTGACACAGGCGAAGTGTTAGGCACAGCCGTAAAAGCGGATCTTACAATAACATTTCATAAAGCAAAGGCAGGTTTGGATAAAGCCAAAAAATACGTTGGCGAACTCGCCGTTGTCGACATTGGTTTACCCACGGAAATAGAGCGGTTTGCCGGGCCAGGCGACGTTTTACTCGCAACTAAACCGCGTAGCCCAACGTCTCACAAGGGCGACTTTGGACGTCTGCTCGTTATTGGCGGCAGCGAAGTTTACTCTGGGGCTCCAACACTGGTTTCTTTGGCTGCCCTGCGAACAGGCGTGGACATAGTTTACCTTGCCGCCCCAGAAAAGGCTGCTTACGCGATTTCCTCAATATCTCCTGATTTAATAACAATAAAGCTCGAGGGAGACAACCTTACCACCGCAAATATGGAAAAAATTAAACCGTATATAGGCATGGTTGACGCGGTTGTCATGGGGCCTGGATTAGGTTTAAACTCTGAAACAGTCAAATTTGTCAAAGCATGTGTGGATGAAGTTGAAAAAGCCAAAAAACCGCTGCTTTTGGATGCAGACGGATTGAAAGCTTTCGCGAAATTCAAAAGACCCCTAAAAATTCCTCTTGTTTTGACGCCTCACGCTGGCGAATACACGATACTTACAGGAGAAGTGTTGCCTGATAACCTAGAAGAACGCGTCTTAGCAATACAGAAAACCGCCAAAAAACTAAACGCTGTCGTTTTAGTAAAAGGAAAAGTTGACGTAATCTGCGATGCAAACCGCGCAAAGATGAATTTTACCGGAAATCCAGGGATGACTGTGGGTGGAACAGGTGACGTTCTAAGCGGCATCGTGGGAAGTTTGCTGGCTCAAAACGTTGACTCCTTTGAAGCAGCTGTTGCAGGTGCCTTTGTGAATGGGGCTGCAGGCGACTTCGTTGCAAAAGAAATTGGATTTCACATGGTTGCAACAGATATTATTGAGTGGATTCCGAGTGTTTTTGAGGATCCCATGAGTCATTTGAAGGTGCGAAGCCCAAGTGGAATCTGATTCTGAAGGTCAAAAGCAGGTTTTGCCTGTAAGGATTACGATTTATCACGCTGCTCAAGATGACCCTAAAAAAAACACTGCTTTGAGGCTTAAACGCCGAGGACTCGCCCGCATAGTTACAAGCATAAGGTTTCTGCCAAAGCGAGCTATCGTGCTCAACCCATTTGGCGAAATTGCGTTCTCTCCAACGGACAGGGAAAGGCTAGAACAATTTGGATTAGCAGCGCTAGATTGCAGTTGGGAACATGCCCAGAAAGTGATGGAAAAACAAGTAAAGGGAACCAGCAGGTGCTTACCCATTTTGATTGCAGGCAATCCCGTGAATTATGGGAAGCTTACCAAGCTAACAACCGTCGAAGCCATCGCAGCAGCCTTGTACATTGCTGGTTTTAAGAAAGAGGCGGAAGATGTTTTGTTGATTTTTCCGTGGGGGCACACGTTTTTTGAGGTAAACCAAATGTTGCTGGACAATTACGTAACCGCTAAGGACAGCGCAGACATTGTAGAAATGCAAACGAGATTGTTAAAGCCTCAAAAACGCGAGCCAAGCAAAAATGTGTTTGAGTAATGCTTGATTAAAGTGAAGTTTTCAAAGTATGTTTAGATCCATTAGAGAGTGAAAGCTTATAGCTGACCATGCAAAAAGATTGGAAAAGCATTGGAGACTTGGATCTTGGAGTTTATCACCGACTTCTATGTATTCTTGGCCTCTGTGTTACTTATCTCGCTTTCAGGGGTTCTGATACCGGGACCACTATTTGCGGTCACAATACGAAAGGCATCAAAAAACAAAACAGCTGGCGCCCTGATAGCCGTCGGTCATGCAATAGTTGAGTTTCCTTTGATGTTTCTAATTTTCTTTGTGCTCAGCGAATTTGAAATCCCCAGTTTCGTTCAGGTTATAGTAAGTTTGATTGGTGGTTTTCTGATGATTTTCATGGGCTTGCGGGCATTTACAAGCAGACACAAACAAGAAGAGAATACTGTGAGTGTTAAGCGGGATTCCGTACTTGCAGGAGCGTGGACGACAGCTGCAAACGCAGGCTTTATCCTATGGTGGCTAACTATTGGAACAACTCTTATCTTGAACGCAAAATTGTTTGGATTGTTAGGGTTTTCTATCTTTGCAGGGGTTCATTGGCTCACTGATTTTATCTGGTACACTTTGGTTGCGTTATTGATTTTTAAGTCTCAGAGGTTCTGGACCGAGCATACACGGATAGGAATTACGCTTTTTTGTATAGCTGTATTCATTAGTTTTGGCGTGTATTTCATTAGTTCAGCTTTGTGGTCGTTGTTGACATAGTTAAATAACCATTTGAGATAAGGGATATCTATGGAATTTAAAATTGGAAATGCTACACTTGAATTAATCAAAGGTGACATTACGGACGTTGAAGCTGACGCCATTGTAAACGCAGCTAACTCAACGCTTCTTGGTGGCGGCGGAGTGGATGGAGCCATACATCTTAAAGGTGGACCAAAAATTCTCGAAGAATGCAAACGCATCCGAGAAACCGAATGGCCAGATGGATTACCGACTGGTAAAGCAGTTATAACTTCAGGAGGAAACCTAAAAGCTAAACATGTCATCCACACGGTTGGACCAGTCTGGCTTGGAGGTTTTCATGTCGAAGCCGAACTGTTGAAACAGGCATATAGGAACTCGTTAAAGCTAGCCGTCACTAAGGGTCTGAAGACCATTGCGTTTCCATCAATCAGCACTGGAGCATACGGTTACCCCATTGAAGAAGCTAGTCGAGTAGCAATCGGCACGATTAAGGCGTTTTTAGAAAAAGAAGACAGGATTGAAAAAGTTACTTTTGCATTGTTTTCGGAACGAGATTTTAAAATCTACCTAATGGCAGCGAAAGAGTTAATCTAGATTAGAAGCATTTTCTAAAAGTTTCCGCTATTTTAAATACAAAAAAATAGGCTTGAGAATTTTTCTTCAAGCTGCAACAAAGGATATTGCGAGGGTTTATGGTAAAACTGAGACTTCTTCTGCTTCCATTATTGAAGCGACTGGAATGTCAAGTTGCTCTTGCACCACACGTAAGATAGCATCTTCGCTTGGGCCTTCAATAAGAAAAGCAACTCTATTTTCTGTTTCACAGCAATAACAGGCTTTCATTTCTATTCCCTTGATTTTTCCTTTGGCAAGCATTTTTGCTGCGCCTTGTGCACAGGTTTTTGGATTTTTTCCTGATTTTAAAATAGCTGAGTTAACCATGTATGTTGTCAAAAAATCACATCTTACTCTATATTACTCAGAGGATTTTAAAAGGATTATGGCTTTGACTTTCTCGAAAATGAGGCAAACTGCATAATGTCGTTGGTATTTTGTAGTCATATAACCATTATTATTGAGGATAATTGAATAAGCTAAAGACCATCTTAGGAATCAATGTATGAATGTACAAGGTGAAGAAGGTAATCTTGAGAAATTTTTTTATATTTACTTGATGTTGCACCTATCTTTTTTGCATATATCGACTTTGGGAATATATCGGAATCTAAAACAAGTGATATATTAACAATTAAGATACAACCGTTGCTAAGCAGAACACAATAACAAGCAGGAATGAAAATGGCTCAACAACTAACCAGCATAACAACTTTCGTCCTAAATGGCGAAAAAGAACGATCGAAAATCAATTTTGACACAACCTTAACAGATGCAATTGATGAAGTTTTCACTTCTCTTGGAGAAAACGTTAAGCAAGCTATTTACAGTTACCTAGAAAACAAGCACTGCATAAGAAAAGAACAAATTCCTCGCATGATCGAAAGTTTCGCTATTGCAATTGAAACAATTTTCGGAGAAGCTGCTAAATTATTAGAGTTAAAAATTATTGAAAAAATACAAAATAAAGTAAAAAGTTTCGCCTATAAATCGAAAAGCAAAGAAGTATTTTTTGTTGAGTATTTAGTCGCAGTGCAAAGGCATTTAGATTGGCAATATATTGTGGCGCATGTTTAGATAATAGTTAGAGTCAACGTTGATTTGATGCTTGATAGGTTTCTTATTCTTGATTGAACAATCTCGCGAACGTGGTCAAACGATGTGCCGCTTACCTTAGCTACGATGTCATAAACGCCGTTAGCAAGGTAAACCTCTTTGACTTCCTCAATCTTCCTTAAGTCTTCAATCGCCAAGCTACTATCGTCAGAATCTGCGGTTATAAAAACGAAAGCGCTCCGTTTGGGTTTCTCAAAAGTTTCTTGTTTAGAGTATTTACTACTAATCTCCGTTTCCATATCTACAAAAATGTTCTCCAAAAAATCCACCTCAAAAATCTGCTCATAATAATTATTCGAGAATTAACTATTAAGCGTGCGTTGCTGTCATGGTACAACAACAAACCGTGTTAAAAACGGCTTCAATTTTTTTTGCGGCCGGAGAGCTTTAGGGGTTTCTGTAGAATGCCATTCGCAATTATTTTTTCGCCGTATCTGAGGTAGAAAAGAAATTGAGCTTGAATTGTGCTTTCTTAGCCAAGCTCGAAGCTTGATGACTTTTTTTATTTACCCGTTTGTGGTTTTTAATTGTATCAGTGAGTAGATGTCGTGTTTGTTGCCAAGTGTCTTTCGACCTTCTAAATAACCTAATTCGATGAGGAAGCCCAAGCCAACAACTTTGCCGCCTAACTTTTCAACCAATTCAATGTTAGCTTTAGCGGTGCCGCCCGTGGCTAAAAGGTCGTCGATGAGCAAAACGTTCTGTCCTTTTTCAATGGCGTCTTGATGGATTTCGATGGTGTCAGATTCATATTCTTTTTTGTATGTTAGGTCAATGCATTTGTAGGGTAATTTGCCTTTTTTGCGTATTGGGACAAACCCTACGCCCAACTCGTAAGCTAAGGGTGCGCCTACGAGGAACCCTCTTGCCTCATTTGAAACAATTACATCGATTGGTTTGCCTTTATAGTGATCGGCTAATTGTTTGATGCATTCGCAAAAGCAGGCTTTGTCTTTTAGGAGGGGGGTTATGTCCCAGAAGGTTACACCTTTGAACTCGGGAATTCTTCTGACTTTGGATTTTAAATCTATTTTTTTGTCGGTTTTGTTCATTTTTTTATCCCCTAAACGAATGCTCCTTTTAGTGCTTGTTCGCATCCACAACTGCATTTAGCGGGTGTTTTGGCGACTGTTTCAGCGATTATACGCTTAACATTCTCAACATTGCTTTTCATAGTTGCGAGAATATCGTCAACGCTGACTACGTGGTCTTTCCAAACGTCGTAGTCTGTCACGGTGGATATGTTTGCGTAGCAGATTTCGGCTTCTCGAGCCAAGACGCATTCGGGAACCAGGGTCATGCCAACCACGTCGGCTCCCCATTGGCGGTACATTTTGGATTCTGCTTTAGTAGAAAAGCGAGGTCCCTCAATGCAGACGTATGTGCCTGTTTCATGCATTTTGACACCTAAGCCTTTAGCAACTGAAATTAAGGTTTTACGTAGTTCGGGGCAGATGGGCTCAGCAACGGATATGTGACAAACCTTTCCTTCCGTTGATGTGTAGAAGGATTGCTCGCGGCGGGTGGTTCGATCGATGAATTGGTCTATGAAAACGATTTCGCCGGGATGATATTCTTCGCGCAGTGAACCAACCGTTGAAGGTGCCAATATGTGTTTTACGCCGAGTTTTTTGAGAGCGAAAATGTTGGCTCTAACGTTGATGTCTGTAGGGCGTATTGTGTGTTTTTTCCCATGTCTTGGCAGAAATGCAACAGATTTTCCCGCAAGTTCGCCAACGGTTATGGCATCTGAGGGTTTGCCGTATGGGGTTTCAACTGTTACTTCTTGGATGTTTTTTAGAAGTTTAGGGTCATAAAGACCTGTTCCACCGATTACTCCAAATTCAGCTTGCATGAAAACCTAATTCAAGCGTTGGACTTATAAAAATAGCGACCCCAAAACAAGTTAACAATAAAGTATAACGATTTTAACATACTAAGGCAGCTGTTTTCAATCAAAAGAAGCTACTTTTTTATGAAAAAAGTATGAAGAGTAAACGGGCAAGAATGTTCCCATTCAAAGTTTTCAGCTAGTTTGGTGGTTTTAGAGGGTTGGGATTAGGGCAGACAGTTGGTGTGTTGCTGGCTGAATCAGTTGGAGGACGATGTCTGGGAATAAGCCTAACAGGAAGATTGCTGCGACCAAGATGAAGACGGGGATGAGCAGGCGTTTGTTTTCTTTGATGGGTGTTTCGTCTTTGGGTTTCTTTGAGTACATGACGTTCATGAGACGGAAAATATATGCGGTTTGCAGGACGCTTGTTAAGACTCCAATTATAGCTAACCAGCCGAGGTTTGCTTGCAGTGCAGCGGTGAAGACGAGGTATTTACCTATGAATCCTCCTAGCGGTGGTACTCCAGCGAACGATAATCCAGCTATTACTAAAGCTAAGCTGACTAGAGGCGCTTTTTTGCCAAATCCAGCGAAGTCACTGAGTGTCTTTATGCCGTATTTGTTTATGATGCCTATTGCCATGAAAGCTAAAGCTGTGGTTAATCCTCCGATGAGGAAGAAGTACAGGTTGCCTTCGAGACCAAGTGATTTTATGCTCGTGATTGCTACTAGGTTGTAGCCGACGTCTGCGACGCAGATGTATGCGATTAAACGTTTTACGTCGTTTTGGATTAAAGCGAATACGTTGCCTACTACCATGGTTACTGCAGCCAATATGGCTAGCATGAATGTCCAATCTAACACTTGGTTTGGACCCGTTGGAATGATAATGTATAGCAATATTCTGATGAGAATGTAGTAGCTGCCTTGGTCAACAAGTGCTGAAAGGAATGCTGCTGATGGTGCTGGGGCGGCTGTGTATGCATCGGGTAACCAGAAGTGGAAGGGCACAATTGCTGCTTCAATAGCGTAGCCAGCAGCGATGAATACGAAGGCGATGATAAGTAAATTTTTGTCGGATCCAACCAAAGTGGTAACGTTCAAAGCTTCTCTGACAGCACTGTAGTTCAAGCTGCCAGTTAAGCCGTAAACGATCGACATTCCAAACAGAACGAATGCTGAGGCGATGATGACCATTACTAGGAACTTCAGGGTTGCATTGAGGCTGAACGCATTCTTTCGGTACATCATTAGGAACGCTGCAGCTGCGGTTGCGGCTTCCCAGAAAATAAAGAACGTTAAGAGGTCGCCTGAGAGAACAGCGCCCAATAATGCTGCTGTGAGTATGAGCATGATTGCAAAGTATCTGTCTGATGGGCGTTCGTTGGAGTCAATAAAGAACACGCTGTAAACCATGACTACCGAGCTAATTGCTACGATGATTATTGCCATATAGATGGAAATGGCATCTACTAGGAAAGAACTTGAAATTGCAGATGATACACTACCGTCTAAAGCTAAGTTTAATGGCAGCGGGTTGGCTGTGCTGTAATAGCTTAATGCAAGATTAGCCACTGTTGCGCCTGCAATCAGGAAAACGGTTAAGAGCCAGCCCAATGTCAGAGCGGTTTTGTGGTTTTCTTGTTTTCGGATTATCCTAAATATTGGAATTGTAAGTAATGCAGCGATTACTAACGTGAAAATAGGTAATACTATGTCAATGACTTGAACCATTGATTAAGCGCCTCCAAAGGTAACTGTTTGTATTAGATTCATAAAGAACGTCGGGTAGATTCCAATGAGAACTACAAGAACCACCAAGATTGCCAATGAGACCTTCATGTAGTTAGGAACATCGACGATTTTGTGTTTCTCGGCAGCAATGTGTTCTGTAACATCTTTGTGGCCCTCTTCTGCTCCATCTTCATCTTTTGTTGTTCCAAGGAACACTTTTGAAATGAATCTTAATGCATAGGCTAACGAGAACACAGTTGCTACAAGCATAAGAGCTGTGGGTAATATGTAGAAGCTGCTAGCTCCGCCTGTCGCATTTATAATCTGTATGGCCCCGACGAATATTAGAAATTCACTTATGAAGCATGCTAGTGGTGGTGCTCCAGCAATGCTCAACGCCGCTATTGTTCCTGAAACAGTTGAAAACGGCATCTTGCCTGCTAAACCACCCATTTTGCGGATATCTCTTTCTTCAGTCTGATGCATTATTCCGCCTGCTGTAAGGAAGAAAAGGCCTTTGCTGGCGGCGTGGGTGATTATGTGCAATACAGTGCCTACAATTGCGATAGCTGAGACCTCCCCAAGAAACACTGGGTTTCCGCTGGCTAAGGCTACAGGGAACAGAGAGAGTCCGAACATAATGTAGCCCATGTGGGCGATGCTTGAGTAGGCGATGAGGCGTTTTATGTCAGTCGCAACCAACGCAAGGAACGAACCGAAAAACGCCGTGATTACTCCAACGATAGACAGAGCTTCCAGAAAACTTGTCCCAAACGCAACCCCGACTGCAGGGAAAACAATTCCGAAGGATAAACGTAGAATTGCGTAAGCTCCTGCGCTAATGATAACTCCGCTTAGGAGCGCGGACATTGGGGCGGGTGCTTCTGAGTGAGCGTCGGGGAGCCACATGTGGACTGGAAACACGGCCATTTTAACTGCAAACCCAGCAGTTAGGGCAACTAAAATCCATTTAATGATATCGGGTGCAGCAGTCATTAGGGCTGTTTGTGCTGCAAACATGTCAGTTGTGCCAGTTAAGAAGTAGATTGCGCCTATGCCTAATAAAACAAAGACTGCGCCTGCATGGGTAAATATGAAGAGTTTAAACGCGGATTTGTAAGAGTTTCGATATCCCCATTCGCCAACTATGAAGTAAGCTGGGACGAGCATGAGTTCCCAACAGAAATAGAATAGAAGCAGGTTGCTTGTCAGGAAGACTCCGACTAAGCCAACGGAGAGCATACATAGAAGCGCGTAGTAAGAGGGCAAGTTCTTTTTGCCAGCCATATAATTAACTGAGTATAATGCAGCAACGAAAATTAGGACTAAGCTGATTAGGGCAACTGAAGCGCTGATTCCATCGACAAAGAGTGAAAATTGCGTGTTGTTTAATGTTGGAATCCACGTGTAAGATTCAACGTATCGGTGACTTACGTTGTTTAGGACTGCGGGTACAGTTGACAACACCAAGCCAATGTTGATTAAGGCAATTAAAGCAACAAAAAGGGCTGCTGCTCTTGGCGATTTCTTTCCTGCAAAGTAAACGAACGGTATGCTTATTGTTGGAATTGCAAATACTGCTAAAAGAATGGGTAGCGTCATTTTCTTACACTCCTACAGTTAATATTATCAGTATTACGATTAGTATGAAGCCGAGCACTGCGGCGGCAACATAGTTTCTAAATGAATCTGAGGGTCCTTGCTTCAAAGTTGTGGCGTGTCCAGGTTCTGCAGATTCGCTGACTTGGGTAGCTGCATTATCGGGGTAGCGTCCGAATAGGGCATTTTCTACTCGGGTAAGACCACCTGAGAATCGTTCTATTCCTTTTGAGACTGCACCGTAGAAGTCATCGAAGAAGTAAGCGTGTTTGAATGTTGCCATAATAGGGTTTTTGCCTGCGGCAAAGGTTCGGATGCCTTGATAGCCTTTGTAATATGTGGAGTACGCGATTAATCCTGTGGGTATAAGCAGTACGATGAAAATGGGGAACTCTATGTTTGTGAACGCAGCTAGTAAGCCTTCGCCTAAGTTTACATGCATGAAGCTTGCCACGAGAGGCTCTGATAAGCCCCAGACGATGCATAAGCCTGCAAGGATTGCAGCGGGGATAAGCATGACTTTGGGTGCTTCGTGAACATGCTGTTTTTGGATGTGTTCAGATTCTTTGCCCATGAACACCAAGCTAAACATACGCACGACATACGCGAATGTTATAGCAGTGGTGGCGTAGAGGATTATTACTTGGGCAAGGTTACCCTGCGTCGGTTGCGCTTGTGATGATTAAGCCTTTGCTAAAGAACGCAGCGAAAGGTGGCAGACCACTAGTGGTGATAATCATTATTGCCATTAAAATGAATGAGATAGGCATAGCCTTCCGCAAGCCGCCCATAAGGCGCATATCTCGTGTGCCGATAGCGTGTATGATACCTCCGGCCAAGAGGAATCCGAGACCTTCGAAGAAAGCATGGCTGACCATATGGAATAAGCTTGCAAACCAGCCGACTGATGCAGCTCCGTCAACCGCTGCACCTAAACCGGCCATCATGAAACCAATCTGGCTTACAGTTGAGTAAGCGAGGACTCCTTTGATGTCGGTGGTTGTTAATGCGAGTGTTGCGCCAACTATGGCGGTTAAGACACCTATCCAAGTTACTGTTGCGAACCAGAATTGAGTACCTAAAGCTGTGATTAGTACGGGTGCAACTGAGAATATGAGTATGAACCTTGCAAGCAAATAGATACCTGCCTTGACCATTGTGGCTGCGTGCAAGAGGGCGCTGACTGAGGTTGGGGCTTCCATAGCGCTATATAGCCAAGTGAACAATGGAAGCTGAGCAGATTTTGCAATAGCGCCGCCTAAAACTAGGAACGCAACAACAACCATTAGACTTGTATTCAATGTCCCTGCCGCTGCTGCATCTTGTATACCGGTTATTACGCCGTGGAAGCTGAAGGTGCCAAACATCAAAAAGAGGATACCGATAGCGGCAAGCAAGGAGATGTCGCCGATACGTGTCATTATGAAAACTTTGACACCTGCTTTGATCGATTCGGGTTTTTTGTACCAGAACGAAATCAAAGCGTAAGAGCATAAGCCCACCATTTCCCAGAAGATAAACATCTGTAGCATGTTGTCGGCTATTACAAGGCCAATCATGGAGCCGATGAATAGTAAGATGAGGTAGTAGTAGCGTGTTAATCCTTCTTCGCCTTTCATGTAGCCTATTGAATAGATGGCTATGATTAATGCAAAGAAGGCAACAAGACAGGTGAATAATACGCTTAAGGGGTCAATGTAGACGCCAGCGTTAAGTGGACCATTTAATCCTGGAATCCACGATACCGAGAACTCGGTGGCTACCCCGTTACCATTCCAGACACTTGGAACTAAAGAAAGCGCCAACACGGCGGTGACTGCCGCGATTGCGACAACGAAATAGTTTCTTGCTTTGTCACTGTATTTTCCAATTATAGGTACAAATAAGCTTGCTATGAGGGGTAGAACCCAAACAAACCATGCTGAGAATTCTTCAAGAATCATTGCACTTCATCCTCACTTTCGCCTTTATCTTGCAACATCTGTATTATTTTGCCCATGTCGCTTGTTCCGTACTTTTTGGATACAATGACAAGCAACCCTAAGATCACGCCACTGACCGCGGTATCTGTTGAGAACGCCAAAATTAGAAATGCTTGACCTAAGCCGACACCCATAGAAGACGCAAGCATCACGAAATTCAATGTGGCTGCAGTTGCGATTAACTCAACGGATATGAAGACTTTAATCAGTTGACGGTTGGTGAGCAAGCCATAGATTCCGATTGCCAGCATTACCAGTGACAGTATAACAAAGTCCATTATTGACCACCCTTTTTCTTCTTCTCATACAAAACAATGGCGATTCCCAGCGCCACTGTCAAAATAACAAGAGCCTGTAAAACAACATCTAAACCCCGAACATTCCACAGGGCATCACCAAAATTAAGGTTTGAATTTGTGCCGGTTGAACCGGAAACTGATAGGAAAATTGCAGGTAACGATAAAACTGCGCCTATCCCAATTAAGGCGCTTGTGCGTTTTGGAGAAGTTTTCTTTTTTGGTTTATCGCCCAACATTTCTCCTGAGAGGAACAAGATTGATAATGTGCCAACGCCTACGGCAAACTGGAAAATAGCTGCATATAGTGCCCCGTTTAAGACGTAGATCAATGCTGTAAAAAGGAAAGTTCCTGCTAGCGCGGCAACGGAATAAATAACTTCATCTAGGAAGAGCGCCAATACGGCGGAAATTATTAGGCCTACAGCGAGAATTTCAAAGATCATTAAGATTTAGTCTCCTTAGCGTGTTTGGCTTTTGGATTAATGCGCATTTGTCAGTTGTGGCTAACTCATAGAAAACTGAGCTTTTAATTGCACCTCGGGGGCAGCTTTCTACGCATTGGTGACAGAAGATACATTTGTCAAAACGGATTTGGGGGCGTCTTTTGCCTTCCACTTCAACTATTTCTATCGCGGCTGCTGGGCAATCTCGGACGCAAACTCTACAGTTAGAGCCAACGATTGATTTAACATCTAAAGTTAAGCCATTTGAACCGCCTGTACCCGTTCCAATATCGATGACGTTGCAAGATTCAATTGTATAAACTGTTTTGCAACGGGCATCTTCAGGAAGCACCGGTTTTACGAATGGATATTTTGTTGTTGCTGGCTTTGTAAATATGTGGGATGCTGCTCGTCTGAAGATTGGAGATATGCGTTTTTTCTTTTCCGTCATCTTGTTACACCACCAAAGGATAAACCCATGTCACTAAAGCTACAGTAAGCATCAAAGAGAGCAACGCTGCGGGTAAGAGAATTCTCCAATTTCCTGACAGGACTTGGTCTATGCGGAAGCGAGCAAACACCGTTGTAATGTACTCGCTAATCAATACGACGACTAAGAGTTTGAGTACAAACCACAGGGTAAACCAGAACCAGGATGCACCAAAGAACACGGGCCCGTTAGCACCACCAAGGAACAACTGACCACTAATGCTGAACCGAAAACTATTTGCACGTCACGTGTCAAATGAAGGAATGCCAGTTTGGCGCCTGTGAACTCTGTTTCTAAACCGCCGACGAGCTCGCTTTCAGAGTGAGGAACGTCGAACGGGTCTTTTTCAAGTTCCGCCTGCATAGTTATTACAAATAGGACGAAAGCCCATGGAGCCAAAACGATGAATGGAAGATAATGGACTGCTTGGTACGTAGATATTGCTGCAATACTTAAGCTGCCAGCGATGAATGCAGGTGTTAATGCAATTAGAAAGAGCGGGATGTCATAGCCTAAGAACTGAGTTAATACTCTTGCTGAGCCAATAGTGCCGTAGGGGTTGCAAGATGCCCAACCTGCAAGGAACAGCAAAAAGTTAGCTATTGTTGAAAAAGCCAAAATAATGATTAAATCGCCACTGAATCCGCCAGTTGAAAATATGTTTTTCCCATCAATTGGTATGAAGAATAAGGCAAAAATCATAATCGTGAAAGCTAATAGAGGCGCAAACTTGAAGACGGTTTTTTTTGCATCTCTTGGTTCGATGTCTTCTTTTGTCAAAAGTTTAATGACGTCGGCTAAAGGCTGTAAAATCCCTGCTGGACCGGCCACCATTGGTCCGACGCGGTTTTGTATGCGGGCTTCGACTTTGCGTTCTACCCAATCGCAAAAGAGAGTTAAGAGTACTATGAATGTGAAGCCTGGAAAGACGAGTATGCGGAAGATCAGGGTAAAGTCGATCATTATTGGGTCACCGGTCTGTGCATGAGAAGCAGGGGTCTAAGCTAACAAAGTTGGCGGGTACATCTGCTATACTCTCTCCTATTGCTGTCTTGAGGAATGATGGAATGTTAGCGAATGTCGGAGTGCGGACTTTAACGCGGTCAGGCATGTCTGTGCCATTGCTTCTAACGTAGTAGAATAGTTCGCCTCTTGGAGCTTCAACGCGATTTACCGCTTCCCCTGCAGGTATTGATCTGGGTGTAGCGATTCGGAAAGGTCCTGATGGTAAGTTATCGACTGCATATTCGATTATGTTGATACTTTCTTCAACTTCATCCATACGAACGTTCATTCGAGCCCAAGTATCGCCATCTTTGTAGACTATTTCTTTGAAGGGAATCTCGCCGTATGCTTCGTAAGGTTCATCTTTGCGAACATCAATGTCGACGCCAGAAGCCCTCGCCACTGGACCAACTACTGAGAGCTTAAGGGCATCATCCCTTTTGAGAACCCCGACGTTTTTCATGCGCAACCTAAGTGTGGGTTCATTTTCGTAAACTTGTCTGTAGAAGGGTAATTGTCCTCGAAGTGTCTTGAGAGTAGATTTGATTTTTGGAATATCTGTGTCTTTGATGTCTCGTCGTACGCCGCCTATGGTCATAAGTGATGAATAAACGCGGTTGCCGCTGGTTAACTCGATTAGATCCATAATTGGTTCTCGGTCTCTCCAGAAATACTGGAACAAAGTTTCGTACCCGATTTCTAAGCCTGCATGACCTAAAGTCAATAGGTGACTATGGAGCCTGTTGAGTTCTAAAGCAACAACGCGTAGGTATTTGGCTCTCTCCGGAACTTCTGTTTTTGCTATTTTTTCGACGCATTCAACAAAGCCTGCTGCATGGATGCTGTTACAGATTCCACAGATTCGTTCAACCAAATAAACATCTTGCAGATAAGTGCGTGACTCAGTTGCTTTCTCGATGCCTCTATGCACGTAGCCAATTCGTGGTTCAACCTTAACTACAGTTTCACCCTCAACAGTTACCGCGAACTTTTCAGGCTCCAACAAAGCAGGATGCTGGGGACCAATGATGATTTTCACGAGCTTTTCATTTTCGGGAAGCTTAATTTCCTCAGATACTGGGGTTGGAACCAGCTTTACTTCGTTTGCTTTAACATCTTTCCTGAGCGGGTAAACACCTATAGGCCAATTTTCTGATAAAACAAAATGACCAGGGGTTGGGTGTCCTTCGAAAACTACACCTAAAAGATCAGCCACTTCAAGTTCATGAAAAACTGCGCCTGGATGTAGGTCTACGATAGTTTGGATTTTGGGGTTTTCTTTAGGGACTTCAGCTTTGATTGTTACAAACGCGTTGGATGTGTGAACGTGATAATAAACGCCAATAGTTGCTCCAAGATCTAATCCGGTTATGGCTGTTATTCCTGTTTTTTCGTCAGCATCAAGCATCGCTTTTAGAACATCCCGATGCAAGCCATTTTGAGCAATTATTGTTCCTGTGCTCAGGTGTCCTGGTTGGATTTGGACTTTGTTTCCAAGTTTTGATTCAATTATGCTAAGAATATCTATTTTATTGTTTGACAATTTGTTTTACCTCCTCAACTACTGGATGAGCCGTTTGTGTTACTACGGCTTCCTGTTTGGCAACCTCAGGCGCTTTTGCCTGTTTAGGTTGCTTTTTAGGTTTGGGCGGGTTTAGAGCGTTTAGGAGCTTCACTACCCCATCTAAGATTGCTTCTGGACGCGGTGGGCACCCTGGAATGTAAGCGGTTACTGGAATTACTTTGTCTACTCCGCCAAGAACGTTGTAGTTTCCTTCGAAAACTCCACCGCTGCATGCGCATGCGCCAATGGCGACGACGAATTTGGGTTGCGGCATTTGGTCGTAGACTCGTTTTAGTCGTTCAGCACATTGCTGGGTGACGCAGCCTGTTACTAGTAGAACGTCGGCGTGGCGTGGTGATGGTTCAAGTTTTACTCCGAAACGTTCAACATCGTATTTTGGTGTTAGAAGAGCGACGATTTCTATGTCGCAGCCGTTGCAAGCTCCTGAGTTAAAGTGTAAAACCCATGGCGATTTTACTCGTGCCCACGTTTTTGTGTCAGTCATTATTCTTTTCCTCCTTCGACGAGAACTATTCCTGCGGCAAGAATGATGCCGAGGTACAGAATTATAAGAAGAGGGTTTGTTGTTCCTGCTATTGAGAAAGAAGCGAATGCAAGAACTAAAACGGATGAATCAAAGATAACAAAGTAAATCAGGTATTTGTAGAGTGACACGTTGATTTTTACGCCGCGGAAAACAACTTTTTCTCCACAAGCGTAGGACGATTGTTCGTTTTCGCTTATGGTTGTTTTTGGAGCTGAACGTTTGCCTAAAGCGTATATTGCATATGTTGAAATGAAGACTAATAGAAATGCTAAGAGGGCTTCAATAATGGCTTCATAATCCATAATTTATCTCTCCTTTTGTACCTTCAATCATTAAAGCTCCCTCAAGGGTAGAGTTAAATTTATACTGTTTATAACCAAAAGCCTTGGTATGACCGTATTTAAATTTATCTGGATAGAAACTGTACAGATGAGCAAAAGTAACTGCAGTTAAAAGACAGTCGTCTTTCACGAAGACAACTTCATTTTCAACGAAGTTGCCTAGTATACCCTCTCCCTCTGCACTTTTTTCTCCCATACTACCCCGAGCTAGTTCACATAGAAATACTATACTTGCTTTTAAATTTTAAGCACAAAAATATGAAAAATTATATGCTTTCTAAAAAAAAATAAATAAGACCCTAAAAAATTGAGAAATCTCATCTTTTACCAATCCTTAGACTTTGATTTCCTCGGCTAAACCAGCCTCTGGATATGGGAACAAATGTGCTTTGTCCAGTGGATAAGTGATTGTCACATCTTCACCGATTTTACCCCATTCTTCTGTAAGCGAGGGCCGGTTAATTACGAAGCGGTCTCCATTATCAAGCCTGATTTCATAACGAACAACGATACCCTCAAAGGTAGCCTTCTCAACCTTTCCAAACAAACTATTCTCAGACACAATTTGCCCCTTTCTCATTTCGCATGTTTCAGGCCTTATAGCTAAAACCACTCGCTCGCTTGGCTTAATATTCAGAGGGTTAGAGGCCTTAATCTTTAAACCCTCCCTCAACTCAATGTCCGATTGACCGTTTGCATTAGTAATGTAACCTTCTAAAAAATTGGATTCCCCAATGAAGTGAGCCACAAACAAGCTGTTTGGATTCATGTAGAGTTCCTGTGAGGATCCTACCTGAACGATCTTGCCTTTTTTCATAACTGCTATACGGTCAGATATGGACATTGCTTCTGCTTGATCGTGGGTTACGTGGATTGCAGTTAATTTGAGGTCTTTTGCCATTCTACGAATTTCATACCTAATCTCGTTGCGCACTTTAGCGTCAAGCTGTCCCAAGGGTTCATCTAAAAGAAGAGTTTTAGCGCCAGCAGCCAAGGCTCGAGCCACGGCTATTCTCTGCATCATACCACCACTAAGCTCGCTTGGATACGCATTCAAGCGTTCGTTGAGCTTTACTAATTCAAGAACTTCGTGTCCAATCGTTTCTGCCTGTTTTGCATCGTAATTCTTGACTTTTGGGCCATATAGCACGTTGCTCCAAGCAGTCATATGCGGGAACAACGCGAAAGTTTGGAAGACAAAGCCGATGTCCCGGTCTTCAGGAGGGACTTTGTCGATGCGTCGGTCGCCTATGTAGATTTCGCCGCTATCGGGTTCAATGAGCCCAGCGATTAGCCTTAGAAGTGTGGTTTTGCCGCAACCGCTTGGTCCAAGCAAAGAGAAGTACTCTTGGTCATGTATGGTTAAGCTAACGTTGTCTAAGGCGTAGAGTTTGCCGTATTTTTTTGTAACGTTTACGACTCGGACGTCAGGCATAATTAGCTCTCTCCCAGTGAAGCGTTTTTGAAGTTTTTATGATTTGCCATTCTAAACCTTTCCTTTTCTAGTTAAAAGCCTCAAAACCAAAAGAATTATGAAGCTAAACAATATCAAGAAGCCACAGGCTAAGCCAACAGTTAAGGAGTTAACGCCAGCAATTGACGCTGTGATTCCTCGTACCGAGTTTACCCAGTTAACAAGCAACACCGGCGCAGTGATAAGCTTCGAACTTACAGCTAACGTAGCCCCCGTTTCACTTACGCTTCGAGTAAATACAATGATGGCCCCTGAGAGAATTGAGTATTTTGTGATAGGTAACACAATTGTTTTGAAGACAGTAAAGGGTCTGGCGCCTAAGGTTCTGGCTGCTTCTTCCATGTCAACGTTTATTCTCTCCATAGCTGCTGACATGGACCTAACGAAATACGGGTAAGTAATTGATAGGTGGGCAAATACAAGTAGCAGGAATTCCGGTATTCCGGGGACACCTTGCCAGAAAAATTTCAAAGATATGCCTAATGCGATAGATGGCACTATTAGTGGAATGTTGATAAGCGAGTCAAGAATAGTTGAGGGCCATTTGCCGAATGTTTTTCGTGCAATCAAAATCGCCATCGGTATTCCAGTGAGTATACCAATCACAGTGACAATTGCGCCTAAACTATATGACAGTAAAAGACTTTGCCAAAAACTCGCCCAAATACTCTGCCCAGTAAATGCTTGCACAAGAGTGTTACCAGTTGCAATTGCTTGAAAAGCCGGTAACGCAACAAAAAGCGAAGGAATCAGAATTACAATCAGGAAAACAGTCAAAGCTATTCCATTTCGGGTCCAAGCTGTTTTCTTGTAACTGAGTTTTTTCTCAACAAGGGGCAAACCTTTTCCAAAAGGCAACGTTAACTTTTGACCTAGAACCCGAATCAAACCGAATATAACCAGTGAAACAACGATTAGTATAAGACTGGCAAAAACGGTGCCGCCTTCATATGTCGCTTGAGTGATAGGTACAGGTAAACCGCTTGCAAGCTGATTTTTCAAGCCTTGAATAAAAACGGGTCCATTTATGAAAGCTCCCGCCACGATGAATGTTGCTCCAGTCTCAGAGAGGGAACGAGCAAAAGCTAAAGAAAATGCCGCTATCAAAGAAGGTTTTATGATTGGAAAAGTTACAGTTCTCGAAGCGGTTAGAGGTGGTGCTCCAAGGGTTCGTGATGCACGTTCATACTCCATCTTGTAATCAAGCAAAGCACCAACAATGACCCGAACAACAACAGGAAAGGAAAATGTGAAATGCAAAAGCATAACCAATAGCCAGCCGGGAGAAATTAGCGAATAACCGAAAAGGCCTGAGATTCCGCCAGTTGAACTCCAAAATAACAAAATCGAATAACCTAAAGCGGCCGTAGGCACAACAAAGGGAATGTCGGCTAAGGTGTCAAGAACACTTAACCACCTAGATTTGCCACGAGTAATCAACCATGCTAAAGGCACTCCGGCTAGTAGATCTAAAGCAGCAACTATTAATGCGATTATAAACGAGTTTTGGACGGCAGATAATGCTGTACTCATTAATGCTGGCTGGTTGAGAACATTTTGAACTGTTCCAATTTTTAGAAGGATACCAATTATGGGCGGTATAAGGATTATTGCAAAGAAGATTATGATTGCGGAAAGGTAGAGAGTATACTTCAAGGGTTTTTTAGATGACAGTTTATTTAATATGTTCCAGAGTTTGCTAAGCACGGCGCCGCTCCTTTTGTTTGGGGTGGGTTTGCTTTGAGTGGAAATATTTCGTTCAAGTATATTAGCTGTTACTTCAAACAACTATTTTTCTTCATATTTTGACGTCAAAATATATAGTCGACGTTAAATGACCCCTAAACTACAGCGAACCTTACATCTATTTGAAATGATTAAAAGGTACATTAACCAAGAAAGCTTCCGCTAAACGCGGACAAGAAAAAAAGTAAGGTTTTATCCACTCCAGTTGACGTGGATGCACTTATTTACCCCATAAAGAAGTATCAGCTTTTTTAGCTGACTACTTTACGGAATTGATACAGTGTAGCGCTTAACGTTATTACGGCAACCAGTCCGATTACACCCCATGCGGGAAGAATCGTGCCCCAATCATAGCCATTAATCATAAGCGCTCGGCTAGCATCCACGGCGTAGCTTACAGGGTTAAACCTCGATACATCTTGCACCCATGTAGGCAGGAAACTAATCGGAAACAACGCAGAACTCAAGAACAGCAGTGGAAAAGTAATAACTCCTCCTATAGCAAAAACTGTCTCAGCACTTCTCGTCTTCATGCCTAATGCTAAGGATATTCCTGACCATGCAAGGCCAAAGAATGCAAGAGTGAAAAAGATTAGCAAAATTCCGATAATCCCTGTGTTGACGTAAGCGCCCAATGCATAAGCTAAACCTAGAATTATTGCAGTTTGGACAACTACTCTAAAGGCATCGCTGCTTAACCTACCTAGCAGAATCGCAGGACGACTCATAGGTGTCACGAGCATTTTCTGTAGAAAACCTGAGTCGATGTCAGCCACAATCGAGTTTCCTGATTGCAGAGCACTTCCAAACGCGTTTTGAATCAGAATTCCCGCAGTTGCAAACTCTATATAACTTACGCCATTCGGCAATACTCCAAAATTTCCAAGTTTGCCAAGTAACTGTGTAAATAGCAAAAGGAACAAAAGGGGCTGGAAGAGCGAAAAGAAAAGCAAAATAGGAGTTCGAACAAGTTTGGTCATGTACCTTATAAAAACATAACGAGTATCAGAAAGTAGAGTCATTTAACGTCGTCCTCCAAACATTGTGCTGGGAGCTTTAACGAGTTCTTCGGCGCGGATTCTTTTTCCGGTGTGCTTCATGAAGACATCATCCAGGGAAGGCGAAGAAAACGTTACAGATGAAAGCCGTATTTCGCTGCTGTCTAATGCCCTTACAATGTCCGGTATTAACAATCCAGCATTTTTGGCATAAACCGTGAGGCATTCTTCAGAATCTAATATTTCATTGACACCTGTCAGAGTTTTGATAAGTTCTTTTGCTTTAGGTTGGTCTTTTGAACAGTTCTCAAGTGATATTTTTATAGAGTCTGCGCCTATTTCACGTTTTAGATCAGCTGGAGAGCCACTTGCAACTATTTTTCCGACGTCAATTATTGAAAGTCTTTTGCATAGTTTGTCGGCTTCTTCAAGATATTGGGTTGTTAAGAAAATGGTTATGCCTTCTTCTTTGTTTAGTTTTTCCAGATAACTCCAAATGGCTGAGCGTGACTGAGGGTCCAAGCCTGTTGTTGGCTCGTCTAGAAATAGGATTTTTGGTTTATGGACAAGGGCTGTAGCCAAGTCTAGGCGTTTTTTCATTCCGCCAGAGTAGTTTCTGGCACGTTTTTCGGCAGCAGCTTCAAGACCTACTAAACCCAGAAGTTCGTTTACTCGCTTTTTGATTTCATCAGTTTTCATTTGATGGAAATGCCCTTGAAGCGTAATATTTTCTCTACCTGTTAACTCACCGTCAACAGTTGTTTCTTGACTTTGAACGCCAATGATTTTTCGAATATCGACTGCTTGCTTAGCAACATCGTAACCTGCGATTGTAACGGTTCCTGATGTTTTTCTCAGAAGAGTTGTTAGAACCTTAATCGTGGTGCTTTTACCCGCGCCGTTAGGGCCTAAAAATCCGAAGAATTCTCCAGCTTTCACGCTAAAAGAGATGTTGTCCACTGCTTTGGTGCCGTCTCCGTAAACTAAAACAAGATCTTTGACGTCAATAATGTCCGACATAAGCATTCTTTTAAGAATTTTACGTTGGGCAAAATAACTCTTTGTGACTGTGCCCGTACAGCAACAGCTTACACGCTAAGCATTGTTTGGTTTTGCTTTGTGTGGTTGCTGTGTTTTCTTGTTCGATTTGGTCTCTTTTTCGTTTAAAATAAATTAACTTTAATCAGTGAATTTTGATGGAGCAGACTGTTGAGTATGCTTGCTAAAATGGCGTTTTGGTTGACTTTATGTTTTTATACTTAGAGATGGAATACACCGCGATTCTCTTGCCTGTCAACTCCAAAGCTAAATGCCGCGCGTGCGGGCAATCCGATTCTTTAACTGGGAAGCTTGAAGACAAGGTTTGTGAAAAATGCGCCTCACTTTTAGGCGTTGAATCTTTAACCGTTGATAACCAGGTAGAGGAAACTCAGAAACTACCCAAAAAGAACAGCAAGAAGTCCTTCCTTGGGAAAACATCAACCACGGCCATAAAATCTCCCCAGAAAATGATTTCGGATGAATTTGAAGAAGAAACAGCTACCGGTGAAAAAGTTAAACACAAATATGCCCTTTGTTTCTCAGATCCCTTCGGCATAAAAGAAAAAATTATGGCAAAGAATTTTTCAAAATTTCAGAAATTCCAATTAAATTTAGAAGCACACAAAATCAAACATATTGGCAAAATCGACCAACTAATTGCTTTAGATGCTCTTCGAACAAAACTAATTCCGTATAATTTTCAGATGCAAACTGCACTTCAAGTAATAAATGACATGAACGCTAATGCTATTTTAGCTGATGAGGTGGGACTTGGCAAAACCATAGAGGCTGGACTCATAATGAAAGAGTTGCTTCTAAGAGAAGAGATTAATTCAATTTTGATTATTTCACCCAAGAGTCTTTTGTCTCAATGGAAAACTGAAATGGCTGAAAAATTTGGAGAAAACTTTTCGATAGCCAATACCCCAAGAGAACACGTTAAGATTGAAACTGACGATAGAATAATATGTTCTCATAACCTTTTAGCTAGAAAAATTGACCAGTTTGCAAGTCGAACTTGGGATTTAATTGTAGTGGATGAAGCGCATGCATTCAGAAACACCCATAGCAAAGGCAGAGCCTGTATTGCCAATTTAAAAAAGAACCATTTCTTGCTTCTTACCGCTACCCCTTTATGCAATAAGCTAACGGATTTGTACAGTATTGTAGATTTAATTCAGCCTGGAATTCTTGACAGTGAACGTGCTTTTATTTCTCGATTTGCTGAAGACACGAAAAGCCGAATAGTAAAGGAAGAGGAAGCAAGTCAATTACGGCAGAGCCTTCGGGACGTAATGTGTCGGACTCGCCGAGAACAAACAGGAATTCCATTTACTAAGCGATGCGTAGAATCCAGATCTCTCGAAGCAAATGAAAGCGAACGTGAATTTATTGATCAAGCAACCGAATACCTGCGGGATATGAGCAAAAACCATTTCAAAACTATAGAGACACTAATGGCCGAGAATCCGAATAGAAAAATCAGTGCATCTCAAAGCAACGCGATTTTGGTGTTTCAAGCCGTTACTTTGCAGCAGTCTTTCTCAAGTTCACCGTCAGCCGCTATTGAATCGTTAAAGAAAAGACAGCTACGGTTTCCTTCAGAGTCCCAAGTTACTAGCCATTTAATTGAGATGGCGACAAAAGTCAATAGCGCAAAAATGAAGTTGCTAAGAAACGTTCTAAAAGAAATTCCCAACGAGCAAGCAATAATATTTTGCTCACGAAAAATAACGACTCACAAACTCAAAGAGATGTTGGATCAAGACTTTGGAAGAGCAGCTGTCTATTTAGGTGATATGGATCAGAATGATCGAGACAAAGTTGTTGAAAGTTTCAAAAAAGGCGAAACCAAATATCTTGTCGCAACCGATGCAGCAGCAGAAGGCTTGAACCTTCAAAATTGTTGTATAATGTTTAATTATGATTTGCATTGGAACCCTATGAAAATCGAGCAACGCATAGGGCGAATTCATAGGTTCCAACAAGATCGGGATGTTACGGTTTTCAACCTAAGTGTCAAAGACACCATTGACGATTATGTCCTTCATATTCTATATCAAAAAATTGAGTTGTTTACAATGACAATTGGCAAAATGGAAACGGTGCTAGCGGAATTAAAAGAGGGCTCCCAAGATATTCAAAAGACGATAGCTGAGATATTGCTTCGAAGCAACTCTCGCTTAGACATAAAGAAAGAACTTGAAAAACTTGCAGACAATCTGATTGTTTCTAGAAAAAATCAGGAATTAGCCGAAAAATTCACTCAAGGGGTTCTTGATTGAGCGAAAAGTACTCTGAAGAAAAAATGAGCCATTTCATAAAGGCATATGTCGAATCGAAAGAAGGTAAGATAATTGAACAAACTGATGAAGTCTTTAAAGTAACCTATCCAAATCAAACAAACCCCAAAGAATACACATATCAACCGGCATTGTCACGAGAGAAAAAAATACCCTTGCTAACACCTGGGAGCCCAGC
Organism: Candidatus Bathyarchaeota archaeon; assembly: GCA_963800495.1. Taxonomy (GTDB): domain Archaea; phylum Thermoproteota; class Bathyarchaeia; order Bathyarchaeales; family Bathycorpusculaceae; genus Bathycorpusculum. The sequence goes on along the minus strand of CAWDBB010000011.1, from coordinate 39,349 downwards.
GTTCCAGCAAATACTAAAAGAATGTTTAGAAAATGGTGTTCTATCCCAGGTTTTACTAAACCCCAAAGAAAAAATTGAAACATTACTAAAAAAATACTTTAAAGATTCGCCCTTCGCCTGTGAAGAATGTGACAGAGTAACTTTAGGAGAAGAAGTAATCACCTCCTGCACGAAAACCCCGCCTTGTCGCCACCAAATAATTAATGGAAAAATTGTTTCCGCAAAAATCATAAAAAAAGAACCATTAAGATATTTTCAATTTTATTTTTCTGCAACATTCCAAAATAAACTAAGACCAAAAAACGAAGAAATAATCAAATTAATGATAGACGAGAACGGCAATGTAGTTAGCGAAGGGGATTTCAGTGAAAATAATGTTTTGAACAATGAAGAGATAGAGATTCAAGATTTTCAAACTAGACTCGAAGCCAAAGTTTTTGATAAGTTACAAGAGGTTGCAGAGGAAAAGTTAGAGGATTTTGTTAAGCAAAAGTTGATTCTTTTTGATTTATCGCTTAGCAAGGAGAAAAAGTCTAAACTAAGAAGCTTTGAAAAGAGACTTAGAAGGGAACGCCGAGAAAAAGTAATATCAAGAAAACATGATTTTGACTTACTCCAATGGCAAGCCAACTATGAAGCACTACTAAAAAGAGAAGACGAATCATACATAACCAACGTAGCCATAAAATTCATCAATCTACTTGTAATCAACACGGCTAAGATCAGATTCGAAGTAAACCTTGACAATAATTCAACCATACACTCCTCTCTTATCTTAGGCGTCAACCATACTTCAGAAGTTACTTGCCCCATATGCCGAAAAACTTTCTTTGAGGGGTACGCGACGCAAGATGAGCTTTATGTCTGCAAGAGCTGCGTTAGACAATCCGTAGATACTGGGAAATTTTACTCGAAAAAAGCTGCTTTAACGTTGGATGAAACGTTGAAAGAGTACTTTGAACATGATTCAGGATTTGTCTGCTCGGTTTGTGGAAAGAGGCACAGTCGGTTGCTCGAGTTCAAATGTAGTCATGATAATTCAAGCGTATGCATCCATCATTATGGGCTTTGCGATCAATGTGGAAAAGTGTTTTCAAAACTTAACCTTGCATACACTGAAGAATTCAAACGACAATTATGCCCTTCCCACGTCGTTAAATGCGAAACCTGTCAAACAACTATTGCACTTTCTGAAAGTAAGCTTTGCAAAGCAACTGGAAAAATATGGTGCATCAAATGTATAACCTTCACAAAATGTTCTTTGTGCCAACAGGAATACTCCACCAAAGCGCTAATAGAAGATAAATGTCCAGCTTGTAATAATCTAAAGGACACAAATGACCCAGCACTTACGCTTATTGTTCAAAATTTTGATAGTTCTCAACAGAAAACAACAAAGTGGTTAATAGGAAAAAATGCCCTAAATGCAATTGTTGTGGCAAAAAGCCTGTTTTCAAATGCGTTATACGTTATTGAGAACAATAACGTTGTTTATCAAAAGTCCGTTTCGTTCTTAGACAAGTTAAGGGAGCGTTAAGATGAGTTATTTGAAGTTTAACGGTGTCATAAATGAGATCATTGAGCGGTACCCAAACATCGATGTAATAGAGTTTTTACAAGAGAAACTCCAGCTACCCACGTTTAAAGCAGAGGAATTAGCTACAAGAATAGAGAAAGAATATTGTTTGAAAGACTTGAACAAAATAGAAACAAATAATGAAATAGAAAATTTAGAAGAATCGAATAACCCCAAGATTTTCTCGAAAACAGGTGTTTATTCAGTAGACATACTTTCGGAAAAGGAGTTCGAACATTTTACTAAATGGCTACTTGAAGAATTAGGTTATGAAGTTCATCCTGAGAGATTTGAAGCTGATTTAGGGTCCGAGTTTGTAGCTTCGAAGGACGACCAGAAAATTGTAATCTTGACCAGAGGATGCCCAAAAGATAACAAAGTTTCAAATGTGGTCGTTTTAAAAACTGTGGAAGCAGGGCTTATTTGCGGATGCTCACGGTCAATTGTTATAGCTCCCTCGTATTTTTCTCAGCAAGCCCTCCTTGATGCTCGGAAGTTGGGCGTCGAGCTTTGGGATAAAGACACGTTGACTGCGAAAATTGAAGAAATAAGAAAGAACACCGACATGAGGGAGCGATCTTGTTTTCCGCCCTATAAGGGATCATTGCTACAGAGTCTTCTAAGGCTAGAAGAGACCAAAGATTTCATCATTGAGCCCAAAGCAGACGAAAAATACGATTTGCATCTGCCCGGAGTAAAATATCCCTTACTGACGTTTCAAGCTTGCGACGAAGAGGTTATCCGCTGTGTTTATAGAATCAAATACAATGAGCCCGTCGGAGAATTCGATGGTGAAGCGATAATCAGAAGTGACCATAATAACGACAGGTATGGTCCAAATGGCATACACGCTTATGAGTTAATCATCCAATATCTAGAACAGTTTGTGGAGTAAAATCTAAGGATCTTCTGCAATTGGATGCATGAAAAAAGTTTAAGTATTTCTATTCGTTTGTTGGCTGAAAAAGATAAAAGAAAATTAAGCTCTTTCAGGTATTTCGATGTTTAATTGCCTCTTAAGTGATTTGTATCTGTTTCTAACCGTGACTTCTGTGACTCCAGCTGCTTCCGCAATGTCTTTTTGCGTTATTTTTTCGTTATTTTGTAGGCAAGCTATGTAGAGTGCAGCAGCAGCCAAGCCAGTTGGGTCTTTTCCAGCTGCAAACCGTTTTCGCCTGGCTTCACCAAGAATAGCAATAGCTGCACCCTGAGTTTTACCTGACACACCATTCTTCTCTGCAATCTTTGAAACGTATGTTAATGAATCTGCAATTGGCATATGAATATTGAGCTCTTGCAACAGCAGCCTATAGCAACGTGCGACATCTTTCTTATCAACAAGACTTGCCTCGGCTATTTCGCGAAGGGTTCTAGGACTTCCACTTTGGCGGCAAGCTGCGTAAAGTGCCGCTGCAGCGATTGCATTGATTGATCTACCTCGGACTAAGCCTTTGTCGAGTGCTTTTCTGTAGACGACAGCAGCTTTTTCTCTTATCGGAGGTGCGATGGAAACTTTGCTTGACAACCGTTCAAGTTCACTCATAGCTTGTGCAAGGTTGCGATCGACGGATGAGTGGACGCGGCTGCGTATTTGCCATTTCCTAAGACGCCACATCTGCAACCTAGTAGACAGAGGCAGTTTTCTTCCAAACGCATCACGATCCACTTGGCTTATAGTTGTTGATAATCCTTTGTCATGAATCGAATAGGATGTGGGCATTCCAACGCGGCTTCTTGAGGCTTTTTCTTCCATCGTAAAAGCGCGCCATTCTGGACCCTTATCCAACATTTGCTCATACAAAACAAGACCACAATCACCACAAATAGTTTCCCCTGAATCATAGTCGTGAACGAGGTTTTTGCTCTCACATTCAGGACACTTTTCAGCAAAACGCTGACGTACTTTTGGACCCTCTTCATTTACTTTAACTTGAGTTACTGTCATTTTCTTATTACTTTTCCTTGCCCAGAAAGTCATTAAATCATAAAATCCCGATTTAAGGCTTAAAAACGATAATGCGATCCGCGCATTTATATAAAGAAAACGGCGTGGTTATTATACATGATTTATTAAAACCTTAAAATTAATGCGGAATATGCCTTATTTTACATCATTGACAATTTTTGGGTATATTTTTCTATTTGTTGGTCGTCTTAAACGTTTGTAAGGAATGCAGTTGCAGCTGCATCTCTTTCAGAGTGGGGGTCCGTTTCCCTAGTTTTGATAATATCTTCTTCTTGATCTGTAAAGCAGCATACGAGCCACAAACACAGCCAACATGACAACCAAAATGACAATCAAGAATTCTCCCGGATAATATGTTGCGCCGGTTAAACCCAGGGAGATGTAAAGCAAAACCACAACTATGATTCCAAACGGAAGCATAAGAAGAATCCCTGCGTACCTTAACCAAGATGGTGGGCGATCTCCAATTTCTCCTCTTCCACCGCTTGAGTTGGCACGTTCTTGCTGGATTTGCCTGAGTCTATCTTCGTTGAGGTAGTATTTGCCGTTAGCTTCACAAATATGCCTGTTTGACCAAGTCTTCGATTCATGGCTTGTTGGAAGCGAGGAGGCAATCCCACCTCTTCAAGAGTGAGGGCTTTTTCTGGGCTGGTTGCACCTTTTTGGCGAAACTTCTCTATTATCTCTTGGAGTCTTCTGCGCATTTCTTGAGGGTCTCTGAACATTTTGTTTCCTGCTTTTGCATTTTTTGACTTTTTCTTCTGCCAAGGGTTCAAGTTCTTTGCACGATTTTTCTAGCAAGTTCATTCATGACTTCGGCTTTAACCATGGCTATGAAACACTGGTTTCTGCCAGTCTTATCTAAACTGTAAATCGAATGTTTTTGTCTATATCTCACACTTATATGAAATGTATTTAGGCGTTTACCCAAATTCAACCTTTCTTTGTAGTTGTGGGCCCTTGTTAGATTAGTTATTTACCTCAAGATCAGTATTGCGATTGCTCTTGAGGAATGATTGGAAAAATCGTTTGTTTAATATTTGCTATCGAGTATTATTTTTCTTATTTGACTTTTTCTGTAAGCTCAACGATTCTGTCCCATTGCTCAGGGCTTAGGTGAAAGTTTGTTCCTTGGGGATTCATAAAAACCTGCAAACCACTCAACATTCTATCTTCACTACACATCCCTTCTTCTAGAAGCGGCTTCTCCTCCGAGACTTTAAAATGTTCAACATACACGCTATGTTTTTCCCCAAACTTTGCAGCATACGCTATATCTGAAAAAAACTTTATTTGGTTAGGATTTAATTGATCCTTGGCGGGATTAGTAATTATTTTACCCAACGCATAGAATCCTCCGTTGTGGTTTGAACCCCAGACTGCCACTAAATCCCCTTTCTGAATCAGTTTAGCATGTTGACTAACTAGCCACTGCTCGGGTTCTTGCGTCTCTTTTATTCTTTCTATCCATTTATATGTGGCTGGGTTAAATTGGAAGAGCCAATGCTTAGGTTGAGGTTTTGGATAAAGTAAGGTTTCGCAGTTAACATCAGGGCAGAAACGCCTTAACTTAAATTGTTCAGCCATTACCACTTTCCCACATTTTCTACAAACATACTCGATCTTTGCCAAAACAATACCTCATCACATTTGGTATCAAGCAATTTATCGTTATGTAGATTTAACGTTTAAGGTAATAAACGGTTAAGTTCTATCCGAATTGATCTTTTTTTTGTATTAGGTGCTCTTTTCGAAATTTTGGTTATTTACCTAAGTCGATAGTGTTATGCCCTTGAACTGTTGACCGCCTTTTTTACCAGTTATCCAATATCTTTTAGTGTTTTTCTATTTTGGCGATAAAAGTTTATTTTTTAGTAATAAGGTTTACAGTAGTCGAGCGATTGTTGATTTGGCATCTAATAACGAAAGCGAAAAGCAAAATGCTAAACAGAAAAGAATTGAATTTAATTTTCCAATTCTAATTGTCAGAACAAAACGGTTTGAAGCCATCTTCAACAGGATTGGGGTTTTGCGTGCCTCACGATATTTTTCGTGGGTAAGTCTTGCACTTGTACCCTTAGTTGCTGGAATCGCGCTCTACCTTTTGGTCAACAGCCTCTTCGGTGTACTTTCTAATCCAGGTGTGGGTCAAGCAGTACGGCAATTGGGACCAGGATCTGTTCTGTTGCTTCCGGGAATCAACCCTTTGCTCCCCATAGTTTATGGGTGGATTGCGATAGTAATCGCAATCGCGATTCATGAAGGTGCACATGGAGTTATAGCCAGAAACGTTGGGTTTAATGTTAAGTCAAGTGGCTTAATGTTTTTCTTGTTTGTTCCCATTGGCGCTTTTGTAGATGTGGATGAGGAGCAAATAAAGAAGGCGAAACCTCGCCCTGCTCTAAAAGTTATGGCTGGTGGAGTTGGCGCAAACATCATTTTAGCTGCTGTTTGCCTTTTGGGTGTTTTGCTTTTGGTTGGGAGCTTGTCTCCAGTCATCGACGGGGTATATGTTAATGATGTTTCAAGTGGCTTGCCAGCTCAGGCTGCGGGGCTTATGCCAAAAGATGTCTTTGTCTCCATCGACAACATAACAATCAGCAACACCACACAGCTAAGAGCCATCCTTGACAATAAGTCGGCGGGAGATCTAATTCAAGTATCAGTGGCCAGGGGTGACCATTGGCTGGACAGATACTCTACAACAGTCAATCTAACTTCGGCTGGCAACCGGACCATAATGGGAATAACCAGCTTTGACCTTTTTACCCAGCAAAGATTAGAAAACTACAAAACCTTCTCGATAGAGCGGCTCGCCATATACATTGTTCCACCGACCTTAGCTTCCGGGGTTGTGCCATTCTCTGATTTTTTGGGAACCTTCTATTCAAGCTCGGTTCCGCAGTGGCAAATCGTTGCCAATACGCTTTTTTGGATCTGGTTTGTCAACTTCAACCTTGCAATCTTCAATGCGTTACCAATATATCCTTTGGACGGAGGCAGAATCTTTGACATCACTTTGAAAAGGGCCCTCGGTAAGAGAATAAATGAAAAAGCTATCCGTTCAATAACTATTGGGACAACCGTTGCTTGCGTTATTCTTGTCTTGTTAGTTACTTTGTTGCCCTTCATAATATAACAAAGGGCTTGTAGGGCAAGTCATTAAAACACGTTAAGGATCAAACCGCAAAAGGATATTTAGTGTGATGTTTAATTTGCGTTGCGAAACCTCATTTTACCGAAACAAATTTGTTGTTTCTAATGTAGAATCGCCAAGGCTTGTTTTTCCATTCACCTGAATAATCTACGCCAACACGAGTAGTTACCATTATATCATCAATCGGAACTTGTGGAGCATCTTTAATGTATAGTGGCTGCGCAGTTAGTTCTGTTTTGTTTTGAGATTTTGATATATTCATCGCCATACATAATTTGCTTGGGCCATTTGTCAAGTTAACAAATTTTATTTGTTTACCGCGACGTTTTGCCATGATTTCTTCGCCTGTTATGGGTTCGAGGGCTCTAATAAGAACCGCTTCCGGTTTTCCTGGCAAATTGCCCGTAGTTACGTTAAGGCAGTAATATAATCCATAAATAAAATAAACATAGGCGCGCCCTTTTTGCCCAAACATAACTTCATTTCTAGCTGTTTTTCGACCAGCATAACTATGGGCTGCTTGATCTTCAGGTCCTTGATAGGCTTCTGTTTCAACTATTCTGCCAGACGTGATGCCTTCTTTGGTTTCATGAACTAAAATTTTTCCTAAAAGTTCTTTCGCAACGGTAATTGTTTCTCTTTGATAGAAAGATTCTTGCAGAATCATAATTGTGAGAGTATGACTACCGAACAAATAAGGTTTGACTACATTTATTTCTAAGAGAATATTGCTTTCTGAAATAATGCGAGCAAGCGAGGTTTATGTCGATTTGCAAAGGCTTCTCAAGATAATCTTGGCGGTTTTTTTGTCTAAGGGCTTGTTTTCGTTTCCACATTTTGGCGAATAAATGCATGAGGGACAGCCGTCTTGGCATTCACAATTGTCAATTAATTCGAGGGTTTTTTCCCAGAGGGGTTTTATGTTTGCGTAGAGGGTTTCTGAGATCCCGATGCCGCCTTCAAAGCCGTCGTATATGAAAATTGTTGCCTCCCCCGTATCAGGATGTAGAGGAGTTGATAATCCTCCAATGTCCCATCTATCGCACATCGCGAAAATGGGCGACATCCCAATCATTGCATGTTCAACTGCGTGAATGCCTCCAGCAAAATCGAGTCCTTGGGCTTCAATTTCTTGTCTTATTGTGTCAGGAACGATAAACCACACGCCCACCGTTGAGAAAGTCAGAGGCGGAAGACTAAGCGGTGTTCGCTTAATGACTTCATCATACTTTTTAGTAACGTATGTATGGTAGACTTCAGTTATACCTAACTCTCCAAGCCCAATTTTTACTCCAATGTCTTTCTCTTCAAGGGTTTTTTTGATAGCAACATCAACGTCCTTTAGTGCTTCAGTGTAGTAGTTGACGTTTTCTTGTCTAACCTTGGCTACCAACTGGTTTAGGTCCAACTCTTCAGAAATGTAGGTTTCTCCTTGATGAAGCAAAACTGCTCCTGTGTGGGCTTCTTCGTAGGCTTTGTTTAATGTGAGTGTTTCTAGCAGGTTTCCGTTACAGGTCACAGTGACCGTTTGATGAGAGAGGCTTTCTAGACTAACAACTTCGGTTGTTCTTGCGGTTCCTGAGTAGACCCATCCTCGGGGTGTTTTTCGGATTAGGTTTTCTTTTTCGAGGGCTTGAATGCTTTCTTGGAGCAGTTCGGGGAAGAATTGTTTGTCTCCGTCTGTTATGGGTAGTTCGCTTGAGGCGCACATTATTTGTCCCAATGAGATGTATTGGTTGTGAAGGTCGATTATGGCTTGTTCGTGGGGTCTTCCAAAGAAGTCGTCGGGATGTTTCATGAAGTATTGGTCTAGGGGGTTTTGGAAGGCAATTAAAGTTACTAGTGAATCGGAACTGGTTCTGCCTGCTCGTCCCGCTTGCTGCCAAGTAGAAATGACAGTTCCGGGATAACCCGAAATTATAACAGAGTCAAGCGAACCGATATCGATGCCGAGTTCCAGTGCGTTGGTTGAGACTACGCCGATTAGTTTTTTGTTTTTTAGTCGGTTTTCTATTTCACGACGTTCTTGTGGCAAATAGCCTGCGCGGTAAGCGGTTATAATATTGGGTGACTTTGATCTTTGGGTGAGTTCTTCTTTGGTCCATCGCGTAATTAATTCAGCCATTTGTCTGGACGTTGTAAAACATAGGGTTTGCAAGTTTTTTACGAGGTTGAGGGTTAGGAGGTCTTTGGCTTCTTGATGGGTTGACCTACGTATTGTATTGGCTGCGTCTATGAAGGGTGGGTTCCAGAAAACAAATGATTTCTGTCCTCTTGGAGAGCCATCCTTTGAGACTACTTCGAAATCTTTGCCGGTGAGTCTTTTTGCGTGTTCTTGGGGGTTTGCGATTGTGGCTGAGGAGAGTATGATTTGGGGGTTTGCGTGGTAAAAATTGCAGATTCGAAAAAGCCGTCTTAGGAGCATGGCAACGTTGGATCCAAATACCCCGCGGTAAACGTGCGCTTCATCTATTACAATAAATTTGAGGTTTTGGAGAAAGGTTCGCCATTTGTAATGCCACGGAAGATACTGGTGAAGCCCATATGGGTTGGTTAGGATTATTCTTGAGTTTTCGCGTATGCTTGCTCTTTGATGTTGAGGCGTATCTCCGTCGTAAACGTTTGGATCTGCTTTGATGCCTATGTCTTTTTCGAGTTCCTTTAGAACCTTGAGTTGATCGTTTGTTAAGGCTTTTGTGGGGTACAGGTATAGGACTGTTGCTTTCTTGTCGTTTGTTAGGGCTTCAAGGACTGGGATGTTGAAAGCTAAGGTTTTCCCTGAAGCGGTTGGTGTTGCTATAACTACGTTTTTGCCTTTTCTTGCTATGTTTATGGCTTGGGCTTGGTGAGAATAGAGCTTAATGTTTCGATTCAGCATACAAGTTTGCAAGTTTTGTGGCAAGGGCTTTTCCAGTTCGCCAAAGTTTGCTTCTTGGGCTGGCAGTTTTTCTATATGCACGATTTGTTTTTTGTAAGATGACATGTGCTTTATGCTTTTGATGAATTCCTCAATCATAGGTTCCATTCCTCATACAGCTTAGAGAAAAGTGTGCCAAGCGTTAGCAAATCCTGTCTGTTATGTTCAACAATGGGAACGAGAGGTCCAACGTTTTTAGTTCGAAGATAAGTCTCGTAGAAGTGCGGAACCAATGCGCCAGGTATGTTTATGTCTCTTTTGATGCCGATGTATTTCTCAACCGTGTCCAGTCTGCAATCGGATAATTTATGCCGTAGGGCGCGTCTAGTAAAATGTAGAACATCAAAATGTGGATTATCCAAAGATGCATCTAATCCATAGTAAGCTAATCTTTGCTTAATGTAGGGAATATCAAAGCTTCGGCCATTAAACGTTATTAGCGATAAGTTAGGCTCCAGCTGAGAAACTAAAGCCCAAATGGCGCTCGGTTCATCTTGGATGTCTCTTAGCAAGAATTGGCTTGTACAAATATGGTCTTTTGCTGGTTTTGCAATCCCAAGTAAAATGATGGGTCTTTCCGATAGCCCCAAAGTCTCTATGTCGACTATCGCAAAGTCCTGGTCTTGGCAGAATCCTGCTAAATAGTGGAGTAGGGGATGGGATTTTGGAAGCCGTTGCCAGAGCCATTTCTGTATCGAGTCTATGTCTTTGTTATCGATTATTTTCATGTAGTTGAAGGCTTGTTTTTTCCATCTGGGATGATGCATCAAGTCTTCCACTGTTTTGAAGCCTTTACGTTTTAGTGTTTGTTCACCTACAGGTCCGATTCCTGATAAGACTTTTAAGTCAGAGATAATGTGTTGCCTGCTTTCCTGGTAAGGCACCAATTTGAAGTTAGACGTGCAAGATGTTGAGATAGAATAGCATTCGCCCTGATCATTTGAAACCACTTTCCCAGATATGGCGTCTTCAAGACTTTTGTCCTGATACTGTTTAATCAGTTCTCCCTCGAGGTACAAAGCATCGTTGTACTCTGCACTCCATAGCCAACTCTCAAAAACCGGTTTTTTAAGCTCCTCAGCAGCAGCTTCGGATACAACCTCATACTCTTTTGAATCATCTACTCTTTGCCTAAGGCTCTCAGCAGCTCTGTTTAGAGTGGATTTTTCTTTGAAAGAATTATCAGATTTAGCCGTCACGGTTTCCTGATTTTGCACTCTGAAGTTGGGCATCAGAAAAGAATCGCATGACTCACAGAATTTGCATTTAGTAAACTCTTCTTTTGAGTAATTTTTACCGCATTTTCTGCACAAATATGAAATAGGCAATTTGGAGTCACCCTACAATCTCTTCGATGATTATAAAAGTCCTATGTTATTTTGGGAAAAAGCTACCCCAAACACATGTGAGCACTCAGTGCCAGATTTTCGGCGAGGTTTTAGTTTTGATTGTTGTTGCAACCGGTGTGCGGAAGCAGTTGCGGCAGCAACGACAACAACAACTTCTTAGGCTGCTTGTCGGGTTTTTTCATTTTGGCACAGAAATCTGAGGTTTCGATTTGGATTGGATATACTAAATTATAAGAGGGCAAAATTGCAGACGTCATAAGTTTTTGTCTAAGGGTCAAATCGTAATCCCGCGAGAAACTATGACTGAAGCGCTGGGAAATTATTACCTAACAGTTTTAAATAGTTAAGGAATTAGTGCAATATTTCTTTTCTTTTTGTTTTCTACTGCTGCTTTGATGTCGTTTATTCTTTGTTCAATTGTTGGGTAAAGTTTGGGCATGTATCGTTCTATGCGTGTATTTCTTTGGGGTCGCAGGTTGTTTAGTTTGATCAATGCTGTTATCATTGGTTCGCCGTTCAGGTATTTTACTGTGCTGAGGTCGCATTCTGTTTCTTGGCTTCGGAGCCATTTTGCGTTAACGAATAATGCAGCAACTAAACCTGAAAAACCAAAGAATAGGGCTGCAAGCAAACTGGACGCGATTTTTCCTAAACTGCCGACAATAGGAATTGCATCTATGGATGTAAAGTTGAAAAACACAAGGAACCCCATCAGGACTCCAATTAATGCTGAAGGTATGGTTAATCGAAAGAACTTTTTTATTCCATGTCTCTTTTTTAGATGCGTTAACTCATGCGCTGCAACCGCTAGCACCTCATCAGCTTGAAGCGTATTGAAATAGTTGGCGTCAAAGAAGATTCTGTCTAAGAAAGCCATTCCGCCAACCCGCAACCTCGCTTTATAGTACCGATCTGATTTTGTTTTTTTCAAAATTTTGGTTACCTTCATTGTGACAGCTAGGTTGTCGAGGGATTCTGATGGAAATGGAGTTGCTTTTAGGATTTGTGCAAGAAGTGAATTGATGAGTGCCATTGTGTCTATCTTCTCTTTATTGACTATTATGGCTTTTTTACATACTTGCGATTTTCATGATGATTTCTCGGTAGGCCTTATCTTTGAAATCTTTTTCACATGCCACTAAGACAAGTCTGTTCTCCGTGCCCTTGCATTGATAAATCGTGAAATACTTGTCATCTTTAATTTCTTCTCCGCACAACCCACACTTCTTCAATTTTACCCCTCAATACTCTTTTCTTTACTCAGTGCATTTAAGAATTTGTTTCCTCTGAGAGTGTTATGTCTTTTGAAGTCTTAAGCTGGTGATGGGTAAATTATTAATGTAACTTGCCCGTTAATTGCCATTTGGGAAAGTCATGACGGCTAAGCTTACGTTCTACGGTGGAGTCAACGAAATCGGCGGCAACAAAATCCTGCTCCAAACCGAGGATGGCTCCGTTCTTTTGGATTTTGGCCGTAGAATGGGCGAATATGGCAAGTTTTTCTCCGAGTTCCTCGTTGCCCGTTCTAAGAATGCTTTGCGGGATATGCTTCGGTTGGGGATTCTACCTAAAATCGACGGCATCTACACGCCATTTTTGGTTGATATGACGGTTCTGTTTGAAAACGATGAGGTTAGCAAGAAGGTTCTTTTGGATGAGGCGTTGGATTATTGGAAAACCACCGATGTTTGCCCTTGCAACCCAGATAACCCAGCAGTTGATGGTGTTTTTGTTTCGCATGCTCATTTTGACCACATTCAAGATGTCAGTTTCCTTGATCCATGCATCCCTGTTTACTGCACCGAAAAAACCAAAGTTCTTGCAAAAGCGATGACTGATGTTTCGGTCTCTGGTGTCGATGATCAATATTACAAAATTGCTAAGAAAGTAACAATTAAGCAAAAAGAAAAGGGTTTTAAGACCCTATGTCCAGGCGAGTGTGCCTGCACTGAAGAAAAAGAAACCGAACACCCAGTCATTGAAGATCCTAAAACCAAATTCAAATTCACATACGACATTGCGCCTCAATACCGAGTGTTTAACACGGCTTCCGATGGGCAGATAAAAGGCATAAAGTACAAGCTGATTCCAGTTGGGCACTCTGTCCCGGGCGCTTGCTCAATTCTGCTTACTCTTCCAGATGGCAGACGCATCCTCTATACAGGGGACGTTAGGTTTCATGGTGCTGGCGAAGTGTCGATTGATGAGTATGTTCGCTCGATTGGTGGTCCGATTGACGTTTTGATTACGGAAGGAACCCGAATTGGCTCGGATGAAGTGATAACCGAAGAGGATGTTGGAAGAGACATTAGCATCGACATTGGTCGTTCTGGAGGGTTAGTACTCATTAACTTTGGGTGGAAAGACCTAACCCGATTCTGTACCATCTACCAAGCCGCAAAAGAAAATGACCGCACACTGGTGATCAACCCCAAACTCGCATACCTCCTATACGAGATGCACAACAACTTCCCAACCGAAACGGAAGATCCGAGGTCAATGTCCAACCTTAAAGTCTACCTCAAACGAGAAGGCGACCTCCTCTACTCAAAAACAGACTACGACAAATACAAAATGGGCTACCTCCATTACCACGGAAGAAACATCGCCCAAGCAGATCGCAATATCGTACGCGTTGCAGAAAGGTTAGGTGTAGGTGGCGACCTAACCAACCCCAAAAACCCGTTGCCCCCAACTAGCAAAGGAGAACCATACGATTACCAAGATCTCTATTCATTATCGACCCATCATTTAGAGAACGGCGTTAAAGCGTTCCAAATTAGACAAAGCCCCTTGCAATATGTTTTGATGTTTTCGTATTGGGATGCAAATGAACTCTTCGATCTGATTTCTCTCGACAGCAACCATAAAACAAGGTATATTTCTGCTTCAACTGAACCCTTCAGCGAAGAGATGGAGATTGATGAAGCTAAAATGGTGAATTGGATGGACTTCTTCCACATTGCATATGATTTCGAGATAAAGAAAAGGCAAACGGTATTCACTAGAAGACATGTTTCTGGACACGCATCTAAACCAGAACTCAAAGAACTAATTCACAGACTTAATCCAGCAAAAATAATTCCCATCCACACCGAACACTGCGAAATCTTTGAAGGAATGTTCAATCAAAAAGTTGTTTTACCCAAATATGGGCAACCAGTCGAAGTATAATTCTTTTCTTAATTGGTCAATCATAACGAATAAGGGTATTTTTGTTAATCCAAAAATGGACATTACCAAATGATATATTATTTACTTGGTACTCTATTTTTGTGTATAGATTATGCCTTTTTCTTGTAACAATTCCGACGATGATGCTTTTCCGAAACAGTCAAGGCAATATTGTTGATTTTGTATTTGTTGAAGTTAATCCTGCTTACGAGAGGCAAACGAGCCTAAAAGCAGATAACATAATAGGGAAGCGAAAAAAAGAAGTCACTCCTGCTGCAGAGCAACGCTGGCATGATCATGCAATTAAAGCAGTTAATACAAACAAAACATTAAGTTATCAATACTACAATCCCATCGTTGATGCATTCTACGAAGCCCAATTCATCCCTCTACTTCCAGATCGAGTAGCGGTATTGTTCAAAGACGTAACTGAACGCAAGAAGACTAAGGAAACACTCAAGATAAGTGAGCAAAAGTATCGTGAGTTGTATGAGAGTTTTGATGAAGCTTTCATAGCAACTGATTGGGAGTTTAATGTTATTCATTGGAATAAGGCGGCTGAGAGGGTAACTACTGTTCCGGCAAAGGTTGCTTTAGGTAAAAAGATTTACGATGTTTTGCCTGAAATGTTGACTATTGATGTTACGCCATATTTTGAATCTTTGAAGCAGAAGAAATCTGCACGTTTTATGATGAATACATTCAGTAGGGAGACTAAGCGGCCTTCCGTGTTTGAGATTTCAACCTATCCTTCAGATTTGGGCATAATTGTAATTGTTGAAGACAAGACAGATGAGGAAGAGAGAAAGCGATTATCCGCAATTGGTGCTACAGCTGGAATGGTTGGGCATGACATTCGAAATCCATTGCAGGCAGTGTTAAGCGACACCTATTTGCTTAGAGATGAGTTAACTGGTTTGCCTGATTGCAAAAACAAAGATGGCATAGCAGAAAGCATTGACAGCATTGAGAAGAACGTCGCTTATATTAATAAAATTGTTCAGGATTTGCAGGATTATTCTTAGAACCATAATTCCTGAAATCTCAGAAACGAACTTATCGACAATCGTCTCAAATATTTTTAATACAATAGAACTCCCAGAAACAATCAAGCTTTCTCTTAACGTTAAAAATGTTGAGCGAGTTCGAACAGACCATATGCTACTTCAACGAGCACTAACAAATCTTGTAACTAATGCCATTCAGGCAATGCCTAACGGAGGCAGTTTAAAAATAAATGGTAAAATTAAAGATAACAAGATTGTTGTGACTGTTTCTGATACGGGTGTTGGAATACCTGATGAAGTAAAATCTAAATTATTTACTCCAATGATGACTACGAAAGCTAAGGGTCAAGGGTTTGGATTAGCAGTTTCTAAGCGGTTAATTGAAGCTTTGAAGGGAACAATTAGTTTTGAAAGCCAAGTGGGCAAAGGAACAAAATTCATCATAGAGTTACCAATGACTTGAGGACAAATAACTGTAGCTTGAGCTTAGATCGAAAAAACAAGAATCTATATTCGCAAAAAATTTATATTTGTTGTTTCGTAATATAGAATAGACTTCTTTTAGGTGAAATAAATATGCTGTTTTTGACAAGTCTTGGGCGGTTAATATGAGTTTTTTTGTTGATCCATTTGGCTTATTCTTCTTTGGCGCTATTCTGTATATCATCTCCGCTAATTACAAGTTTGCGAAGTCGTTGATTTATGCACTTGGAGCAGCTATTTTGACGAGTTTTACATTTGGAGGCATAGCTCTCTATTTGGATTGGTATCGATGGATTATACCGGGACTTGCCGACTTAAAAGGGTCATACATAATGTTCGATCAGGGTTTAACTGGCATAACCAAAGCGGCATTTCCAACTTGGATAGCAATGATGTTCTTAACGCTCTACCCCTTCTGGTTCGCTTTTGGCTACGAAACCGCAAAGAAATACAACCTCCCAGCCAAGTTTATCCTAATATTCATCATAGGAATCTTAGCGCTAACAATCCCTTCAATAATACAATCTCATTGAGAATTCAAGTTGCTATTTATTGTCAGGTCAAATTTCCGATAATATTTGTCTTATGAGTTGGATGGATTAACTATGGCGTTTGGAAGAAATTTAGAAGTTTCTGATAAGTTGAGGGTCTCGCTTGATAGAACTTTCAAGTTTTTGAAAGGCAGCCTTAACCCGGATGGGTTTTGGTCTGATTTTCTCACTTTGGCTGGCGAGAGTGTTTATTGGGTTTCAGGGTACGTGGGGCACAACATAATTTGTTATATTGACGATCCTGAGGAGAAGAAGTGGTTGGAGAAGGTCGGTCACAGCGTTCTTACCCATCAGAGTTATGATGATGGAGGCTGGGGTTATGGATATGGTGTTCCCTCAGATGGAGATTCGACATCTTGGTGTCTTCGTTTCCTTGCAAAACTGGGGATACAAAGTCAAGTCAGCAAAGAGAGGGCTATTAGTTTTCTGTTAAAGCATCAAAGCCCGGTTGATGGGGGGTTTAGAACTTACGCCAATCCAAGTCATGTGGGGCGTTACATGAAGTTGGATGGAACCGTTACGTTTGAAGGCTGGGCATCGTCTCAGTTATGCGTCACTGCGGTAGCCGCCCAAGCGTTAATTGAGAATGGTTCGACTCAAGGAGTCGCCGAGGCGTTAGATTATATTAGAAGAGGTCAAGTTGTGGAAGGTTACTGGAATCCCTATTGGTGGAGCGGAAAACTCTATGCAACCGTTAACTGCATGGAAACTCTAAAGGCAGCAGGAGACAATAATACAGATACTTTGGGAAATGCTCAGAATTGGATTGCGAAAACGCAGCTGGAAGATGGGAGCTGGAGCGATTCAATCCAACCAGTTGAAGGCTGGCCCTTCTCGACTGCCCTTGCATTGAAAGGACTCATGATTGAAAATAATCCAAACTTCTCAAATAAGATAATAAATTGTGTGGAGTGGCTTTTGAATAATCAGCTCTCAGATGGAAGCTGGAGTAGCAACCATATTCTGAGGATTCCTCATCCATCGATGATGGAACCATGGAAACAGTCTTTCTGGAAACAAGATGGAAAGGCAATAAATGCCGCAATTAAGGATCACAAACGTCTATTCACAACGGCAACAGTTTTCGCTGCACTCTCAGAGTTCGAAAATAAATCTTTGAAAAGTGAACTATAATGATGAAACATAATAGTATTACGTCACAAAACCGTGGGCTTTTTGAAGAAGCATTATTTGAAGCTGCAAAGAAGGCGTTTAGTTTACTTGAACCCCGTTCTTTGGGTGTTCTAGTTAGGAAACCTCTTTTGGATGAGGATTGCCCTGAAGTGTCAGACGTCGATTTAATCTCAATATGGGAGGGTCCTGAAGAATATCCTGAGAGAATTACAGTGGAAGGTAAAATGGGGAAAGTGTACGTGGATGTTCTGTGGATTCCGGTTTCAAAGATGATTGACTCCCTTGAAGCGGCGAGTTACAAAGTTCTCCCTCATCTTCTGCTTGAGTATGAGCCGGTCTGGTTGCGCTCTGAGACCGTTAGGGACCTGATTGATAGTATAAAGTTGAATGTTTATGATAAGGCTGTATGGGAGAGTAGAATTGGGCACCAGATTGGATTTGGTGATGCAGCTTTTGAGGAGTCAAGAAAGAATCTGGATTTTCCTTCGGCTGCTCTTTTCTTTTTGCAGACTGCCCATTCGTACTATATCACTGCTTTGGCGGACTGCCTTAAACGCAGCACTATGAGTCTTTTGACTCGTCCGGTGACTAAACTTGAGCATATGGCTGCGGAAACCAATTGCGAACTGGAACCGCTGATGAGGGCTAACCTGCATTTGGAAATCGACCCTTCTTCATCGCTTGCTGCTCTTCGCAGAGTTCACAATAACGTAACTTTAAGATGCGCTGGTAGCCTACTTGTTGGCGTAAGCATGCGAGCAAAAGGTCACTTTGCATATTCTATCTCTGCACTTGAGCTTGAGTACAGGGAGCTGGTCGCAAACGCGTTGATTTCTAAGAAAGATTATCCGAATGCGAATTTATACCTCAGGTTCTGGGCATATTCGCTCTCAAGGTGCCCTGTTGTGCTCGAAGAAGCAAGAGAAGGCAGAAAACCCTCGTTCTATGTTCCCTTTGAGCCCTTCAAAAAATCAGTACAGGCAACATGTCCAGAAATTCTTTCCGATATGGAGGTAATCCTTGGCAAAGTTACCAAGCTCGAAGTTGAAGAATCAATGCAGGGGACTATCTTGTTTAGAAAATTGGTTTCTGAAGAAATTCAAGACAGAGGAATTAGTTTACAGGAAAAATAGAAAAAATGTTTTCGGTTAGCGTTTGAAGGGCTAACCGAGGATTTTTTAGGGAAAGAGGCCTGGCATTTGTGGAATAGCTTTGATTGGGTATGTGTAGTATTGTCCGTCGATTCCGTCTGCTCCGGGTTGTGCTACGCCACGTTTGTCTCCGACTTCTGAGAGGCATGGATCGCCGTCGTCTCCATCTTGGGAGCTTAAGGCTGTTAGGCATGGTGGAAGATTAGTTCCAGCTGGGCCTGATTTGCCTCCTTTGCCTGCTTTTCCTGGTGATCCGATTGGTCCGCCTTTGCCTTTTTGGAGATTTGGTGTTACATTGGCTAGGTTTACGCTGCTTGTGTAGAATATTTTGGCTGTGCCTCCGTTACCGCCATCTCCGCCGTCTCCGGCGCATCCTGCGTTTCCTCCTTTACCTCCGTCACCGCCTAATCCTGGTCCTTGTTTGCAGGTGAGGTTTGGAACGCCTAGCCAGGTTGTGTCTGTTCCTGGAACTGCAACTGATCCTGCTTGTCCGTTGCCTGCGATCTGTCCGTTTCCGCCCTTTCCGCCGGTGCCGCCTTGTTGTCCTTTTAGGTCAAGGTTCAATTTTCCGTCGATTTCTGTGACCCAGATTTCTACGATGGGTGCGTTGGTTCCGTTTACGCCTTTGGCGCCTCTGCCGCCTGGTTTGCCGTTTCCGCCGTCTGAAGCTCTTGGGTAGGCTCCGACAAAGTGCAATGGATCAAGGATTATGTCGAAGTTTGGGGATGCAATGTCTGGGAGTGGAATTGGGCCTTGGTTGTAGCTTGGGGTTCCGTCGTCTCCTGTTTTGGCTTGTGTTTCGGGGTCAAGCCCTGAGTCGCCTATTGGAAGTTCATAGGCTGGGAAGTAGTCTCCGTCGAGGTTGTAGGTGATTTCTCCTAATCCTCCGGCTAAAGTTGAATCGATGACGTTGGTTACTATTTTGAGGATGCGTTGAGCGCCTGGTGTTCCGCCTTTCTTAGGTTTTATGACCAGCTGTGCGTTTGGTCCTACGAATACTAATCTTCTACAGAATATTATGTCGTCATCGACATCGGTGTTGCCGGTTACAGTAAATATTTCGGTTATGATCATTTTGTTCATATCCTCCTTAGTTTGGTACTCCTGTTAGTTCATATGTTTCTGAATCGCCTTTCAAGCCGTCTTTTCCTTGGTATGTGGTTTGCCAGTTTGGGTCGGCGTCGTTCATTGATTGTCCTGATGGACCGGGTGTTCCGTGGTATTCGGGTCTTGATGGGCATGGGTCGTTTTTGGTTCCTTGTGGTCCGCCTGTTCCGCCTGGGCCTTCTTTCCCTGGGTCTCCGGGTGGTGCTCCTTTGCCTCCGTCTATGATGTATTTCCAGCCTTGAACTGCGGGGAGACTGGCTTTTAATGCAAATACTTTGACTATGCCGCCGTTTCCTCCTTGGCCGCCTTTTCCTGGAAAGCCGGCGTCTCCTCCTTTGCCTCCATTGCCTCCTCGTCCTGGTTCGCGGTCGCATTGGTCGCCATCGTACCATGAATCGCTGGTTTGGGATGCGGCACCTTTCTGGCCATCACCGCCTTTTCCACCGTTTCCTCCAGTTCCGCCTTTGCCTCCGTCTTGTCCTTTAAAGTTCACTGTTATGGCGTCTGGGTTGACTTGTACGACTTTGCCTACAAAAATTTCTAGTTCGGGTGCGTCTTGGCCGTTGATGCCTTTGATGCCTGTTTTTCCTGGTTGCCCATTTCCACCGTTGCTTGCTTGCGGAAAGCTGCCTTCACCTGAGATTGAACTTCCATCTGAACCGTTTGCCACTGTTGCAGCTTGTGGTGGTGCGGGTGTAACTGGATCGAGACCGGGTAACCCATCAAAATCATATGTTATTTCTGCATGGTCAGTGATATTTATGGTGTTAGCAATTATGGTTAGTGATTTTGGGGGAATCATGTTTTTTTCGGAAGGTGCTAGAACTAGTTTGCTGTTTGAGGCAAAATTTACTGTTTCAGCTTGCAGAATTGGTTGTCCGTACCGGACGATTCCGACGACGTTGAAAACTGACATTATTGTTTGCCTCCTGCGGTGATATCTATTAGGGGTTTGATGTCGTATTCAAGATAGTTACTGACGGGAACTCCTCCGAATCCGAATCCTTCTACCCAGTAGTTTACCATTGTTCTTACTTCTTCTATTGAGTTTGCTTGGGCAATTGCTATTCCGTTTGGATGCGCTGATGCAATGGCAGATTCAGGGGCTATTCGTTCAAAATGAGTCACTTCTTCCAGCTGGCCTATACGGTAGATTTCGAGCGCGCTCTGCTTACTCGTTTTTTTCACGTATTTGAGTCCTTTTTGCAGAACATCTGGGCGTCTTGATATTTTTTCAAGTTCCTCTCGCCCCAAAATGAGGCTCCAAGTTATGAGATATTTTTTCAAAATAGGCTTAAGAAAAGTAGTTTTGCTCTCAACCATAAAAAAACACCTATTCTTATATCTGTATTCTTAGAATATAAGACTTCCGACATCACGTAATGACCCAAAAAAACTAAAATAACATACATTAACGCCAGAGCTTTTAGATTTGATTAGCGCAACCAGCGTTTAGAATCATTTGCAACACATTTCTAACATCCTCAGTTGGTTCAGTCCTGTTGAATGCATAAATTATGAAGTGATTTACATGGATCTGCCGGTTGGTAAAGTTGTGACTTCTATGCTTACGTTCTACGCCCGGAAAATTGAGAGTCAAATTGACTAAAAATCTTTAAACTATCAATAATACTTTAAGTCAATTCAATGGATAATTATACAATGTCGAAATCGTCCTCAAAGTATTTCAATCTGAAGCTTTGGCAACGTGAATCGGGAGCCCTGTGGCTTCCTTTTGAAGCTGAAAGAATTAAGGAATACTCAAGCGTAAAGGCAAACGAGAAAGCCTCAGTAAGCGGTTATGTTAAATGGATTGGAAATAACATTTTTGCAATAGTGCCAACCCTGTTTTCTAATCAGGCCTATGTTGTTTGCATAAATTACACAGAATTGAACCCTGCTGAAAATGAGTTCATTACGGTTTCGGGGCTTGCTAAATTTGAAAGAATCCAGCCAATATCAGAGACTTCGAGGCGTTTTAGTGGCGATTTGGTTTTAGAAGTATATGACTGGATAGGCGCTAAACCAAGTTTTGAGGTTCCAAAACTAAATTTTAGTTACAAAGATTTCAAGTTGGGATTAACGAGAAGATTAGAGGCCCTGGATCCGCAAATAAGAGATTTTTTGGCGTTCTCAGCAATTAGCTCACCAGCATTCCTTGAAAACACTGGCGGAATAAATCTAACTTTGTATGATTCGACTAAATCGGGGCTCCCCTTAAAGGTGGTTCGCGAAATAAGAAAGGTCATACCTCAAGACATGGGCAAAATCCAAAAAGTAGAAACTCGATTTGGAAAATTTGCCATGCGATACAAGTACGGTTTTGTCTGTGAAGATGCCGACGAACCCTTGACAAAAGCGACAGAAAATTTGCTTGCCCACAAAAGTTCAGTCTCAACTGGGCTGGATTTGGAAATTTCGATGTCAATGTATAGCAAACACAACAAACCCGCTTCTATCGAAGATCCCCCGTGCAGTCTAAGCGATGTGCCAACTGTAATTCCTGAGGATACATCAATTAACCATTCCAGATCGGTCATCGATCAGTTTGATGCCCTCAAATTCATGATAGTTAGCCATATGAAAGCGCCGATTATCGAAGATTTGCCAACTTCCGAAGCAAAAATCGTGAATGAGTTGGAAAAATTAGTTGATAGTTACGGGTTGGATCCAGCACATTTAACTAAGCACGGTTTTTTAAATGCCAGTTACAATTCAAGACCCTCATCGGTGTTTCGAGAGTGCTTAGCCTACTCACGAGCCAACGACATCTCTATTGCTAATCCAGCCGTGGTGTCCAAGGTCTTTGATGAGTTTTTCAAGTGGAATTTTGAATACGTTTACGATGTTTGGGCAGATTTACTTGCCAACCCAATATCCGGTAAAGAAAACCTAGCATCATTAAATGTGAAATACCGCGATATCATCAGAATAATCCGAAAATATCACTCAACCAGAGAACCCGGCGCGAAAAAGTCAGATATTATTAGAGAAGCGAAAACTAACCCACAAGAAACTGAGCAACTCATTAAAGATTGCCTAAACGAAGGCATCATCTACGAACCTCTGTTTGAAGTCTACAGGTTAACTCGTGAGTTGGCATAAGTTCCATGCTATAGATTGTTTGTTGTAGCTATGTTGGAGAGCGTTTTTGTACCAAAGTTTTCTGCTGCTTTAGCAAGTCTCTTATCATCTGTGACCAAAGATGCGTTAGATTTTTTTGCTTGTGTAAGATAAGCTGAGTCATAAAACGTCAAATTAAATTTACCTGCCACATCCAACACTTCTCGCCCGGACTCAATATCAAGAGATGCTATCTGCATTCTCTTTAGAATTTCGTACATAAAACCAAGTGACTTCTCAGCTTCTTCGATGCTTATTCTTTTAAGCAGAAAGCACTCTCGCCATAAAGCGTTACCGAGCTGGTAGTATGCTAAGTGGATTGTTGCGCCTTCACTCAATATATCTAATGCGTCATCTGGATTCTCTCTGACGAGGTTATAGATGGCATTGGCGTCAAATAGCAACTTTGGCTGGGTCATCTGCTTTCCCTTGTAGCCCTTACGGATTCAATGAATTCTTGTGGTGGAATCTTTTTTAGGATAGATGATACTTCGTGGGCAGTTTTTTGTAGGCGCTCTTTTTCTATGCGGTTAACTTCTGCTTGTAGATGTTCACGTATTAGCTCGCTTACATTTACTCCTAAGCTTGCTAATTTTTCTTTAAGTTCGGCGGGAACCTTTGCGCAAACGGTTGCTTGTGCACACATTTAGTATTACCAAATAAGTATACTGTTTTTGTAAGATAAAAACATGTCGCCGACCAGAGCTCAGACAAAATACTATCGAGGTTAGTTTTGATAGATGCAACTATCGGTGTGCAGTATGCTGTTGCAGCAGCGTCTTCTCTTTTATGGTCGTTGACGTCAAAGACATTATAAATCCAGATGATAACTATCACAACACTTATCGATCAATACTCAAGCTGGTGATATGATGGAAACTCTGTATTTTACGATTACAAAAAATGTTGTTAGCCAATACAAAATAATTTGCGACAACTTGATTACCAAAACACAAATTGCCAGAGATTACCAAACTCTAAGAGTCATATTTTTTGCTAACAATTCCTTGCTTGAGCTTTTTCAAAAACAAATTACACTTGCAATCGGCGGAAACTTCCAAGGCAAACTACCAATTCAAGCTCAAGCATATGCATCCAATCAAAACAGAGCCGCTATAGCAATTAACACAGAAGGCCTAATGAATAAAACAATGGAGAATTGCGAGTTTATCATTTTAGAAGAGTTTTGCCATCTGTTAGATTATGCCGCAGCCGATTTTACCCAAAGCAGCCAATTTCTCAGTTTCAGCAACGATTATAATAAACATGTTATTTCCCACTTCTCATCAAAGATACCTGAGCAACTGGATAGCTATTATGAGCATTATTACATTAACAAACTTCTATTATTTTTTGATGTGGAAAAATGGATTCAATTTAAATCTAACACTTACGGTCCAAGCTCAAAAGCCCAATTAAGCCGCTTGTTTGCTGAAATAAGGGCAACAAAACCAGCCAAACATAGCCTCGCCATTATTACAACAGAAATCCTGCACGCACTCTGTTTTTCTCGCTCCTTGGAGAGTTATTTAGCCTATGCAGAACTGCCAGAGGAACAAAAACAACAATTAATAGCGAGCAAAAACAAGGCGATCGAGATAATACAATTTGCAGAACAGAATGCGAGAACACTTGATAAGTCCTATCCAAACACCATGGATTACTTTAGACTAAGTGATTTTGTCTCTAAGGATAGCTTTTTTATTAGAGTAAGGCAATTCTGGAATTATCTTCACTTATTTGAATGATAGTAAGTGGATATGATAAACAAAAAGAAAAGAAGATGTTTAGTTAAGGATTCTTGGCTGCGGTTTTTTTGCTGCCAATTTAATCGTGCAAAGGGTCACAGCCACTGCTGCGGCTGCAACTAAAATGAGCGCTGCACTGCTGAACTCAGGTACTGTTGGTGACGGATTGGATGTTGCAGAAGTTGTTGGGCTAGCGGTAGCAGATGCAGTCGCTGTTGGGGTTGATGTCGCAGAAGATGTTTTAACGTACACGTTTCCTGAATCGGCTGCTGTGAAACCGTTATTTGTGATTCTGAATTCAAAGAATTGACGTCCGCTTATTGTTGTATATGAGACTTCGAAGGTTGTTGCGTTGACTATGTGCCATATGCCATCATTTGTGTCAAATAGTGCTGAGCCATCCTCATAAAGAGTTATTGTGGATCCTGTTGATGTGTTTGAATAAGCCCCGGCCATACTTGACAGAGTCGGGTATTCACTTGCGTTGGCTGCTGACAAAGCAAAAATTGCAATGAACATTAAACCGATAAGCGTCCAAACTTTAACTTTCATGTTTATCCCTTCATGTTTCTTCAATAGCACGCTATTGATACGTACTCTAACTCGCGTAGTTTGTTTCAATAAATATAAAAAACTTTGCTAGAGAGTTTTTTGATAGCCTCACTTAAAACCCCAGGCAGGTTGTTTAGATGTTGTTTGGAAACATTTAAGTTGGTTGTAAACAGTACTGTTTACGGTGGCTAATTTGGCTCAAGTACAACTCCGTCTTCCACAAAAAACCCTCGACGAAATAGACAGTTGGGTAGCAGAAGGGCGTTTCAAAAACCGAAGCGACGCCATAAAATCAATCATCAACCACTACCAAGAACGTGAAAAAACATGCGTATTTTTTAACATGCTTCTCAAACGTAGCGAAGAGGCTAAACAACACCCGGAATCTCTCATTCCCATAGAGGAACTCGAGTGAGCTTCAAAGTTCTCTTACATCCTAAAGCAGCAAAAGATCTCCAGAAAATAGAAAAACCAATTCGCACAAGAATAATCGAGAGCGCAAAGCAACTCGGTGAAAATCCCGACAAACTCGGAAAACCCCTCAAGCAATCAGATTATTGGAGTTTAAGAGTAGGCGACTATCGGGTGATCTACGAAATAAACCAAAACAAAAACCAAGTAGTCATTCTTTTTATTGGTCACAGAAGCAAAGTGTATGATGATTTTTCAAAAATGCTTTAGGTTTTTAGAAGTCTTAGGCTTGCGATGATTAAATTATAAAAGCCTCGACTAAACTGCTTTTAAGCTAAATAAGAAACGAGTATCTAATTAAGAAATTCATGAGCATGATTATTCTATGCTTTTGCTCTTGTTTGGTTTCTCATAATTGTACTTCATAATTTGCTGTGGTATATTTTGTGTGTGAAAAAGGTTAATAGTTTGTTTATTTTTTGATATAAGTTAGTTTTCAGGTGATTTTTTTGGAGTATAAGTGGGTAGCTATAACTGTTACAACCATCGGCATTTTTATGGTTGGACTTGACGCCCGCATAGTTATCATAGGTTTGCCGCAGGTTGCTCATCAGTTAGGTGCAGATGCAGAGCAAGCCGTTTGGATTACCCAGTCCTATGTCTTAACAACTACTGTTTTGTTGTTGTTGATTGGGCGGTTGTCTGATATTTTTGGTAGAGTGCGAATCTATTGGTTTGGGTTTGCCATCTTCACCGTTGGATCAGCTCTAACTAGTCTTGGCTTTAACCCTCTTTCAGTAATAATATTTAGAGCCATTCAAGGGGCAGGTGCAGCTCTTATTTTTGCCAACAGCATAGCCATTGTAACAGATGCCACTCCTCGTCGCCAGCTGGGTTTGTTTGTTGGAATCAACCAAATCTCATATCGAGCGGGAGCAATATTGGGCTTAACCTTAAGTGGCTTAATTTTGTCTTTTCTGGATTGGCGAGCTCTTTTTTACATCAACATTCCCGTAGGGATTTTTGGCACTTTTTGGGCGAGAAGGCGACTAAAAGAAGTAGCGGTTTTAGATAAAAATGCCAAGATTGATTGGGTTGGATTTGGTTTATTTGCGGTTTTTCTTCTATCTTTAATGGTTGGTTTAACAATAAGCGCTTACCTTTCCGTTGAGTCGGCGACTGTGTTGGGGCTTTTTGGTGTGTCTGCAATCTTTGTAGTTTTGTTTGTTTTGTGGGAGAGGCGCAGTCGGTCCCCTTTGATTGATTTTCACATTTTTAGAAGCAGAGAAGTTACCGGTGGGGTTTTGGCTGTTTTGCTTAATGTTATAGCTTGGGCAGCTATGCTTTTGCTTTTGAGTTTGCAGTTTCAGCTAGCTCGAGGCCAGACGCCGTTGCAGGCGGGCATCAGCATTTTGCCTTTTGAGATTGCTTTTTTAGCTGTTGGTCCGCTTAGCGGAACACTCTCAGATAGGTTTGGGTATTCACGGTTTATTTTGACGGGTTTGAGTTTGGGATCTGTGATGCTTTTTCTTTTATCAACCACTGATGCTTCAACGCCTTACTCTTTATTGGCTTTGTATATGGCTTTTATGGGGGTTGCAACTGGCTTGTTTTTAGCTCCAAACTTGCGGTCTGTAATGGGCGCTCTTCCAATGCAGAGGCGCGGCGTTGGATCTGCGTTGGTTGGGCTTTTTCTCAATATAGGATTAAGCGTTAGCCTCAACTTTGCCATATTAATTATGTCCTTTACAGCTCCCTACTCCTTAATTACAAGAATTATCACCCAAGTTGGCTCTACTCCTGTAACCTCATCTGAACAAATGCTCTTCATGGCAAGCATCAAATCTGCATATTTTGCTATCGCAATCATAAACGCTCTAGCTATTCTTCCTTCTATTTTGCAAATTAACCGAGTATCAAAGAATGCGTCTTTACCTTCCTCTAAGAATTCCCTTCCGTCAACTGGTGATGTTAGTGCGTCAATTGAGTGAAAAACAACTGAAGAATTTGTCATGTCTTTGTTCGTTCGGTTACTATGAAAAAGAAGAGCTCGGGGGTATTATGGAGTGCATATGCTCATATACCACAAGCAGACAAATATCCACAAGTTACTGGATGTAAAATTTGGTGATTTGAATGGAGCCGATGGATAGAATAACCATAGACCCAGAAGTTATGGTTGGTAAACCAGCATTAAGGGTACCCGCATCACAGTGCAGCTGATTGTTCAACTTTTGGCAAATGGGGCAACAGAAACTGAAATACTAAATGACTACCCGGATATGAAAAAAGAAGACATTAAAGCTGCCCTCTTATATGGGTCCAATTAAATAGGTTATCTTTAATTCGTGTAATTGAATCAAGAAAGAATGATAATTAGATGTCTTGGCGTTCGCGTTGGAATTTTGCACCGCATGCAAGTAAGTTGCTCATGTGGTTTTCAACGTGGAATTTGTACGCTTGGGCGTTTCCTATTTTCCTTGTGGGTAAAACAAAACCCATTTTCACAAGCTTCATTAGGGCTTCTTTTGTGGTTTTGTAAGAGAGGTTTGTGGATTCGGACAGTATAGAGATTGTTTGTTCTGAATTTCCAACTAATATGGCTTGGTCGAATAAGCGTGCTATGGGGCCGCCAAATATGCTTGAGAAGGGTCCGCGTGTTGCATATTCTTCGGAATCGACCTTTTTTTCATCCACCTTTAGAGATAGCTCCATTTTTTTTTACTTCCTTATTAAAATCTCTAAAACATCATTAGTACTAACGGTACTTAAAGCTTACTAAATACCAATAAGATTTTAAAATATTCCAAAGCTAAAACACTTAAACAACCAAGCGGTAATTCCTTACTTATGCCACCCAAAAGCCTATCGACAATGAAACCAAAAGAGCGTTTCTTCGCGGGCTTTATTTTGCATAAATTATGGCTTGATAGGTACTGGTGTGGCGAAGGCAAACGACAGCATCTAGGGCACACATCACTTGATAATATACCAAAAGGCAGACCACGTAGTGAAAAAGGCGAAATTTTGGAAGTAGCCGAAAACTTGAGACGTTTGGGCTATATTTGCTTCGTGTCAGCAACCCAAGATACACACGTATGCGCAAGCAGGTCTTCTGACATCATTAAGGAAGCCTTGCCAATTGTTAACGAGTATCGTAGCGCGGTAGGTTTACCGTCTCTTTCTGCGACAGATATATGAGAAAATCAAAATAACCGCTCCCGTCTTGAAGCCTGTATTCCTCTTTTGGATGCAACTTCAATAATTGGTTATGCGTTGCTTGTTGCTTAAGCAAAATTCTCTCATAGTGGAATTCTGGTTAAGTTTTTAAGTTATTTGGGCTCCTTTGTGTGTGAGAGGGATATAGCGTGAATTTAAGAAATAGGTTGGCTCTTGTTGCTGTAGCGGCTCTGGTCGCGGTGCTTTTGTTTGCTGGCTTCTATGAGTTTACGCAGTCATCCGTATCTCAAAAACCGGATATGCTGTATCAGGTTTCTGCTTTTAACGTGTTTTCTGTTGGCAACTTCGAAGGCAACACCACTTATGCTGAGCTTGCAGAGCACGGTGACTTCGGCATCGGCACCCTTAATGGTTTAAATGGTGAAATGATCGCTCTAAACGGCAAATTCTATCAAATCCCAGTGGATGGGGTTCCAAGGCAAATAAGTTCCTCAGAGAAGACTCCTTACGCTACAGTCGCCTTCTTCAACAATGACCAGGCGTTTGAGGTTGCTAATGTCACTAGCTTCTTGCAGTTGACAGCAGACATAAATGGAACATTGCCGAATTTCAACGCAATTTACGCCATAAAAGTGCATGGTTTCTTCGACTTAGCAAAAACGAGAAGCGTCCCCATCCAGACTACACCTTACCCGACGCTAACGGAAGCTGTGAAAAACCAGACCGTTTTCAACCTCAGTAACGTCGAAGGAACCGCTGTTGGGTTTTATTTTCCCGCTAGCATGGACGGGGTCGATTTTGCGGGTTATCATCTGCATTTCCTGACCGACGACGACCAAGCAGGCGGGCACCTACTCGAATGCAGTTTAAGGAACGCCACGGTCGAAATTGATCAGATAAACAAGTATTATCTGCAGATTCCTTAGCGGGTGGCAGTCAGCGTCTCCAATTATTATACTTGGGGTAAGTGGTAATATCTGGAGATTCTGTTTTTGCCAAAAATCAGTAAATATTTACTTGCGGATTCGTGTGCATTGGCGTAGAGCAGGCTAATTGACGTGTCGATGTGTTGCCCAAAATTTTGAAAAAGAGAAAGAAAACAAAAAGCAAACAGCCCTTAACTGACACAGTCTCTTTTGTTGCTGTTATTAGGTAGTCACAAATGCTTAAGAAGAATAACCCGTTTGCATTCAAGGTAATATTTTGAGTGAATCTGATTTTCCCTATGAAAAAAAGTCAAACGACCCATTCGACGATTTGACCACACCAACACCGCCAGATGGCTCCCTTGAATCCCCCGATCAAAAACCTTCTTCACTTCCCCCAATGGACAACCCAACCTCAAACAAGTTTGCCTGCCAAATATGCGGCAAAGTATTCAATACTAAAGAAGAATTAACCACCCACTTGAAAACTGAACATCAAAGACCCGAGAAGAAAGTCTAATTCTCAAAACGCCTAATTTATTCAATTCTTCAGCTTTTTGTCATCCACTATGAATTTGGGTTGCTTTCTGGGTGTTTAGTCTTGGGTTTTAATGATCAAGTTTCGATTTTGCTTAGAGGTTTAAGGTTCTCGAAGATAGTTGGATGCAGGTTCATATTTGTAAATGCCGTAGAATCTGCATTGGGATTTTTTTCTAATATATGGTTTTGGGTTGCTTCCAAGCTGGAAGTAGAGAACCGAAAGAAAATTTTCTATACATATCCAAAAGCTTCTGAGCCTATGCTTTTAAGAGAAAAAGGGTTTTAGCTAATTTGAGTTGCTTAATGTAGTTTGAATCAATGTGTTTTTCTTTTGAGATTGGATTGTTAGATGAACATTGAAACGTCTGCGCCTGCAGCAATATCAAGGAAGGTTGCCGCGCCAACCATACTATCGACTTCCGGAACAAGGTCTTCTCTTTTGATTCCAAACATTTCCATCGTTGGTGTGCATGCGTAGATTTTACATAAGCCGGATTGCTTAATGCGTTTGAGCATTTCGTAGGGCGATGGATATTTCATGCGTTCTAGATTCTTTCTCATTGTTTCTTCTAGGTGTTTGTAGTCTCCAGGCAACACTGCTTTTTCCATAGCGCCTTTTGCTAGACTTTGTAATCCCCAAAATGTGAAGTATAAGTGTGCTTCCCAGCCCATGGCTACTGATGTGGATGCCAAAATGAAAGCGCAATAGAGTTTATCGATTGTGCCGCTTTGAACAACTAATGCTAATTTTTTGGTTTGACTCATTTTTTTATCACCTTCTTTTCTTGTGGTGCACAATTTTGGCAGCAAAAACTAACTTTTTTTCCGTCTATTTCGGTGGTGTAAGCTGCAAGTTGGCAAGGTTCGCTTGGGGTTTCAGTGCCGCAACAATTACATTTGGAGGTTTCTTTTTTCATTTTTCCACCTCTTTGGTTTTCTGCTTTTTTTGGTAGTCTTCGATGGCTGCGTGGAGTGCGTCGGCTGCTAGGTTTGAGCAGTGCATTTTTACTGGTGGGAGGCCTCCGAGTGATTCGGCAACGCTTGCGCGACTTATGTTCATTGCTTCGTCGATTGTTTTTCCTTTTGCAAGTTCTGTTGTCATACTGCTTGTGGCGATGGCTGCTCCGCATCCGTAGGTTTTGAATTTGACGTCTTCAATGCGGTTGTCTTTAACTTTTATGTACATCGTCATGAGGTCTCCGCAGGTGGGGTTTCCGACTGATCCCACTCCGTCGGCATCTGGGATTTCTCCCATGTTTTGTGGTTTTTTAAAATGTTGCATCACTTTTTCAGAATACATGCTATTTCAACTCCTTAGGAGTTAGAGGAGACATATCTCTTAGTCTCTTAACAATATCAGGCATTATACTTGTTAATTTATCCACGTCCTGTTGAGTGTTTTCTCTTCCCAAAGTCGCCATCAAGGAGCCATGTGCATCCTCAGGTTGTAAGCCTAAAGCAAGTAGAACATGTGAGGGCTGTAGTGTTTTTGCGGCACAAGCTGATCCTGATGAAGCGTACACGCCCATAATGTCTAAGCTTAAAAGTATTGACTCGCCTTCGATGAAGCTGTATCTAACTGATACGTTGTCGGGTAACCTTTTGGTTGGATGTCCGTTTAGGTATGAATAGGGTATGGGTTCGATAAGACCTTTAATTAGGTTGTTTCGCAGCAAAGTTAATCTTTGGCTTTCGTTGGTCATTTCGTTTTTGGCGATTTCGGCAGCTTTAGCAAACCCAACTATGCCGGGTATGTTTTCGGTTCCAGACCGTAATCCGCGTTCTTGGCCTCCGCCTTGATTTATGGGTTCTATGGTGGTTCCGGGTTTGATGTAGAGTGCTCCTACGCCTTTTGGTCCATACATGTCG
The DNA here is from genome assembly GCA_963800495.1 of Candidatus Bathyarchaeota archaeon. GTDB lineage: Archaea > Thermoproteota > Bathyarchaeia > Bathyarchaeales > Bathycorpusculaceae > Bathycorpusculum. The sequence goes on along the minus strand of CAWDBB010000011.1, from coordinate 7,428 downwards.
TTGCTTGACATTGTTAGCAGGTCAATATTTTCTTCCTGGACATCGATTGGGACTTGACCGCAAGCTGCGGTAGCGTCAATGTGAAGAAAAGCTTTTTTTGCATGTACAATTTTGCTGATTTCTTTAATCGGTTCAATGGTTCCTATTTCGGGGTTTGCGTAAACGATTGAAACAAGCGTAGTTTGATCATCTAACTCAGATTCTAGCTTTTCTAAATCCAAAACCCCAAACTTGTCAACTGGTAGGAATATGACTTGAAATCCATTTCGAATCATTAACTTACAGGGGTTGACAATTGACATGTGCTCTACGCTTGAGGTTAAGATTTTGTTTCCGCGGCTTTTGTTTCGGCCAGCGGTGCCTCTAATGGCTAAATTGTTGCTCTCTGTGGCGCCGGAAGTGAAAACTATGGCTTCTGGCGTTTCTGAGTTGATTAATTTCGCGACAACTTCTCTGCTATTTTGCAATGCTCCTTTGGCTTCCTGTCCCAAGGTATGTACTGAGGAGGGATTCCCAAAGCTTGAATTAAAGAAAGGCAACATAGCATCAGTTACACGTGGGTCAACTGGTTTTCCAGCTGAATAATCCATGTAAATTCTTCTTGAATTATCAGTTTCCAAAATTAAGGTACCTTCGTTTGTCTACTTTAACTTCTTAATTATTATTCGAGTTACGCCGTTTTCCTGTTTGCTTTCTAGGACTTGGTCGCCTAAGTTTTTAGCGAGGTTTTCGATGTCAGATTTTGCTGCTGGATCATCGGCTGTGACTTCTAGAGTTTCGCCAATCTTCATTTCATCCAACTGCAATCTGGTGTTGAAGACCGGTTCGGGACAGAACAAACCTAAGCAATCTAGTGATTTATCAGCTTTTATAAAAATACCTCACATAGATTTAGAAAAAAGTAAACAATAAATGTTTTGCACAAAGTTCCAAAATAATTTGTTAAGAGCTTTACCAAAAAAGAATTATGGGTTAACTTAAGCGTTTTGGGCTGCATAATTTTTGTTAACTTGGAAAGATGCAACAGTCGATGTGCAAATGCAATTGCAGCAACATCAGCAGCAACTTCTCTTTCGAGTAAGTGACTCGTTTCGCCAACCGGACTGATGTTTTCGTTATTCTGATAACCCACCGAGCGCTTACTACTGGTTTGTTTAAGAAGATATTGTCAGGTGCCTTGTGCCTTTTAAACGCGGACGTTGCCTCTTGTCAAAACAAATCCGTAACAGACGTTTCGTCGATGTCAAATCCCTATAAACTCTATCCAAAAATCTTAAGCCTCAACTGAAGTGTTCGAGTGTTTAACAATAGCCAAATCGTCAATTGTTGTCAGTATTGTGGCGCTTGAAAAAAGTCTGAAAAAGCTTATAACTATACCTTACAAATAAGGACTCAGGAATCGCTTGCTGATGGAAAAAACGGCGCAATATACTTAGAGACTACGTCACAGATTTTCTGTTTTACTATTAGTGAATTCCACTTCGATTGCAACTTCATTTCTTCGTAAGAATCCTGGGATAAATGGTGGATTATAAAGCATTGTGAATACGTTTCCTTTTGTTTTGACTTTTTCTTTAGATATCTCGTTTAGTAGTTCTTGTGTTTCTTTTTCAAAATTAGATTCTGACCATCCACCAGAAAAACATAATGCGGCGATGAGTCTTTCTGGGATTTCAATAATTTTTACTCGTGAATCTAAGGGTTCGGGGGTGGTTTCAATGGTGAATTCTTTTGGCATGACAAATGCCATTGTTCCTGTTTCTGAAAGGACGGGTGATGTCATTTGGATTTCTTGAGAGACAACTGGAGTCGTCATTTTCACTTTGACTTTTTGCGTATTCTCTCCGGTAATGAACCTGTATAGCAGGTTGAACCCGTATGAGGGTTCTTCGACTTTGGCCACGATAATTTTGGGGTACTTGCGTATCTCTACTTTGCCTATTTCATGTATGATTTCATATTTTATTGTTTCAACCATACCTTCACCACATTTTTATAGATCAGTTTTTAATTTTTTTTGTTTTTTCAAAGCTTAAAAAATGTATTAAAAAAAGGATGGAGTTAGAAGGGTTTGAATAGCCCTATAAACACTAACCAAACTAGAAATGTTTTCGCTATGAAACTTAGGACAATGTAGGTTCTTTCGCCATAAAGATAGTCTCTCCATTTACCTACAGCCTTGTATTGCAGAACTTGGTTGACTGCAAAGCTCATGAACAGCGCCAGATATACAACGAAGATAACATAAACGAAGTTTGGAACATTGCCTGCACTTGAGGCTACAGCGCCTCCGAAGTAGGCAAACAGGACCACCCAGGGAAAACCGCCGGATATGCATCCTAAAATAAACGATGACCAGTTGGTTTTCTCCGTTTTCTGATTCACCAACTCCATGAGATAACCAAACATTATCATCATGGCGTTTAAAACAAATATCATTGCTAGTGACCAGAAGTCCCAGATTCCAACAAAAGTTGCAATTATCCAGATCATTATCGAGCTTGAGAGGGCGTATTCATACCATCGGTAGGGGTTCATTCCTTTTTTGAGGTTTTCGTTGTAGGTTTTGTTTTTCGGGAAGGCAATAATGAAATGTGCGAATGCTGAGATCAGTGGGAAAGCGGCAAGCAGCAACCCTAGATGAGTTACGGTGAAGAGTACTTGGGGGTTTGGCACAGCGAAAATCGCTGGATTAGTTTGGCTAACATGTGCGAATGTGAGGTAGAATGTGTAGATGTCGGTTCCTTTAGGCCAAGTCAAAAGAAAGGTCAAAGCCAGAATTGCAATGCCATTAATCAGCTGCAGTGTTCCTGCGCCTATGTTGAATTTTTTTAGGTATCCAAGAGATATGGGGGATTTAGCAATTATTTCCTGTCTTTCTTTATAATTTATTGTTATTTCCTCCTTTCTCATAGGTCTTTATCGGTATTTTGGATTAATTAGCCTAACGGTCGCATCCGAACTTGAGAAAGGTTCAGGTGGAAAAGCCAACTGTATTGGCAGTATTGGGAAAAATCGAAGGGGGGAAACCCAGCTATGACAAAAAAAGCAACGAAAAAGTGTAGTGAGATTGTTTTCTTAAATCAGCGGTGTCCCCAATACTTATTGTATGACGTTATGTCGGGATAGTCAGTTTTTTCTATCAAATCAGAAATATATTTGGTAATGGATATTCCAATTCTGAAATATGCCTTTTAAGCCTTAGAGGCGCCTTCTTATTTGAGGAGAAAGGAGAGCTTCTCACAACTATTGAAGGTAAGACTTTGGTTGAAGAAATTATTATTGACATAATAAATAGCGAAGATGGTGACTATATCATTCAAGCTCAAGTGCTTGCAGCTATGAAACCCGCTGGCTGGTAAAACAGCGTCCGTTTTTGTATTCTCTGATTAATTAGTAAACAGTTTTGTGGAACATAGTGCTTATTAGAAATAGCGTAAAGTTAGTGGTATGCTGGATTTTAAAAGGCATAGAGGCACCGTTATTGTAGATACTCCAAAAGGAATCCTTGTAGTTAGCTACAACGGTAGGACTTTTTATTTGCCTGGCGGCGGAGCAGAAAAAGGTGAAAGTCGAAAAGACGCTGCAATTAGAGAACTTAAAGAAGAAACTAGCCTTGAAACGGTTACTTGCAGTTTTCTTTTTGAATACGAGTCATTCACCAATAACCATAAAGTCTTTTTGATAGAGAGTACAGGCGTTGCTAAGCCAAGCAGCGAAATCAGATTCATCGATTACTTTACTGGTTCAAACCTGAAAGTTTCCACCGCCACATGGGAAATCCTTGAGCAATACCACGCAACCAAGGTGACTAAGAAGTTACCGTGACAGTTGTTACTGCCTAAAATTCAACTTAGATAACCGGGGTAGCTCACTTTTGGCATTGTTGGCGATTTATCCGATTTCTTCAGCTTAACCCTCTTTTCTTTTTTTGGAGGTTGTTAGTTGGTTAATGCTAACTGTGTTAAGCGTAATTTGCCGATAACTATGATTTTTTTAGTTAAAGCCTTCATTTAGTACGGTGTCTATTTGAGTGATTTTGTTAGTGTTACTCCAGCATCGTGAAGCTTCACTTTAAAGTTTGAATTGAGTCTTATTCTAGAAGAACCGAACGCTGTATGAGCCTGTTTTATGTCGCGTGCGCTAAAGTAGATATGAAGTAAATTTACGTTTGCATCACATTCATATCTTACAGAGAAGCAAGTTTTTTTAGCAATTGACAAAAAATCGTTTTTTGTTTGTGCAACGACAAATAAGTGGCATATGCTTTCGCATTGAGAAATGAAAGGTGTGCGTGTGAACATTTTGTTTACTCTGTACGTTAACTGTAATTGCTGTTTAGAAGTAATAATCCTTCCCACGGTTTTTCCGCGGGTTATTCATATTATTCATATAATTACTACAAATTACGCCTTGAAGAAAATACGCCGACTTGGCAAAGATGGATGGAATGAATACACAGTTTTCCATTTCAATGGGACTGAGATTCACTACTATAGGATGCCTATGAGGTTTGGTGTTTAATGCTATCTTCAAAACATTGCGGTCTGTGAGAAAGAATAGTTTACTTAGTGCACAAGGTTTTCTTCATTTGTTATTGTATAAATACAGTCACAAAGCCGTATAAGACATAATATATGAACTTTAAATACTAACAATAAAGTCGCACATGTTTTATCTTACTAACAAAATACATGTTAAAAACTGCCAGTTTGCCAAAATTTAAATATGGACAGGTACAATAAGATGGAACCCAAGGAGCGAAAACGGAGGAAACATCGGATGCCAGTTTTATTACAAAAGAATAGTGTGAATCCTAAACTGGAACATGAAATGTTAAGCAAACTTAACCAATTGCAGCTAGAATACCTCTGGATTTCTGACAACGAACATAAACTACAAAGTAAACATCTGAACAAGTACATAGCTGTGAAAGACCAAAAAGTCATCTTTGATAGCGATGACTTTGAAGCTTTGATGAAAGTACTTATAAAATCAGAGCAAGATGTAGATAGTTTTGCTATAAAACATGTAACAACCAAACAAGCCTGCCTTCTTTTATAAAGAGGCGGCTTTGTTTTGCATGTAGTTGCAACAATAGATGATGAAACTAGCCAAGCTTCCTTAATAGGCTATTTTTTATGTGACCAGTTTAGTACTCCTCGTCCTGTCCGTTTTTATATTGATAGTGGTTCCACAATAACAACTCTGCTTAGCATAGATGTTGTTAGGCTAAACCTCAAATGGAGTCATCTAAAACAAACTAATTGTGATACAGCTATTGGACCAGCCGAACCTTTTGTATTGCCTTCAGCTAAAGTTATTTTGAAAACAATTGACAATCAAACAGAACAGCTAAAACCTTTCCCGTTAGACGCAATTAATCTTTTGCCACCAGATGACCCTTGCGAAGTTTACCCAATCCAGTATGAATTTGCTTTTAGTTTATTAGGTATGGATGTTTTAAAAGAATTTAAAATTTGGGAATGGGATTGGGGAAATAAACAGTTACTCTTAAAATTAAAATAGCCGCAATAAAAACTCAGAAAAATACTTGTTAGCTGTGAGTTCTGTTTTAAGAGCGTCGATGTTTTGGTCTTTGTTCTTAGTCCAAAATGCTTATAGTTGTCATTATATATTTTATTAACTGACTTTTATGTCTGAAAAAACAGTTTCAATCCTTCGAGCAATAGGAAATCCCAACAAAGCAAAGATAATCGCGCACCTAGCAAAACATAGAGGCGAAACCGCAGAAGGCATCGGCAAACATTTAGGCTACCCTCTACCAACCGTTTACAAGTACCTGCGAGAGCTTGAAGCAGCAAGCGCCGTAGAGAGCGAAGCTAAAGGTAACACAAAAGTATATTTTGCTTGCGATTTCAAGCTTGAAGTTTCACCTGAAAAATTAATGGAAGCTTTCGAGGAACAAACAGTGACGGAACTCTACAAAGGCCGATTTGGGAATGATGGCACAGAGAAGTTTAACAAAGTTGCAGCTAAAGCGAGGGCGGGAAAGATGACCTTTAGACAAGCCGCCGCTACACTGGGAATAACCTACTATGAGTTTGTCTCCCTTCTAGATGAAGCTGGCGCCCTTGATGCCTAATTATCTGGTAGTAGATTCATCAATTCTCATATTCTATGATAGAAAAGGGAAATCTATTCCCAAAATCTTAGGCATTGACTTAAGACAAGACTCCTTCAGCAGGAAAGCCATGACCGATGGGACAACCAACTAACTGCGGAATACTACAAATCGGTGTGTTGCCACAAAGTTTTAAATAAAGAGGCAAGGTATTATTCTATGCGAGTAAGGCCTATCCGAGGCAATGATGCCCGCAATTGTGGGATGGGAGTACTAGGATAGGGATCGCAAATTTATTTTCTCCACAAATACTTGAATGCACCAACCTTATCCTCGATTATTTCGACGTATTCATCGTTGTTATGTTCATACTTTTGAAAATAAGCACCCGCTACAGCGTCAGCCGCTTGGAGGCAAGGCTCAGTCTCTGACGAAAGATGCTCTGAGGAGATTCCTTCTGATGAAAAAGATGTTTTCTTTTCAGAAAACAGCAGATAACTTGCTTTATTCTCTAGGTAGTCGTTGAATTCTTTTATTCTCCAGTTAGGAAGGCTTTTGTCAAAAACCATATGAACTTTTTGTCCAGCTGCAATGTTAGGTAGCAATGATAACATTATATTGTGAACTACACACCAATTGTATAGAAGAGAAGGATCTTTCCTTAGATTGTTATTTACGCAAGTTTTGTCCATAATAATAACACCTAAGCTAACGTCACCTTGAGCTAACTTTCCAAGAACATATTTTCGGCAGTAGTCGTCCATGCGTGAAAACTTTAATTCATTTCTTGCAAGTGAATATCGCCTTTTCTGATGAAGCTGCTTGAGCACCCGTGAAATTTCAATACCTGTTCGTTGGGGAGAGTCGCACTCTAAGTAAGCTACAACAAAGAATTTAGTAGCTTTTTTTGTAAAACCAAGGTCTCCCGATTCATCAACAAACACGTGCAACTTCTGTTTTCGCTTCCAAGGGTTTAAGTTTCAGTCTAATTTGGAAAAGAAATACATTTCGCAAAAACCCTACAGAAGAAATCTCTTCTAAAGCTCAAAAATAGCAGTTACTCAAATCCTCTGAATTTTACAGCATACCGATAGCTCTTTCCTTCAGCTCTTCAGCTACTTTCGGGTTAAACTTGCAACTACAATTGCTGCTCCAATGACAACAGTGACTTCCGCGGATAAAGTGTTGCTTCAGGGTACAGTTATGGACATGTCTCCTGGCGAAGCTAACACCCCAGCAGTTTCAGATGCAAGCATGAGTACATGGATGGATTACTTATTTTGCCAAAACGCTCAACTAATCAACAGCCAGTCGGAGTCGAGTGTGCAGATAATCCTGGATTC
>CAWDBB010000010.1:0-14441 GCA_963800495.1 Candidatus Bathyarchaeota archaeon | reverse complement strand
TTTTCGTTATTGCGTCTCTAATCTCACGACGCAAAGCGATATTAGCAAAAACTGCCTTTAAACAATTACAATATAAGACTTTTGCATATAAATTGTAAGACTGACTCCTGCAAAATTCTCTTCATTATTAAATATGATAGATTCTTCGGTTGAATTTGTATTTCACATACCAATATTTTTGGGCTGTAGAGCTTGGATAAAACAATCTTACTATTTACGATTGGACTTTTGCCGTTTAAAACTTTAGAATGATACTAATTGGGCTGGAGCTCGGCAGTAACCACCCTTGGGTTTAGTAATTTCTTAGATTCTTCATACAAATCTAATCCGCCAGCTCTTATTTTATAGACTAGTTATGGGCTTTTGTGAAATCTCCTCAAGATTTTAATTCAAGAACATATTAGTTTTACCATTCGAGACTTAAAACATAAGATTTTACTAATTTTAGTGGCTCTCACCATTATAGGTGAAGTTGCTCCAATAATTATATGGTCAACAAATCGCCCATTGCCAAGTGAAGCCAATCCTCGCTTTACTCTTAGAGTTAATTATCTAATAGCTGTTGCTAACGCCGCAGTCTTCGCAGTAGTAAACCTCACTGCACTGTTATTGATTTTCAAAAGAAATAAGATTGGTTACCCCTTCCTAATTGTCCTCTCAATAATAAACAGACTTATTTCAATACCCCTATTCATAGGAGGCGCTCATGCTGTATTCATAACGTGGACCGCAATTATAGTAATATTTGCTTACGCAGAACACAGCTATCGGAGCAACTTTGAAACAGCTTTCCTATCAATAGGCGTAATTCTCGACCTTGCAATTAGTGCTTTGCTATTTAATGCAGTAGTTAATGCATTTTTGGGACTTGTTTTCTATTTAGCTGTCTTAGCTGTTTTGGTTGGGATTATTGTGGCGATCAAAAAACTTTGATAATGGCTTTCTACTTCTTTATTTAGCCATGCAAGACAGAGTCATTGCTTGCGAGAAGTAGGCTTTCTTAGTTCAATTAATGAAACACACTTTGCTATTGAAACTTGCGCATCAGAGTTTTAGGTGTGATTGGTTCTGATAAGATTTGTTACATCAAAACCTTTTGACTTAACAAAGTCCAATAACTGAGAAATTAGCTGCTCATCCATTTTGGGGGTTCTACTAAATATCCACAAGTACTTGCGATTTGGAGTGCCCACAACAGAATACTCGTAGTCATTTCCTAGTTTTATAATCCAATAATCGCCATAAAACGGCCAAAAAAATGTTACCTTAAGTTTCGCCTGGGTGATTTTGTCAACTACTTTTGCACTACCCTTTGCTTTTTTATATTTACCATCTTTTTTGCACTCGTTCAATACAGCGATGTTGCCATTATCTAATAGTGAGTAAGTTGCAGTGGTTTGTTCACATCCTTCTTGAAATTTAGCTGGAAGATGAGCTATTTCATACCATTTGCCTAAGTATTTGTTAAGCTCCACTTTGGGAACTACTTCCAGTGCATTGAAAGTCAAAATATCCACTCCAATAACATTCAAGCCATCAAACTCATTAACTTTTCTTGAACTGCCAAGTCCCCTTTTTTCTACGATAGCGGAAGAGGGGATTTAGGGGTTTAAAGTAAATCAGTTTCAGATAATCGTTAAACGAAAAAAGAGTTAGGTTGTTAGAGTTTATTCAAGTGTTCAACTGTTCACTGAATTTCTGAAGGCTTATTAGGTTTTTAGTCTTTGCACTCTACAATTTCTTGAGAGCTTTCCAACTCTGCTATAGTCCTTGAGATCGTCACAACATGCGCGACTGCTCGAACCATACCAACTGGAATACATATTTTGGAACTTCTAAATCTCTTCTTGAATCCAAGACTCTCAGCAGCATCGCCAGTAAGTTTCACGTTCAAGAACTTTATCGTCCAAGTTGCGGTATCAATTTTTGCTCCTTTCACTTCTCCAATAATATGCGCTTCTGAAGTTACTACTTTTAACCCCATAATTTCTTCAAAATTAATCATAAAATTCACTAATATAATGTAGATTTGTTCTAAATATATGCATTCTCTTTTCTATTTGCTCCTGGCGTCTGAAAGGCTAAAGTCAAAAATCCCTTGTAATAGGACTAGAATGTTGCAAATCAGAGACCTCGCTTATGAGGAGTGTACCCTTAAGGTGGGCGGCTCGCTACCTGAGATGTTTTCGCTTGCAAATTAACCTAATTAATTTCTTTGTTACTTGTCCCAATTTCAGATAGACTAAACCTTACCGTTTAATGTGGGCTGGTGTGTTGGTTGTAACCCGCCTTCTGTTGTCTGTGGCATTCGGCTAATCGGGCTACCCGCGCCTTCCGGTAGATACTTCATCGGCGACTGTTTGCCCTTTCCACTTGCAGGACGGCCGTTTCACCGTTTCCAATCCAGCGCACTCGACATCACAAATGTGTCATTGCCTGTCTGGGTGGACGTTTCGTTTCTGCTCCGTTGCCAACGCTCTCGCGCTGTCCCGGGGGACTGCAATTCTACATGTGGGCGGAGTTTCCTCAGACCCAAATTTGGGTCCGAAAGCCACACACCAACTCGCCAGCCCACACCAAAATGCAATAACGAAAGCAATAAACATACTCTTTACAGAATCCTAATCGAGAGAATGACAAATACAGAGCTTTAGATTATTCTCTCCAAAGTTCAGGTTTATTTAAAGTGTCACAACAAATGACTCTGCCCGATACCTTGCCAATAATGTTTGGGCGAAGGGCTAAAACCATCCATGCGTCAATCTGTTTCTCTGGAATGGGGTACGTTGCTTCAAAACCCAGTTTAGCAGCTTGTGCGAATCCACTTCGCGGATAATACTGTGGATGTCCCACCACAAAGACTAAGTCAACATTGATTTTTGATAACAGTTGTAAACCCATTTGAATGAGTTTACTGCCGACTCCTTGCTTTTGATATTTGGGTATGACTGCGAGAGGAGCCAAAAACGAAACCGCAACCTCTGGATGATTTGTTAGGTATGCGTTAGTGAACAATATGTGTCCTGCCGGTTGGTCGTCGATATACGCTAAGAGGGAGATTAGCGGTTTTGCCGATGGATCAGTTAATAGGTCCCTTGTCAGGTTGGCTTCGATGTCTCGCACGAATGCCGCTTTTTCGACATGTAGTATGTCTTTGAGGTCAGCTGGGGTGGTTGCTCGAATGTACATATACAGCTTGTTTGAGTTTTGGAATATATTTGTTTATAGGCAACTTAACCTACAAAAAAACCCAAAACCAATAATTATACGCACAGCAAACATTAGCTTATGAACCGTGTCATCCTAATTACGGGCACTCCCTGCGTAGGCAAAACAACAACTGCAAAACAGCTTGCCACCAAACTCCAAGCTGAATACATTAACCTAACCGACTTTGCCAAAATCAACCTCCTAACTTTAGGCGAAGATACTGAACGTCAAACCACTATAATAAACGAAGAAGCCATGCAGCAAAAACTCCAAGAAACTATCGAAGCTTCAGCTAACGCCAACATTATCGTCGACGGACACTACGCAGCAGCAGTCACACCAACAAAACTTGTATCCAACGTCTTTGTTTTACGTCGTAACCCCAAAGAACTCAAAGTGTTTATGCAGAAAAGCGGTTTCAGCGATGCCAAACTCAACGAAAACCTATCCGCAGAAATCATTGACAGCTGCCTCATCGAAGCTATACAGACACAGAGTGGAAAAGTCTGTGAATTAGATGTAACAGGAAAAACTGCGGTTGAAAACGTGACGGAAATCCTCGATGTTTTGGAGAAGGGCAAAAAATGTTACATTGGAATAGTGGATTGGCTTGGGTTGCTTGAGCAGGAAGGCATCCTTGACGAGTATTTGAAAACTTAGGTTAGCGGAAGCTGCCGATTTTTTGTTTTGTTAGCAGTGTGATTTTGCGTCGGTTGCTGTAGGATTTGGCGTGGTCGCTGAATTTTTCGCCTATCATAATGGGACCAGCTAAATCTACGTCTTCGGAGGATGTGTCTAAGTTGATGATGACGTTGACGCCGATGGTTCGGTTCCAATCGCGGACCCAAACTCCTTGCTCCAAACGTCCTTTCTGAACTATCAAATCAAAATGCCGCGCCACGCCGCTGTGGCCTTCTAGCTTGACGTTTTCGCTGTTGACCTTGTAACCTTCCTTCTTGAAATAGACAACTGCTAAATCGGTCAATTGCGACCTGGACTTAAACTGTTCACCATCAACGCTCATAATGCTCGCTTTTCCTTAACAAACTATTAATGAAGCTGTATGATGAAAAGGGTTTCGGAAGCAACCTAAAATGGGCGCAACACTCATCATAAAATGCACAAAATGCGGCGGCTTAACCTTAACCGCTAAAGCTCAAAAGACGAAGGTTTGCCCTTATTGTGGAACACAAATAAATCTTCAGAAAGCCCAAAGAGTTGCAGCTGCCAACACAGCCTCTGAAGCTTCAGAGATGCTACGCAAACTGAAGGGACAACAAAAACAAAACCATAGACCTAACGAACGTGCCTAAGCAATTCGCAGGCCTTACACAAATCCAACGCCGACGGTTCCCCACATTCGGCACAAGTTTTGAAATCTTCTTTTTGAGCAGTTTCTTCAAGGGCAGGACGTAAACGCTCAATGGCTTTGGAAACTGTGAATTTGGTTCCCGCATGCTTTTCTTCCATTCGGTTAAGCATCCCGCGGATATCATTGCGTAGGGCTTCGGAAGCATATGGGCAAGGTGTGTCTTGGAACTTGATTTTTTTAACGTAAGCGTAGAGTGCGCTTTCTTTTTCAGGGATTTCGCAGAAGGGCTTAATTTTCTGGACGAATAATGGATGGACTTCACTGGTGACGGGTTTTTCTTTTGCCAATCTTGCGATGTCGCCATGGAAAATGTTCATCAGAACTGTCTGCACCTCGTCGTCGAGAGTATGCCCGGTGGCGACTTTGGTGGCTTTAACCTGTCGCGCACCCGCATTAATGGCCTTACGCCGTAACACTCCGCAGTAAGCGCATGCAGTTAACTCTGTTTTCCCTCTTTCCCGTGCCCTAGAAATCATTTCGTCAAGTGTAAAACCGTAAAGTTCTTTGAATGAAACGATGTGGTGTGGGATTTCTAGTTTTTGACAGCTTGATTCGGCGATTTCTAGGGCTTCGTCGCGGTAGCCTTTGATGCCTTCATCTACTGTGACTGCGATTAGGTGGGTTTTTGGTCTGGACTTCTTCAGTTTTGCAAGAATGTGCAGTACGCTAAGGCTGTCTTTGCCACCTGAAACTGCTACCGCCAAATTGTCATCGAATTTAAGCATGTGGTAACGAGTGATGGTTGAGCGGACTTTTGTTTCGATGGATTCGGTGAAGCATTTTTTGCATAGCCGCTCACCTGAATATTGCCTAAAAAAGAAGGCTTCTTTGCTCTTACAAGCGCTGCAAACAAGTGTATCCATCGGGCTTCCTCTCTTTTGATTGGATATTAAACTAATTATGTCTTCTCCCATGAACATTATCAGCGAAACATTCTTTTTGTTAATGAAATATTCAATTTTCCTTAATGTAATTCTCCGTAAAAACACGCTATAAATGACAATTTGATCTTAAGACGATTCGACGAGTAGTTAGTTTAAGAGTTGCAGTCTCGGGATAAAAGTTGGGATGAACCTTAATGGAGAAGGGGAAGGTTTCATGACTGCAACCCTTTGTTTATCTTTTCATTTGAAGTCTATTATAGGTTTTATGAATTTCAAATAATGAATTTTTGTATTACATCAGATAATTGAACCTCGGCTTAGTAAACAAGTTCATATTCCTAATGATTGGAAGTAACAAATAATATTTATTATTGAAACACGCAAGTAAGCATTATGAGAATTATGTCGGTCAAAGAAAAAACAGATCCAACAGAAAAATAATGTTTAACGACAATTCAAACATTATTTTGCTTTATTATTTATTTCTATTAATCAATTTTGATTTGGCGCGTAAAAATGGCTGTTAAACCCACACGACATGGAGAATACAAAGAAGTAACGTATTCCAGTGCACGCTGGGAGCAGCTAAAAGGTCTTAGGGGAAAAGCGGTTTGGGTTATGTCGGCATTGGAAGCGTTTCATCTGCAGTCGCTAACGCATGGGAGCATAGCGAGAGGCGACGTAAAACAGGGCAGCGACGTTGACGTGTTTATTCCTGAGGTGCAGAACAGTTTCTTGGTGGAAGCTGCTCTTGAAAAAGCCAAAATCCCAATCAATTCAAGGTTTATCGTTCAAGCAACACCGTCTTACGCCATGAAAGCCCACATCGAAATTGATGAGGCAACAACGGTTTCGTTTCCGCTTATGGAGATGCGCCGTGTTGAGCGAGAATTTTATCGTTTCGGCGGAGAAGTCAATCTGAAACAACTCGAAGCGAACGCGAGAGTTGTGGGAGTGGATAAAAGACTTATGCTTATTGAACCGACGGAGAATGGACATGTTGAGAGCGGCGTTATCGGAAGAGAAGAGTCTGCAGCCAAAATTTTGGGAGTTGCAGCTGAGACAGTTTTGGATAGGGTTCATGCTTTGATGAAGCGGGATACTGTTGGCAGAACAGGAGTATTCGTTAAAAAGGAATTGATGCAGGACGAGACGTTTGAGTTGGCCCTAAAAAGAGTCTCGGAACTAAATCCTGCGGTTAGGCGAAGAATGAAAACCTAAAGATGATCCGCTCTTTTTTTTCATGAATAGTATAGCAGTGACACAGACAGCGATGACTATTGAGAGCCCAAATATAATCGTGTATTCTGTGCTGTTATCTGTTGGAGTTTTTTGGTCTAATTGAGTATTTTGGTTTTGCTGAGACATCACAGCCGAGGGAGACAGGGTAGGACTTGGAGTTAACGAGGGCGAATTTGACGGCGAAGGCAAAGCGGTTGATAATTCGGCTATAGCTGTCATGGCTTGAACGCTATCTTGGCTCGTAAATTTGGGGGCATTCATAAACGTGTAAAATGCACCGTTGTCAAAAATTAAGTTCATGCAAGCATCGTCAGATGTATATCTCCAAGTGAAAGTTGTAACATAATGACCTGGAAAAATCGTACCGTTATCCATGTTTAAGCTGAGGTTACCTACAGCGGCTGATGTGGTATTAGATTGATTTAGGCTGCCTAAAAGTCGAAGTAGGGGCGTTAAATCTACGTCACTTATAGTTTGGTAACGGGTGAGGAAATCGGTTGCAGCGGCCGTCATATTTGGATATTGTCTAGATGCATCTATAGGACCATTGATGGGTCTTAACGCAAACTGGTAGAGGAATCCATCTTGGAAAACGAATACAGCTGTCAATTTACTATCTGGGGCATTGAGGAAATAGTCGACGCCTTGACAAACGGATGTTTCATTTGACCCTGAAGGCAATGTATAGTTTTCGCCAAGTGTAACAGTATAGTGGTTGAAGTCTAAATTGTAGACGGTAGTTAAGCAGGTGTAGGCTTTCTGAATTATGTCAGGAGATGCTGGCGTCTCTAAATCACATCTTATTTCTGATAATTGACCAAAACATAAGGCTAAAGTCAAAAATGAAATGGTAAAAACAACAGTTTTTTGGATGTAATTCAACGTGCATCAACCATTCTGGTCAATGCAAAATAGGATATTTAGTTCTACTCATGGAACACGCTGTTCCACCAGAGGAACATCTAACAAGTTTGTAGTTAAAATGAAAAAATTTTTTATGCAGAGGTTAGTCTGCGAAGAATTTATGGGGGAGCAGGGTAATAGATGAGTTCTTTTTCTTCTAACAGCGCTTGGATTTTGTCTACTGCTTCGTAAACTTGTTCCTCTTTTTTGGCGCCGACACACACGAGTTTTCCTGCACTGAAAATTAAGAACACTACCTTAGGTTCATCCATACGGTAAACTGCACCTGGGAACTGTTCAGGTTCATACATGACCTTGCTGAGTTTGTAAACGAGACTTTCTAAGTCGATTTCTCCGCCAAGTTCTGCTGAGGCAACAATGTTTTGGATATTTACGATTGGTTTCTCGGTAATTTGGATGCCTTCGGCGCGAAGTTCCTTGACAACTTTTTCCACTGCACTGCGAGATTCCTTTTCAGATTTGGCGCCTGTGCAAACCATTTTGCCAGTGCCGAAAATGAGAGTTGCTGTTTTCGGTTTTTTTAATCGGAAAACAAGACCTGGGAAGACACTTGGGTTGTATTCGGTTTGGGGGAATTTTTCGACGATTTTTTGTAAATCGATTTTCTGGTTAAGTGAGACTGAGGCCACTATGTTTTGGATGTTAATGATTGGTTTTCTTTTACTCATGTCACTCACGGTTGAGTATTTAAATAGAAAATGGGGTATATAAAGCATCTATTTAAAGGGCTCTGAATGGCTAGCTTATAAGGTTATTAGAAATGGAATTTGAATTTTTTTTAATTTCTTACAACTTTTTACGCTGGAGTGTCCCTATATAGAGGAAACCTTAGAAGTGCAACGATCCCACCTAGCGATAATAATTTGGCGCCTGCTTCATGCTCTGTACTGACCACAGTTATGGGCGCATTGCGCTTTTCGACCTGATGCATTAGGTCTTCAAGTTTGAGCCGCTGTGTCTCGTCTGCATCGCGAAGCGTTGTGTCTGCAACCACCAACTTCTCGACTGCACCCATCATAACCGCGTTCTCGACCTCAGTGAGACCATATGTCACTTTGCCTTCGCCCTTGCCCAAGCGTTTCATAACTTCTTCCATGGTTTCCGTTTCATCAACAACTCGAAGTTGATGCGCAGCCTTCAACAAAACACCCGACCGCAATGCCTCATCGATCCCTGCGGTGCCCCCATTGTTAACACTTTTAACATCAACCACCGCTCGAGACATTTCCTTTGATTCCTCATTGAGATATTTTACGAAGTCAGTTTTAACGTAGCCAGCACCAATGATAACAATAGGATTGTGATTTTGAGCCCACAAATTGTTCAAGCTAGTTAGTGCAAGTTTGAAATATGCTTTCGTTGCTTCCACTCGTTTGTCTGCCTCAACTTTTCCAGGAAGCCTCATGCGTTGTTCAACTCGGGTTTCTACACCATACTGTTTGGTTTCTGCTACGGCGAAGCCTTCGTCGTCTATGGATAGAATTAGTATGGGTTTTTCAGTTTCACTTGCCTTAGTTAATCTGTCTAAGAGATGCTTGGGCCATTCCTTTTTCACAATCGTCATAGGCTGATTCAAAGCTATGCTTAGAGTGTGATGTGCGCCTGTGGGTATAATGTCTGGAGCGTGACAAATCAAGCCGTGAACCCGCAGTTTCCCCAAGAACTTGTCCCAACCAACCGATTCAACCTTTACACCCATAAATGCAGAAACTCGTTCAGCGCTTTTTGGACGAGAGGTTTCGGTGTCGCTTTTTATGGCTCTGGAACTGTAAGCATAAACCTCGTCACCCTTGTATACGACGTTGTAGAGGTGCCATAAGTCGTCTGGCGAATCTGGAACCACCTTAACGAAGCCTTGAGGAAGATTTTTTTCAATAATTTTCAAGCGGGTGCCATCTCAGTTAGCATAGGTGAATGCATAGCGAAGTAAAAATATACTGCGGAAGAACCAACGAGTTATCTTAATTTACCTAACAAAACCAGGTAGGAAAAGTTAAATCCTATCACTTACTAAATTTATATAACTAATTTTTAGGTGAAATTTTATGACTCAAAAATTTGAAGATTATATGTGCAAATACATCCAAGAACAGACAAATGTCTTTAAAAAGTATCTTTTAGCAGCTTTAGACAACCAAGACCAATATCTCAGCTATCTGGATATGAGCTTAGGCACTTCTGTTCCCTCCATTGATATAAGAAACTGCGAGATGTTGACTGATGCCAAACTTTTCCGTGCTGAAACTAAAATTACCCGAGATGGACGAAACCGCTACGAAGTGTTTACCTTAACAGATTTAGGCAAAGAAATGGCGCAGATTATCCGAAAAGAATCCTTCGTGGATGAAATGACTGAAAGCGCACCTATAAAGCAACCTTGACTAGCCAACTACCATAAAGAAAAAACAGATAACAAGTTACTTTTAAAAATAAAAATTTTTTGGGAAGAAGAAAAAACTTCCCGTTTTTTATGTTTTAGTGGATCAGCTGTAGCAGATTGTAGAACAGTGGGATGAAGACGATTGATAGTGTGCTGAGCAGTTTTATGAGTACGTGTAGGCTTGGTCCTGCTGTGTCTTTTAGTGGGTCTCCAACTGTGTCGCCGACTACTGCTGCTGCGTGTGCTGGGGAACCTTTACCGCCATAGTGACCTGATTCGATGAATTTCTTTGCGTTGTCCCATGCTCCTCCACCAGTGTTCATGAATAGTGCTAATGGAACTGCTGAGAGTGTAGCGCCGATTACGAATGCTCCTACTGCTTCTGGACCTAACAGGATGCCGACTATGATTGGGAAAATCACTAGGATTAGCCCTGGAAGTACCATGCCTTTTAGTGCAGATTTTGTGCTGATGTCAACTGCTTTACCATAGTCAGGTTTGCCTGTTCCGTCCATGATACCGGGGATTTCTCTAAATTGACGTCTGACTTCTTCAACCATTTCTGCTGCTGCTTTTCCTACTGCGCTGATGGCTTGTGAGCTGAAGAAGAATGGCAACATTGCGCCCAAGAAGCCGGCGATCAGTACGGCTGGGTTAGAGATGTCCACGACAAAAGGTACGCCTGTTCGTGCTGTAACTTCTGAAGCGTAGGTTTGGAATAGCAACTGTGCCGCCAGTAAAGCCGAGCCGAGTGCAAATCCTTTGGTTAAGGCTTTTGTGGTGTTACCGACTGCGTCTAGTGCCTCCATGGTTTCTTCTGCTCCGCCTTCACCCGACATTTCGGCTATACCTGCCGCGTTGTCTGCGATTGGACCGAAGCCGTCTAAGGCTAAGACCATGCCCATGACTGCGAGCATACCCATGGTTGCAAGGGTGGTTCCGTATATTCCACCGATGAATGGCGCTATTTGTGCCGTATGTGTGGCGTTCCAAGATGTTGCGAATTGTGTTCCAAAGAAATACGAAACTATCAGGGCAATTACAAGTGAAACTATAGGCAGCAAAGTTGTTTCGAGTCCGACTGCGAAGCCTGTGATGATGTTGGTGGCTGCACCTGTTTCGCTTGCTTTAGCGATTCTGCCGACTGGTCCCCTATCGCTGCCAGTGTAGTAGTCAGTAATGTAATCGATGGCGACGCTTGCTCCTAAACCTGAGAGCAGGGCGAAGTACAGGTATAGGAACGTCATGGACCATTCGCCGTTGCCTAAGAGAAATATTGTTGCAAACAGGAATAATATGCCTGAAACTATTGTTGTAACCATTAGGCCTTTTCTTAGCGCTTTCATTGGGTGTTTGGCTTCGGATGCATTAAGTTTTACAAAGGGCATTCCGACTAAAGTAGCAAAGATTCCGAGAGCACGGGCAATCAGGGGGAAAATCAAGAAGATCAGGTTGCCTGTGGCGATGCTAATTAAGCCACCGATAATCATGCCACCGATGTTCTCGCCAGTGGCTGATTCAAAGAGGTCTGCGCCTCTCCCAGCTGAGTCACCTACGTTGTCTCCAACGTTGTCTGCGATGACAGCAGGGTTGCGTGGGTCATCTTCTGGAATGCCTGCTTCAACTTTGCCGACGAGGTCTGCGCCGACGTCTGCGGCTTTAGTGTAGATTCCGCCTCCAAGCTGCGCGAAGAGCGCTATGAGTGAGGCTCCAAAACCCATACCGACTATACCGCTTGCTGCGTCTCTTCCGAGTTGAGCTGCGGCAGTGACATCCAATGTGTTAAATAATGCATTGTAACCGCCGTAGAGCAAGAAAAGAAAACTTACACCCAACAAGGATAATCCGACGACCGCCATTCCCATTGTGGCACCGCCGTAAAACGCTGTTTTCAGCGCTTTTTCTGCGCCGAAATCTTTTGCCGCCGCCACGGTGCGAACGTTTGCTTTTGTCGCATTATCCATGGCGATGTAGCCTGCAGCTAAGGAGGCAACTGCGCCTACCAAAAATGCCGCTGCGGTGCCTACACCGTAAGGACCGCTTGGCAAAGCGACCCACAGTAGAGCAAAAATAACTACTGTAATTATGGCAATTGTTTTGTATTGTCTTTTAAGGAAAGCGTAGGCGCCCTCCCTGATTGCGTTGCCAACTTCCACTGTTTTTGGTCCGCCAGGACTCATTTTTCCTATTCGGTACATGAGTAAAAGCGAAGCAACGACAGCGATGACGCCAGCGATTGGTGCAATCCAAAAGACAACCGGATTAACCGATAATGAAGCTAATGCTTGTAAGGGTATGAACATGTTTCATACGCCATGTCCATATTCCTTATATATTTTTCCAAAAAAATTTAGCGGTTACACATCAAAAACATGAATTTTAAATCAATAAAACAAATTTTCTGTTTCTGTGTTTGGTTGCATTTTTAAGCAAGTCAACCCTATTTCAAATAAGTCTAACTAAAAGTGATTAAGCGATGCCTTCAAGATTAATTGTTGTCAAAGTGGGCACAAACAGCATAACCAGCAACGGCAAGCTGGATGAAAAAGAAATGGAAAACTTAGCCAGCCAAATAGCCAAGGCCACCAAACAGGGCGACAAAATAGTACTCGTAACCTCAGGAGCGGTTGCAGCGGGCATCGCAGAACTTGAAATTCCTCCTAAACCTAAAGATGTAGCGTTCCAACAGGCAGCCGCAGCTGCGGGTCAGAGCGTTTTAATGGCAAAGTATCGGGAGCTCTTCAGGAAATTTGATTTGAAAGTTGCCCAAATTTTGCTGACTGCTGAGGACCTCTCTAACAGGGCATCCTATGTTCATACATGCGATGTGCTGGCTTTGCTGCTCAAAATCGGGGTTATCCCAATAATAAACGAAAACGATGTAGTCTCAGTAGATGAACTCATGCGTACAGAAGGATACAAAGTAAACTTTAGCGATAACGATATACTCTCTGTTCTTGTTGCTGGAGCAGTTTGCTCCGATTTAGTGATTATTCTTTCTGATGTTGAAGGATTGTATACAACGGATCCCTCGCAACCAGGAGCAGAACTTATAAAAACAGTCGATGCAATCACCGCTGAACTGAAAAACTCGCTTAATGGTAAAAGTAAATTGGGTCGGGGTGGAATCCAAAGCAAAATCAAAGCAGCAGAAATCGCCACTGCTTGCGGCATCCCCGTGGTCATTGCGAATAGCCGAAGAAAAAACGTCATCTTGGATATTCTCGCTGGAAAAGATGTTGGAACCTACTTTAAGGCTCAAAGCCGCATGCCTGCAGTAAAACGCTGGATAGCCTACGGTGCAGCGGTAAAGGGACAAATCCACGTTAATGAGGGCGCAAAAAAAGCGATTCTAGAAGGCTCCAGCTTGCTCCCCGTTGGCGTTGTACGGGTAGTTGGCAGCTTCAGCGTCGGCGACGTCGTAAGCATCATCGACGAAACTGGCGTAGCGTTTGCTAAGGGTAACCCAAACTTTAGCAGTGGCGAGTTAAACCTAATTAAAGGCTTACAGGTAACAGAAGTGCACAGAAAACTTGGTTCGGAAAAGTCCAAGGACGTTATTGAGCATCGAAACATCCACCTAATCGAGGAAGAGATATGATACGTGAAATATGCGTAAAAGCCAAAGTTGCAGCTTTTGAAATGGGCAAGCTTTCAGCGGACGCTAAAAATGTGGCGCTGTGCAGAATGGCAAGTTCCTTAGAAGCGAATGCTGGGAAGATTTTGGCAGCGAACCAAGTGGATGTGGAAGCCGCTAAAGCTAAAGGAGTCAAAGCAGCTTTGCTGGATCGTTTATCGTTAGACCAAAAGAAAGTTCAGACGATGGCAAATGAACTCCGGGAAGTTTCCACTCTCCCTGACCCGATTGGCACTATCCTCAGTAGCTGGACGCGCCCCAACGGCCTAATAATTAGCCAAGTCCGCGTACCCCTCGGCGTAGTCGGGGTAATCTACGAGTCCCGCCCCAACGTAACTTCGGATTCCGCTGGCATCTGCATCAAATCGGGCAATGCAGTGATTTTGCGTGGCGGCTCAGATGCTTTAAACTCTAATGTTGCCATCGGCGAGGTACTGCGGGATGCGTTGGCTGGGACCAGTGTACCTGTTGACGCGATTCAAGTGGTGAATTCAGCTGATCGCAAGGTGGCGGAGGAGTTGATGAGCATGCGAGAGTTCATCGATGTGTTGATTCCCCGCGGCGGCGCAGACCTTATCAAAACTGTCGTTGAGAAATCCAGAATTCCAGTTATTGAAACAGGAACAGGCAACTGCCATATCTACGTCGAAGAAGACGCTGACCTCGAGAAGGCAACACCGATCGTGATAAACGCTAAATGCCAACGCCCTGGAACCTGCAACGCCGCTGAAAAACTTCTGGTTCACCAAAAAATAGCCAAACAGTACCTACCTGTCGTGATTTCTGAGTTAC
>CAWDBB010000009.1:0-305263 GCA_963800495.1 Candidatus Bathyarchaeota archaeon | reverse complement strand
ATGTTCTTCAATAACTTGACTCATAATCTTCAAATCGGGCAAGATAAGAATTTCATAGCCACAACTGCAAGTTATAACTGGCAAATGACCCCTAACTGAACCCTTATGTAGCTTTGGACCTACCAATAATATTCCCAGAAATGACAATTATCAGTAACTACTAAAAAAGCAAAGTTTCCATTATTGAAATATTACCAGAAACAGAACATTTTTGGATTAAAATTTAATCTTTTCACCGTCTACAACTCCCAAAGACAGAAAAAAAATACGTTAGCATGCAATAAGTAGAATTAGATTTTCACTTTGCATATTTCATATACAATCAAATGCGGATACTTCAAGTAAAACCTGTACAAATGAGGATTTTCCTTTTCTAAATCAACACTTGGATCAGGCTCATAAATCCTGCAAATAGCCAAAGAGTTCTCGTCAAGAGCGCTCGTCATTTCATCAAGGGTAAACCAATGATGAGGATTATCCTTAGCTTTATACGCTATCTTATAATTAGGCAAACGACCATGAAAACGTCCTTCCTTCGAGAGAGTTATTCCTTTCGCAAGTTGACCAAAAAAAGGATGCGCCTCAATAACAAAAAATCTACCCTCATCTTTCAGAACTCTTCTAATCTCACTTAAAACCTGGGTGAAATCCTTATGATTATGCGTTTGTCTGCAATAGTCAAAACTCACAATCGTATCAATCGCTACAATATAATCAAACTTTTCCGAGGGCATATTTTTTGCAAAATCAAGAAAATCCCCCTCCAAAAACTCTACATTTTCAAGTCCTATTCTTTGCTTAAGTTCATTCGCTTTGTCTATTAGAAATGCACTTCTGTCAATTCCAGTTATGTGGGCTCCATGTTGGGCTAAAATCTTGGAAAAGTACCCCGGGCCACATCCAAAATCGAGAATTTTCTTTCCAGATATTTTTTCTTTCGTAAAAAATTGGGTAACGAAATTTTCTACGCAATATTTGTAATACGTTCGGCTTTCAGGTCGTATGTCTGAAACATCATCATAAAATTTCATTTTAAACCATTTTTCCATAATGCCCCGCTGCTCCTCATATTCCTTCAAAGCTTTATCCAATGCAGTTGTCATTAAATTGTTGACAGCCGAAACCACCAGCTTATCAATGTTTTGCAAGGACCCATTTGAACCATCGTTGTCTATAATTTTTTCTCCAAGTGCAGAATTTAGCCAGTCCTTGTACTCTGGCAACATTTTTTCGATGACTTCACATACAGTTGATTGCAGTTTTGCATAAATTTCTGGATCCAACTTTTCAAAATATGTCACTTTTTCCGAAGGTGCGTTCAGGCGTTGAGTTTGTTTTTTGGTTTTTGTAGGTCTTTTAATGAGGGTTTTAGTTGTTGGTTTATTTTCTGGCAAAAATAATCGCTGCTCTATTTATGATCTCTCAAGATAATATTTATGGTTTTTTGCAGGATATGGACCTGAAGAAGAAACTGGCGGATTGCAAAGAAAAATAGTAGCCACTACACCTTTGTTGTGTAAATGGGCGAGCTGTTTTTCAGTTTATTGCGTTTGGTTTCTGACTGTAAAGCTGCTTCTTATTTGAACTGCTCTTTCAAAGCTTGACGAATTGCTTCCATCATAGCCTCGTTGACAACATTAACAACCATATCGTCCAGTTTTCTATTTGGAGTTGGGCAGTCGTTACTGCATGAACTACAAAGCTGCGTGGGGCAATCGTTGCTACAAGAACTACATACAGGTGTCGGCGGAGGGCAATCGTCGGCTGCTATCAATGAAGAATTTACCCACTTCTGATATTCCGGCAAAGTCTTAGCTATGGCATCACGTATCGATGACTGCAAATTTGCATAAACAGCAGGATCCAGTTTTTCAATAGGGGGCATTTTTGCCAAGGTTTTCTCTAAACGTTTCTTTTGTGCTGGGGTCAGGTTTTTTGGGGAAGAGTTAGACGTAGATTTATTTTTTGACAAAAACAATCACTGCTCTCTTTATGATCTCTCAAGATAATATTTATGGTTTAAATGATTAACATTAAGACTAAGCTAGAGACTTTTTCGTGAAAATAAACTCAGTAATATGGAACAATTATTTTTAGGGGATAATTTCTTTTTGAGCCTGCTGTTTTTTCCATACTTAAGCGATTCCAAACCAAACGGAGATTTTCAAATCGGTAACTCTCGGGCGTAGGCGAATAAGAATAACTGTAATTAACCGGCGTTTTTCCTTTGATTATTTCAATTCCATATTCTTGGGGGTTATGAGAAATTTCTGAATCAGGCAAGACCCCAAACCGTGAAACGCTGACTTGGTCAATAAATTGGTGGTTTTGTTCTAAGAAAGTAACAGACTTGTTAAAATCGCCAAGAGTTTCTCCCGGAAAATCTACTATCATAAATATCTGAACACGAATGCCATTTTTTGCAGTATCGCGGATCACGTTTTTAGCAGTTTCCAAATCAATCCCTTTTTTCATTTTGCGCAGAACTCTCTGGGACCCAGATTCTATGCCAAACCACAGGCCCATACAACCCGCTTGCCGCATTTTCCTAAGCAGTTTGGTGTTCATTTCAGGACGAATTCTGGCGTTGCAGGTCCACTGCATTCCGAGTTTCTCTTCATTTAATAAGTCGCAAAGTTTTTCAAGCGATTTGATGTTGCAATTAATCGAGCTGTCATTGAATCGAATGATGGAAGGTCCGTATTTTTCTGTGATATTCTTAATTTCCGAAACGATGTTTTCTGGTGAGCGCATCCGATACGTGTTGCCCCATAAACGTTTTTCAACACAAAAAA
Organism: Candidatus Bathyarchaeota archaeon; assembly: GCA_963800495.1. GTDB lineage: Archaea > Thermoproteota > Bathyarchaeia > Bathyarchaeales > Bathycorpusculaceae > Bathycorpusculum. The sequence continues at coordinate 302,468 of CAWDBB010000009.1, read as the reverse complement.
CACAATCTCCAATACAGCCTCTAGAGCCGACAACCGGCATAACAGGCATTCCAAACTTGTTCTGAGGATATTCATGTAATGGTAAATCATCGTAATCGGGAAAAGGCAAAGAATCAAGAGACTCAATCAACTGTCGATCAGCGTTGGAAACAATTCCGTTTTTATCAGTTCTGTAGGAAATTCCATCGATTGCCTTTATTGATTCCAAACTACCGTCATAAGAATTAGCTATCTCAGAAATCGTAACCTCGCCCTCCCCTCGAACTATTACGTCAATTTCCGAATTGACAGACAAAATTTCTTCTGCTGAAAATAATGCTGGACCGCCCAAAACCGTCAAAATTCTTGGCTGAATTTTCTTTAATTTATGTGCCAAAAGCAAGCTCCACATTAAACCAGTATGGCTTATTACATGAAATCCCACTATGTTTTGCTTTCTGGAATCTTGGGCAACTTCCAAAAACCAGTCATTACAAATTTTCCAAACATCCGACAATGTTGCCTGCCTTGATTCTTCACTAATAATCTCTTTGAAAATTAAGTTTGAAATGTCATAGCCTAGTTGTTCATAAGACTCTTGTAACATTATTTCTTCAAAAATTGTTTGGCCCTCTCGCATGGTCGAATAAATCTCTGCTTTAGGAACTCTTTTCCATTTCGCCCTTTTCGTGTTATTACTTTTGCTTAGAATTTCTCCAGGTTTAATATCTATTCTCTGATGGAAAAGAGTCAGGTTGAAAGCCTTTATGTTTAGATCAAAGGTACTTACCTTTTGATTATTTGCTCTCAGGCTGCTTGTCAAGTATGGAATTGCTGGATATGGAATTAAAGAAGAAACTGGTGGAATACAAAGAAAAATAGGCAATTTAGATCATTTGAACAGTCTATAGGCTGGGTTTTTATGGTTGCTAATATATTTGTGGCGTAAATAGGAGAGATGTTTTTTCAGTAGATCGCACTTCGGTTTTTGGACCATAAATGCTTCTTATTTGAACTGTTCGTGCAAAGCTTTACGAATAGCTCCCAACATAGCCTCGTTGACAGCATTCACAATAATGTCATCAACGCCTTTAGTTGGTGTGGGACACTGGTTGCTACATGCACTGCACAATTCTGTTGGACATTGGTTGGCACAGGCGCTACAGAGTTCTGTTGGGACATCTTCGGCTGCTGCCAATGAAGAATTTACCCATTGTTGATATTCCGGTAAGGTTTTTGCTACGGCATCTCGTATTGTTGACTGCAGTTTTGCATACATTTTAGGATCCAGTTTCTCAATAGATGGCATTTGTGCCAAAGTTTTCTCTAAACGTTTCTTTTGTGTTGGAGTCAAATTTTTTGTTGATGGAGCAGTAGTTGGTTTTTTTGAGGAAGAGTTAGGTATTGATTTATTTTTTGACAAAAACAATCACTACATTGATGTATTAAGTCGTTTTATTTAATGTTTATTGTAAAGTAAATCAGGGACTATATTATTGGGGAAAATTCTTTAACTTTAGGCTTTTGCAATTTCGTTTTTTTGAGATTCCAGCAAGAAATTATATGAAATTAACAGCTTTAGTATTTCATTTTGAAAAATACAGAAGTAGTCTTCTTTTATGCCAAGTTGACCAGTTTTAACATAGATATCGTAAGCACATCCTCCGCCACAAATTCCAATCGCAGCACACTTCATGCAGTCTTTATTTCTTAGCGTGCCTATTTCCAGCCATTTGTGAAATAATGGTTCATCTTGAATTTTCAAATCATCTTTGATTGGAATTTGATATTTCCCAGAGGGATAGAAAGCGTGGCAAGGACCTACTGTTCCGGTTGGTGAAAAAAAGATTAGTTGACCAAAAGCGGGGCAATCGTACAAGTGAAATATTTCTTTAAAAAAATAATTTGCTCGCCGATTATCTATTCGATCTTCAAACATGTGCAATTCTTTTGCTTTTAAGTAAGCTGCGAAAAGATGATGGGCGAGTTGTTTTGGGTCAGGCACTTCAAATTTGCTTGGCTCTTTAAGTCTGGTCAACAAATTGAAGCCTATGGTTCTGACTCCCAATTTCTGGATAAATTCTACTATTTCTTCTGCATGCATATAATTCTGTTTTGTGATTGTGCACGATATTCCTGCGTTTACGCCTGCTTCTTTTAGAATAGCTAAGGCTTTGAGAGCTTGGTAAAAGGTTTCTTTTCCATCGGTGAAAACGCGGTTTTTGTCAATGTTGGCCCATCCATCTAGCGACAATCCTACACCAACGTTGTGTTGTTTAAGTTGTTTAGCTATTTCTTCGGTTATTAGGCTTCCATTTGTTACACAGGAAAAAATGAATTTCTTAGATGCCTGCTCGAGCTTCTCAATAATGTAGAAAACAATTTCGCTGTTGCTAAATGGCTCTCCCCCATAAAATGTAACCCTGAATTCTGGAACTTGCTTTGCCTCGTTGATCAAGGCGTTTATGACTTTGTCAGCCAAATCCTTAGACATCACGGAGCTCGGTCCTTTTAGATTGTTTTCGATAAAGCAATAGCCGCATCGGAAATTGCAGAAGTCAGTCACCAAAATGTAGGCAAGACTTGGGTCTGGTTTTTTTCTAAGCAAGCTGGTTGCAACAGTATCAAAAACTTTTACCTCATCAAATCCCTGAGGCACCACAAATTTTAGTTCAATTAATTCTGTGACATCCTTACTGCACTCGCCTTTACTCAGATCTGATAAAACTTTTTCGTACTTTTTGTTGGTTAAATATACCTTCTTTAGAGTTAAAGAATTGAAAAGACACTTCGTCGATTCATCAATATTAAATAGATGCACAAACGGCGAAAGAATCCATTGAGCACACCCTTCGCGGAGCATTTGCCCGGAAGGCTGGCTTCCATTCATAAAAACATTAAACTTCTTAGATTGTTTTTTGCTCATTTACCCACCTAAAAAGAAAACAATTTTAAATGTCCATAAACTAACAAAATATTAAAATCTTTCCTAAAATCCCACTGACGAACATTTTCGATGTACAGGGGGCAATTAGAAAGTTTAAGACAGAAACGCCCTCAAGAGATTTGATAGTACAAATTCTTCAAGCAGGAATATTAGCCCCTTATGCCGCCGCAAGTGTATCACGAGAAGATTTCAGAAGATTCATAGTTATTCCAAGAGAAAGCAAAATCATAGTTTTTAGTTACAGGTAGATTCAACATGGCTGAAACAATAACATTCGAAAACGAGAAAGACTTAGCAAAAAAGTGCCGAATAGCTCTTGAGAAAAATTTTGGCAGCCAGTGTCAGTGCCCAAATACTTTGGCAAAAAGCATCGTTGATTTGCATTTCAATCAGGGGCATTAATGTTGGGAAACAGATTAATTGATTCGTTTAAAAACATCAACAAAACTAAGCAAAATAAAAAAATGGCTCAAGCTGTTGCAAAAATGGAAAATCAGAAGAGGCTCTCAAGCCAAGAGTTTCTAAATTTATATGAATCTATATGGCAGAATGGTCCTTCAATAACTTGTCAGAATCTAGGTGCAGGGGAAAGGCAAGCACAATTTATTAATCAAAATCCAACCTTATATTAACGAAGGACTGAAAGAATTTTCTTTTGCGGGGAGTTCGTATGTTATCTAAATCGGTTGGTTCCAAACCTAAAGTTTCAAGCATGGCTCGACTTGCTTGCATCTAATTCTTATTGGTTGATTGGTGTTGGGAGCCCCCTTTCAGCGCCATAGTTTTTGAAACCTTGGTCAAAATTTTCTAAGATTAGTGTTATTCAATAAGTTTGAGTTAGGGACTCATACCGCGTAGGGGTTAAGCCCGGTACGACCTGCCCTGTTTTTAGATAATTTTATGACGACTCGCGCACACAGAGTTTAAAATCGCGCATTACTCAGTAGAATATTTGTAGGGCGCAGAACTAATCTCTTTAGAGCAAACACACTTGCCAGCATAAGATACGAAGGAAAAAGTAATGGCTGAAAAAAAGAGCTACTACGAGATACTAGGAATTCCAAAAGGCTCGTCCAAAGACGCAATAAAAGACGCCTACAGAAAACTAGCCATGCAATACCATCCTGACAGAAACAAATCTCCGGAAGCTGAAGAGAAGTTCAAAGAGATATCTGAAGCCTATGCAGTGCTATCGGATGATGAGAAACGAAAACAGTTTGACAATTTGGGCAGCACTGGATTTGATCAAAAATATAGTCGAGAGGACATTTTCCGAGGGGCTGACTTTGACTCGATATTTCGCGACATGGGCGTCAGCTCAGCCTTTGGGGATCTTTTTAGTGTTTTCTTTGATGGTCAAGACTTTGTAGAAAGAAAAAGAACTATCCGTGGCAGAGACTTAGGCTACGAAGTTTACATAACCCTTGAGGAAGCAACACGTGGTGTTGAAAAGGAAATTGAGGTCCCAAGAATTGAGAGATCCCAAAAAGGACTTGTAAAAAGGGAGCGAAAGATTACGGTAAAAATACCAGTTGGTATATCTGAAGGATATCAGCTAAGGCTTGAAGGACAAGGAGACGCAGCCCAGGACGGAGGCCCCTCAGGCGATTTATACATAATGATTCACATGATGCCTCATCAATACTTCAAAAGAGATGGCGACGATCTCTTGTACAATCTATACATTAGCATCTCTCAAGCCACATTAGGCGCGGAAGTCACCATACCGGCAATCGAAGGAAAGGCTGGACTGAAGATTCATCCTGGAACACAGCCTGGACAGATTCTGAGGGTTAGAGGCAGAGGCATGCCAAGAATGGGGGGATATGGCAGAGGTGATCTGCGCGTCCGCGTTAATGTGGTTATCCCTAAAAAGATAACTCAACGTCAAAAGACCCTTCTCGAGGAGCTTGCAAAAGAACTAGACCAGAATGCCCGATAAAGGCGATTTCATTTTTACTGGTAAAAAAGTGCTGGGATCCCCAGTTTAACTTTGAAGCCAATAATAAGCGCCCCAAAAAATAGGTAAAACTTAAACATCATAGCTCAGATAACATAACCACGGTCTCTGATTTGGAAGCAATTCAGAAATTCGTGGTTGAAAACCTTCGCTTGTTATTATCTAGTGACAACAGAAAAGAAGCAATATGAGCAATTGGGTGAAATCCCCGGTCTTCGCACATTAGAAATGCACTGGAACGGCATAGGCGATTGGCAAGGATAATTTCGCCTTTTTGTTTCCTTTAATTTGTAGTCTCGATCGTATAATTTTTGAACGAAAGGGTGCATTCCCTTATACTCACATTTTTGTGACTTCTCTGCATCTTCAGAGATAGGACAAATAATCAGTCTGCTGCCAAATGAGGGTTAATATTGGCATGCGTAAGGCCTTCCGCCGATTGGGGGTATAGAGGGAGAAAGGCTTTACTTGTTTTACCTTATCATCACAACAAATAAAATATAAAATAATATTTTTTTTGGTTTGATTTATCCTATCCGGGCCAATCGGCGACAGACCTTAGCCCTTTGCAATGTAAGCTTTATGGGCAAGTCCCAGCGTGCGGGAATGACAAATTTTATAAACGTTTAAAAATAAATCTTGAAGAGCTGACTCGAAAATGCAAAGAAAAAAAGCTAAGTGCGTTGGTTTCCCTTTGATGGTTGTTATGCTTTTGGGGATTTCTGCTTATGCTTTCCCCGCGGAGGCAATAAGCGTCAACCAGAATCAGGATTCTTTTGTGCTCAGTAACGAAGCGCCTGGCTGCGCAATTTCTGAATTGGTAAACGCTGGCAAAAGCAAATCCGCCAAGTATCAAAAAGGGATGCCCACAATCAGATGCGTGTGTGGCTTAAGAATTTTGGTTGTTCCTGATTTGAAAGCTATGAACCGTGCAATAAAGAATCATTTAGCTGAACACAAGAAAGCGGATTATGGTTTAGCGTTTGACTCGTTGGAGGAGTTTTTGACAGAGCAGATTCTGAAGGCGGCGGCAAAATGAATCTGCCAAATGTAGGTTAGGGGCGAAAAACTTTTCCAAGGTCTTCCAAAATCGGGGGTCCATAGAAGAAGGGTTGTCGGGTTTTACCTTATCATCAGAACATATAAAATACAATAAATAATTTTCGAGTTGGATTATCCTATGGTACCCAATCCTCGTAAGGCCTTGCCTAAGCAGTGTACGCTGTCTATGAGTTTTTCGCTTTTAGCAAGCCTTTTTAGTAAAAACAGAATTTACTATGGAGTGTGATAAGATGGAACTATTTTTTAGACCAAGCACACTTTTTAAAGCAGCGGTAAAAGACCTGAAATTAGCCTCAGATGTACCGAACAACTGCAAAGTCTACGTATTTTATCTGCCTGCATTGATGAAAGATTACACGGATCTTACGGAAGAACTATACAAAGCAGGAGTCACGGCTGAAAATAATATTTTTGTAGGCATATGGAGCATGGGGGCCCCTGACTTAACAAATGTGCTTTCAAATTTTAACGTGAACCGCCCACCGGCAATAGTGATTTTTGCCGCTCCTGAATTTTCAACTCCAGAAAACAATTCCAAAATAACTGCGTATGCCAGAATTGACAACCAGACGCTTTTAGCTGACAAGGCAAAGGCATCTGATTGCATTAACGAAACCTGCAGTCTGTTTCTGCAAGGTAAGATTAAACAGGGCGTTTCTAACGTAACTAACGACCAATACAAAGCAAGTCTAGAACACTACCTCCAAAAAGTAAGCAGTGCCATCTCCAAGTTCCTAAGTGACCATAGCATAACATTTGATGTCACTAAAGGTCAAGTCATCATCGCGCCCACTGGAAATTCATCCAAGAAAGCTTAGCAAGCCGAGACCTTTTTTCATTTTCCAAATCCCTCTCCATGTGGTCATCGGGGCATGCTCAAGATCTTCCAAAATTTTGGCCCTATCTCGACCAAAAAGGTCTTGCAGAAGAAAAGCAATAGAGTCAGACAACGAAAGCTTAAGAGTATAATTGACTCTTTGCTGGCTTTCCTAATTCATGTTAAATAAAAGAGTAAAATCTCAAAATTTTAGGGAAGGACTAGGAGTTAGAAATCAGTTCTTACAAAAGGGAAGAATTAACTTGACTTTTCCCTGTTAATCCTCGTTGCCTTGAATCTCAAGCAACCGGTCAATAACGCAATTTCAGGTTTTTTAAATGCGAAAATAAATACAACACAACAACTCCAGCAACCACAACTAAACCAAAAAGCATAACCGCGCAAAAATACCCGATTCCCCCTGCAACCTGAGAAGATGAAGTAGCCTTCGCTACTGGAAGCGAGAGAGAAGAATCAGGGTTAACGTAAATTTGCGTATCGGCATAATATACTGCTCCTTTTTCAATCTGCCCAGTTTGCTGATAAGTATAACTATCAGGACCATTCATCCATGGAATAAACCCAGTTGGTTTCACCACTGTCCCTTTAGAGTAGGCGGCATTAGGGCCATTGCCATCTGCCATGTAGGTTGCAGGTACGATAAAATTTATTGTGCACCGAACCCAATGGCCACTACCCCAAGGAACACTTAGAGCATAAAAAGCGGGATCGCCATTCCACATAGCATCATTGCCTTGCCTGCCGTCGGTTGTGTCAATCTCGCAAATTCTGCCCTTAGCATACATGTCTAGCCCAATCCGTCCCCCATCAAACGGGTCAGTATCTCTAAGGCTTGATGCGGTTGTCCAAACTAAAGCTGTAAAATAGACATGATCCCCCGGACTTATCGGAATCCATTGCCCATCAAGTTCATTTTCTCCTCGACTCCCAACCCAGTAATTTGGGTTATAAACCGTTTTCAAAGCCGTGTTCCCTTGCCACTGAGTTTGAAAAGTATAAACATTTCCAACATCGCCCCAACCGCTAAAGCTCGAAAGCTTACCCAAATTATTGTTCTCAGCACTTACAAATGCAGGAACAATCAAAACCAATAATAAAATGAGAAAAAGAGAGAGCCATAGAATCTTGAATTTCATTTTCATTCTTTATCCTTTCTAGTTTTCTTATTAATTAAGCATCATTTTTAAAATTATTATTTACTGTTATTTTTGAAGGTCCTTTGTCTATTAGCTGTATGCAAATAATCTTGTTCAGCAGACTTGTTTTAATTTCAAGTTGGCGGTTCCGAGGGCACTGCAATATTTCATGGAATCTTTAGGGAAATTCAAAAAAACCTGTTCGTATTGATAAACTCGCCTGTTGTTTTTTCAACGTTTTATTATTTTTATTAAATTGCAATTTCGCCATGCAATTCACTTCATTTTTTCAGGTATCCCGAGAACCATTACAATCTGGCGGCTTGGCAGGTAAATGATCGCCAACTTTAACAACGCATGACATAACGTTTAGCGTGTTAGTTCGAGTGGGTAGGCCATGAGAGAATCTCAGGAATTCTCCTTATTAGTAGGGGATAAGGAATGCAGCAAGCTCGTAACCATATTTTCTAAAAAAGATTTCATCGTTGCCAATTTTTGCTCAAGATGCTGCATCGTAGGTGTAGATGGCGATTTCTCCACTGTGGTAAACTTCCTCAAATGATGAGGACACTGTAGGTTGCCCGTACCAGCCGTTCCCATTTACCCACCAAATTAAGTAAATCTTGTTTTGCCCTTCTTGAGCCACCGTTTTGGCTGCATTAGTGGGATTATTATACTCATAGAGCACAATTTGGTCTGCATTTACGCTTAACATTGCCCAACCATAAAAAGCCCGATGCGTAAGCAGAACTCCGCCACTATCTGCGTTATTTTTGAACCATTGCAAGGCGTTAACGGTATCTCCGCAATAGACTTTGGGAACAGTGTTCTGCAGCATCGAAGATGGAATCTGATAAACGTAACCGTTTACGGGCGCAGAGAAATAGGGAAAAGGAGTCTGGGGCGGCATCAACATAAAACCTAAACTCAACACCAACACCACCAAAACCACATAAAGCACCCCAATTCGCCGCAATGTAGAGCCAAAACGTTTCCATGGCACAGATTTTAGCCGGCTCAAAGCCTCAACTACACAAAACGCCAAGGGATATGTGAGCATTATAACCCAGCGAAGATTACTTGGGCTAACCATAGGAACAAACAGCAAAATCAAACTCAACATAAGCCAACTTCTTATCTGAAAATTCTTAAAACGCCAAATGCCAAAAAGGACCAAAGGCAGCAGAGGTAGAAAACAATAGAAAAAGAAACCTGCCTCGCTTAGCAGCATCGTTGGATAAGAGGAAAAGCCGAACAGTGCAAGCCATCCATCATTGGCGTTGGCAAAACCGAAAATCAGGCGATACTCTGGTACGGAAGGGACCAAAAAAAATATGGCCAAAAAAAATAAAGCAGCGGGCAAAACAACCAAAACCAACCGAGTGGCTTTTGCAGGCATCCCGCGAACGAACTTGTAACCGATGGTAAACGCAAACACACCCAACATTATCACAGAGACAAGCTGATGCGACAAAACCACCGCAACCATCGCCAAAGAAAGCAACCCATAACGCTTCCACGAATACCCTTCACGCTCACTCAAACTAAACTGCATTAAAACCACAAAAAAGAAAACCAAACCAAGCATATTCCGAAGCGAATCCCACGAAACCCGCAAAGCCACAAAATACAAAGTCCCCAAAAGAGCCACAGCCAAACTCTTCCTAGACGACCACCTTAAACCTCTCTTGGCAAACCCAAAAATAGACAACCCCAAAACACCCTCAAAAGCCACTGAAACCACCTTAAGCACCCAAACAAGAGAACCACCCAAAGAAACCAACGAAACAACTATGGAATAAAACAAAGGAGCTGTCCCAATAAAACTCAAAAAAGAAACGTCCCCCCTCAACCACAACAAAGTTGTAGGAACATAATGAGCCATCGTATCAAACCCAACCACGTAGGGTCCCATCAAAACCTCGGGAATGGCTCTAAACAAGAGAGGGACGACAAATGCAAGAAAGGGAAATAGGAAACTTTTGGAAAGTAAACCGTGCATTCGCCCAGATTGTGCGGACTTAACCATTCAGCTAATCCTCAACAGTTTCCCTTTCGGGATGACTAAAACAAACATACAGTTAAGCAGTCCCAAACTGAAATGCGAAGGGTAGGAAAAACGCAGCCACCTGTCTCCCATCAACTTTTACCCTTAGCCTCCCCTAAATAATCGCAAATAATCATTTAACGGACTCATAATTATTTATAACTTGTTAAGGCGAAACCCATATAGTTGTTTTATTTTATCTTATGTATTAGCTGTTAGGAAGTTGATTTATGACCGAAGACAGAGAGTGCTCTAAGCCCATAACACACAAGTTTCTTGCGTTAGTCAAAGTAGAAGGCAATCAAGAGCCTGTTAGATATGAAGAAAACGCATCTAGCCTGGAGGAGTTTAAAGCAATAATCGCCAAGGATCATAAAGCATTCACATTCTTGACACTACAAGAAGATGTTTAACTCTACCCAAAATTCTTGGCTAACATAAAAGAAAACAAAACACTAAATCTATCAACTAAGCAAAACTCCTGAGTCAGAAGTGCCTCATTTATGGGCAGCGTTTGGGGAGTTTAGGTTTTTAAAAAAAATATGATGCTGCCTTATTTTTAGAGGTTGGTTTTTTGGTTGATGGATTTCTGCCATGGCGCTGCTTCTCAAAATGCCTAAGCCAAATCTCGTGGGTCCGTTCAAACGACATTTTTCAGTTATTATGTCGGTCCACACTTTGACCTGTATGAACATAAACTATTTTTAGTAGTTTAATAGAATACTCTTGAGGCTATTTCATGGGTGAGAAACTAACCTTTTCAGCAATACTCTGGAAAGAAGGGAAACTGCAAATCGCATGGTGTCCTGAACTGGATATAGCCAGTCAAGGGAAAAAGGTTGAAGAGGCTCTAACTAATTTGCGTGAGGCAATTGACCTTTATCTTGAAGATGAAGACGCCAAAATTCCAACAAACAGATCACCTATTCTCACAACTTTAAGCGTTGAAACCCATGCCAAAGCTGAAACCTGTATCAGGAATTAAAATAATTAAGGCTCTGGAGAAAGCTGGTTTTCAAGTAGTAGGCAGAAAAGGAAGCCACGTTAGATTAAAAAGAAAAATCTCTGACAGCATTTACATTGTTATAGTTCCGCTTCATCCAGAAATAAAGAAGGGTACCCTCAAATCTATATTACGGCAGGCTGGATTATCGGAAAATGAGCTTGCGCTTTTACTTGAAAAATAATGCGGGTTCAATTGTTCTATTCGGTAATATAGCTTGGAGGAGTTTACAGCAATAATCGCCAAGGATCATAAAGCATTCACATTCTTGACATTACAAGAAGATGTATAGTTCTACCCAAAATTCATCCCTTACACACGAAATATTACCAAACAAAACGCCTAAGCCAGGAAGATAAAAAAATTCCTGACGGCAACGTTCTTAACGAAAAGGATGTTTATTCACATCCATTCGTCAATGATTTCTACTTCTTTTGTCTAACGGCGACCTTAGCTTTCATTTCAAAAATAGTGGCTTCACCATTTTTTCCAACACCAAAGTTCCATTCTAACACTTCAACGTCCATGTCTTTGAAGTGGGAAACCCAAGTTTTCTGAAATTCGCTCCATTTTTCGCCCATTTTCTGCATCTGATCTTTAATATCCATATGTTGTTCTGGCATAATTCTTACACCTCCCAAACGCATTCGAAATTGCATGATCCTAAGTTTTAACTGATGGACTTAGGTACATGTGAAGCTTATCTTTTGCAACTTTCAAGTGCAAGCCATTATCTGTCCAAACGCCAGTTCCTTTCTCTAAGGCTGCAACGTTAAGCAGATTTCGGACGCCACCTTTCTTTGCGCCAAGCACCGATTCAGCTACGTTCTTGTCCAATTCGACGTCAAGATGAGTTACTTTCCACTCATTGCCATCTATTTCTATTTCTTTGATTTTGCCGATTTTTTCATCTAAAGCAAAAACATCTTTATCCATAAACTCTTTACTTTTCATAAAAATCTACCTTATTTTTACGCCCACAATGTGAGCTACTCTCTATAACAGATCGACAGTTGATTTAAGTGTGTGTGACTGTGAGACAACAGCCACATGTTATAGCCATTATTGTTTGCAACCTTTTTGATGAAAACTTTTCTCTTGTTTTTCTGGAATAAAAACAAATTATTAAAAACAATTCAAAATTATTAAATGTGATTCTAAGTTGAAAATGTTTTCAGTAACTTGAGGAGTAGTCAATAACCTAACCTTCTCCCAATTACGCGGTGGTAACGACTAATGTTGTCGATAATGAAACCAGACGCTCCTTCTGCAGAAATGAAAGGCAAATCAATTTCAACTAAGTTGAAAGGTTGTCCGTTTGAATTGAACTTTAACGTGCCTTCAGGATAGTTATCATATGGCGTTTCGATGCCGTTTACTGTCACTGGAGCTCCGATTTGGGTGGACAGCGAGTTCATGTAAGCTGTTAACCTGATGGGGCTACCGGTTCCGCCTGGACCAGGATCATGTAATTCGGCAGTCTTGAAATTGAAGCTTATGCTTGTTATGCTTTGGCTAAATGTGATGTCTAGGTGGTCTCTGTTGATTGTGCTTGGCCAGAGAAATAGTCCTGAGAAGTTGGCGGAATTTATTACGGTTGAGAGTGCTGCGAGCGAGTTGATGTTTTGGACCGAAAAAGAGGGTTTTGAAGGGGAGTCTGTGGGTGAGCTGAAGTGGGCTGTTAATCCAAGTGAGGTTTGGTCAATTGGTGTGGATATGCCTTGGGTGAGTGGTGGAGTGGCGTTGTCGAAGTTGAAGACCACTGTTAGGGGTGGGGCTGGAGTTGGAGAGGCGGTTGGGGTTGGAGAGAGTGATGGAGAAGGGGTTGGAGTTGTCGTTTGAGTTGAAGTAGGTGTTGGAGTTGGGCTTGATTGGATTGAAGGAGTTGGGGTTGGTAAATTTGTCGCGGATGGTTTGGGTGTTTGGGTACTGGTTGAGGTTGGGCTCGGCTTAGGTGTTGAACTTTGAGTCGGCGAACTTGCTGGCATTGTTGGAGTTGGAGATGTGGATGTAGAAGGGGCACTGTTAGAAGCATACCAGACTATGCCTACGACTATTACTACGATTGCTACAATAATTATTAGAAGTTTTGGCCAGGTCAAAAATTTTCCAGACATCTTGAGAATCTTCATTTAATTTTACTAATGTTAACAATAATTATTTGATGATTGGATTTCTTGAATTTATTGGTTAATAACGAAAAAAGAAAAGAGAAATTTTTGGGTCTAAAATTATCTTAGAGCGTTTGCAGTGTTTGATGGAGTAGAGTCAGCGCTCATTGAGGGGTATCCAGTTACTGGAACGCCTGTAGCCATGATAACACCTACGTCGTTTGATGCGATAATTCTGTAGTAGTATCTTTGACCTGGTGTACCTGTAGCATCTGTGTATACTTGCGCTGTTGGAGGCATAACTACTGGAGCTTGAATTGTAACGAAAGTTGTAAAGGCTGAAGTTGTCGATTTCTGGATCGTTAATCTGGTTGTATTTAATGCGTTGTTTGTCCAGTTTAATCTGATAGCACCAGTGATATGAGTCGCCGTTAATAGTGTTGGAGCTTCTGGTGGAACTGCGCAGCACATGGGTCGCATCATGTCGTTTTCTTCGTGTCCTAGTAAGTGGCAGTGGTCGACGTATTCCCAACCAAAGTTCGTCATTTCATTTGTCACGGTGACTGGATTGCCTAATGGGTTGACGTTGGTGAATCTCATTGTTCCGCCTTGGGGTTGGGTTGGGTCAAGTAGTCTGACGCTGTTTGGAACTTTGAAATACGTTGAATGATTCGTTGCAATAATTGGTCTGAGTGCTACAATCGCATCTTCGAGTGGATTCATTTGAATTGTTTCTTTCCAGCCAAGTTCGTTGTCATTTGGCGGTTTGATTGCACCATCCCAACCGACTCTGTTTATGAGTTGTAGGTTGAACAGATGGAAGTGTACTGCATGTGTGTCTACTCCGTTGTGGGTGAACTTCCAAAGTTGTGTGCCATCAGCAGCTGATCCAATGGGTGTTGTTGCAAGTGAAGGCGCCATAATTTCGTTTGGAGGGTCGACGTATGCTTGAATAATTGTTGTCTGAATTGTGCCGTTGGTGTTGGGTATTTCGTAGGATAGTAGTGCGTTCATTCGTCCGTAGTCATTGGTGAATAGTTCTTGGATTCCTTTGGGAAGAAGAGGCACGGTTATTGGGGTTGTTTGACCTAGCGGAGTGAATGCGTGCGTTGTATCTTGTATTGCTATAAAGTTATCTGCGAAAGTTCCTCCGTAGGTTCCGTTGTAGGCAGATTCTGGAACAATAATTTTATCTTGAGATGTACTGAACGCGTTGTGTAAAGCCGTGGTAAGTGCTGCTAGTTTTGTTGGATTATAATCGTTTGGTGGGGCAGTTGAAGATCCGCCGGCTGCTACCCGAATTTGCATTATTGTTCGGGTGTTTGGACCGTAGCCAGGAATTGTGTTTGGGGCTCCACCTGTCGATGTCTGATCGCCATCACCTGTGAAATAGTCAATGCGTGGGTCAAATGCAGGAACCGGGGCTGGTGAGTCGTTATACATGATTAGAGTTTTACCGGCGAAATTGGTGAAGTCAACGAGTATGTCAGCTCTTTCAGCTGGCCCTATGTTGCAGGCTTTCTCTAGCACGTTTAGTACTGTGATGCTTCTGCGGTTATAGTCGTATCCTACAGGTCTGTTAGTGATTAATGCAGGTGCAGGTAAGAAACCGCCTTCGGTTCCTATTTGGATGATTGCAGGGCCTCTTGTTGCTGGATCTGGAAAACCACCAGCTCTACCATCTGCTGTTGGATAGTCTGCTGGCCAGGTTCCTGGATTTGCAGGCAACATACCTACTTCAGTTAGACCAGTGTATATTGTAGCAGTAGCAGTTGCTGTAACGCCGCCTAATCCTGAGGGTGGAGAAATTGTAACTGTCGGGGCAGAGGTGTATCCGCTGCCTACGGTCAAAATGTTAATTGCTGTAACAGCTCCGTTTGCGATTGTGGCGGTTGCAAGTGCACCGGTTCCTCCTCCACCTGAAATCGTAACAGATGGAGCTGACGTATATCCGCTTCCACCTCCAGTCAAGTTGATGGTGTTGATAATGTTTGAGACAACATAGAGTTGTAGGTTAAGGAATCGGTCGTTGCAAGCGTTCAGGATGCGGAATCTAACAACATTTGGCTGCACTGTAAGGTATGGGTAAGCGTTTCCGTTAACGATTGGTGTGTCCATGAAGGATTCGGGAACACCTGAGGGGTTGGGAGTTCCGGGGATGACTGGTGGCTCCCAGGGTGCTGCTGTCGGGTTGTAGTATGGATTAGATAATGTCCCAAATTGAACCGTCCAAGGGGGGAAGAACCATGGCCCATAGTCCCATCTGCCACATGGATTAGCTCCTGATGTAACGAAAGGATTCTGATTTGGCATGTAGACGTGCGGCCACCAGAGGTCTCCTGTGTGTGGAGTTGGCGGTGTTGTTCCCCAATTCCAAGTCGGATCTTGGGCGGCTATAGTTGTGGCATCCACAAATGTTCTGTCTTGAATAACTAATGGAATTCCAAGACCTGGAAGCACGCCGCTGGTTATTAGGGACTGTTCAGTTGGATCGGTTAACAAATATCCCGCTGCCTGTCCGGAGTAGACGTTTAAACGAGTTGTGCCTAAAGCGTGATCGTGATAGAACATTAGTCGGGCTGTTTGTTGGTTGCTGTAGAAGAAAGTTAATGTTCCCTGTGGTTCTGTTCCACCATCCATGTCCGGTACATAATGTACTGAAACCCCCTTGGGGTATGGTGTGCTTTCGCCTACTGGAACAGTCCACTGATGCGGGGTTCCATCGCTTATCCAGATCGTGTTACCGCCGTGAAGGTGCATTGCAGCACGGTTTTGTGTGTAGCTTCCTCCACTAGGACCTGGTCCTGCACCCATGTAGGTTGTATCAACTGGTATGAATAAGTTCCCACCTGCTCCGATAGGCAGTCTGTTAGTGAATTTTATTCGAACTGGACGATCTTTTGTGGCAACTATTATTGGTCCCATGTAATGAATTGGAGCAACAGGAGTGCCCGAGCTATTGACCTGCACATAGCCTCTAAGTCTTGTAGGTGGAAGATCAGAATGCATCTGCTCACTATATTCCCTAAGCTCAATTATGTAATAATCAGTTCCTGTATACGTGGTAGTGTCTGGTACTGCCTGTGGCATAAACTTCCCAAGATTATTTGTGCCTGAAGGCCCCAAACCTGGCAAGGAATCGACGAATTTTCGAAGCCCCCCAGTAATTACGAATGACCCTGCATTGCTCGTGAAAGTTGCGGTTGCAACTGCACCTTTAGCTCTTGGACTTGGATCCCTCAAGGTAACTGTTGGAGCAGAAGTATAACCAGTCCCAGCATTAGTTAAAACCAAAGCCAATATGACTCCGTTTGAAACCCTAGCAGTAGCAGTTGCTCCAGTGCCACCGCCGCCAGTCAAAACAACAGCCGGAGTAGTATAACCACTACCTCCACTCGTAACTGAAAATCCATTAAGAGTTACTCCACTCACAGGAGTCCCACTAACAGTCGGCATTGGACTGTAAGCATAGTTAGGTGTGGTACCAAAATAATCAGGTGTTCCACCTGGGGTAGCAACCACAGTAGGCGCAAACCCTGTTGGTGATGGCCTAGCAGCCGCAGCCGCCAACCTATCAGCTTGTGTAACTTTACCTTTATAATTCAATCCAGGAGCTGAGGAACTTTGCCCAATCGCAGGAAGAGATTTAGAAACAGCCAACCCCACCCCAACAACCGCCGCACCAGCAATCGCCACTTTGACAAAAGTACGTCGGGAAACCGAGTTATTTGCGGTGTTAGCGTTGTGACGCCCTAACACTCTTTTCTTCGGAGGTTTTTGTTCTTGTGTTAATTCACGAACTGGGGCACCTGCAACAGCAGCACCCGATCTTAAGAACCTTCTTTTTGAACTATCTTTTACTGTATTGTCGGAATCTTGGGGGTTCGACATGAAAAGTATCCTCGCTCTTAAAGATTCTTGGCAGCTTGTATTTTAGCATTTGTGATTGTCGGGTGCCACACACACAACCAACTAAGGCATCGCATGTAAGATAGAAGAAAAACCAAATTTCGCAACCATACATCCGCCATTAATTCTTTAATAAAATTTGATGATGCTCCGTCAAATTCAGTTCCAAGAGAGTTTAACATACAGCAAACTATACATTGATGTATTTTCCTCTATTTTATATAGGAGAAAAATTATGTCCGTGATTCCTTTTTATATGCTTCTTCGAACCAGAGTTGGACGATCCACCGCAGTAGTCCACCAGATACAAAAGATTGAAGGCGTCAAAGTAGTACATTCTGTCATGGGAAACTACGATATAATTCTCTACGGTGAAGGAAAAGACCTTGAGGACATAAGACGCATCCGCGAAGCTGTACATCAACTCAACGACGTAACCATAACCGAAACCGCAGTCCACGCCTAAATTTTTTGTTTTAAGCAGATTTTTCTTTTTCAAAACCAGAAACAGAAGAAAAGGGAATTGAAATTACAAATTTTGCCCCCTTTCCGGCTTCACCTTCTTCAGTTATAGTCCAACCATAAACTTCAATCATCTTTTTAATTAAAGGCAAACCAAAACCGCTGCCCCCTCCAGTAGAGAAACCGAAATCAAAAATCTTTGATTTGTTACTAACTGATACACCAATGCCATCATCTTCATAGAAGATTTTCATATGATCCTTAGCTTTAGCATAGTGAATTTTTATTTGAGAGATTTTCTTCCCATGTTTTAATGAATTATCTAATAAGTTATAGAAAAATTGCCTAAGCATCGAATCCGCAACAACTCTTAAGCCGTGACTGTCATTTACAATTTTTATTTCGCTCAAACTAGGCAACAAAGTAACAGCAACATCGAAACAATCTCCAACATTAACGATCGCCGGCTTTTCGGCACCAATCTGCTCGTACAAGCGACTAAATTCAAAAAGCGCATCAGATGAAACAAGTGCTGCGTCAATACCGTTGAGGTATGGTGCCAACTCAGGGTTGTCGCCAATGCGTTTTTTGAGCAAGAACAAATTGGCTTTTGCAGCCATAAGCTTGTTACCGACATCATGCCTAGTTAAGCTGCCTACCACACGCAACTTCTCATTCATCACTTCAATCTTGTGGCTGTCTTCTTTAAACAAATTTTCAGCTTTTTTGCGATCAGTAATGTTTCTAGCGATTGATAAAATTGCCTTGTTCCCATGATAAGTTATTAGGCTTGAGCTAATCTCGACGGAAATTTGTGTCCCATTTTTGGCGGTATGAACGGTTTCAAAAACTTGTGGCCCGACTGAGACAACATTATTCAAGATGGCAACGGCTCGCTCTTGGCTTAGAAACTTATCTATACCCATAATTCCCAAAGACAACAATTCTTCTCTGGAATAACCTAAGAATTTAACTGCAGCATCGTTCACCTCAACAAACTTTTCATTAAAATCAATAACCCAGACAGATTCATCCATGCCATTAATCAAACTTCTATAATTTGCCTCGCTCTCAAACAGAAATTTTTGAGCTTTCTTGCGTTCTGAAATGTCTTCGCAGAAAGCAACCAGTTTTCCATCAGGCAACTTCGCACTGTGTAAACTAACTTCAATTATTGAATCGTCTTTTTTCTTAAGTCTCATTTCCTCGGCAAAATAGCCTTTTTCTTTAAGCTTGTTAAATCTAAAACTATGATACGAATCGTCTTTTGGAACAACTTGCTGAACTGTCATATTCAATAATTCTTCTTTGGAGTAACCAAGAAGTCTGCCGGCGGCTTCATTTGCATATTCATATTTCCCTTCAGGATTCGCAACAAAAATTGCGACAGGCGAATTCTCTAAATAAGCCCTCAAAGTTGCCTCAGAACTCTTTAGAATCTCTTCCGCTTTTTTGCGTTGGGTGATGTCGCTACAGACAGCTACGTTACCTAAAAATTTTCGATTTTCAGATATGATTGAGTTGATGTTGAGTTGTCCATTTCTCTGTTGCCCATTTTTGTTTTGGTAGATTACTTCTCCCTGAAAATAACCAGTATTCTTTAATTCGCAAATTAACTTGTCGTGGCTAGGATTTACCTGTATTTTTTTGAAAACATCATCTATGTTCTTATTTAGCACTTCGTCAGAGCTGAACCCAAATAATTCTTCTGCTGCTTTGTTCCAAGCAGTGATTATAAAGCTTGAATCTGATGACACTATGGCGTCGTGGACGTTTCGAAGCGCGAAAGAGTCGTTTTCGTTCTTGCGTTTGGCGAGGTGTTTTTCAACTGATGAAGAAACTAGGTGTGCTAATTCGCTGTAAACTATTTCTGGTGAACCTTGCTTGTTAACATAATGGTCTGCACCCAAATTTAGGGCTTTGATAACCACTTCTTCTCTTCCTTTGCCAGTGAACAATATGAAAGGAATATTGTTTTTTTCTTCACGCAGTTTTTTTAGAAACTGAAGACCATCTTGCGGCATTTCGTAATCCGAAATGATAATATCATAATTTTTTGTTTCCATCTTTTTGCGGGCTTCATCAACACAACAAGCTGTATCGATGTCAAACCCGCTATTGAGATCCATTAGAATCTGCTTTGAAATCTCCAAAATAGATAAGTCATCATCGACATGTAAAACATGAATAACACTGCCGTTTTTGGAATTAATCGAATTCGTCAAACGCAATGCCCCTTAATTTAACCTCATTATTGTTTTTCTTAATAAAATAATTTATGAGCCCACAATACAGACGGATAATTCATTAAATGGCAACTGTAAGCGTTCACCATGGTTCAGTTTCTAAAAGTTAGCGTAGCCCAAAGTTTTAGTTAAATGGAGGGTATACTTAGGCGCTGGAAATTTTGGAGCTTGAGGAGCAAGCTTGTGGGAAACGTAAATAAGTCAGTCACTTTCCTAAAACGTTGGACAATGAGGAAATCGAGGTACGATGAAGCTAAAGGTGGGGAATAAAAACGCCGGAGGCTTGTGAATACTTTTTCCGCTACCGAGTCCACTTAATTTAAAAATTTCTAAATCTTAAAAAGAATTTTTCACCGAATAGAGCTTTATTACGATTTAAAATTTAGTCCCTCAGTTGATTTTTCTTAAATGTTAAATAGATTTACTAACTGATAATTGTAACAATTGGCTGAGAATCTTTGAAAAGAAAATACGTTACATTAGCCGCTGTATTGCTTATTGCGTTGATTGGCGTTTCCCTTTTTATAGCCTTCAAAAACCCCAATGAAAAACAGGTGAGAACAAACCCGTTCTATATGGGTGTTGAATATGCATATGGTAGCCAATTTAGCGAAGTGAAGACACTAGTTGACAAAGTCAAAGATTACACAAATCTTTTTGTCATAGGCTCACCGAGTTTAACATTCAACAGATCTGCCCTTGACCAATCCTGCAATTATATTTATGCCTCTGGATTAAACTTCATCGTTTTTATCACTAGCTCTTTAATGTATAATGCCTCTAACGGTTACCCTCCAAACAATTCTGTCTTTGATTGGATAGGTAATGCTTCACTCAAATATGGAAACCAGTTCCTGGGAATATACCGTTACGATGAACCCGGCGGAAACCAATTAGACGATGGCGCGTACCAACTAATCAATAGCGGGACTGGTGGCTACTCAGGAGTAGCTAATAGTTACACTGGAAATCTATCGACTATAATCAATTACTACTATGCCCACACTGGAGTACCAAACATATTCACTTCGGACTATGGACTATATTGGTTTGACTATGCATCGAATTATTCAACGATTTTCGCAGAGTTTGTGGGGAATGAAACACGTCATACTAATCAAGATAGACAACAAACAATTTCTTTAGGTCGAGGGGCGGCTCAATCCTTCAATAAGGATTGGGGAGTAATCATTACATGGGCGTACGATAACGAACCGTACCTAGAAAATGGAACCCAGTTATACGCTGACTTATCTCTAGCCTATAGTGCAGGGGCAACCTATGCAGTGGTTTTTAGTTATCCAATATATCCTGACAACAACCCTTATGGTACTTTGCAGGATGAACATTTCTCGGCTTTACAAAAATTCTGGAACGTCATACACTCGAATCCTAACTCTATTGCACAAAACAAAGCTACAGTAGCCTATGTTTTACCCAAAGACTACGGATATGGTTTTCGCGGTCCAAACGATACTATTTGGGGTTTATTCCCAGCTGACAACCTTACCCAAAAAATTTCACTAGACATTCACACTTTGCTAACCAGATATTATAGCAATCTAAACATCATTTATGATGACCCAGAAATAATCGGACCAACACTAAGTAACTACAGCAAAGTCTACTATTGGAACCAAACAATTACATAATTATCGTACCAAGAATAAGGATATAAGACATTTCTGGAAATTGTCTCTTTGCCAATTTATTTTGGCTGTTCCAAAGCTGGAACAGTTTGTTCCTTGAGTAGAACTAAATTACCGTTAGCCCACAAGTCGAGTGGTGAGCTTGATGGGAAAATGGCTTGAAAAATATGCAGGTTCAATTCGATTTTGGGTTTTAATTTTAGTCACCGTTTACCTTGGGTACGCATTGTACTTCGCGGTTTACGGGTTACAGTTCAGTTTGCAGTTAACGTCTGATCACTACGTCTACGGTTTGGTGACCAAGAACCCATGGTGGTGGATAGTTCTCTACTATGGAAGCGAGGGCATCGCGGGGTCAGTGGCAATTGTGATGCGTGCCTTTGCAGGTGCATTTGCGTTTTATGCGGCTTTTCTTTGGTGGAGAAAAAAAGACACAGCCATGCCAACAATCAGAAAAAATGTGGTTCGTGCACTGCTTTTAGAAGCCGGATTCTTCTTGGCTCTAATTCCGTCGATAATCGCCGCCTTTGCTTACAACTTAACCAGCGACTACCTCTTCTACTTCGACCACACCCCCGAGCACATTTTGTTGTTTGGAACTGCTATTCCTTGCTTAGCCATCGTCCTGGTTGTTCCGCCGATTCTACTAAAACTTCGCTCAAAAATCAAACACGAGGCACCATTGCAGGAAATTCTCAAATGGAGCTGCTTAACTGGTGTTGCATACCTTTTTGTGGTGTTCTGGTTTAATTATGCGATGCTTTGGGCAGCCACCATGGTTCCTTACCCTCGCGCCTATGAAGTGTACGGCTTAAACTTTCTGCTTCAACCCACAAACCTGTTAAGTTTTACCTTAACCGTTTTTGGGTTATTCGCGCTTGCTGCAACCGCTTTGGTAATTGTTCTGCCTGCAGTCAAAAAACCCACCGCCCCACTGAACCTAACCCAAGTCGGCGCCGTTATGGTGGCTTTTGGAAGCTACTTCCTCTTCAACACCCTCTACTATTACCTAACAGGCAGCTACGAAGCCCACCCAAGTGTCTGGTACGAGGTTATTGGTCCACTACACAACCCCAACCTGTGGGGATTAGCCTTCATACTTGTAGGGATACCGCTGATTATTCGAGGTAGAAAAAATTCTACCCTATTTTCTCAACCCACAAATGGTTTTGTTCAACTTTCTAATTCCAAAAACTTCAGCTATTAGACTTATTTCATCGCTCGATTACTAATTTCAAAGGGGTCCATAAAAAATTCTTTGCTCTTGAATATTAGGATTTCTGATATATATTAAATTCAATAATAATTTTCTTCTTTTCATGTTTTATTAAAGAAATATCGCTTTTATTATTTGTGAATTAATGTTCATCAAGAAAGGCAGATTCGATATGTCGGAAATAATTGAAACAAAAGAAAACACAAAAAATCTAGCAGATAGATGCAGAATAGCTCTAGAAAAAAGTTATGGAATGAAAATTCCCACTCCAAAATGCCTTAACTAGAAACAAACAAATTTTGCCTAAGGAGAATTTATAGTGTTCAATAGCAAAAAGAAAACTTCAAACAAAGAATTTCTAAAAAACTATGAAGCCATATGGAAAGAAGGACCTGTAGTAAAGTTTCGAGGGATAGGATCTAAAGAGATGCTTTCACGCTCAATCAATCAAGATCCAAACTTATGGTAATGAGTACCCGATATTGCCTTTTCTTTTTGAACTGTTATTCCAGAAACAGTTACCAAATAACCTGTTGATGGAGGGTTATTACATATGTTTAAGAAAAAGAGACTCAACTCACAGTTTTTGATTTAACATGACTGAACCTGACCTACACTATACTAAACCGGTACCTGAAATTCCTTCAGAACCAAATGGTCCCATCCCGCCATCTTCAAATGTAAAAAACCCGCCGCTTAATCATGAGCCCACAAAAAAAAGTGGAGCCAGAGGGTTTTATTTGTCCTGTTTGCGGAAATACTAAAGTATGTGGTCAGTTAAAGTTTGGAAGATTAGGGTCAAGAACTTAACTTGCAGATGATTTGCTAAACTCTCTCCGAGCGAGCGCGCCTTTTATTCATGTATTAATGAGAAACACGAGGCGACCGAAAAGTGAACATGAAGACTTTTGCGGCCTTCCATTCAATCAAGCGCCCTCACTGACATAGCTCTTGCCAACTAAAACTTTAGATGAATTTCAAATGCAAATTTGATGACCTAGCAAGTCTTAAATAGTAAATGGAATGAAATAGCAATTTAGTGTATTTAGAAAAACTTAGTTTTGGAATGACCCTTATGGAAAATAAAATTTTTCGAACAATTAAGGCGGCACTACCCGCTTCTGGTCCTTCGGAACAGCCGATAGGACAGGCGCTATCTAAAAAACGGTTTGGAAAAAAACTTTACGTTGCCGTGGCTGCCATCATAGCCATAGCAGTTATTTTGTCTGCAGTAATGTTTGTTCCTTCTAGCAATGCGGATGTAATTTCTTTAGGCGTTCATTACTCAGCTGGAGAAAAACTGACCTACGACGTAACTACCTCAACTTCAAGTCAGAGTGGAAATACATCTACCAACCTAAGTGCTCAAAGCACCCTAACAGTAGAAGTGATAAGTTTGGTTGGTGACACCTACACCTTAAACTACACAACCACATCCTCGGTACTAGGTTACTCGATGACAACTTCACGCCTCATGGAAGTAAAAGAAACCGACATGGTTAACCTCCTAACACTGCTACCCGTTGCACTTCAACAATATGCAACGCCCACAAACAATAGCAATCCCGTAGAAACAGCAGTCTTTAATCAGACCCAAGCCAAAGTTGGAGACGAATGGCAAATTCCACTCACCACCACTGCATTAAGCTCTTCACCCGCTTCAGAAATAAACGTAAAGTTTGTAGCTATTCAGGAACTATCAGTTAAAGCTGGAACCTTCAAGGTTTTCCGCCTTGATTTTTCGCAAACAACCCCCGAACAAAATCAAGCCAGATCTTTAAGCCTAAGCTTTGATGTCTCAGGTCAATCATATTTGGAAATGGGCACCTGCAAACAGATTCAAAGCACAGTAGAGTTAACAATGTCCAGCTCCAGCCAACTTGGCACCAACGCAAACTACAACACACTCATTACCTTTACAAGCACCTTAGTAAAAGACCAAATCCCTTAGCTTAGCGAGATAATCAACCGAAGTATCAGCCAACAAATGGCTGACTACCCAATTTTTTTGATAATAGCATGATTTTAGGGAATCATATGCAAAGAAAGGTAGTTGGTTTTAGAATCCTCCAAGGTTTACCCAACCCGCAACCACAACTCCAAACCCTCAAACACCTTTCCTCTCACGCTTGATCTGCTCCAAACTCTCAACATACTTACCTAAGCGACGATACCCAGCCCAAAGCTTAAAGTTACTATGCTTTTTTAAATCAAAAACTCTCCCAAACACGACAAAATACCTCCAAAACAGGGCAAAGAACGCCAAAAAACGACAAAATATGGAACCGAAAAAACCCCAAAAACAACCCCTTAACCAAAAACCACCCCAAACAAGCCATATCCAACACCCCAAAACCCCATTTACAACAGACACATTCATCATAAATTGGAACTTTCCGCCAAATTTTACCAAACAAAACATAACATTTCACACATCAAACTACACTTTTTGTCGCACACAAAAACCCAAAACAGAAGTTACTTTGCTACGGTTTTCTAAAAAAGCAAAACCTTTCTTCAGGCATTAAACAAAAAACCTGACCTTCTCACCAATTAGGCAAATTAGTCTTGGTCAAACTAAAGAGTTAAAACAAACACTTCACGGTACTTTAAATGAAGAACATGCAGCTTGAAGGCTCCAACTCTGTTTTCGAACTACTCGCCAAACCCGTACGCAAAGCCTTAGCAACGCTTGGATTCTCCGAGCCTACGTTGCCTCAAACTCTGGCTTTTCCACCCATTTTAGAAGGCAAAAACGTGCTTTTAATTGCGCCCACAGGCACAGGCAAAACCGAAGCCGTCCTGCTCCCAATCTTCTCAAAACTAGCTGAACAGAAAAATCAGGATCAAAAAGGCATCCAAGTAATCTACATTACGCCTTTGAGGGCTTTGAACCGTGACATGTTTAAGCGCTTAACATTTTGGAGCCAACAACTCGACATAACAGTTGAGGTTCGGCATGGCGATACAGAAATGAAGATTCGCCGAAAACAAGCGCTAAAACCGCCCCAAATGCTCGTCACTACACCTGAGACTTTGCAGGCGATTTTGCCGGGTTCTCAGATGCGCAGGCACCTTGGCAATGTGCAATTCGTAATTATTGATGAGGTGCATGATTTGGCGGAGAGCAAACGGGGCGCCCAATTGACTATAGCGCTGGAACGGATGGTTGAGGCAACGGGTAAAGAGTTCCAGAGAATTGGGTTATCAGCAACTGTAGGAAACCCCCAGGAAGTTGCGCGTTTCATCGCTGGAACCAACAGAAAAATCAACATAGTACAAGCTGTTTTAGCCAAAAACTACCGTTACCGCGTCGAATATTTGACGCCGACCGAAAAAGACTACGAACTAGCCGCAAAACTGGAAACAGCGCCTGAAGCCGCAACAAGAATTCGCCGACTAATCGAATTAATCGACAGCCACAAATCCACATTGGTTTTTGTGAATAGCCGCACCATTGCTGAGTTGCTTGGGCACCGATTTGACCAGTTGGGTCGAACAGACATAGCGGTTCATCATGGGTCTTTATCGCGTGAGGAAAGGGTTCTAACCGAGGATGCTTTCAAAGCGGGAACCATAAAGGCGATAATCTGTACAAGCACGCTGGAGTTGGGTATAGACATTGGCAATGTTGACTTGGTTATCCAGTACATGTCTCCAAGGCAAGTCAGCAGCCTTATTCAACGTGTGGGCAGAAGCGGCCATAGCTTAGAGCGGTTCTCAGAAGGCATTATTATCACTGCATTCCCAGATGACACCCTAGAATCCATGGCGGCAGTTGCAAATGCCAAAGCAGGCAAGATTGAACCAGTCTTATTCCACCAAAATGCCTTGGACGTTTTGGCGCATCAAATCGCAGGCGTCCTAATGGACAAAGAAACCATCACCCAACAAGAACTATTAACCATAATTCAAAGAGCTTATCCATACAGCACCCTAACGCAACAACAACTCGAGGATGTTGTGCAGTTTTTGGAAAGCCTCCACAAACTAAGAACTGAAGAGGAAGGAAAAGTTTTGAAAAAAACCGGACGAACACGCGAGTACTACTACAGCAACCTATCGATGATTCCTGACGAGAAACGTTACCCTGTAGTCAACATAATTAGTGACCGTAAAATCGGCACTTTAGGCGACGAATTCATGACGCTTCATGCGCGTGTGGGTTTGAATTTTGTGATGCGTGGAAAGGTTTGGCGCATTGTCCAAATCGAAGATGAAACCGGCACGGTACACGTTTTGCCCGCGGAAGACCCTTCGGCGGCTATTCCAGGTTGGGATGGAGAAATCCTGCCTGTCCCGTTCGATTTGGCGCAGCAGACAGGCGTGATGCGGGAAAAAGTCGGACAGCTAATAAAACAGGGCAAAAAGCCCGAAGAAGCGGCAGAAGAGTTAGCCATGGAGATCAAAACGGATAAGGAAACACTCGTTGACACTGTCTTGGAGATTGCTGAGCACATTAAAGACGGCGCCCCTCTGCCAACGCAAAACCGTATAGTCATCGAGGTTTTGGACCGCTACATTGTTGTTCACGCATGTTTTGGCGAACTGGTTAATCGCACCTTGGGCGGAATTTTCGATTCAATTCTCTCAGAGCGGGAGGCAATTACAGGTTGGTGGACCGACGGCTACCGCATATTAATCGAGACCAGCCACAAACCCTTCAAACAAGAGGTTGAAGGCTTGCAGAAAGAGCTTTTTGGCTTGTCTGACGAGCGAGTAGATGAGGCTTTTCTCAATTATGTTAACTCCAAATTTCCTTTTGTAAGCCGAATGAAGGCTGTGGCAGAGCGTTTTGGCGCTTTACCCAGAGGAAAGACCTTAGCCCACTCTGATCGCGCCGAAAAACTTCAAGCCGCTTTCAAAGACACCCCAATCTACGATGAAACAATTCGGGAAGCTATGATGGATAAAGTTGACTTGCCGCAAGTTAAACAGATTCTGGGCGACATAAGGGACGAAAAAATCGCAGTCAGCACAATCATCCGTGAAAAACCCACACCCTTCGCCTACCACATTCTGATGCAGTACGCCGACACAGCCGAACTCATGGCGCCCGAACGATTACTCTTAACCAACATTGACCGAATGAAACACTCCATTGACGCCCGAGTTGCCAAACTACTCTGCATGCACTGTGGCACATGGACTGCCCAAACGCGAATCAAAGATCTGCCCGAAGAGCCAGAATGTGGAAACTGCCACTCACGCCTAATAACACTGCTCTATTTCAGTCAAGACGTAGAGAAATTGAAGGGAGATTTGCAGAAGCGTCGCGAGGGTAAAGAGCTTACACCTGAAGAACTCAAAGACCTCAGTAACGCCAGACGCAAAGCCGACTTAATTCTAAGTTATGGGAAACAGGCGGTTCGCGCCCTACAGGTAAAGGGGGTTGGTCCCGAGACGGCATCGAGGATTTTGGGAAAAATGCATCCCGATGAAGACACCTTCTACATGGACCTACTCAAAGCGAAAGTGCAATACCTGCGGACAAGAGAATTCTGGGACAAATAGCGCTTGCAAGGTTTTAATAGGCAAAACGCTTGAGTTTGGCTGACTGTGATTGCTGTGACTGAACAGAAAAACCGAAAACTGAAGTGTTCTATCGGTTTATGGAGTGCCGTTGCCATCAACGTTGGCGCCATTATAGGCGGCGGAATCTTTGTTGTCACAGGCATAGTGGCAGGTTACGCTGGCTCAGCACTCATTGTATCCATGGTTATCGCAGGCATAATCGCTTTCATCACAGCCTGGAGCTTTGCAAAATTAACCACCTGGCAACCAGTCGAAGGCGGCGTTTACGAATACGGACGCCAGCTAGTCTCGCCCTACGCTGGCTTTCTAGCCGGGTGGATGTGGCTAATCGCAAATACGTTCACAGGAGCAGCCGTCTCGCTTGGGTTTGCCTATTACTTGAGATCGGCGTTCCCAAGTTTGCCAACAAGCATAGTTGCAGCTGTTTTGTGTTTGGGATTTACGGGGTTAAATTTGGTTGGAGCCAGAGAATCTACAAGAGTCAACAATGTTTTAGTCACCATTAAACTTGCGGCATTGGCGTTTTTTGTTGCCTTTGGCGTTTTGCATATTAACACGGGAAATTTCAGTCCGTTCGTCCCACTTTCAAGTGGAGTGCTCTATGGAACATTCTTTATCTTTTTCGCTTACGGCGGTTTTGCAAGAGTATCAGTGGTCGCTGAGGAAGTGAAGGATGCTAAGCGAAATGTGCCTCGTGCAATGTTGCTGTCGCTTGGAATTTCGATGGTTGTTTACATTTTGGTCGGGTTAGTGGCTGTGGGGTTGTTGGGTTCCGTTGGCCTTGCTGCTTCATCTTCTCCTTTAAGTGCCGCAATTGGAACCACAGGCAATTCGCTTGCAATTCAAATCATCGCTGTTGGCGGTTTAGTGGCTACGGCAAGCGTTTTATTGACAGCGATTCTGGGCGTTTCCCGCATGGCTTATTCGATGGCGCGCCGCAACGATTTGCCTTCCGCTTTGGCTCGGTTGCATAGCAAGTTTTTGACACCCTATTGGGCAATTTTGGTTAGTGGTGTATTGATGGCGGTTTTGGTTTTGTTTGTGGATTTGACGCGGGTAGTAGCGATCAGCACGTTTGCCCTTTTGTTTAACTATTCGATCACAAACGTTGCGGCTTTTAAACTGAAGAATGGTGGTGGATGGTTGAGGTTTGTGCCGTTGCTGGGGTTGGCGACTTGTATATTGTTGTTAGTATTTGTTCTGTTTGCCTCTCCTCAGGCTTGGTTGGTTGGGGTCATTTTCCTAATTGCAGGAACAGCCTACTATGCGGCGCATAAAAGGTTAAGGCAGAAAGATGAAAAAAGGTCCGATTAGGTGCGATAAGAATTTTAAGGTTCAACCAGCCTTAAATTCAGGAAATTCAGATGCCGATTAAAGCCGTCTTATTTGACATGTTCGATACCCTCATGATGATTGAGAAAAACCATGAATTTTACAGTCCATCCCTGATGAGAATGTATCGGTACCTTCACAATAATGGTATTGAAGTTCCTTTTGAAAAGTTTAACAAAGCGTACATCGAAGCTCGTGACTGCCTCTACGCCAAAGCAGATTTGAATTGGGAAGAACCCCACTTTAACGTCCGAGTTTTTGAAGCACTGAAAAGTTTAGGCTACAACTATGACGTTTCAAGCCCCCTTGTAGAAGAGGCAACAAACGAGTTTTGTGAGGAATTCATGAAGTTTGTCCGAATCGACCTGAACGCTAAAGCGATGCTCAAGAAGTTGCATGGAAAATACAAGTTAGGAATCGTCTCCAACTTTGCGATCCCAGAATGTGTTCACAAACTGCTCGTAGCGGATGGTTTGGATGGTTTTTTTGACGTAATTGTGGTTTCGGCAGCTATTAACAAACGCAAGCCATGCCCAGAAATTTTCCAAAATGCATTAGAAGCGCTGGGTGTTTCTGTGTCTGAAGCAGTTTTTGTCGGTGACACTATTGACGCAGACATTGAAGGCCCCAAAGCTATAGGAATGAAATCCATTTACATCGAACGCCGTGTCCAAAAAGCCTCAGAACGATTTTGTCCCGACCAAACTATTAAAAGCCTAAGTGAATTGCCCTCTGTCCTTGAGAAGTGCTAAATTTGATCAATTTTTTTTGAGTGCAGTCAGAGATAAACCTCATTTTTTCTGGAGCTACCAGAGGTCTTTAGAAGTTGGATTAATTCTCTGTGTTTTTGAAGAAAATCTAAACCTTGCTCTGTAACTATGTAGCCTTCTCTATCGTCAAAAATTGTCGGTGTTAACAAATTGTTACTTATTAAGAATGATATGTAATTGTTGAGTTGTGTGAAGCTCAGGTTTGCTTTGTACATTATTTGGGTTTTAAGAGCGCCTTCTTTGGCGATTTCTATTATGTTAGCCATTATAGTTAGTTGATCTCTGCGTTTGCGTTTAGTCCTTGTTATGGCTGTTCACTTCTATCTCTTTTATTTACTGTTTTATTTTTAAGGTTTTAATTTCCGGCATGGTTACCAAGCGAAAAGGTGTGTTTTAATTCATGATTTTGCGAATGCCTCTTTTCAATTTGCAGTAAACCTTTATTTCTTGAGGTGAGAAAAAACAAGTGTGAAAGGACATGTTGATTGGCGCAATCTCGGACACTCATGATAATTTGCCTCTGATAGAAAAAGCTGTGCAGATTCTAAACGAGCAAAAAGTAGAATTGGTGCTTCACGCAGGCGACTACGTTGCAGGATTCGTTATCCCAAAATTAGCTAAACTAAACTGCCCACTTATCGGCGTATTTGGCAACAACGACGGCGACCACGAACTATTAAAAAAACGCTTTGGCGAAACTGCCAACTGCACTATCCACGACCGATTCACCCAATTAACCATTGAAGGTTACCGAATTGGGCTGCTCCATGGACACGAAACTGAACTTCTAAACGCCATAATTGACAGCAGCTACTTTGACGCTGTAATCCACGGACACTCCCACAACAAAGGCATCGAACAAAAAAGCAAAACTCTATCCATAAACCCAGGAGAACTCTGCGGATACC
Source organism: Candidatus Bathyarchaeota archaeon (assembly GCA_963800495.1). Lineage (GTDB taxonomy): Archaea > Thermoproteota > Bathyarchaeia > Bathyarchaeales > Bathycorpusculaceae > Bathycorpusculum. The sequence goes on along the minus strand of CAWDBB010000009.1, from coordinate 271,358 downwards.
TAACCGGAAAACCCACCCTTGCAATCTTGGACACCGTTAAACGACAAGCAAGAATAGTCGAACTCTAAGCTCTTCTTTTAAAGGTAATTTTGGTTAGTATTTATATAAAAAAATTGTTCCTTGTTATTTATTATGGTTATTTGTCTTTCGGATGTTAACTTCCATTATTGTTTTATCAACATGCATTGTTAAACCGAACATATTCCCGAGGGCAGTTTGCACTTTTTCATGCGATTACCTATAAATCAAATTAGCCAGAGTGTCACTTTAGCTAACTTCCAAGAACTGCGAGTTGATGACATGGCTAACCAAAACATAAACAATGAACCGCCCACGTTCATAAAAGCAGCTACTAAACTCAAAAACGCTGTAGCCTACGAAAGCACAGGCAAATACGAAAGCGCATTGATGTCCCTTGGAGAAGCATTGGCGCTCCAAGCAGACTATGTTGATGCTTGGCTCATAAAAGGCGTAATCTATGGCAAACTGGGCAAATACAAAGAAGCCCTCCAATCCTACGACAGAATAATCCAAATTGACTCTAGATTTGCTGATGCCTACCGCCTAAAAGCGGCAACCTATACCGCAATGAATTTGCATGAAAAAGCAGTTGAAAGCTTCACAAAAGCCGTCGAGTTAGATCCTAATAACTTGGAGTTCCGTTTGGGTTTAGCTGTCGCTCTTCAAAGACTCAAAAGATTTGAAGATGCCCTCAAATGTTATGAAGAAGCAAAAATGCAAAGACCGACCGACGCCAGAATCGACTACTACATCGGACTCATGTGGAGCAACCTGGCAGATTACCAGAAAGCCTTGGCATCTTTTGAGCAAGCACTCCGACTAAAACCTGACTTCACAGATGCCATGCTTGGAAAAGGAATCATGTTGGCTAGGCTTAACCGAAAAGAGGAAGCCAAAGAATGCGCCGACAAACTATTGGAAACAAAAGGAAACTCAGACAAGCAGCAGACAGCACAAGCACAATCAGAAAACGAATCCATACGAAACGACTTTAAAGCTGCCCAAAACAGGTTCAGAACAAAATACTCGTCAAATCAAAGTTAACCTTACAATGGATTAGGTTTATTGTAGGGTTCCCTCAAAACGTTAGCTTTAACAAAGAGTTCCTTCAATTCTTCGTCGCTTGCTCCTTTGCGGATAGGCGTCAAAATATCTGTCAGGTTGTCGTTTCGCATTAGGCAGGGTTTTAGTTTGCCATCGCTGGTTATGCGCATTCGTGTGCAGTGCATGCAGAAATCAGTGTTTTCAATTGGTTTTACAACTTCGACTGTTGCGTTTGGGAGGTGGTAGATTAGGCGGTTATGCATGAAGGGGCGCTTCTCTACTGAGATGGCTTTGGCTTTAAGCATAGTTTCCTGTTCTTCTAAGACTTCGGTGGTGTTCAAGGTAGTATTTGTCCCCGACGTTAACGGGGTCAAGTTCGATAAGCTGCAAAACAATGTTATTGCGACCGGCATACTCAATTAAATCGGGTACATCGCCAACGTTAACGTCTTTTAAAACTACCGTGTTTAGTTTAACTGGACGAAAATCTGCTTCAATGGCAGCTTTGACACCCTGCAATGCGGCTTCGAGGTTTCCGCCTGTCAATTTGTGGTAGGTTTCTGGGTTTAGGGAGGGTAAACTTATGTTAACACGTCTAAGTCCGCAGTCTTTTAGTTTCTTTGCCATGCCGCCGCCAAGCAGTAGACCGTTTGTTGTTAATGATAAATCTCTCAAGCCCGCAATCTCAGATATTCCATGAACGATTTCAGGCAGATCCTTGCGCATAAGCGGTTCACCACCAGTCAACTTTATCCGCGCAATCCCCAAGCCCACAGCAACTTTGGTGATACGAACGATTTCTTGCATAGACATTAACTCAGCAGAGCGGTTTGCACGTTGAACTTCGCCTTCTCGGTGGCAGTAGGCGCAGCGATTATTGCATCGCTGAGTAATCGAAATTCGAAGGTTGAGAAGCGGTCTTCCGCAGTTGTCTGTTAAACTCATCGTTATTCACGTGCGTGCTTAACGATGTGAGGAGCCTCGGGCAAAATAAGTATTTCCACCGCGGTTTTCACAGCGTCAGGCGAACCTGGTATACAAAAGATAGGTTTTCCCCTTGCAACTCCAGCTATAGTGCGAGACAAAACTGCTGCGGAACCCACGTGGTCAAAGCTTATTCTGCGGAAAAACTCGCCAAACCCCGGCAAAACTTTGTCGAGAAAAGGCAAAACAGTCTCAATCGTGATATCTGTGGGGGTTATGCCTGTGCCGCCTGAAAAGATTGCGACATCCACCTCATTTAAACCCATTACGTACATAACGGCATCCTGAATCATCGTTTCATCATCGGCAACAATTTTTTTGAAGACCACTTTTTGCCCAGCCTTCTCGAGCAGTTCTACAATAGTGTCGCCACCGACGTCGCTGACGTCTTTTTCGCCAGCTTCAATTTGGTTGTAACGTGAGGTGCTGCAGATGTAAATGCCAAAATTGAGGGTTTTAGGGGCTTTTGCTTTATGTGCTTTGGAACTTTCACTCATAATTATGCCTGCTTGTATTTCTTGACTACGTGAATGTTCTCGATCGCTGTTGAAGGGTATTGTCCTGCGGAGTCTTTTTCGTATTGTTTTGTCATGTCCCAAACCGTTAGCAGTGCGATCGAAACTGCAGTTAGGGCTTCCATTTCTACGCCCGTTTGGGCCTTGGTTTTTACGGTTGCAGTTGCGGATACTGTTGTTTTATCGGTGACTTTCACGTCTACTTCTACATTAGTCAATGGCAATGGATGACAAAGAGGAATCAAATCACTTGTTCGTTTAGCCGCGAGCACACCTGCAATCTTTGCGGTGTAAAGGGGGTCGCCTTTAGCGATTTTTCCAGCCTGAACTAAACCAATTGTCTCTGGTTTCAACTTTATCGAGCCAGTCGCGGTTGCTTCCCTGAAAACTTCTGCTTTACCCGAAACATCAACCATAGCCATGCTAAATCAACCTTATTTATTCTGTTCCCAAATGTCTAATAGGTTTTGCACTGCTTTAGCTTTTGCTGAACTCTCATTAAACCGGTACATCCGAACGCGACCATACGTACGTTCCTGTAATATCCCCTCAGACTCCAAAACTTTCAAGTGCTCACTGGTCGAGGCGAAATTCAGTTTTAGTCTCCTCGCAACATCTGAAACATTGAGCTGCCCCAGTTGATAAATGAGTTTTAGGATTTTCATGCGAGATTTTGAAGAGAAAATTTCCTCTATCTCCATGCGCTCACGCTCGCTCTTTTTCGTATTTCAAACTTGCTGTTAATTCCTTTTCCAATTCACCCGCTGGGATAGTTGGCAATGAAAGTCTTGTTGTTCGTCCACGTGTCTCAGCAGTTGTTGCCTCCGCTTTCACTACGCCGAGTTTTGAGAGGTATTGGGCATAGTTCCAAATTTGGGTATGACCGTTAGGTGTCTCGTCGAATTCTTCGCATGCAACTGCGTAGGCTTTCTCAATTTCAGAGAGAGAAACGTAGGCTTGCTCGTTTTCCTTGAAGTAACGCGCAACCGCAAGCAAGAACAACTTCTCATGCAAACCTAAAGTTGACAACTCGCTACGACGTAAACCAGGAATAATGGAGGAAACTGCCAGTCGAACACATTCGGGTTCTACGGCACCTGCGTCTTCGGCGTCAGCGTATTTGCCTGATCTCCACAACAATTCAATGCCGAAGCGGGCGTTGCCAGTTTCCGTGAAAGCCAACTCCGCAATCAAATCCACTACATCCTCAGGCACCGCGCCCAACTCGAACGCCATTGCGACACGGTCGTTTAAGATGTCGATGAGCTGCGGTTTGCCATAACGCTCCAATCGAATAATACTACGTTGCAAAGTACTTTTAGCGCTCTCATCTAGCGGTTCAATCGCCGCTAAGTCACGCATAATAAAGATGAACGAAAGCCGCTGTGGTTTGCCTTGCCGCATTTCCTGCAACCGTGTAAGTTTGTAAACGGCGTCAGAGCCTTCCTTATCGATTAAGCTATCAAATTCATCAAGGGTTAGAACCATTGTGGCGTTTTCTTCCTCCAAAACCTGCATAAGCGTTCCCAAGATTTCTTCAGAACCATACCCACGAGCGGGGTAGTTGGGACGGAAAACGGTGACCGCGCGATGCAGAATCGGCGAGAGACTTCCTCGGTATTCACGGCAATTAACATGGACGTACCGAAATTTCATGCCCCGTTTGTTGGCTTCCGAGGTTATGTTTGCTCCAAAATGTTGGGCGAGAACAGTCTTTCCAGTGCCCACTTCACCAGTCAAGATGACTCGTTGCGCCATGCGTTCTGGACAACGCAAAATGAAGTTGAAGAATTCCATGAGGAGGCGGTGTTGGGTTTCGCGGTGCGGCAGCTTCGCTGGAATGTAGTTTATGTCGAGTTTTGATTCGTCTTTGAACACGCTTTGATGCGGTGCCACTTGCATTCCTCGAGATACAGTGTATTGTTTTTTGGACAATATTATGTTTTAGAACACAAACGTATAAGATTATTCTAAACCTAATAAATCACAGACAACAACCTGAAAGAAAGACGAAGAATTGGAACGAAGAGACGCAAATCAATTCTGCAGTCTCATACAAATAACAGATATTTAATTAGAGAAAAGAGGGGTTTGCCGAGACCCCGGAACTTTATAGGAGAAAAGAGCGAATGCAAACGCTCTATGGCTATTTTGTGAATTTTAACCAGAGCCTACTCAGCCCCTATCTTTTCTCCAATGTTATTTTTTTTTGACTAAAAAAGGGGAAAGATTGGTTTTGTTTTGTTGAGTATTTTATGGGCGTTTTCTCAGCATCAATAGAGCCAATACGATGGCCACTACGATAACCAAGACAAACAAACCTGCGATTGCCGGAACAAAGTACAAGTCAGCTGCAGACTGTGATGGAACTTCAGTTGGTGCCGCTGTTGGTGCTGCTGGATCCACTGCAAAACTGGTTTCAGCGCTTGATGGCCAATATGATTCAGAGCCTGCGAAAGTTGCAATGACGGTATATTTGCCTGTGATGTCAGGTTTCCACTGTAGACTGAAGACGCCGTTTGCGTCACTGATGGCTGTGCCAATGTTGCGGAAGTTGCCGTTGGAGTCAACTACTTCGAGTGTAACTGAAACACCGGTTGTGTTGGTTGGTTTAGCCTTCTGTTGATAGACATAGTCCATCCATTGTGATTGACTTGCTTCATTAACTGCTGGGACGCCGCTTGGGAATCTTGCAGCTTGCTGTTGCTGTTTTGTACCTGCAGAAATGTCGGTAACGGTTCCGCTGATTATTAGTGATCTGCCTATATCTATTGCAGCTTTTGGAGCTTCTACTGTAGTCGAAGTTGGTCCTTTACCAATGGCATAGATTTGACCGTCATAGTTGTTCCAGTATATTAGAACGCCGTCTGCTGTTGCGAAGGTCATTGGGTATCCCCATCCAGACATGCTCCAGATTTCTTCTCCGGTGGTTACGTTCAATGCTTTCACTTTTTCGCCTTTATAGAGTGGTGTATCAGCAGAGTGCTCGTGTGTACCAACATAGATCTTGCCGTCAGCGATAAGAGCAATCATTTGTACGAAGTTCGGGATTTTTGCTCCACCAGATGGATAGGAATCTCTCCAGAGTAGACTGCCGTCAGCTAAGCTGTAAGCAGAAACTGCTCCAGTATATCCTCCAGTGAATAGCATGCCGTATGCCATCTTTGTTTGTGTTTGTGAAATCAGGCTTGGCCATGTGAAGTAACCATAAGCTTCAAAGTCAGCTTGGGCATCAGTTGTTGCAACTTGGTTTCCGTTAGTCATGTCATAGATTATGAACTTGCAGCTTGGAACTTCTATTGCGACAAAGCGTTCTTCAGCGCCGGATGCACGTTCAAACATTATGTTCTGGTTGGTGGTTGCATCGTCAATTTGTAGGTTTTTCATATACAATAGTGTTCCAAGGGATTCTGGCTTTATGCTGATTGCCCAAACTGTTACTTGATCTGGATATGCATATGATGGTCCGCTAGTGCCAGTTGGCCATGAACCGTTGGTTCCCCATACATAATCCATGCCATGTACAGCTCTAATGCTTGGAGAGGTGCTGAATTTGAATGCAAGTGATACGTTCCAGTCATAGTTTGCTATTGTGCTAGCATTTACAGTGGTTTGTGATGGGCTTCTTGACGAGATAGCTCTTGATGAGTTCCATTGACCTAAGTAATAGCCGGCTGCATTGCTACCGCCAAGTACAAATCTCAAGTTTTCGCCTGCAACACCGGGTGCCTCAAAACCGGAGGGAACACCAGCAATGTTGAGATATGGAGTACCTCTTTCCGGTTGATAACCTGTTGCATAGTTACTCGAGAATAACCAACCAGGGTTTGCGATGCCGTGTTCGTTAGGGTTGTCATCACTGTAGTAGTATCCGAAGGATGGTACTCTTGAACTGCCAGTTACTTGTGTAGTATTAACCTCGTAAATTAATTCGCCAGTTTTCAGGTCTACACAGTCAAATAATTCACTTGTGCCTTGGTAGATTACGTTAGGTGAATAATAGAGTCGTCCGTACATGATGATTTGTGTGTTAAATCTTGGTTGATATTGAGAGCCTGCATTGAAAGCATTACCCGTTTGATCACGACCAGTACCAGTGCCACCGACTATGCCATTGTCTTCAGTTGGTCTTGTCCATAGAATGTGTGGACTATTTGGTGCAGTGCCGTCAGCTTGATACCTGTTTTCTCCACCGCCATTATCACGGTCATGTGAGTTGCAAAGCCAGTTTGATGAAACAGTGTACCATTGGTCGTTCTGTCCTTCGATTGGGCGAGCCCAGTATTCTGTTGGAGTATTTTGAATCAGTGGTAATCCATTAATTGTAACTGGTTCTTGCTGTACATGGACTGTTAGTGTGTAGTTGCTCGCTTGGAAAGTTGTGCCGTAATAGTTTGCATCTCCGCCGCCGTTAGTGCTATTCCAGAGATATTGTAGTTTGTGGAACATTACATTGAATTTGTAGTCGCCTGTTTGGTCAGGAGTATAAGCTGTATAAGTTGATCCGGTTGAGTCAGAAACGAAAGCACCATTAGCGATTCCTCCTTCGCCTCCACGAACGTTCAAGTTTGAGGTTTCACTGGCAGTTGGTAAATTCTCAGTTGTTCCATCAGGTTTTGTTACAACAACAGTGAATTGGTATCGAATTGGGTTACCTAAAAGTGCGTTTGGTGGAACTTGCGGGTTCATCATGATAACGTTGAATGCTTGGCCGATACCGACTGGGTTAGGTGATGCAATGCCAAAGGTCCATGTTGGAATCTGGTCATGGAATCTGGTCCAAAGCAACAGCCTACTTGCTGAAGCATTAGAGTTCATACCATTCCAATACATACCGGCATTAATTGCATCTGCAGTTGCTTGGTCATAGTTAATTCCATTTATCACTACTGCTTTTGCGGGTGGTGCTATAGATCCAATAGAGATAGCCATTGAAGTTACGAGAATCAAAGTAATTACAATAGCCATGCTTTTATTTTTTATTTGCATTTTTTCTTTTCCTCATTTATTTTTTTGGTAATAAGAGCAGATCTTGAATTAGAAGAGCCCTTACTCCATGACCATCAACTATCGCTGATAATTGTTAATAAAAGGGATTGGAAAGTGGTTACTGACGACAATAACTGGAGAGAATTATGTTATAGATAAAAATCAATACATCAATACTTTCTTTTAAAACTATGATTTGAAGGCTATCGATTAAGTCTTTTATAAGGTTGTATTCTTATTTTTTTTCCATCTAAAAAAATACCTGTCACGTATGAAATCGTAATGTATAATTTGTATCTCAAATAAAGAAACCTCTTTAGCTTAGATAGACTAAACTGTTTTAGATATTTGTTTAAAGTTAGAAGTAAGGCAAGGTAAAATGGATACAACTAAAAAAATGCCTGTTCTTTTTGTTGGCCATGGCTCGCCTATGAACATTGTATTGAAAAACAGCTATACAAACAGTTTAGTTAAAGCAGCCAAGGAAATTCCAAAACCAAAAGCCATACTAGTGATATCAGCTCACTGGCTAACAAATGGAACATTCGTAACTTGTATGGAAAAACCAAAGACCATCTATGACTTCTATAGCTTTCCTGAAGAATTATATCAACTCAACTATCCAAGTCCTGGGTCACCAGAAAATGCTCAAGTAACCATCAAGGTGGGAAAGTCTACTCAGATTGGGTGTGGAAACTGGGGATTGGATCATGCTGCCTGGGCAGTCTTAAAGCATATGTATCCAGCCGCTGATATCCCAGTTCTTGAAATGAGTCTAGATTACTCATATAACGACTGGAACCCGAAGCCTCTTGAATTTCATTACAAATTAGGCTCAGAGCTTGCTCCATTAAGAGAGAAAGGCGTGCTCATCATTGGCAGCGGTAACATTGTTCATAACTTGGGACTTATCGATTTTGACATTGATGCCAAACCTTTTGAGTGGGCTGTAAAATTTGATGAGCGAGTTAAGCAGTGTTTGGTTTCTGGAAATCATAAAGATCTGATCAATTATCATGCCTTGGGAAAAGAGGCAAGTTACGCAGTACCTACACAGGATCATTATCTGCCGATGATTTACACAATTGGACTTCAGAAAAAAGATGAAACTCCAAAGTTTATCCATGAAGGTTTCCAGAATGGTTCAGTTTCGATGCGTGCTTTCCAAATAGGTTAAGGCAAAGCTGATCAGTAGATTGCCCTTGTGCAAATAATTTAGTCAATCGCTGGATATGAAAGGGACCAATATTTGCAGTTTTGATTTTTAATACAAAAGCCTAATAAATACATTCAGTAATCCTATTTTCCGACACTAACATGATACCAAAATACTTCTTTTTCACCAAGGGAGTTGGTAAACATAAAGAGCAACTCCAATCATTCGAATTAGCCTTGCGAGATGCAGGCATCCAAATGTGCAACCTTGTTGCAGTATCCAGCATTGTCCCACCCGGATGCGAACTTCTTACACGAGAAAAAGGCTTAAAGATGATTCATCCAGGCGAAATCACCTTCGTAGTTATCGCCCGCAACGCAACCAACGAACCCCACAGACTTGTCGCATCATCCATCGGCGTAGCCATTCCCTCAGGCAAAAACCAATACGGCTACCTCTCTGAACACCACTCCTACGGACAAACCGACGAAACCGCAGGCGACTATGCAGAAGACCTTGCCGCAACCATGCTTGCAACAACCATGGGTATCCAATTTGACCCAGAAACCGCATGGGATGAACGTAAACAACTCTTCAAAACCACTGGACTAATTATTAAAACTGCCAACACAACCCAATCTGCAGCCGGCGACAAAAACGGCCTCTGGACCACAACTGTTTCTGCAGCCGTGTTGGTTCCTGAAGAAAACGGCAAACAAAAAGAATAATCAAATTAAAGCAAGTTTCTTTTGCTCTTGCTTGAAACTTTTCCTTTTCAATAGTCAATAGTTTTTGTAGCCTTTTGCATATTGAAACTCAGCAAGATTATCGTTTGCAGTAGAAACTTCTTATCTATCTTTCGACAGTAAGCTGACTGGAAGCGAAAAAATCAGCGAAATGATCGAGTTCCCAAAAACCTTCGCCATACTAGGCAACATTGCCTTAGTCAGCTGGATAACACTTGACATTATAGGTTTTGGGCTATACAATTTGGCTGCTGGAGTAATATTTTTCTTAGTTGCGCTAATTGGTATCTACGGCGTCTTAATTTCTAGGATGTCTTCGTCCCTGCTATAACTGCAAGAAATGCACATTTGGCTTAGGAAGGTTGGCGGCTCTATATTTTGGGAAACGCAGCCTCAAAGACTACACCAAAACCTACGGCTTACCCATAGCCATCTTCTTCTATGTTTTGATCGGCCCATTTCCAGCTGCAATCCTGCTCTTGTCCACCGTCCAAGCATTCACCCTGCCTAAAGCTGCAATTTTAGCTGTTACATTGTTTCTTTCAATCTTTAGCGCCTTGACATGGCGACCAGATCGAAAACCGCGAAGTTTAGGGTTTTTGGCTAAAAAAAGTCTCCAGCTTTGAATTCTCAGTTTTTTTGAGCACTTCAGCGCAGACTTTTGGGTCCAACAACTTGTACTCAAGACCAAGTGTCACCAGCACACGCTGAACATCTTTACCAAGGCTCGGGGCAGCCAAAATAGCGCGGACATCACGGTTAACTTTGGCTTTGATGGGTTCAATATACTTTGCCAACTGCAACGCAGCCTCTTTTGAGGCGGTTTTGCGTTTAACTTCAACTATAACGAGTTTGCCATTTTTGTCTTCGCCATAAATGTCTACAAATCCTGGCTCAACTTTTTTCTCCCAACTAATTGGCTTAAAACCTTCCTCAAGAAGTTCAGGCTTCAAAAGGATTGCGCGGTGCATATCGTCTTCGCTGGCATGCAACAGGAAGTCGCCTGAATCGGAGAGATTAAGGGCAGAAACCATTAAGATTTTGTCGAATGCAACACGAACGCTTTCCCGAGGTTTCTGGCGAACCCCATGAACCTCCAATTCGCCATCTTTAACTTGGACATGAAAAACGCTTCCAGCAGGTTGCCAATTGACAGGTTCGTATCCGACTGGTCGATGCACAAGGAGTGAGCCGTCGGATTTGATAATTAGTAGGCGTTCGCCGGGTTCAAGTTTAGAGTTTGCTCTGCCATTATAATGCACGTGGCAGTTGCCTGCAACGATTAGGGTTCTTCTCTGCGCAAACGCTTTCTCAATCAACACAGCAGCATCCGCAAGTGTTGGCTCAGTTAAAACTGCGAGTTTGTTTTGTTGTTGCATCATGTTTCGCCAACTATTTTAGTCAGGCATTGGGTAGATAAGAATTCTTGAAGGAACTGACACCAATGGGTTGGAGAGACAAACGCAAAGTAATGCTGCGTTACAATGTGACCGCAGATAGTTATGATGAGCAGTATACGGATGAGCAAAGAAGAAAGTATACGAAAGCGCTTGAAAAAGTCGAAGTGACGAACAATGCGGTTTTGGATGTGGGGTGCGGTTCAGGATTATTTTTCAAGGAAGTTGAGGCTCAAGCAGAAATAGTTGTGGGTGTTGATGTTTCTCATAATCTTCTGTTAAAAGCGAAAGAACGCTCTAAAGCTTCCAAGAATATCTTTGTTTTGCAGGCTGATGCTGACCATTTGCCTTTTTCAAACAGTTTTTTTGGGGCTGTTTTTGCTTTTACAGTTCTCCAGAATATGCCAAAGCCATCTGAAACATTAATTGAAGTAAAGAGGGTCGCCAAGCATAATGGCAGTGTTGTGGTTACTGGGCTCAAAAAAGCTTTTCCGCTGACTTCGTTTATGGATGTTTTGGATGATTCTGGTTTGCGGGTGGCTGCTTTTGTGGATGATGAAGCCGTGAATTGTTATGTTGCGATTTTAGGTGCATAATATTTGCGGACCCCTTTTTTGACTACCCCTATTTAAAGCGGCAATTGTTAAGTGAGCTTTTGGTTAGTCAAGAAAGTTTGACTAAACATTTTTCAAGTTAGTCAAGAAACCTTGACGAAAACCCTTTTAGCCTCAAACACTCGAACAAATCTTAGGAGCAAATACAGCATGAACCCTTGGGCAATTCTGGGCTTAGTTCTGGCTACTCTAACAATGATAGGAGTGCTTGTGTCCCTCTTTGGGTCGATGCCGGCAGGTCAAGTGGCCGCCGCATTAGCCTCCGTAACAGTAGCCACCATTGGGCTTTTTGTGTTCTTCAAAAAATCAAAAAATTAAAAGCCAAATGAAAGAAAAAATAAATCGGGAACGAGAGAGTTTAAACGTCTTCCTCTTTAGCTTCAGTTTCTGCTGCATCAGATTCTTCTGGCTCTGGAGGAGATTCAGCGGCTTCTTCTGTTTGTTTTTCCGCGTTAAGCAGCATGTTGATTAGGGCTTTTTGGTCCACTTCGGCGCGCGTTCGCCAATCCAAAAACATCTGTCCCTTCTCGTCCTGCATCAGGTAGCCGTAGCGGATATAGCGGTCAAGGTTTAGGCCAATCTTCCAATTAGGCATTTTTTCGCTTAGCATTTTTTCGACGTCTTTGCGTGCAGCTTGACCTTTCTTGCTGATGATGTAAGAGATAGTTATTGCTAAACCTGCTAAATCGTCAACGCGCCAACCCATCAACTTATCCTTAGTCACTGTGCCACTTGACAACGCGACGAAGAATCGTGCTTTATCAAGCTCTTCGATGGTTGGTTTCTCAGGTGTTTTTTCTTCTTCAAAAACCACTTTAACCTGCAAATCCAGTGGCTTTAGATAATCCTCAAGCAAGTCGATTACTTTGGGATAGTCGGAACCTAATGCTTTGTGAAGTTCCCAGCCTTTCACACCTGGTTTTTGATGCCTTTTATAAAAGAGCATTTGGGTTGCTTTCTTGACTTTGCTTCCGTAGACGCCTTTTTTCTTACTGCTCAAATTTGTTCGCCTCGTTTCCATTTTTGCCAATCTTCGACTGAAACCGCAATTGGAACCGACGTGGACTGCTCTGTCAGGGCTTCCTTTCGGGGTTTATCGAAGGGAAGAATGAACATTGTTTCTTCCAATCGGTCGATCTCCAATGTTCCATAACCGTAAGTTATCAGAAAAGCAGTTAGGAAAGCACGGTTCACGGTATCTTCATAGGTGTCTGCACCTATGAAATCCCAATAAGCAATCTTGCCGCCTACGCCTTTTTCTGTGACTTTAACTTTGAGTTCTTGCCAATAACATTCTAGGTCCTCTGAGAATTCTCGATCGCTTAAAACTCGCTGCTTAACAAGCTCATCGCGGCTCACTGAACCCATTGCAACTTGGGAAACATCTATGTCTTTCCATCGATCGCCCATAGGAGATAACGCTTCCCAGTATAGCAAACCTTGTGCTAAGCTGTGTAGACTCAGTTGCTCAAACTCAATTAGCGGACTCCAGGCTCCCAAAAAGACTTCGACCATTCCTTGCTTGCTCGTTTGGCGGATTTTTTCTTCAAGTAGAAATGGGTCGGTGTAGAGTGAGTTTGAACGCTGTTTTACCCATTCGCTTTGCATTTTGATTACTGAGGCTAAGTGGTGGAGGGCTTCTGCGTCGAGTTTTAATTCGTCTGGGTTTTCCCAATTTGGAAAATACTGCTTGACAATTTTGATGATTTCGTCAACGTTGAGGGTGAAGGGCTCGACTTGGTGGTTTTCTATGGCGATGCACATTTCGATTATTCGTTCGAGTTTTTCTGTACCCAGCTTCTTGTCGTGTTTGATTGACTGCATTAGGCAACCTCACGCACAACTGATTTTCCTTCCAAATTCTGAACCGTAATAACGTTGGCATCCTGCTGGGCAAAAGTGATTTGGCTTGGAGTAATCACAACGTACTGGGCGCTGGCATCTTTAATCAGGGCAACAAGGACTTTTGCGATCATTTCGCGGTTTTTGGGATCCATGTGAATGTCGTATTCGTCAACGGCGCGGAATGGTGACCGGACATGTTGCTGTAAAGCCAGTAGGAAACCCATTGTGGCTGTCGTTCGTTCTCCACCGCTTTGAGTGTATGCATCCAATGCTACGGGTTTGCTTCCCTTGAAGCCAACGTAAATTTCTAGTCCAGCCGTTTCTATGTCCTGTGCGCTTGAAAGTTTGACTTCTCCGGTTGCACGGGTTTGGCTCATGATTTTTTGGTATTCAACGTTTACCCGTTCGAGCAAGTTTTCCATAACAGTGCGCCACGATTGCATGCGTGTTTTGACTTCTTCAAGGGTTTTCTCGCGGTTTTCAGCAACCAACTGTGCTTTCTCTTTAAGCTCCACGTAAAGCTTAGAGTACGATTCGTATTGACGCTCGATATCTTCGGAAACATCATCTAAGGCGGCTAAGTGTCCGTTGGTTAATCCGATTTCATCTTGAATTTCAGCGTTAGTTTTTAGGACGGCTATTCGCTCGCCACATTGCTGGGCCTTTAGAATTGCAGCATTCAAGTTTTCTTGAGCTTCCCGAATCTGCTTCTCAATATTTTTCATTTCTACAATTGCGTTGGCGCGCTTAAACTCCAGCAAACCCAATGTAACACGTTTATCCAATGCTTCAGACGAGTTTTTCTCGGTTGAACCTTCAAGTTTCTGGATGTTTTTCTGGTTTTCCTTGATTTTTTCGTTTGCCTTTATGATTTGCTCTTTGGATTTTTCCACTATTTGTTTGAGGTTTTCGCTTCTTAGAAGTTTAAGCTGGTTTTTGCCAACTGAGGATTCTAAGACTTGAACTTCTGACAAAAACTCTTCAATCAAGGACAGAGTAGATTCGTTCTGCGCAATTTGCCGCTCTAAACTTAAGCGCTCCCCAAAAACGACACTGGTTTCTTTTTTGAGCACTTGCACTTCAGCCTGTTGCTCATCCAACTCGCCAATTAGTCTTTGCCTGTCATCCTCAATTTTGCCCAATGCCTGCTGGTTTTTGTTAAAGTTTGCCTGCAGCGCCTTGATTGTGGCTTCACGTTTTTCCACTTCCGCCCAGACCAATTCACGATCCAAAAAGCGCCGCTTAAGCTGCAACTGTTTTTTCTCTTGGTATTTCTCATATTGTTCGTGCCAGTAGTGGAGGGTTTGCTCTGCTTGTTCGAGGAGTTTGCTTACTGATTCTTCCTGGTTTAGAATGCGCATGAGTTTGGTTTTGGCTTGCACCACGTTCTCGCGGAAAGGCTCCAAACCCACAGCAGCCTCAACCATACGCAGTTTCTCTACGTTACTCAGGACGCTGAATTGCTCCACCATGTTCTGATGCATGATAATTAACATGTTATCTGGGTCTACACCGAATTTTCCAAGTAATCGTTCAACGTCTTGTTTGCTGGCGACGCGGTTTTCAAGTTCAAAAAAGTACTTTCCATCCCGACGCAAAACACGGGTCAGGAAAAGTTGGTCTTTACTGTATTTGGAGACAGGGCGTTTGTTGCCTTGCTTGCTGTTATCTAAAATGAGGGTTACTCTGGCTTGGTCTTGTCCCCAGCGAATTAAGTCGCTGAGTTTTCGGGACCGTTCAGTATAGGTTTGCCCCAAACCAACAGAAATAGCGAGTAAAAGGGAAGATTTTCCTGCACCATTAGGTCCCCCAATTATGTTAACGCCCTTTTTGAAGGGTACGCGGGCATATTCGTAACTCATGAAATTTTCAAGTATAACTTCTTGGATTAACAAGATTATTTGCCTCTATTTGAAGCGTTCACAATATTGAAGGGCGCCTTATTAAAACAATTTTCAAGTAAATCGAGATATCTATCGCACATCTTCCCCTTTTTTATGGTTTTTGCCTTCTTTAAAGTCTCTACGTTAATTTGTGCAGCTTGTGGTTAATTGGGCTGATAACCAACTGTCGGTTTTGCCTAATAAAAAAGGAGGATCGAACGTTTAGCGGATCAAAGCACGTTTTGGTCTAGACCCGCGAAGGCAATTCCAGGTGGGCTCTGAAGCCGCCGAGTCCTGCCAAAGTTGACCCAGCTAAACGTTTCCTTAACGGGAACACAATTCCCTGTTTTATCAGTACAGTTATTTTTTGATAAATGGCTTTTTGTTGGTTTTTTTGTACTTCGACGTTTAAGGAAATTTATAACTCAAAAAATATGATGATACTTATGCGATAGCGGTACTCTTGTTGCAGTGTTTTGATGTTTAGATTTTGGAGGTAACGGAAACGATGTTATATCTTCCTACGTTTGGAGCCGTTAGTTTTGAAAGTTTTGCGTTTTATTTGCTTATACTCTCTCTTATATTTTGTTCGTTAAGCGAATTAACCCGAAAAGCGAAAACAACAACCATTATTTTGGAAGTCAGGTATTGGCAAATTATTAAAAGAAAGTTCCCATTGACTCTAGACACGTGAATTCTATCAAATTTATTTAAAACTTCCTTTATCAAGGAGTTCGTTTAGATTTCAGTTTTAATTCTTTCTGGCAATTCAAAAAATATAAAAATTAAGGGCGGGATTATGGACAGGCGTTGCAGCTGTTGGTGTTGAGCCATTTTTTGTGCCACTCAAAATTCTCGCAGCCTTCTTTGGATTCGCAGCACATGCATTGGTCTTCGCTTGTAGCTTTATTTATTATATCGATTAACTCCTTCTTCGGTTTAGGGTCAAGACATAACTTTTTGACTTGCTTTTCAAATTCACCCATCAAATGCACGCAAACTCCTTTGTAATTCTAACCACGAGCAGTCTTCTTTAATTTAATGTTGCAGGGGGTGGGATTTGAACCCTATGTGAATGGAAATATCACCCGCGCAACCCTTTTTTATTAGACAGTTTGCGCTTCAGTTTTTAAATAAGGGCATGAATGCGATTTAGTTATTAAATTTCAATGACTTTCGTTTAGAACATGCTATTTTTTCAATTCAATTAGCATTCTTAACACTAGTTTAAGTGCAGAGTCGTAGCCATCGCAGTATTCTTTGCTTGAGTCTTTGTCCGCATAGGTTCGTTCCACAATTTCTTTTCCAATGCCTTCATTAGTTGGCTGGATTGAGCCTTCTTTAAGCCAAATCAAAGCATCTACGTAACCGTGTTCTGAATCTGAAAGCTCATCTGTTGTAGATGATTCTGCCTTCTGTCTGATTAGGTCATCAATCCTTTCTTTTAGCTGGTTCTCAACCTTGCTCACTTCTTTTCACCAATTCGATTACTGTTTGTTATAGAGTTAAATAGCTGTCGGCTCACCCGTGCGCTTCATTAAGCCTTAATAAAAACCGCTTGTTTAACAACTTACTCCAAAGGCATTGGGCAGGACTGGGCTTGGGGTTCGTATAAAGAGTTTCTCAAACAGCTCTTTAAGTATCTCGACAATTTCGTAAGTGTGTTATTCTTGAGTGGACAAATTCTTGTTCTGCAAGGGCTTTTTGTATTAGGTCTTGGATGGCGGAGTTAACATTGCCCTTAAAGTATGGTTTCGCAATCTTTTCGTTAAACTCGGTAAATAAAGAGGCTGGAACGTTATGAAATGTTAAGTCCACTAGGAACCCATTTTCCATTATTGCGTTCGCTGATCTTTTTTTCATGTTTACCAATAATTTCTAAGACTGCGTGACCTTAAATAGTTTATGAAGTATTACGATTTATTTATAGTATTGAGAAGAACGAACTCTAGAACTTGATGGTTTCATTAATAGTAGAAGAACCTGTCAGCGCTATTTCTTATTAGAAGAACTCCTTCCAAATTCGATTTTCGAGGTTTTATTTAATTGATACTTTTGTGGTGGAGCACTTACTTTTTCTTCAATTTCAGGTTGACAATCTCTGCAAAGCGGCATATCGAAGTTCTTAATTGAAAATTTGAATTCACCATAAGTTATGGTCTGCTTGCATTCATTACAATTGTATTGAGTTTCAGAAGTGGCTGTTTTTTGATGTTCCATACATAAAGCTTTACCAAAACGATCCATCGAGTACTGATGAACTCCTTCGGTTATTGCATTTTTACATTTGCTGCAATAGTAGCCCATAGTTGTCAAGCATACTCGTAAGTATTTTAGTTTACCTGCTTATGTTTCAACTTGAAATCCCCGTGGGGAATACTTTCTCGTAGTTTATGGTCTAACTCATTTAGAAAGAATTCTCTCATTTGGTTTAGAATTTGATTTTTCATAAATGAATCGAGAATTCATAATTCTTTAGTATCTTCATACATGGAGTATTTTTCAGGTAAAGATGAAGAAAAAACAATCTAGAAAAGACGAGAATGATTTAGTTTCGGCTGTTGTTGAAGAAACATTTGTTAAAGATTCAGTTGAGATTAAGAGACTTGCTGTTTCAAGCTGATATGTGTCTATAGTAGGAATATAGCATATAACTGCTAATGCGTTTAGTCAAAACTGCCAATTAAGATGGAAAGATGTGGTGAGCCCATGACAGGATGCAAAAAGTGCGGTTGCACAACAACAGAAACCAAAATTCGTGGCGAAGAAATCACGATTGAATGCAAAAATTGCAGCAATACTTGTTTAAATTTGTGTTTCTAAATAAGAATGCTGAGTTTATTGATGCTGCGTTCAGAGAGCGTGGATAATACTTAATTTTTCTTAAAAGACGATAACATTAAAGGAAAGGTATAGACATGTTTCCTAAACCTTTTTAGTCTAATTTTGTATAGTTTTATTGTGGTAAATATGCCCAGTACATTAGACAAAGCGAAGAAGAAAATTGAATCAGGTGCGGATAAAACGGAATTTGAGTCAAAAAAAGTCGGAGGAGACATTAAGAAAGCTGGAATCAAAGTAGGCGAAGAAGCGAAAAAAGTAGGTAAAAAAAGTGCCGACGAAGTTAAGAAAGTCGGGCATGAAACAAAAGAAAAACTTCACCCAAAGAAACCCTAAATCATTCACTTTTTTTGCTTTTTGCTGTCTGAAATCAACTATTTTATTTCTTTTTGCACCCAAATACAGATTAAACGAAGTCTGATTTCTCATTCTATGCTCGAAGCCCATAAGAACGTAAAGCCAGAGTATCTCTCAGCCTCCATTTGTTTAAAATCTTAAACATTACTCGATTCCAAAACCATTTTAATTCTACAATCTACTCAATAGTGCTTAGGAGTGCTAAAATGACGGTTTTAGAAAATTGGCTACCTCACTTAACCGCAATGATGAAATGCCTAATCAAGAATTAGCGAAGCAGATAGTACAAGAAAAGGACAAAAACGCCATAAAAGAGATTATTAGTAATCTTAACAACCCCAACAAGAACATCCAAAGTGACTGCATCAAAGTTCTTTACGAAATTGGCGAAAGAAACCCGTCTTTGATAGCTGAATACGCTGAAGAGTTTATAGCACTACTTAACAAAAATAATAACAGATTAATCTGGGGCGCAATGACCACGCTTGATGCTCTCACAATTGAAAATCCTTCAACTCTTTATCTTGGGCTTGCAAAAATCATTGAAGCTGCAAACAAAGGTTCAGTCATCACCAAAGACCACGCTATAAATATTTTAATCAAGCTCTGCTCCGTTAAACAATATTCAGACGAGACTTTTGCTTTGCTAATTGAACAATTAAAGAATTGTCCCACTAATCAATTGCCGATGTATTCCGAGAATGCAATGAAAATCATCAACAACAAAAGCCGAGCTGATGCTTTTATCAACGTACTTTCTTCAAGGCTTGACCAAGTTGAAAAAGAATCCAAAAAGAAACGAATCGAGAAAGTGATAAAACAGCTAAACATACTATTCTAATTTTTTGCAATAAAGTAAATACTTTAGGTCTTCGAAATTATCTATCGGTTGCAATTGTACTTAAAATTTAACAAAAATTACTTTTCTGTTGTGCCATGAGTGTAGTCACGTGATTATTTATTGTTCCATGGTGCTTAAGTCTCGAAAGGGTTGAAATGATGGATTTTTGTAAAGAATGTGGTTCCCGTCTTGAACCTAAAAAAGTAAAATCGGGAAATCAAGTATTGCTTATGCTTACCTGTGTCAAGTGTGGAGAAAAAACAAAGGGTTCAAAAGAAATCAAGATTACTGGTAAAGCTATAAAGCATAATCCAAAACAAATGGTTTCAGTAATAGATAAAGCGCTTCAGTTAAGCACTCTGCCTACCATACGTGTAGCGTGTTCAAAATGTGGAAACAGTAATGCTTATGCATGGCAGGTCCAGACAAGAGGCGCTGATGAATCATCCACCCAATTCCTAAGATGCACAAACTGCGGCTACACCTTCAGAGAGTGTTCATAACAAAAAAGAGAAACCTGAGAGATTAACATGACAATTTCAATACCGGATAATGAAGAAAACATAAGAAACTGCATATGCCCAACTTGCTCAACCTACATAAACTCTAATCTAACTGGAACACTTTTTTGTGCCAGAGGAAAAGCGAAAGAACCAGTAAAAAGTGTTTCTTGCCCTTGCCTTGCATGTCCAGTCGCCAGCAAATATGGACTAAAGCAAACATATTATTGCATTAGCGGAAAAACCACAGAGACTTGATCTATAATATCGTACCCATTTTTTATTAGTTTAGTATGAGAACTTTTTTAGAATCTTGCAAACTTTCAACTTTCACCAAGCCCTCTACTTGAATCATAGTCGTTCGCACATTTGCTTTTTATCCTATTTCAGCAGTAGGCAGAGATGCATGTGATAACCTTGGGTAAGACTGTTCCTGCCTATCGTAAGGCTTTGGAGTTTGAGATTGGCACCTGGAGAGGTTTTAGAAAAGCATTGACTAGTGATGAAGATAGCCAGGCTTTTGAGGAGTTGATGGATTTGTGCAGGATATTAGCTATGGAAAGCAGCAATGCTACGAACCCAACATTATTTGAGCCAATGGTTATGTCTATTTTGTTGGGTCACCAAACGAAGTTGAGTGAACTTGAGAGCAAGCTATCGGTCTTAGACAAATCCGCGGTTGAGCCAAATAAGGAACATTAAGTGATAAATATGTTGAAAAAGCAAGCCACACTATTTCCTCAAGATGCCCTAAAAATTATTTCTGAATTGGACCTTAAAGAAGCTGAGAAGATAGCCGCCCCGATCAAAGCATCTGTCGAATCGTTATGTGATAAGATTGAAGTAGCGGGAAGCATAAGACGACAAAAAAGCATAATCCATGACATCGATTTTGTGGTCGTAGCAAAAAACGACGTTAAATGGCGAAAGATTAATGAAAAACTTAGGCAATTGAAAGCTAAGCCTAACTGTGCGGGTAGCAGCGTCATCAAAGCCTTTGTGCCCTACCAAGATGGGCTTTTTCAAGTTGATTTCTACCGAGCAAAATCATCTACCTTCGGAATTCATCTGTTAGTCCGAACGGGTTCAACTGACCATAACATGTAGCTTGCAGGTCATGCGTTCTCAAAAGGTATGCGGCTCAAATACAGTGAAGGCCTAATCAAAGATGGTACGATAATCTCCGGTGAAGATGAAAAGGCAGTTTTTAGCGCTTTAGGCTTGCCGTATCCGTTGCCTTCTGAGAGGGAGACAATCGAAAATAAACCCGTGTGGATGCTTCAAAAATAGCTGCGGCCACTTGACAAGGAGAGGAAAATGATGAAGCTGTACCATGAAATTGCTTGCCCTCTTAACTTGGATTCAAGCCGACTCCTTTTAAGCTTATTTTCCATTGGTTATTCTGTAGGTAAGTGTTGTTTTTGGTTACGGAAAAAAGGATTGGAAACAAAACAGTTTTTCTCTGCGACATATGCGGTTTGGGATACTCAGAAAAAGTGACCGCTCAAGAATGCGAAGATTATTGCAGAGCCCATGCTGGCTCTTGCAGTGCTGAGATCAGTAAAAAAGCAGTCTACCTTCCTGGCGCTCCAAGCCTGCCAGAAAAATAGGCTCCGAATTGGTAGAGGGGTCATCTAAATATACTATTTTTGGCACACCAGAAATCCTTTAGCTAATCAACGCAACTTAGGTTTAGGTGACACAAATTGGTAAATATTATTGAGGACTTGGATGTCCTTGTCGAGTAGCATGGGGAAAAGTTAGGTTTCTGCCAACTAGTGCTATGGAAGCGATAGTTTGTTATTAACAGAGAACAGCTACAGCTGCAAAAATTGATTTGTTGTTATTATTTCGCTTATAACCATGTTAATAGAAGAAGAAAGTTGTTGCAGAGCGCTTCTTCTTCTATTAGTTAGTTTGTTGCTTCTGATTTGATGGGTAGAACAACAACAATGCAATCTGGTCTGTTGTTGTTCTTTCAATTAGTGATTTGATTGAAAGAATATGGAAAATTACTTGCCGCAGGAAATCAAGCTTTTTCAACATCGATAAAACAATAGAAGTAGTTGTCTGCTGAATTTGCGGGACGACTACTACCAATCCAAAACGAGATCTGAAAAAAGAGACTTGACTAAAGAGATAATGATGATGGTGATGATGATGCAACTGAAATTCTGCACAACAGTGTTATCTTTCAAAATAAACTCAGTTCTTTGTTTTCATATCTTTCTTAAGAAGCGAACGCAAACCGATGAATAACACAAAACTTCACTAATCACCAGATCCTCCATGATGGAAAACCTGGTTTTACCCCGAAAAATGAATAACCCTTCAAGGGTCATCATGGAAAAAACAAGAATTGCAGTGAAGGCTTTTTATGCATAATATAACAGAGTATTAACAGGTTAAATTTATGAAGTTCGCCGAGATCGCAATCTTGCTAAGAGAAATCGTGGATAGGTGCCCTGGGTTGGATGGAGCTACTATCACGTTGATTCCTCAGAAAGCTATGTATCCACTCTATAATGGGTACCACATTAACATTAAAGCTAACATGTCTAAGGAAAGCATGGGTAACCTGCGGAAGATAGTTGAAGGACACGACCTGGTCATGCAGATTAAAACTGATGCAGTAATAGTGTATGAAACTAGATCATCGTAAAATTCAAATTTTTTGATTCCAGTTGCAGGTCAAATTGCAACAACTATTTTTCCAAAAATCAGAAGTATTCATAAAAAGATTTCGCCCTAAACAAAGTGTATCCTAAAGGCAATAATCTACGTTTAACAATAAGGCTTGTTATACGTTTTCAGCGACGTTTTCATCGCCTAATAGCCAGTTACGGACTACTTAGGAGATGCTGACGTTCTGAATGTCGAAGTACCGTTTTGCCAAAAAGCGCAAACGTTCGGCGTTCTTGCCGTTCTTACCTATTGCGACTCCCTTATCTTTAGGGTTGACTGTTATGACTGCCATTTTTTTGCCATCAGTGCGTTCGGTAACGCGGATTTCTCTGACTGCTGCGGGTTTTAAGGCGTTTTTCATGAATGTTGCCGGGTCTTCGCTGTACTCAATGATTTCATGTTTTTTGCCTGTCATTCGTTCAAGAGTATGGATATTTCGTCCGCCCTTGCCGATGGCAACACCTACTTGCCCTGGGTTGACTACGAATATTGCGCGTTGTTCCACTTCGTCGACTATACAGTCTTTTACGCTAGCGCCGCTGATGCTTTCAAATAAGGCAATGTATCGCATTTCGTCGCAGGTAATTTTTATGCCACTCGTTCTTTTCTTTCCTCCGTTTTTTATTCTTGTACCTGAGTTTCCTCGGTTACTTTGAGAATATCTGAATCCCCTGTTTCGCGGATGCTCATGGCTGAAATAATAAAGAGTTTCTTGCAGACTTCAGATAAATCCATTGATCCACCTTTGTAGGTTATGACGGGGACTTTAGAGATTTCTCCATAGTATTCTATTTGTGTTTTTATGTCTTTTGGACAGTTTGAAGCTAAAACTATCATCTTAGCTTTGCCGGTTTTGGCGTTTTGCAATGCAACATTGGATCCA
The DNA here is from genome assembly GCA_963800495.1 of Candidatus Bathyarchaeota archaeon. Lineage (GTDB taxonomy): Archaea > Thermoproteota > Bathyarchaeia > Bathyarchaeales > Bathycorpusculaceae > Bathycorpusculum. The sequence goes on along the minus strand of CAWDBB010000009.1, from coordinate 248,057 downwards.
AAGGAAACCTTACCTGTCTTCACTGCAGACGCTAACGCTTTATCTATGTCTATCATGCTTCTGTTTTTCCTCCATCTTTTTCTTGCCTTTCGAATGTTGACATGTATAGTTCAACTAAGCCTGTGCCGATTGGTATTGATTGCCCAACTATAACGTTTTCTGTTACACCAGCCAAAGGATCACTTTCACCTTTAACGGCGGCTTCAACAATGTTTGGCACTGTGATTTCGAATGCGGCGCGCGCGAGAACACTGGCTTTCTTGCCGCTGATTCCGTGTCTGCCGATTTGCTGTACGTCGCCTGTGGTGGTCATCATGTCTGCTACGAGCATTACGTGGCGGACGTCTACGTCTAAGCCTTGATCTTCCAAGACGCCTTTTGCTTCATGGACAAGTGCGTTTCTGGATGCTTCTACGCCGAGGGTTTTAGCGATTTCGTGGATGTTGTTGGTAGTTGTTCTTGAAGTATCAACACCTATGACTTCGAGGACTTTGGATAGGTTTGAGCCGTCAGTGCGTATTACCCATTCACCACTTTCTTCGGTTACAAGGACACGTTTAATGTCTGGGACACCTTTAACTTGGTAACCTGGAACCTTAGCTAACATACGTTTTAGTTGTTCAGCTTTTTTGGGTTTAATCTCAACTGTGGTATCTGAAACTGTTACAGTGGCGTTTTGGAGTTCCATGCGTTCCTTAAGTTCTTCCATCGTTATGGCTCTGTCGTCCATCATCTGCTTGTTTAATTCGATAATGATTGCTTCGCGAACTGGGTCTTCATAGATTGCTGAAGCCAAGTTCTCAACTGAAGTGTAGATGATGTTGCGTGCAACTTCTACCGCACCTTCTTTGCTCTTTGCATGGTCGCCTTTCAGATAGATTGTCATGATTGGTGTTGAGGGGATTCTGCGTGCATCGACAATTTCGATTAGTCGTGGTAAACCTAAGGTGACGTTTTGTTCTTTAACACCTGCATAGTGGAAGGTTCTTAGGGTCATCTGTGTGCCTGGTTCGCCGATTGATTGGGCGGCAACGATGCCGACTGCTTCGCCTGGCTCCATTAAGGCTCGCTTGTACTGTTCAGCTGTTTGGGTTGCAGCTTTTGTTACGGCTTTGGTGGTTAATTTGTTCTTGGCAAAGTTCTGCTTTAGTTGGTTTAGCAGGATGGGTGTTAGTTGGTTTTCTACGTTCTTCAGTTGTTTTTTGATGTGTTCAGCAGATGCCATTTCGCCTTTTTCTTCACCGAGTTTAATCTGCTCGATTAATCGGTTGACGTTGACTGCTTTACCGTGGTCGCTTTTAGCTGGGTCCACTCCATCTTCTCCGTAGCGGAATTGGATAATGTCGCCTGCGGAGTCACGGACAGTGCTGTCGTATTCTAAGCGGATGTGTTCGAGGGCGTTAATGAGTCTACGTTGCATGTAACCACTTTGTTGTGTGCGGACGGCTGTGTCGACTAGACCTTCTCTGCCTCCCATAGCGTGGAAGAAGAATTCAATCGCATCTAAGCCTGTTTGGTAAGAGTTATAGACGAATCCTCTTGCTCTTGGGCTTGGGTCGCCATCAACGAAGTGTGGCAATGCTCTTCCGGCGTAGCCTCTTAGGATACGTTTGCCTCGGACTGATTGTTGACCAACGCAAGCAGCCATTTGACCGATGTTTAAGCTTGAGCCTCTTGCACCTGCTCTTGTCATAACAATGCCTGCGTTTTCCAAGGTGAAGTCTTCGTCTGCTATTTTGCCTGATTCGTCTCGGGCTACTGCAAGTTCATGCATAACATAGATTTCGAAGGATTCTTCGAGAGTTTGTCCTGGCAGACGTGGTAGGGTTCCGTTGCGGAAGTTTTCGATGTGTTCGTCGATTTTCTTTTGGATACGGTCCATTGTCTTGGCCATGCGGTTGCGTGCTCTTGGTGAGAGAACCAATTGATCGTAGGTATAGCTGAACCCTCTCATGGATATGAATTGTTTGAGTAGGTGTGTGACTTTGTTTAGGAATTCTCGTCCTGCTTGGGTGCCGTAGTCTTTGATGATTCTGTGAAGCAAGCTTTCAGATTGTTCAGAGCCAATTGATCGTCTGTCAATAACGCCTGTTACGAGTTGACCGTTCTTAACGACTACGTAGGCATCGTGCTTGCATTCTTCTTCCTCGCATTTCGTGCAGCCTTGACAAATGTTAGCTTTCAAAGAGTAATTGAGTGTTTTTGGCAAGTACAGGCTGAAGATTTGTTTGCCTGACCAAAGTGGTTCGGGTGTTTTGATTTCTGGTTCTGGCACAGGTCCGGTGTAGTTTGTTGATGTTAGGAGTCTATTGACTTGGCTTCTGGTTACGAAGTTGCCTTTTCTTGTGAAGTAGTAAGCGCTTGTGACGAAATCTCTGATGGCGCCAATGATTGGTCCGCCGAATCTGGGTGATAGAATTTGGTCTTGAACCTGCATCAGCAACAATGCTTCGGTTCGGGCTTCTTCGCTTTGAGGAACGTGAAGGTTCATTTCGTCGCCGTCAAAGTCTGCGTTGTATGGTGGGCAGACACAGAGGTGTAATCGGAAGGTCTTGTAGGGCAAAACTCTGACGTAGTGCGCCATGATGGACATGCGGTGGAGTGAAGGCTGTCGATTAAAGATAGCTATGTCGCCGTTTTTGAGGTGACGTTCAATAACGAATCCTAATTCGACGGCTTCTGCAATTTTTGTGCGGTCAACGACGAATTCGAGTCTGATACGTTTGCCGTCTGGGCGGATAATGTAGAGTGCGCCTGGATAGTTTTCGGGACCGTTGATCACGAACTTTTTCATTTCTTCGATGTTCCAAGCAGTTACCTTTTCGGGAACTGATAGTCGCATGGCGACGTCTTGGGGAACACCGACTTCGTTTATGTCAAGGTTCGGATCTGGGGAGATAACTGTGCGGGCTGAGAAGTCAACACGTTTGCCTGAGAGGTTGCTTCTGAATCGTCCTTCTTTGCCTTTCAACCGTTGTGAGAGAGTTTTTAGGGCTCTGCCACTGCGGTGGCGTGCTGGCGGAATACCTGATGCCTCGTTGTTGAAGTATGTTGTAACGTGGTACTGTAAAAGTTCAGATAAGTCTTGGATGATGAGGGTTGGTGCGCCTGCTTCCATGTTTTCTTTCAGACGCTGGTTAATGCGGATAATGTCTACGAGTTTGTGGGTTAAGTCGTCTTCTGAGCGGATACCTGATTCTAATGTGATTGAGGGACGTACATAGACTGGTGGAACAGGCAGAACTTGCAGAACCATCCATTCTGGACGCGCAACTTTAGGGTTGAAGCCTAATATTTCTAGGTCTTCATCTGAGACACGTTCAAGCCGTTCGCGTATCATGCTGGGTGTTAGAGGTTCTGAGCCTGCTTCAGTTTGTTCAATGAATTTGGTTGGTTTCTCGAAGGTGATTTTGAATTGTGCAGCTGCGCAGTAGGGGCATTGTTTTGCTTTGATATCAGTTAGGATTTCTTTGTAAATTTCATCCGGGATAGTTCCTAAGAGTTCGTTGAAGCGTTCAAGTCTTTGGCGGGCTTTTTTGGATGCTTCTTCTGAGAGGAGAATACGGCCACATGTGCGGCAGGTTGCTTTTAGGAGATCAAAAATAATCTTTGTGAATTCAATGTGTACGATTGGTACAGCTAATTCGATGTGTCCGAAGTGTCCTGGGCAGCGGATGGCTGTGTTGCCGCAGGTTTTGCATCTTTGCCTTGGTTCAAGGGTGCCTAGTCTGCCGTCCATTAAGCCTGCTGTGATTGGTGCGCCGTCTTCATCGTAGGTGTCTGGGGTTTGGACTTCTACTACTGATTGTTTACGGAGATCTTTAGGTGAGATTAAGCCGAATGAGATTTCATCCACTATTTTATGAATATATTCTTCCTGTGCCATGTTATGCCTTCTCCTTTAGTCTTAATTTTGGTGTAATGCATAAGCTCTGTAGTTCTTGCAACAGAAGCTTGAAAGCGTAAGACACGATGACTGGTGAAATCTTTGCTTTTTCGTCGCATATCTTGCAGACATAGCGCCTTTGCTTCATGTCGAAGTAAGCGATTTGTCCACAGTTCTCGCAAATGTAGAGCGTGTATTTGTCAGATTCTTCCAGCAGTCTGTCTCTTAGTAGCATAGCGGCTCCGTGTCCAATGAGGCAGTCTCGTTCCATTTCTCCGAATCGAAGACCACCACCCCGAGCGCGACCTTCAGTTGGCTGGCGAGTGAGCATTTGCACTTGACCACGTGCTCTGGCATGTATTTTGTCAGCAACCATGTGGTGAAGTTTTTGGTAGTAAACAATTCCAACGAATACATCAGCGACGAATTTTTCGCCTGTTGCGCCGTTGTAGAAAACTTCGCTTCCGGTTTGACTGAAACCGAGTTTTACTAGGTTTTTGCGTACTTCGTCTGGTCCTTCGTTTGAGAAAGGCGTGCCGTCACCGGGTTTGCCTCTTGCGCATGCGGCTTTGCCTGAAAGTGATTCGATGAATTGTCCGATGGTCATTCTTGAGGGGATTGCGTGTGGGTTGATTATTAGGTCCGGAACTATGCCTTCGTCAGTGAAGGGTAGGTCTTCTTGGGGAACAATTAGGCCGATGACTCCTTTCTGTCCATGGCGTGAAGCAAATTTGTCTCCAAGTTCTGGGACTCTTTGGTCTCTTACACGGACTTTGACGAGTTGGCTTCCTTCGCCTGACATTGTTACGAATATACCGTCGACTGTGCCTGTTTCGGAGGGGCGCATGTCTACGGATGTGTCACGCATTGAGGGTCCTTTAACTTCGAATTCTTTGTATTCTTCAAGGAATCTTGGAGGACTAATTCTTCCAATTAAGACGTCTCCGCCGACCACTTGAGATTCTAAGCCGATGATTCCGTCGGGTTCAAGAAGCCTGTAATATTGTTCTCCACGGTAACCACGGGTGCCTGGTTCTGGAACAGTGAATTTGTCTTTTAAGCCACCTAAATATTGGCGACATTCGGCTTCGTAAATGCGGTAGAAAGTGGAACGCGCTAAGCCTCGTTCGATTGAGGCTTTGTTGAATATAATTGCGTCTTCCATGTTGTAGCCTTCGAAGCTGAGCACGGCGACGACACAGTTTTGTCCTGTTGGGCGTTGTTTGTAGCCCATGACGTCCATGTTTTCAGTTTGAACCATTGGAACTTGTGGATAGTGAAGTATGTGTGAACGTGAGTCAACGCGGTGATGGAAGTTTGTGCTGTAAACGCCGAGCGCCTGTTTAGCCATGGCAGCTTGATAGGAATTACGTGGTGACTGGTTGTGTTCTGGATAGGGGATGGTTGAAGCGCAGATTCCAAGGATTGTGAAGGTTGCAATTTCTACGTGTGTTGACTTAGGCTGGATGGCGTCGTATTCAAGCGCGATGTATGCGTTTTCTTCTTCTTCAGCATCTAAATATTCGACTAAACCGTTCTTGACAAGGTCTTCCCATGTCCATTCGCCTAAACCGATTTTTTCGAAGTGTTTTGATCCTAGTTTTGCTGTGCCGTTTTCTACGATGATTAGGGGGCGTCTGACTCTGCCTTCGTCGCAGTTTGCGTGGACTTCTTCGGTTTCGGTTTGGGCTTTGGAGAAGTAAGTTACGTTAACTTCTGTTGATATTTCGCCTGCTCTGCGTTTCTGGCGGAATGCTTGTACCATTTCTTGGGGGTTGTTGCAGTAGCCAATGATGTTTCCGTCGACGAAAACTTTGGCGCCTGAAATGCGTAATTCGATAGAGGCTTCATATGCTGGTACGCTGCCCATTTCGAAGAGTAACTGCTTGATTTTGTCTGGGTTTACGCCGACTGCGATGGAGGCTGATAATGCGAGGTTTTTTACGAGCCCGCAGTTTGAGCCTTCAGGGGTTTCGTTAGGGCATAAGCGTCCCCAGTGGGTGGGGTGTAAGTCTCGGGCTTCGAAGTTAGGTTGGCTTCTGCTGAGTGGTGATTGGAGTCTGCGTAGGTGGCTGAGGGTTGAGATGTAGTTTGTTCGGTCCAAAAGTTGGGTGATGCCGACTCTTCCTCTGCCCCAGTTGCCTGTTGCCAGTGCATGTTGGAAACGTTCAGTGATGATTCCTGGACGGACTGCAGCTGATACGGTTATGATTGGGCCTTTGACGCCGATGCGTTCGAGCTGGTACTTTATGTCTCGTGTAAGGTTTCTGAATGAGACGCGGAATAAGTCTGCGAGCAATGGACCACCGAGTCTTAGACGTTTGTTTTTGAAGTGGTCTTTGTCGTCTGGTTGGCGTCTGCCTGTTTTTAGTTGGATAACGCGGTAGGCCATTTCACCGAGGAATATGGCTTTTTCTTTGCGATTTTTGTCGCTTCTTCCCAAGTGTGGGAGGAAGTTTTTGTCCAATGCTGTTTCTGCCTTTTGGAGTCGGTATTCTTCGACTTGTCCGTGGGCAACGCGGTTGCCGATGAAAAGAATGGCGTCGCTTGGGGTGTCTACGCCGATGGCTTTTTCGAATGAGGCAGAGAGTTGAGTTTGGGTTTCGCTGTCGAGTGTGACTGCTTCAGCTATGTCTTTGTCTTTTTCCATGGTTAGTGCGCGCATGATGACGACGAATGGGATTTCTGTGGGAACTCCCGGCATGGTGACGTAGATTGCGTCGTCTGATTTTAGTTTGAGTTCAATTCTTGCTCGGAAACCGACTGTTGTTGAGAAGATTTTTGCTTGATAAACTGGTGATGTGCCTTTTTCGTCAATGTCAACGATGACACGGTTTGGAGCCAAGTCTTCCATCGCAACGATAACACGTTCAGAACCGTTAACAACAAAATATCCTCCTGGATCATCAGGGTCTTCTCCTGCAGCGATAAGCTCTTCTTTGCTGAGTTGGCTAAGGAAGCAAAGTTTGCTCTTCAACATTACAGGGATATTGCCGATGTAAACAAGCTCTGTATCCTGTTCTCGTCCATCTACAACAGGAGTCATTTCAAGTGCAATGGGTGCTGAATACGCCAAGTTGCGTAGTCGGGCTTCCATTGGATAAATTTCATGTTTGGTTCCATCCACTTCTGTGGCGTAAGGACCAGTAATACGCGATTGAGGGTCAATTACCCAGATTTGTCCAAGTTTCACTTTATATGGGCTCTCAGGAACTTCAATAGGAATTTCAGCTACCTCATCCACGACCTCTTGGAGTCCATGGTCGATAAATTCGTTATAACTGTCAAGATGCTGACGAACTAGGCCTTTCTCGTTGAAAAAAGTTTTCAAAAGATAATGGATATCTTCTTTTTGTACATTAGTCAAGTTTTCAGTTCTCCCATAAATTTAAGATATAATACTGATTGTGAATTTTTGTTAATTGTGTTTTCACTTTTTCATTTCCTCCGATGCTGGATAGGTCCAACTCGAAAAAGGGTCAACTAACTTTTCTAAGAGCACAAACACAAGCCGCCTACGTTGAATATAAACATTTTTATTCACAATTAGTCTAAACTGAATCTCTAATAACAATCATAGAGCATCTGGTTGAAAAAAACTTTTCGCCTCGAAGTTGCATGAGGCAAAATGAGAAACGACGGAAAAATTCGCCCATTACACGCAAACAGCATACAATCATAGTCAAATACATATTAGAGATCAAGAACACCATTTTTTAATAAAATAACCCTACTAACTTGGTTCTTTTTTGCGTGTGCACTGATTTCCAACTTGCTTATGGCCGAAGAAGAAACCAACAGCAATCTTCTCTCATTAGGACTACAAGACCCAATTCTAACTAATACCTGGCGATTTTATACCGATTTCTACCTAGTCGACGTTGCCTTTTCTCCTGAGCTTCCGTCAATTTAGAGTTCCCGGTCTTCACTTCAAAAGTTGTTGGCTCACCAACTTTGTTCCCAAAAAAATCACGTTTCTGAACCACAAAATCGCCATCTTGCCGAATTTTTTGGCAATCGTGTCCTTGCATTGCTTGATCAAAAGCAAAACGGTCCTTTGCAATAGTACCCTTTACGCGTCGACTGGAATGGGTAAACCTTCGTGAGGTATTGCCAAATCCCATGGGTTTGCCATTGTCTAACTCTCTTTTAACCAATTAGACTACCTTTTTTTGTTAGAAAATAGTTGAAGGTAATATTAAGAATTGTCAATCCCTTTCCTGCATATTTCCCAAAGTTTTCTCAGCGTTTAATTATTTCCAAAATTGCTTCTTTGCCTTTATCGGTATCTGTTTTTTTGGCTATTACGGGCAACAAGTTGAGATCTGATTCATACCCAATGCTGTTGCGTTCGTTTTGCATGGCGATTTTTGTAGTTGTTCCCGAACCCAAAAAAGGGTCTAGTACGAGTTCGCCTTTGACGCTAAACATTCGGATTAAGCGCTCAGCGATTTCTTCAGGATATGCTGCGGTTCTGCGTTCTAATTCGGTTGAAGTTTGCCGGGTGCCCTTCAAGGACCAAATTTGACTAAACCACTCATCACGCTGCACTTTCGAAAAAGCACTTTCATAGCGCAGGACATCTTTCGCAGGGAATTTTCGGAGTTTTCCCTTTCTGAACAGTAAAATAAACTCACAATCCAGCGTTACGTAGGCGTTTGGGGGAAGGAAACCTGAGCCTAAAAAGGCGCCTTTGCCCTTGTACATTGGTTTGGTGGTGGGTTTTTTCCATAATATATAGGGGAGGGTTATAAATCCGATTTTTTCGCAGACTTCAGTGATTCGGGAGTGGTTGGGGTAGAGTTGGAATTTGCCGTTTACTGTTCGGGTTGCGTCGCCAATGTTTATGCACGCGATGCCGCCGTCAACTAGGACCCGGTAGGTTTCCTGCCAAACCTTCGCCAAATAGTCATGCATTTCAGTATAGATCTGTCGCACTGTTTCCTCTTTGCCATCTGAGTCCAATTTCTTGAATAATTCCGCAATCTTGGGATCGGCCTTCGCAAACAACTCGTCCCACATGGCTATCATGGGGTAAGGCGGCGAAGTCACCATTAATTGCACACTTGAGTCAGCAAGTTCGGGCATTCGTTGGCTGTTGCCAAGGATAATTCTGTGCTTGGTCTGCATTACTTCTAAGTATCGTTGCATTGGTGTTTTACTTTTGCGGTAGACGGGAAATGATTAATAAGACGGAGCCAGACAGTTTTCTAATCGAAACGTTGCTACGGTAACCAAGCTAGGTCAAAGGTGAAGGACTCAAGATCTCGACGCTTTGACTCAAGCGCCCAAATGGGATATCCTTTCCCTCAGGGGTTCGCAGGTTCAAATCCTGCCCGTAGCACCAACAATTCTTAAGCATTTTTCTTTTTTAGGGAAATTTTAATACTACTCATCGCTTGTAAAATAAGCTTAATCGGTGACTTGCTGTGGGTAAAATGGTTTTGACAGACGAGGACAGGAGAAGTCTCAGAGGGATAGCTGTGGAACTCAAAGAAATCCGCAAGCTCCTTGATGAACTTGCTGAAAAATTTGTAAACCTAAGCGACAAAGAATTAATGAAGAGTTTGAATGCAAGTCCAGTAGATCTAAAAGAAAACGAAGCGGACAGATACCGAGAAAAGTTGGACAAACAGCTGTACAAGGCTGAAAAAGAACTTCGCTAATGACTTCAGATTTGATTATTTTTTCGAAAAATATTGACCTTAGCACCATCCAAACTTCATGTATCTATGGATAAAGTTATTACCTAGTCAGCAGTTGTATGTTTGCAGAGACAAATAAGCTGTTTCTATAAATCACAAAACAATTTAGCTAATTAATCGAATAAAAAAACTTAGTTTTTTAGGAGGATAGAAAATGAAAACATTAGAGGCATCGATAATTTTTACTTGTCCTGAATGCCACTGTAGCTTCGAGTTCGACGCTGTAGGAGAACATGAGTTTGTTCCCTGCCCAATCTGCGGAACCGACTGCGTAACCGTCAAAAAAGGATCCAAGTTAATTCTCGAAACCTTTGACTCAGCCCAAATGTGCGAAGTACCAATAATTTTGGCTTAAAAAAAATGGCAATTAAAGCACAATTTTAGGGTGGAACAATAATCCAAAATAACCCAGCCCACACTATTCCAGCAGAGGCACACACATTTGACGACTCAACAAGTTACATGGAATTTAACCGAGCTTTTTCAAAGCCTAACTGACCCTAAAATTGACCAAGCCATAAAGGAAGCCGAGGCAACAGCGGATGCCTTTGAGAAAACTTACCGTGGCAAAATAGCCGTGTTATCTGCCAAGGATTTACTGAGTTGCTTTAGAGATGTAGAGGCATTTGAGGCAAAATTCAGCGACCTTACTCTTTACGCAAGCCTGTCATTTTCGGCAGACATGACTCAACCCCAAGCACAGACACTGAACGATAAAATAGACAAGCTTTCAGCTAAAATTAGCAAGCTGTTGGCGTTTTACTCGCTAGAGCTGGGCGCTTTGGTAAAAAGTAGACCTCAAATAATCAACGAACCATCTTTAGCCAATTACAAGCACGCCTTAGAACGTATCCAACGGCGCGTAGAGCACCAGCTATCCGAAGTTGAAGAGCAACTCATCATCGAGAAGGACCAATTCGGCGTCAACGCGTGGGAGGAACTTCAGAGTAAATGGCTCAATACTCGCCTCTTTGAAGTGAACGTTTTGGGAGAAAAAAAGACCTTGAGCTACGGAGAAGCCAATGGCTTGCTTTCGCACAATGACCGAGCCACCCGTGAATCTGCGAACCGCTCCATTTATGGACTTCTAGGAAAAGACAGTGAAGTATTTTCGGCAGCGCTGCGTAACATCTGCAATGATTGGGTAAGTGTATCTAAAAGACGAAAATATGCCTCGCCAATGGAGTCCAGCGTAATCAGCAACGACACCCAAGAGGGCATAATTGATAACCTTCTCAAAACCGTAGAGGAGGGATCGACATCTTATCGGCGTTATCTCAAGTTAAAAGCCAAATTGATGGATCTGCCAGTGTTGGGCAATCACGACATCGTGGCGCCCTTACCAGAATCCTCAGAACTCAAATTTACTTTTCAACAAGCACAGAACCTCATCACTAATGCCTACAGCCGATTCGACCCATCTTACGCAACCGCTGTCACGGAAATGTTCCAAAAACGCCACATAGACGCCACGCCACGATTTGGGAAACGCAACGGCGCGTTTTGCGCAGGATACTACAACGGCAAATCAGCTTACATTCTTCAAAGTTTCAACGGCACACTAACCGATGTCTACACGCTGGCGCATGAGCTTGGACACGCAACCCACGACTGGTATGCGTCGAGATCCCAAACACTGTTGAACATGAATGTTCCCTCAGCTGTGGCTGAGACGGCGTCGATTTTTGGCGAACTACTAGTCACTGACCAGTTGCTGGACAGAGCGAAGACAGAGGCAGAACGCAAGGCATTATTGTGTTTGGTGTTGGATGAGGCAGGAATGACTGCGTTCCAAGTTACCGCACGAGTGTGGTTTGAACAGGCACTCTACGCCTCCATAGAGAAAGGCGAATATTTGGATTACAAAACCATCTGTAACCACTGGACCAAAAGCCGTGACCGCATCTTCGGCGACGCCGTCACTTGGTTCCCAGAAATGGAAGCCGAATGGACCATGAAACCTCACTATTACATGGCAAACTACCGTTTCTATAACTACCCCTACGTCTACGCCCAAATGTTCGTCTACTCCCTATATGAGCATTATTTGGAGGAAGGCAAATCGTTTGTGCCAAAACTGGTAAAAGCGTTGTCTGCAGGCGGCAGCATGTCGCCGTTGGAAATCGGGAAAACTGTTGGGCTAAACGTGGCATCGCCTGACTTTTGGAACAGCGGTTTGAAGGTGTTTGAACGCTTCATTGAGGATTTGGAAAAAATCATTTAACCTATTTATTGTTTGGCACTTTCTTGTCCAAACTAGTTTTCAAATTCGCCTGACAAAATCAGCCCTTTTTAGAATCCTAGGAGCGCCAAAATAATGAGGATAATTCCCAGGGTAAACGTGTAGGCAGCAAAGTAATGGAATTTTTTGTTTAAAACTAGCCTTTTGACGAGCACAATTGCCAAGTAACCTGCTAAAACCGCGAAGACCAACCCAATGAAAAGGTTCAACGAACTGACGCCGACGCCTTGAGAAAAACTACCCCGGTCATGGTAAGCTTCAACGCCTAAGTCGCCGATGATAGCGGGAATGGAGAGCAAAAATGAGAATTTAAAAACCATTTCACGTTTAACGCCTTGCAGCAGCCCGCTGGATATTGTTGAGCCGCTTCTTGACAGCCCGGGAAAACTGGCTGCCCCCTGAGCTGTTCCCATTACGAGTGCTTCGCGGTAGGAGATTTGAGGTTTAGTTTCTTTTCCAAACTTTGATGAGAACAGGAGTGCGGCTCCAAATAGGAATGTTATGCCGATGATCAGGATTGTTTGGTAGTTGTCGCCTAGGTGTAGGTCGTAGAGGATTCCAATTATGCCTGTGGGTATGGATGCGACAATGATTAGTGGGATGAATCTGCCGTATTCTGAATGAAAATCTCTATGCATCAAAGCTGTTAGAATTACCTTAATGTCGTGTCTAAAGTAGAATATTACAACTCCAAGTGTGCCTATGTGTAAGAAAACATTGAACAGGGGCATAGCAGGGAACCCTAAAAAGTGCTCTGCAACTCGCAAGTGAGCGGTGCTGGATATGGGTAGCCATTCTGCGAAGCCTTGAATTAATCCCAGAATAATTGTGATGATTAGTTGGTCAAGCAAATGTGGGGCACCTGAGACGTTGTTGGCATGTTGTTATTAATAGGTTTTCCAAAACGCTACTTCAAATTAAAATACTGAATTTTAAAAATTAGAAAATGAGCAAAAATGCTCGTTTATTTTTCTTTTTCTTGGAAGAGTTTTTTGATTGCGCCGATTCTTGCTTTCTGTGCTAATACATCGCTTGTGACGACGGTTATGGCTTCTTCGGGGCACCATTTGACGCATTGTGGCCCTTCAGGTTTGTCTTTGCACATGTCGCAGACGTAGACGACTTTGGTTTCTGGGTGAAGCATTATTGCCCCGTAATCGCAGGCTTCGATGCACCAGCCGCAGCCGTTGCATTTGTCTTTATCGAGTTCTATGTTACCTGTTTCTTTGGATTGAGTGAGTGCATCACGTGGGCATGCTGCTACGCAGGCTGGTTCTTCGCAGAGGCGGCAGGTTACAGCCATGTTGGCTAATTGGTTAACACGGACGACACGGATGCGTGATTTGAGTGGGTTGAAAGCTTTCTCTTTGGTGAATGAGCAGGCGTACTCGCATATTTGGCAGCCGACGCATTTTTCTGGGTCTGTAGAAACAAATTTTCTTTCGTGCAGCTTTACCATGTTTATGCCTCTTTTCCTTCAATTATAGTCTGGTAATCTTGCATGCCTAATTCTTCGAGTTTAGCTTTTGTAGGAATACCCTCGACATTCCAGCCACGCGCTTGATAATAATCGTCAAGTAGCAGGTCAAGTTCGTCTTGAGTTACGACCGCGCCTTTAACGGGTCCTTCGTCGGGGATTGGTTGGTTCATTACTTTCCAGGGCAATGTGTCGTCTTTTCGACTAAATCCTTCTCGGACGTTAATGAGTTTTGCGAGTGTGTTTATTCGTTCGCCTGCAAGGCTGAGTTCTTCAGGGGTCATTTCGATGCCTGTGACTAGGCTGTAGAGTTTTGCCATGTCGGCGAGTTCCTTGTAGAGGGTGCCTTTGGCGTTTTTGCAGATGATAAGTGAATCGATTAATGCGTAGATGTCTTCTGCGTCTTTGACGAGTTTGCCGCGTCCTTTTTCGGCTTTCAAACGGTCAACTTTGCCTTTTAGATCTATGCTGTAAGCGCCGCTGCGGTTCTGGTCTGCTCCGCGGAACGAAACTGCTGAAGCTAAAGCGGCAGTTTTCAGGCATCGCAAATCATAACCTGTAGCTTCTAAGCCTTTAATTTGTTGAGCAAGCTCCATGGAGCCTTTGCCAATTTTTTGTGCAGCCGCTTTCACGCCGTCAGCAAGCATGTCGCCGATTCCTTCGCGTTTGCCGATTTTTTCGATAAGTTGGATGAGTGCATCTGCGTTGCCGAAGTGAGCATCTAATCCGCCAAGGTCTTCGTGGGTCAGGATACCTTTTTCGTGGCAGTCCATCACGAAACCGACGGTTACGCCTGCGCTTGTTGCGTCAAGGCCGTAGTAGTTGCAGAGTTCAGCAGCTTTTATTATGGCATCTAGTTTGTCTACGCCACAGTTTGGTCCCAATGCCCAGATATTGTCATATTCCATTCTTGCCAAGGTGCCTTTGTAGGGTCCTTCGCGGATTAATGCTTCATGTTCACATCGCATAGCGCATGAGTTGCAGGCTATGATTTTTGTGATGTAACGTTCGTTGAGGGTTTCTCCGCTGACTTTTTCAGCGTTGTCAAAATGAGCGTTGTTGAAGTTGCGGGTTGGCATGCAGAAAAGTGAGTTTTGAATCACGATGTTTTCAGATGTGCCTAAGGTGCGGTATTTCTGTGCAGCTGGACCTTTCATGCGTTCGTGGAATTCTTTTACCATTTCCATGAATTCGTCCGGTTTCGCTACAACTATGTCGCGGGTGCCTCGAACTGCGATGGCTTTGAGGTTTTTGCTGCCCATAACGGCGCCAAGACCTGTTCTGCCAGCGGCGCGGGTTTTCTCGTTAATAATAGTGGCAATTTTACTGAGTTTTTCGCCTGCTAAACCTATGGATGCTATCCGTACGTAATAGTCGCCTGTTTCATTTTTGATGGCGTCTTCAGTTTCGCCGGGTGATTTGCCCCAGATTTGTGAAGCATCAAGAAGTTGGACTGCGTCGTCGTCAATCCAAAGGTAAGTTGGCTTTTCAGCTTTGCCAGTTAAGATTATTGCGTCGTATCCTGCTCTTTTTAGTTCAGCGCCAAAGGTGCCGTGGCTTACAGCTTCGCCAACTCCGTTTGTTTCGGGTGATTTAGATATAAAGGCGTGTCCGTTGCCGCCTGTTGGAAACATGGTTCCTGAAACGGGTCCAATTGCTAAAACAAGCGGGTTTTCTGCGCTAAGTGGTTGCACACCTGCTTTTGAATTGGATAAATAGAGTTCCATGCCAAGGCCGATGCCGCCGATGTATTTTTTGGCGACTTCCTCGTTCAGTTTTTCTTTGCGAGTTTTGCCTGTGGTTAAATCAACATATAAGATTGTTCCCGCGTAACCTAGCAAACCTTGTTCCTCCAAGCGTTTTAAAGTATTTAGTGCATTTGAACAATATATTAAGTTAATGGGTTCTTAGTTTGAAAAGTCATGGCTTTCCACGTGGATGTAGGAGTCGTTATGCACAATTTCACATAACGCTAATCGAGGTTTTCAAGGCTAAAACTATATCGAGAATAGAAAAGAAATATCAGAACCCCAAAACAATTATTAGACCAGAGCAGAAGGAAAAGAAATGGAAGTTAAAGTCCACTATATCAGCTTGGTTAAATCCTACACAAACACAAGCCAAGATGAATTCACACTTCCAAATGGCATTCTACTGTCGGATTTGCTGGGCAAAATCGCCGGAGATTACGGCAAACAATTCATACAGGAAGTCTATGACCCGGTCAAGAAGGAAATGAAAGCAACATTTGTTGCAATGGTTAATGGTGTTTTGATGGATCAGCTACAAGGCGTAAACACACCCCTAAAAAACGGTGACAGCATAATTCTGATGTCGCTGATGACAGGTGGATAAAACGATAGAAAACATTTTCGAAAAGAAAACAAAAAGTAGCGCAAAAAAGCGCTAAACTGAGTTTATTTAGCTTTATTGGCTTCTTCAGCTGTTTGGAACAGGTTCTTGACTGCTTTCTGGCGATATTTCTGCGATAATGTTTCTGCGCTGACAAATGATAAGGCTTCTTCGGGACACCATTTAACACATTGAGGTTCTTTGGTTTCGTTGTCGGTGCAGCTGTTGCAGGTAAATACTACTTTTTTGTCTGGATGCATGTTCATAGCGCCGAATTGGCATGCGCTAATACACCATCCGCAACCATTGCATGCGTTTTCGTCAACGCGGATTATACCGCTATCACAGTCTTGTTTTAGAGCATCTCTTGGGCAGGCAGCTACGCATGAGGCGTCTTCACAGTGCCTACAGGTAACTGCGAGGTTTACTAGTGGACCTAGGCGCATCGCTCGTATCCGTGATTTGTTTGGGTTGAAGGTTTTTTCGTTAACCATGCTGCAAGCATATTCGCATACTAGACAGCCAATACATTTGTCTGGGTCGGCTGTTACGAATTTTCTGTCTTGAGGACGACCCATATTAGTTTCCTCCCACAGTTGCAACCGCTGCTTGAGGCTTGGCTTCTTTAGCAACTTTCATTGCATCTTCAGCAATGTAAGCTAAATCGCCTAACCCTAACGAGTTAAGTCTCTCAACAGTTGGTATACCATCGGCGGTCCATCCTCTTGAAGCGTAGT
This sequence comes from Candidatus Bathyarchaeota archaeon, assembly GCA_963800495.1. GTDB lineage: Archaea > Thermoproteota > Bathyarchaeia > Bathyarchaeales > Bathycorpusculaceae > Bathycorpusculum. The sequence continues at coordinate 231,658 of CAWDBB010000009.1, read as the reverse complement.
AATCGTCTAAGCCGATTGCCATTTCTTCGTCGTTAACGCAGACACCTTTCGCTGGTCCTTCGTCGGGCACTGGGAAATTCTTTATCTTGTAGGGGACATCGTCGTATTTGCGTGTGCCTTTGCCTTCACGTATGTTGAAGAGGCGTGCGAGGTTTTCTATTCTGTCGCCGTCTTGAGTCATTTCTTCTGGGGTAATCGGAATGCCTGTTGCTAGGGTGTAGTAGTTAGCTAGGTCTTTCCAGCCATCGTAGTATGTGCCTCTGCTGAATTTGCAGACGATTAGTGAGTCGATGATGTTGTACATGTGGCTCTCGTCGGTGATCATTTTGCCTCTGCCTTTCTCGATTTTGAAGCGGTTTACTTTGCCTTTTACGTCCGGTGAGTATGCTCCGTTTCTTAGGTGGCAGGCACCTCGGAATGATACTGAGAATCCTAGGGCGGCTGTTTTTAGTGTTCTTAGGTCGTAGCCTGGTAGTTCTAAGCCTTTGATGTGGCATGCGTATTTGTATGCGTCTCCGCCGATTAATTCGGCTGCTTTCTCAACACCTTCTGCAAGAATGTTGCCAAGCCAACCTTCACGTTTACCAATCTTGTGGATTATAGCGATTAATGCTTCAGCGTTGCCGAATTTGAGATCGATTCCGTCGGTTTGTTCTTTGGTAATTATGCCATGTTCATATAGGTCCATCGCAAAAGCAACAACGACACCAATTGAGATGCCATCCATGCCGTATTCGTTGACGATGCGCATGGCTTCGATAATTGCGTCTAAACGGTCAACACCGCAAAGTGGCCCCATGCTCCAGAGGCATTCGAATTCTAGTCTTGAAGTTGATCCTTTGTATGGTCCTTCAGGAACAACGGCAATATGGTCGCAACGCATACCGCAGGTTGCACAACCCACAATTTTCTTAACATAATGTTCATTTAAGTATTCGCCGCTGACTTTGTTAGCGCCTTCAAAAGTTGCGTTCGTCCAGTTTCTTGTTGCTAAAGCTGAAAGCGAATTTAAAACTAGTACGTTTTCAGGTGTACCCAAGGTCTTGTATTTCTTGGTAGCTGGACCCTTCATTCGTTCATGAATCATTTTGATGTATTCTTTGAAGCCTTCCATGTTAGCTACGTTAACGTCTTTTGTTCCTCGTACGGCGACGGCTTTGAGGTTTTTGCTGCCCATAACTGCGCCCATGCCTGTGCGTCCGATTGCTCGGAATTCGTCGTTTATGATGGCTGCGAACCTGCATAGTTTTTCGCCTGCTTCGCCAATGGCTGATACGCGAATATAGAAGTCTCCGAGTTCGTCTCGGATTTTGTTATCTGTATCGCCTACTGTGGCGTTTTTGAGGTATTCGCCGTTTCGGATTTCGACTTTGTCATCGTCAATCCAAAGGTAAGACAGCTTTGGTGCTTTACCAGTGATTACAACTGCGTCGTATCCTGCTCGTTTTAGGTCTGGACCAAAAAACCCGTGTGCTTTTGCTTCCCCGACTCCGCCCGTGGCTGGTGATTTGGAAACTACTGCATAGCCGTTGCCGGCTGTGGGACCCATGGTGCCGCTGAGCGGACCTGTACAGTAGATTATTGGGTTGTCTGGGTGGAAGGCGTCTGTGCCTGGTTTTGAGTTATCCATAAGTAAGCGAATACCTAAACCGATGCCGCCAATGTAGCTTTTAGCCATCTGTTCACTCAGTGGCTCGGTTCTTGTTTGACCTGTTGTGAGGTTAACATGTAAAATTTTTCCCGCATAAGCAAACATGCTTTTTTCCCCTCATGTCCTGTAAATTAGAAGGCATTTGAAAAGTATATTAAGTTAATGGCTGGTTCATATAAAAAATCACGACAAAATTCGACCGGCTTTTCTTTGCATAACGCAATAATTATCCCCAATACATCCACTACAAGCAACTTTAGAAGCGAAAACTTAAACCAACCCAAGCACTTCCCCATAGACTGGCGAAACCTCATGAAGCGAACCGACGTCCTAAAACAAGCAGCCCAAAAACAGAACAACCCCTCCAACTTCATAATCTTCAACCAAAGCAACCTAACTTACTTCACCAACTTTTCAGGAGCTACAGCCCTTTACATTCCCGAACAAGGCGAGAGCATGCTCTACGTTTCGGGAGTGAATTATGAACAGGCAAAAGCTGAAGTCAAAGGCGTTGAAGTTCAGCTCTTAAAACGTGGCGAAAACTTGATGGAAAAAATCGCCAAGCAAGCCCCTGCCAAAAAATTCGGTGTAGACACTCTGCCGTTTGAGAATTGGCGCATGTTAGCCAAAGCTGTTGGCGGGGATGAACACCTTGAACCCATCAACAACCTGATTCGGGAACTCCGCAGCGTCAAAGATAGCGAAGAAATAAAGTTTATCCGTGAAGCCTGCAGGATAGCAGCTGTTGGGATGCAAACTGCTAAAGAAATGATGTGGCTTGGAACAAAAGAAAAGGACGCGGCAGCGGAAATTGAGTATGCCATGCGTAAGGCAGGCTCCGACGGTGTAGCGTTTGAGACCATCGTGGCTTCTGGCGCAACTTCGGCATTTCCTCATGGCAGCAACCTTGAGCGAACCATTCGAGACGGCGACTTTGTCATAGTGGACATTGGCGCGACCTACAAATTATATCGCTCAGACATCACCCGAACCTTCATCGCCAGCAAAGCAACCTACCATCAAGCAGCAATCTACGACGCGGTAAAGCTTGCACACGAAAAAGCTCTCGAAGCAATTAAACCCCAAGTTGCTGCAAGTGAAGTTGATAGAGTTGCTAGGTGTGTGATTGAGAAGGCGGGTTTTGGCGAGTTCTTTGTCCACAACCTTGGTCATGGAGTCGGTTTGGAAGTTCATGAAGCACCCATTTTGAGCCCCGACAGCAAAGACACTCTTCTTGCGGGAAACGTGGTGACAGATGAGCCAGGAATCTACGTGCCCGGTTTAGGTGGAGTGCGAATCGAAGATACAGTTCTTGTCACCAAAAACGGTGCCGAAGTCCTGACTGCTGGACCCTGCATGCCATAGGTAAACTAAATTAGGCTCTGCATCCTTTTTTATTTGAGTGTGATTTTTTGTTAAGTAACCCAGCAGTTATCCTTGTAGATGTTCAGAACGATTTTTTCACTGGACCCTTAAAAATAAAAAACGTAAAAAACATCCTTGAACCCCTCCAAAGACTCCTTGTAGCTGCCCGAATAAACCAAGTACCTATCATCTACAGCATCGACGCCCACTACCCTCGAGACTTCGAAGTTACCAAGAGATGGGGCATCCATGCAATAAAAGGCACCCCAGGAGCCCAAGTTATCGCTGAACTCAAACCCGACGAAGGCAAAGACTACATAGTTGAGAAACGTACCTATAGCGGCTTTTACGAAACAGGCTTAGACCCGCTCTTACGCAGCTTATACGAGGGCGAAGGGGCAAAAACTCTAATTTTAGGAGGATTACACACCAACATATGCATACGCCACACATCAGCCGACGCTTTCTTCCGAGGCTACCAAATAGTAATCACCAAAGACGGCGTTGAAGCCCTTACACCTCAAGACCAAGAGCAGAGCCTAAAATATCTCGAGTATGTCTACAACGCAAAGATAATGGCTGTTAACGAGATAATACAGGAAATTGTGAAGTGAAATTATGGCGAAAATACTGGTTGTCTATGATTCTAATTCTGGAAACACAGAAAAAATGGCTTTAGCAGTGGCGAAAGGAGCAGAAAAAGAAGGCGATATAGAAGTTACAGTGAAAAAGGTTGCAGAAACAAAACCGAGTGATCTGCTCGCCGCTAACGGCATAATCATGGGATCACCAACATATTTCGGGCAAATGTCCGCTAAGCTTAAAGCACTAATCGACCGATCCGAACAGGTCCACAAACAATTAGGTGGCAAAGTTGGCGGGGCATTTACAAGCAGCGGCGGAACTGCTTCCGGAGCCGAAACTACATTACTTTCCATTGTGCATGCTATGCTTATTCATGGGATGATTGTTCAAGGCAGAGCTGACGATGCACATTACGGAGTTGCAGTTATGGGTGCCCCAAGTAAAGAAGACCTTATTGAATGCGAGGAATTGGGCAGAAGAGTTGCAACGTTAGTCTTAAAGCTACACCAAAGTTAGTAATTTTCTTTTTTGTAGTAAATAGTCAACGGTTCAATGCGGGAAATCGGCTTCCCTTTCCTTACCTGCATGACTGCAGTCACAATGATTCTATTTGATTGAAGGAATAGTATTGTACAAAAAAATGAATTCAAATCATAAGTAACTAATCCCTTTTTAGTGCGCTATCTTTGATTGATGATACTGTTGTGTGAAAAATGATTTGCATCATCATCATTATCTTCTATGGGTCTGTTGTGTTACTTTTGATTGTTGTTGCAACCGGTCTGCAGAATATAGGTGCAGCAGCAACAACAACAACTTCTAACGTTCTCTGTTGGTCCCGCTCTTGTCACCAACACTGGATCAAAATGCCTTCTTAGTAATTGAAAAAAGAAAAAACCAAGTGCCTCAACATTTTTTGCCGATGCTTAACCTATTCAGTCACCTTAGGGGTGCTATCTGTTTTCTTTTGAGGCTTATAAATAACTCCGGCAATGAACAAAACAGCCCCAACGATGGGTAATACGAGCACTAATTCTTGATGTCTTGCAAAATAGAGGACAAGACCCACAACAATTAATATTCCCCCAATTCCAAGGAGTCGCCCTTTATTTGTTTGATAATAATCTTTCATGTCCACCATTTTTCCCACCTCCTCTTTGCTTCCAACTTTACTACTTCCATTTTGTTAGTATTTCCTCCCTACGGAAAGTCTTGGTGCTAACATAGAAAAGCGCCACATCAACTGCCAAGATAATGCCTGAAATTATGAGCAGGCTGTTTATGTCAAGGGTTATTATGCTTGTCTCGCTGAGAAGGTATATGCCCAGAAGTGGAAAGAGTATAAAAACTCCAAAACTGTTAGCGCTCCGCACATCATTAACTCGCGAAGAAACAATCACACTGAACAGAACACTCATCACAATGGCGACCGGCATCAGAACTAACAGCAAAGTGGCGATGTTCCAGTTTGGAAAATAATAGTAGCCAAGCGTATTGAAAGTAACCTCATCAATGCCCACCATGAACACTGCCGCAGCCGCATACATTGCAACTAAAGTTGGAATAACTGCAGAGATGGCTTTTCCAAGCAATATTTCTCCATCAGTTAGCGGCGTGGCTAGAAGAGGTTCCAAACTCTTCTCCACTTTCTCCCCGACTATACTGTAAGAGGCAATCCCTAAGGGAACGTATGCTGCTCCTATAACTAAAAAGAAAGAAAAGGAGGTAAGCAAATTTGGAAGCACACCCGAAGCTGCGAGTCCGTGGTTCCCCCTTATCGTTAAATACTCCAGTATCACCGGAAACATAACCGAAATAACAACTGGGAAAATAATTATCGAGGTCCAGACGTTTCTTACTCGCCTAAATATTTTGAAGTCTCTAGCTGCTATAATCCACGCCTTTGAGAGTCGCATATTTATTTCCTCACAAGTTTTAGATAGGTATCTTCCAAAGTTGAGCCTACCACATTGATTGATTTGACACGACCTCCCGCTAGCACTATAGCCTCTATAACAGGTGAATTTTCCTTGTCTGGGTTTTCCACGTCAAATGTTATCGTGTCGCCGCCGCTGGACAGGTTTTTGAGAGCCAGTTTTTTCAATGCCTCCAAAACAGCACCGTTTACTTGCTGTTCCAATCCGATAACAGTCTTCTTGCCACTAACGGACCTTTCAAGTTCCTGCGGGGTACCAATTGCTCTAAGACTTGTATTCATTATTGCCACTCTGTCGCAGATTCTCTGTGCCTCGCCAAGGTTGTGTGTGTTTAGAAAGATTGTCTTCTTCTCTTTTTTCAGTTGAAGAATGAAATCTCGAACTGTTTTCGAAGCCTCAGGATCTAGATTCGCGGTAGGTTCGTCCATAAAAATAACTTGTGGTTCATGAATGAGGGCTCGGGCTATGGCGAGTTTTTGCTTCATACCCTTAGAAAAAGTTCCTGCCAAAACATTCCTCTTATCCCAAAGCCCTAACATCTCAAGAAAACGCTTGATGTTCTCTTTTCTTTGGGTTTCCGGGCAATCATATATCTTTGCAAAAAAGTCTAGGTTGTCGTAGGCCGTCAGATTTTCAGATAATCCAACGTTATCAGAGACAAACCCGATGATTTTGCGGATTTTCAGCGCGTCTTCCTTATTGCCTATTTCATACTCGCCTATTTTGGCGCTTCCACTTGTCTTTGATATTAGGCAGCAGAGCATTCTGACGGTTGTTGTTTTCCCTGCGCCATTCGGGCCGAGAAAACCGAATACTTCGCCGTCGTTAACGTGAAGGGTAAGGTTTTCTACGGCTGTTAAATCCCCGAACTTTTTTGTAAGATTGTCAGTATCTATCAACTGTTATTACCTTGGATTGAGCGGATTGATTGTCTGAAACAGTAAAGTGATGTTTCATAAATAACTATCCCGAGTACAAAATTTGTACCAGAAAGAATAAAGTCAAAAGAACCTTTGCATTCAGATATAGAAATTAAGGAGGTAAAGTGTGGTCGAGAATGTTTCACCAGAGCAAATTAAGCGTGTGGCAGAAAAAGCCCTGGTTATAGAACAGTACATACTAGAACGAGCTTGGGGACTCTGTTATGCTGCAGTCGCCGCTGAAATTATCCTCATAACTTTTCTGCCCTCGATTATCCTATTCCTTGGGCTTTCAGATAGCTATTTTCTTGTTGTTGCGATCTTGGTTAACACAGCGGTGAGCGTTGTGGGCGCTGCCATGATTGCTTGGATTTTCAAGAAGGCTTATAACTCCATGCTTGTACGCAGAGAAATTATGGATTCAATGTGGACAAAATTGCTGAAGCCTTCATGGATAGCATTAGTTTGGACGGCCTACTATTTGCCGATTCTTGCCGCAATTTTCTTGCTGCGCCACGAATTTTTAGCTTTTAGATTCGGACTTTTGGCCACAACTGTGTTTCCTTTATTCTTTGCGCTTAAAGGTTCGTTCCCTGAGCGGCTACCACGAGAAAGCAAAGCGGTTGTGTCAGCGTTGACTATTTACACTTTAGGGGGTTTTGTTGTTTCTCTCCTAAAAGCCAACGCGGGCTTTTACCTAATTCTTTGGGTAATCCTTCTTGTCGTTCTTATCTTAGCTTCTGCATATGCACGCAGACGGAAACCTCCCAACTCTCTGGAGAATCCCCCAAATTGGTAACCGACCAGAACCCCGACTTCAAAATGCCCTACACAGACATAATTAAATCATTAAACGAGAAGCTAAATGACCCTACCTTCAAATCATCAACCAGAATACTGATTTTGATTCTGCTTGCCATGAACAAGAAGTTGAGTTCAGTGGAGTTGCGTTCTTTCGTTGGGTTGGGAAAGGGTAGTTTGGAGAATCATCTGACAAAGATGGAAGCTTCTGGTCTAATCAGAGTCCGGACTGTTAGGTCTTGGGGCGGCGTACATCAGGTTGTGGAAATAACTGAGAAGGGGTTGGAAGATTGCAGATCGCTACTTAGTAAAATTCACAGCTTAAATATATAATCGATTGCCGAAGAATTTTTAGTCCATATTCATTATTTTTTAGTCAATTCTCATTGTCTATCATCTGAAGGTCGCTTTCTAATGGGTTGATTGGCTGCCTGTTATTAGGGAACATAGAAAATAGCTATTTAACTATTGCATCCGCCGGATCAAGAACCGGCCTAAAAAAAGAAGCCAAAAAATTCTTCAAAATCGCGATAAATGAGGTTTTTAGTTTATGACCCGCATACCATACAGACTAATTTAGCGGTAGGGCCTTTTCCCTCTTTCCGGTGCTCCGTCATCTTTCCACACTTATTACAATCCCAACCATTTTGGAAAAAATGCTCTTTAGAAATAAAAGTCATATCTATCATTTCCTTACGTATGTCGTAAGAGTTGACCTCGGTATAAGCCTTCGCTTTAGCAGGTTATTCTCAAATAATGAGGGACAGAAGTTACCAAATGGTTAACTGTGTGGGATGATTGGTGGGCCCGGGGCGATTTGAACACCCGGTCAACAGATTATGAGTCTGGCGCTCTAGCCGGACTGAGCTACGGGCCCACAGAGCTATTCTCTAATATTGCTGTTCCAGTTAAGATTTAAACATTTTCCGCCGATTGAGAAGCAACTAAACGGATAAGGGTTAGGGGTTGCCGAACCATTTTTCGTACCATGCGTTAAACATGGATAGGCAGTCTTTTTGCCATGCTTGTTCGCCCTCGTCTTTGCGCAGACAGTTGACGAGTTCCAAGTTATGGGCGATTTCTGCTTTGGCTTCTTTTAGTGCCGCGTCAATATCATCGAGCATGTCATTGCCGCCTGCAGAATAATCTGTTGTGGTTTGTCTTAGGAAAACTCGTTTGTGCTTGATTAAATCTTCAATTTTGCCCTCACTCATAGGTCGCACCAGTATGGAAATGCTGTTTGTCAACATTTTAACGTTGCGTTCGCTCGAAGTGGTAGAGGTATTCTTGGGCGTAGCCGGCGTAGGCTCCAAAGTAGTTTCGGGCGAAATCGCTGATTTTTAGGTATTCGCCGTTAGTTAAGGAATTGTGACTTTGCATTTTTTTTACCATTTCGACAGGTAACTGGTCAGCATAATGATTTAAGATAACGCGTTTAACCCAAACATCCACCGGAAAAGCTTCAAACTTTTCGAGTGAAAAAAGCAGAACACAATCAGCCACTTTCATCCCGACGCCAGGAAACTCTAGAAGCAAATTCCGCGCTTCCAAATAAGATAGAGATTTCAGGTTTTTGAGGTTAATCTTTTCGTCAAGGATTTTCTTGGCGGTTTTCTGCACGTATTTAGCACGGTAACCTAAACCACATTCTTTTAAATCAGCCTCGCTTGCAAAAGCCAGTTTTTCAACAGTTGGAAACAAATAAAAATCGTGTCCATCGAAAACGCGTTTTTCCCCAAACTTTACCGAAAGCTTCTGAAGCATCAATTCAATGGCAGCAATATTCTTGTATGTGGAGCAAATAAAGCCAATGAGGCACGCCCAAGGTTTCTGGCGAACAAGACGCAAACCCTCAAACCTGCGCAGTGCTTTGCGAATATAATCGTCTTTAGAGATGCATCGGCTAATTTGTTTTAAATCATCGTTTAAACCGAAATAGTAGCGGACAAAGTCTTCGCTGACACCCTCAAACTCTAATTCACTACCACATTGGCGAACCTTAAACACATCTTCTCCGACGACACCATACCACCAGCCATCGACTTTTTCCACCTAAACACTTGTCCGCAGCAAAGCGAAAAATCCAAATCAAAAGCAACATCAAGCCGCACGAAGACTACTCCATAAATTTCTCGGGTTTAGGAACTTCTGGCGCTAAACCTTTTCGCTGCCGCAAATCAGTGGTTACTTGCAAAGAAAGTTTTGGTGGCATCTTTTCCCAGTGGTCAAAATATGATTGCCAAAACGCCCGTCCTGAAGTTGCTGAGCGGAGTTCTTTTGAGAAGCCAAAAGTTTCGGAGACAGGGATGTAGCCGCTGATTATGTTTAGGAGCCCTTTTTGCTCGAATAAAGTTACTTTTCCGCGTCTCATGCAGAGCATTCTTTGGCATTCGCCAGACAGTTCTGTTGCGACGGATATGATGATTTTGTAGATGGGTTCAAGCAGGACTGGGTCAGCGGTTAGGAAGCTGCCAAAGACTGCTTTGCCGACGCCATGCATGATTTCTGAACCCTCATCTTCGCCTTCGCAAATTTGTAAATCGATCAAGTTCACCTTTAAACGCCTGACAGGTTCCCCGCATAAGGGACCAGCTCTGCAAGCGTACTCAAACCCTGCAATAATTGCTTCCAAAACGTTCTCCGAAACTGCTTCCGTTTTTCCGCTACAATCTAAAAGCACATTTCGATGCTCATCCACAGATAGAACATTGCCAGAGTCTGCGTCAGCAGGATGTTCATTTTCTTCTGTTTCAGGCATAACCTGTACCCAGAAACTATTCTGTTTATTGGGGCTTTTTGCCAAAGCAACAACACCTTTTTTCTGCACACTTTCCATGTAAACAACTCGTGGCGAAGAAACAGTAACGTTGATCCCGTCTTTTTTTAGTTGGTGCGTGGCTATTTCCAGGTGCAATTCGCCCATGCCGCTGAGCAGGTACTCGCCAGTTTGCTTATCCGCAATTACTTTGAGGTTGGGGTCTTCCGCTGCAAGTTTTTCAAGTGCATCAAGCAATAGTGGAATGTCTTGGGGGTTTTTGGGTTCAACTGCCAAAGTTACAACTGGCTCTGAAACGTAGCATATTCCCTCGAAGGGCACCATTTCGTCTTTGTGTGCCAAATCAACAAGGGTTTCGCCAGCCTTAACATGTCCAGTCAAGGTAAAAGAGGCTAAACTGCCAGCTGAAACTTCGCTCACTTCTTCTCGCAACGAACCCATGTCGATGGAGACTTCTTTAACCTCGGTTTCAGATAGAGCATCTACCAGATGCAGCTTGTCACCTTTCTTGGCTTTGCCAGAAAAAACCCGTCCAGTTGCCAAGGTGTCACCGTTAGGATCAGAATGCACATTTGTTACATACATGATAGTTGGCGCATCATCGCGGCATTCAACCAATGCCTTGCCTAGTTTGGAATCGATTTGTCCATCCCAAACCTTCTCAATGCGGTATGCTTGCGCTTCCCGTGGACTCGGAACTACAGCGATTGCCATTTCAAAAACTGCTTCGTAAACGGGCAGGGTTGATTTTAGTTTCGTTTCTTGACCGTTTTCGTAGGCTTTGATTAGGTCTGAAAACTTTACGCTCTGCCGCTTTGCCATGTTCATGGTGAAGCCCCAGCCATGCAGAGCTGAGCCAAAAGCCACGTTGCCCATTGAAGCGCTGATTTTCCATTGGTTCTTGAATTGGGGTTCCGCGTAGGTTTCGATGAGATCGTTGAATCGGCTGATTATTTGGTCGAGTTTTTTTTGGATTTGCTCCTCGTTTAACTGCAATTCGACCATTAATTTATCGACTTTGTTGATGAATAATACGGGGCGCACTCGTTCTTCGAGGGCTTGCCTTGTGACGATTTCGGTTTGCGCCATAATTTCTTCTACGGCATCAACCACAACCACGGCACCATCAATAACTCGTAGGGCTCTTGTGACTTTGCCTGTGAAATCCACGTGCCCCGGCGTGTCAACGAGGTTTATGATGTATGGGGTGCCTGCAGTTTTGTAGAGGAGGCTAATGTTGGCTGTTTTTATGGTGATTTTGCGTTTCTGCTCTTCATCAAGATAATCAAGCACCCTTGCCATGCCAGCCATTTGAGTTGACAACAAACCTGCCCCAGCCAAAAGCGAGTCCGCGAGGGTGGTTTTGCCGTGGTCTATGTGCGCAATGATACCTATGTTTCTGATGAGCTCTTTTCTGCCCATTAACTGTTGAATTTCAAGGATTTGCTTAAACCGCGGCATTTCTTAACCCGCTAAGATAACTCTACTGTGCATATTATCTTTTTATTTTATTTGAAGGACATTACGAAGATTCGTTGAGGGGCTGCACCAAAGGTTGATTGCAGGGTGAATCTTCCTGTGCTGTTTAACATTCCATAGACGGCTTGCTCAGTTAAGTTGCTGTTGTAATATGGTATGGTTCCCCCGTACTCGTAGAGCATAACGTAGCCTGTGCCGTTTGTCTGGCAGTAATTCACAAATTCCGTTATATTGAATTCAGGAGTGTAAGCGTCGACGGCTAGCGTAGGGTACTGGTATACTGGTGTTTGGCTGGGGCTGTTACTGTTTAGGTAAAACCAAACCATGTCTTTGTTGAAGAAATTATACGGACACAAAACTATCACTGACTGGTTTGTGTTAGATTTACTAGCTACATATGTTGCTGCCTGCTCGATGGGGACATTGGCTTGGTTATTTCCTGACACCCAAGTGTAAGCATCCATGGAACTGTAGAAGACGCCTGTAGCAGTGAAGATTATCAGGAGCGCCGCTGAGATCTTTGCTAGTCGCTTTTTGTTTAGACTGGTCGTTGCTGCTTGCCAGATTTTCTGGAAATACCCGATTGCTGAGACTAAAAGGGCTGTGGCCGAAATCGCCAAGACAGGAAATAGAGGCGTAACATAGCGCCACTGCCTGTTTGGAATCAGGGTGAAAACAACGAAGATAACTATGAACCAAACGAGCAAAAACTTGTCCTGGGGTTTTCGTCTCCATGCAAAAAAGCCTAAACCCGCAAGTCCTAACCCATAGAGCAAAAGCGAAACTGGATGTACGTTGTTGTACGGCCACACCATTTCGAGTAGGTAAAATATTGGAGCAGGAAAACGGTTACTGTACCATGATTGACCCACGTTTCCGACTTGCATAGCGTATAACCATTCACTCAGCAACCCTGAAACGTAGAAAACATAGAGCAAAACCGCAGCAACAACCGATAACAAAACGCCCAGCCATATCCTTTTAGAATGCAGGAACCTCTCAGCTTGAGTTTTCAGGAATTGCCTTTGCCAAAAACAAGAACACTTACAACCATAACTACGGGTACGACAACAAGAATTTGATACTTCACCGCTACCCCAATCACAAGCGCAACAACGCTCAATGTTAAATCCGGTCGCGGTTAGTTCGCAGCCACCTAAAGAAGAACAACATAGACACACAAAACACGAAAAGCAACATAATTTCAATCATAGCAATACTCGAAAGCCAAACGATTCCAGGCATAACCGCAAACAACAACAGCAGAAACCAACGCGGTTTTTTCACCATACATTTCTTTAGCAATTTTGTAGACGATAAATATGGAAAGCACCGAAAACGTTACTGTTACAAGCCGTCCGGTTAGCACGCTTGCACCTGCCAAGGCAAAGTAGGCAGCCATCACCAGATTGTATAGTGGCGGATAGAACGAGTTTGTGGTGATGTACTGCCAAATTTGTCCCCTAACTAATTGGAGGGCACCGTTGAAATGGGTCACTTCATCCCACTGCATCGGAATAGAGCTTAAGTTTAAGGTGATAAGAAAAGCGTAAACCAACGCAAAAACTAAAACGACTAGTTGCCACTTGTTAAGTCGAAACTGCAACCATACAGGTAACCTCAAGTCTCCCTCCTCCGTTCTTGCTAGTCCACGCCTGTCCAATTACTTTACAAAAACCGCACTTAAGCTTTAATTAACTAACGCCGTTGCAATAGCCACAAGAGGATTTGCAGTGAAGTCGACCAGCAATAGTGCTCTTAGAAAACCTTGAATGCTGAGCCTTACGCGTCAGTGGTGTGTTATCCCAGATCTAACCCTGCTGAGATGCAGAGGCGAATAGAGGAACTGCGGCAGCTTGGCGTTGAAGCGCTTGAGTTCAGTGGAAAAACAAACGCTTCTAACATTCCTGTACTGGGCAAAGGCTACGTTGGTGTTGTGGTAGTGGCTTATCTGAAAGGTCAAAAAGCAGCGTTGAAAATGCGTAGAATAGATGCCGACCGAACAGATTTTAGCCATGAAGCTGAAATGCTTCAGAAAGCCAACGCAATCGGTGTCGGTCCCAAGTTCATCGCGATCAGCAACAATTTTATGCTTTCCCAGCTTATTGACGGGGATTTGCTTGAAGATTGGCTTGAACCCCAAGAGAAAAAGAGCTTATTCGCAAAGTTTTGATTGACATTCTGGAGCAATGCTGGCGCCTGGACGAAGCAAGCTTGGACCATGGAGAGATAAGCAAGGCAACAAAACATCTACTCGTGGATAAGGAGAACAAATCTTTCATTGTGGATTTTGAAACCGCAAGCATAGTTCGCAGAGTGATTAACGTTACGTCGGTGTGCCAGTTTCTTTTTATGGGAAACAGCAGGGCAGCAAAGATGCTAAGCGAAGTGTTTGGCATCAAGGAAAAATCAATTTTAATTTCAGCTTTGAGAAATTTTAAGCAGAACGAAAATAGGGAAAACTTTGAAGGATTGCTTGAACTGTGCCTTCCAAAGTTTTAGGCTACGATGTCTTGTAGCCGCTTCTGTTTGATTGCTTCTTTGAATTCCATGGCTATGCGTCTGCCCATGTACATGTTTTCGCCGTACTTCAGGTAAGCGTAAGGTGATGTGCCGATGCCAACGTTGGTTCCTGCGACGATGCGTGCGCTGATTTCGAAGGTGAAGATTTTCGCTTCATCAGTTATGACAGTTTCGAGGCAGAAGGGTCCGATGATTCCTGGCGGGGCGAGTTCGCGGGCTTTTTTGTGGACGTTTTCGCCCATGCGCATGATTTCGGGCAAAAGGGATTCGCGGAGCACGATGGGGAAGTTGCCGATTACGGTGTAGGTGGGGTTTATATCGATTTCCAGTTGTTGGCAAGCGGGGATTTTGCCGATTGAATCCACGGCGGATTCGTATCGTCGGTCAACGCAGAGCATTTCGACGTCGTCGTTTATGATGGAGCTGAAGTAGCTGGGGTAAACGTTCACGCCCAATGCGTACTCTTGCAGGTGGATGCTTGGCAAATCGTCTTGTGTTAGCATGCCGCGTTTGACCATTTCGTTGAATTGTTTGTGGAAGTTCTTGGGTGAGTTGGCAAGGAAGTAGCCTCTGCCGCCTTTGGCGCCCTGCAGTTTTGCGATGATTAAGCGGTCGATGTCTTCGGGAGTTTTGAATGTGGCTGGCAGTCGGAGTCCGGCTTGGCGGAGCCATTCTTCTTGGGATTTGCGGTTGGCTTCCCAATGCAAGAGTTGACGGTTGCCGAACATTGGCACGAAAAGGCTGTCGGTTAATTGTTCAGTGCTCAAATAAGCTGTGAAGGAGCCATGCGGAATCAAAACCACGTTCAATTCGCGCAGACGTTCCTGCATTTTCTCACCGAGGAGTTCGGTGAAGTCTTTAACTATTATTAATTCGTCAACCAGCGGGAACTTCTGGTACATTATGGCATCTTTTTCTTTGCAGATGCAAACGGTTCGGAAGCCTTCCTCTTTGGCGCCCTTGAAAATGTTAAGCGAACTATGGGAACCCAAAGTGCCGATTGCGATTTTCTTCTGATCGTATTTCTCAATTATTTTTCCGATGGCTTTGCTATCTATCATGTTACCACTTCAGCAAGCCTATGCTTTCGAAGCGCACGTTTAATCTCCATAGCAACCCGTTTGCCTGGACCAACCTCAACGCCGTACTTGTACTTCATGTAAGGCGAGGTTGGCTCAACGCAGGGGCATCCTGGAACACGTGGGCTAACGTCGAACACGCGGAATTCCAAGTCTTTAGTTACTGCGCCTTGGAGTGCAAAGAGTCCAATCATGCCTGGCGGGAACTCTTTTTTGCATATTTGCACCCACTTTTCTGCAGCCTCGAAGATTTTTTCGAGCTGGCTCTCACGCATGGTTACGCCCATGTGGCCGATTTCGATGTTCTGGGTTGCAATGTTGAGTTCTAATTGTTCTTTTGCTGGCAGGTCGAGGACGCCGTCGAGGTCTGTTTGAATTCTTCGGTCAAAGCCGAGAAGGTCTATCTCGTCGGTTAAAGGTGACCAGAAATAGTTAGCGTTAAACTTGGCGCCAATCACGTACTCTTCAATGACTGATTGGTTGAGTGCCTCTCGGGTGATGATGCCTGATTTTATGCGTTTTTCAGCTTCCCGCTCATACTCTTCAGGCGTTGAAGCGTAGAAGAACGCACGCTCAATTGTTCTGCCCTTCTCAGACACTTTCACAATAACAGGACAATCGATTTCTTCGGGAGATTTGAAGGCTTTGGGAATTTTTATGCCTGCTTCTTTGAGGAGCCAAAGCTGATTTTTGGGGGCGTTGCGTTCCTCAGTCTTTAGCAGGTACCTGTTGCCCATAAGGGGAACAGTGAATTTTTGTTCAATCGCGTCGTAGCCTGCGTACACGCTAAAGGAGCGGTTGGGAACGAAAACAGTGTTTAGGTCGGTTAGTTCCTTAACGGTTTCTGGGTTGGTGATGTCTGAGAATTTGTTGAGTAATATGAATTTGTCAAAGATGTTTCGGTAGTAGCGTGCGTAGGTTTTTTCTCTGCCGTTTTGGCAGACAACGACTGTTTCGAAGCCTTCCTGTTTAGCACCTGAAGCAATTTCCAATGCGGAATGTGAACCTAAGACGCCGATGCGAATTTTCTTTTGGTCGTAATTGGCGATTGTTTCTTTTATTTTATCTTTCATCATCATATTCTTTCACTCATGTAGTCTTTGTAATCATCAATTACTTTGGCAAGCTTCGGAGAAACAAACAGTTTATGCCCTGTCATCTCGTTTGCCACTGCCATGTACATTTGGCTTATGATTGTTTTAAGTTTGGGGTCAAGTTTTGGCGGCTGCGATTTGCAGAGTGCTTTCCAATCTTGGACTCCTTTTGCTTCTGCATCTTTTTTGGCTTGCTCCAAATCTCCGTACCAACTGGTGTTTTTGTAGAATTGCCGAGCAACTTCTTTGCTTACATGCACGCCACCGTAAGTGAAGCGGCATTCATCCAGCGTGCCCAAAACATCGACAAGCATTAGTTTTCTTTTGTCGTCGAAGGCTAACTCGATTTTGCCGTCCTCATTCTTCAAACCCGCATTTGAGGCAGCTTTGGTTATAGTTTCATCCGCCTTAAGCAAAACCGCTTTAACGTCAGCTAATTCTTGGTTGGTTAAACCAGCGATTTTCTGGGCTTCAGTCCATGTAACGTAACGGTCGGTTTCTTCCAGCTTTGTGCTGACGTCGAAAATGGGTTTGGTCAAGGTTTCGCCTGGTTTGGGCTGGTGGTCTAATCCGAGGTCTTTTAAGGTTACTTTTCCCTGCGCCAGCCGTTTGAAAACTGATGAACCTTCAGGCAACCCGTTGCGGTAGATAATTTCAAGTGGAATAAGGCAGTTTTTGAGGGCAGAAGTGTACATGCTGTAATCGTGAACTATCTTGCCACTCGCCACGCTTGTTTTGGGTTTGTAAACGTTAACTAAAGCGACTTCCATGATGCAGGAGGGCTGCTTTAAGTTCGGCAACTTTGACGGCTTTGCCCTTTTCGTTAACCAAGCCCTTTGTAGTGAGTTTTAACACCTATCTTTTCTAGTTGCTCGAAACAGTAAGCGCCCATAAGGCACAAAGCGGCACCTTTGCCATCAATGTGGTCGGGCATTTCTCCCCAGTCAAAAACGCTGTAGCGGTCGGAAAAGAGAAATCTGCCCAGTCCCATGGCGGTCTGGGTTGGTTTCGCGGATTACTTGTAGATCTTTTACGCTGCCCATCTTGGTTGCCTCGAATTGTTTGGTAATTATTGTTTTTGTGCTTATATCGCTTTATCTCGCAGTTACGATAAAATCAGTTGTCGAGGGCATTTTGCGCAAATCCTTAAATCAACTATTTCGCTAACATGCTAAATGGGGTTATGCAATGAAGAGAATCCTGTGGCGTTTTCCTGTTATCCATCTTGATTTGTGGATTATTTCTTGTTAACGGCTCATTTCCTGGCAGGGTACTGGCTTCAACGTCTGAAAACGGCGATAATCACCCAAAACACCACTTGGACCAAAGCAAACAGCCCCTACATGTTCACGGGACCTGTAGGCATAGCCAAGGGCGCAACTTTAACGATTGAACCAGGAGTAACAGTAGACATTGGCACATTCTATTTAGAAGTAAACGGAACCCTGAATGCACGGGGCTCAGCGGCAGATCAAATATTCTTCAATTCTAACAATCCTTATGCTGGTCCACCAAACAACTACAATATGCTAAGTAACTCGCCCGATAACATTTTTTTGGGCTATGAATATCCAACCTGCAATATTGAAAATGCGATATTAAACCAAACCTCGATAAATGGCGATAGCTACATCAGCAATGCAACAGTAACACTAATCGGCTGCTCGCTGAAGGGTGATTCTGAAATCTCGGTTGGCGGTTTTACAACGATTGACAACAGCTTCATCGAGGGGGCAGTGTTGCTAAGAGGAGCTTCGACAGTTACAGGCAACACTTTTCTTGGAGGAATTAACATTGCAGGCGGGAAATACACTGCAGCTGGTGTTGGTACTTATTTATTTTCAGGCAACAACATAACAAACCAACAGGGAAATGACGTTATCATTGCTGGAGACTCAGGAACTATCAGTGGTAACGTAATTTGGGGTGGTAGCGGCGCAGGTATCCGACATAGCGGATACCAAACATGGCATGACAATTATTGAAAAGAATTTAGTAACCAACAATTATTGCGGAATTCTTATTGATAGAGCTGATGGCAACTCAACAATTCAAGACAACACAATCATCAACAACGTAATGGGAATTTCTAAACCAACTCCTTTACAAATAATAACGGGAAACAACATTCAAAACAACTCACAATACAATATACAAGCCAGTTCTACAGGGGTAACAGTATCCAACAATTATTGGGGAACAACCGACCAATCCATAATTAGCAACTCTATTTATGATAGCAAATACGACTTCAATCTTGGTACAGTAACCTTTACGCCTTTTCTAACCTCACCAAACACTCAAGCTACACCACCCAATACACAATTTCCAACCCTCAATCCAACTTCACCCATGCCAACCCAAACAACCTTACCCACGGAAACAACATCCTCGCAAAACCCTACAGCAACTGCAACGGGACACTCTGGCCCTGGAACCACGCAACCTTTCAACTGGGTAGAAATCGGCATTTTCGCGCTTGTTGGCAGTCATCGCTGTTTTGCTTGTGGCTATTCTTGTAAATGTGCGCAAGAGAAAATAGTTTCTGTATTCTTGCCCAACATGTAAGCAGTTAAACCGCAAATTTAATAATGTTTATTAATATTCCATATACAAAGTTCATATGACCATATATGAACGGAAAATTACAAGAAAGCACCCTCTACCTAATGAATTGCAATAACCTAGAAACCCAAACCTTCAAACTTTACGAAACTTTATCCAAAAAAATCAACCAACCCGAAAGCAGCTTCATAACAGGACTCGCCTTCGACAGCCTAAAATGTGCAAAAACAATCCAAGCAATGCTCGACTATTTTGACATAGCAGAAACAGAAAATGCGAACCCAAAAAAAGAATTCGCGGAACTAACAACCAGCGTCATCCGATTTTTGCAAAAAAATCCGCAAAATCAACAATGTGGACTATGAAACAGTATGCGAATCTCTAAGAGAGCTAAGCAATTTAGAAGACCAACTCACTTCCATCTACACAAATTATTCAGAATCCGCACTGATGCGAGTACTGTCTGATGAATTCTCAAAATTTGCAATAAACACGAAAAATTTTAAGAAAATCTTCGAAAACTTCGCTGCGCAAAAACAAGCACATAAAGAAACCCTCTTAGAAATTATTTATGCTTTTGAAACTAAAGAAGCAGACAGACTAAGAAACGCAACACCCGTAGTCAGATACAAAAACCCTGACTCTTGGATACAGGGCTCAACATTTAATACCGTACCAAATACGCCAACCTAAAAACCAATTTTTTTTATTTTAGTTTTTTGACTGATTCGTTGGCTTTGTCGAGTTCTTTGCGTTTACCTTCTTGATATGTTCTCACACCAACATTCAATTGTGCATCTTCAAGGGCCAAAATTTTTGCTGCTGCAATCGCTGCGCCTTCAGGCTCAATAGTTACAACGCTGCCTATTCCGCTAGGCACTCGAAGGGAAGAGTAGATGTCTGCGCCTCCGAATTTTTCGCTGTAAGGTGGACAAGCGATAACGGGTTTTGTGGTGTTACCATCGATAAAAGCGCTTAACGCATTTGAACGACCTGCTACAGTAACGTAAACGACTTTTTCTGCCTCGAATTCCTTGATAACCTCAAGCACTTTCTCAGGAGTCTTATGGGCAGAAGCAACCCGAAACTCATAGTTTACACCTAAAAGTTTAAGGTATTTTGCAATTTCACGGGAGAAATCCAAGTCCCGCTCAGAACCCATGATAATTACTGCTTTTCCAGCCATAACGGTTTCACAACCAATGCTAACTTGAAACTGGCTAATTAATATTTTAAGAAGCCCAAAAAAAATTAGCTATTTCTCAGCGAAAAATCTTTGCCGAAACCGTTTAACCCATAAAGGTGCGTTCACTAAAGCAATTCTATCATTTTCTTTTCCATGAAATTTCAATAATGAAGCTAGCAATAAGTCTATTGAAAAGGAGCAATATTTGAGGAGATTTTCAAAATTAAACCATAAATTCACCCATTTACTTTCATCAGTGCATTTAGGATTAAATTTAATCCAAAAAAACTAATAACAAAGAGGAACTCGAACAACTATACACCGTAATCAAAAGCGTAATAATAGTTTCCTTGTTAATGAAGAAACTTTCTTATCTGTAACCGGGAGTCCTGTTTTCTTCGCGACTATTTCTAAAAATTCTTTTACGATGGTTTGGGCAGCTTTTCCTATTTCTTCTGGAACAATCATTTCTCCGGTGCAAATACCTTTGCAGTTTCTGACTGCAAGCGGGTTTAAGCCGACAAAAATCCTATTTGTTTTATCATCGTAATCTGTAATAATAAATGGCTCCAAAATGCATATTGACGGTTTGACATCGTGAACCCTACAAGTGTTCTCTTCGGTTAAGAAGAAACAGCTTCCGTCTTTCTTTCTGCGAATGTTCCTGTTAGAAGGGTCATTAGGGTCTTCCAAGAAATTCACGAATCCTTTGGCTTCAATCCGTTGTTGTTCTTTCAAATTGATATCTGGTGGTTGGTCTCTGCAACAAACTCCACAATTCGTGCATTGAAAGCCTACTGAATCTGGAAATATTACATTTTCATATTGCATTGTAACCCATACCTATTAAAAGCTAAATGGGCAAAAACGCAGTTAAGCTTTTCAATTCGTCTTCTGAACTGTTTGTCTTAGCGTTTAGACGTACATTATTTTTCTATTGAGCGTGCGTAATCGCTTTGGCTACATTTTAGACTGACTACTGAAAAAACCTAAGCTGCGAAGCGTAAAAATGTGGTGTACATTAAAATTTAATCCCAAACCCACGTACGTACGTTTATTAACTTGTATTTTTACGTATATTCTTTCATTCTCTCTTTCTTTCCTACTTAACCCTCAACAAAAACGAACTATAATAATCTGTAAATAAGCGATTGCTTGTAATAGAAAGTAGAGCGGGATTGAATGACAGAATCGAAGCATTTTTTGGGGTACTTTATTTTTACGAATGAAAAGCTTGGCGAAAAAATCTACATCGCAAATTCGGTTGAATTCGAGGGTTCATTTGTAACCTTTAAGCCAAGTTACTCAATAGAAAAAAGCAAGAAATCGGAATTAGAAGGTACTTCGGTCACACTTCCAGAGCATGTTATCAAGGAAATCATATTCCAAGAAATCGACGAGCAGACGCTGAAAGGACGAACCCCACAGTCGTAAATATCACTAACTTTCATTTCCTAAAATCAATGAGACCAGACCAATAAAAATGGCGCGATAGTCTACCCATGTAGAAGTTAGAATATGGCAAGTCTGAAAGAGCATACTACCTTTAGAAGTGAAAAAGGGGAAATGCGGGTGATACGGGTTATAAGGTTCTAATTCACCCCTGCTTTCTTTCCTTTGAGTTCCTGAAAAGAATTTAAACTGACTCTAAACGATTACCTTGTCAAATCCTAAACATCCACCAACAAACTTGCCACATTCATCACAAGGTCTAGATAAATTAACAATGTTTTTGATTAAGGACTGAAAGTCATAATTTAATTACCTCTTGTGAAATTTTCGTTTATGTCTGTTTGAGCGTTCATAAGTTGGTTTGTCTTCAGGTTTATTGATTTTTTTATTATCTATAGGTTTATTTTGTTCTGGTTTTTCTGTCATTTAATCATCACCTAAACTGCGGTATGCGTCAAAACAAGCATCACACACATAGCGGTCTAATCGGCTTATTCTTAAAGTTGCAACATTAACTTTGCACCAATCACACATAATTTGGTGTTCACAACAATCATCTACAAGGGTTTGTAGGCATTTATAAGTCATTATTTCGGCATCTCCCTAAAGCCTAAACCTTCATAGCTCTTTGATTGCCGCAATTGGGGCATTTGATTATTTTTTCCTCTAACATGTTTTCATCTCCTTGAAGCTTTTTGTTTTAAAAAAAAAGGGAAATGACGGTGAAGTCTCCACAGGACGGAGGGTTCAATTCGATTCTTCACCTGAATTGCCAGAGGGTTTGAGTTCAACCCCAATTAAAGACAAAATCGCCGTTTTTGCCGAGGTCGGACCGCTATTCAATGTTACTTAATCCATTTCAGGATATTCGGTTTTTTTCTCTTTCCTGCTTCTTGTTTTGTTTTGGGATGCCCTAAAATTAAGGGTACCATCATTTCATAGTTATCAGGAACCCCAATCTTCTTGAGAACATCTGGCTTGCCTTTTAGTAATGAAACGAAGCCCATATAGCAGGTTCCAAGCCCAAGCTCATACGCTTTCAAAAACATATTCTCCGTAGCTAAAACACTCTCCGCTAAGTTGTTGTCAGCAAATTGGTCTTTTTCTGTACATACCAGTATGAGCACAGGGGCATCATAGCAGATTACATCAGCTTCTGAAGACAGGTGCTTGGCGTAAGGAGGGAACTTTTCTTTGGCTAAAACTTTGGCTTCATCAGAAACATACTTAATTAATTCTTTATTTTCGATAACTATGAACCTCCACGGCTCCCTCCACATACCTGTCGGAGCCCAAACACCCGCCTCCAAAACAGCTTCAACTTGTTCCTTCGAAACAGGCTCATCGGTATAACTTCTAACGCTTCTCCTACCTTTAATGCAAACATCAAGTTCCATGGTTCGTTCCTCTCAACGTTTAGTACTGAATTGTGTATTTATCGCTAACGCCAAAAAGTGGACAACTAAGCAGTTAGCCAAATTGGCTAAATCGTTCTAACACTCAGGAAAAACTGCATCTGTGTTTAAGCCAATCTGCAAACGCCTCAAGAAAAAAGGGGAAAAGGGGATGATGCGGATGACATCTCCATCTTCTCCATCCTTCATTAACAAGTTTATGTTGTCGTTTGCTCTCTAATTGTAGGGTGGCGATAAATATGAACGCAAAGCAGTTCTTCAGAATCGAAGTTAGCGCAAGTTGGGGACATTTGATTAGGGAAAGGAAGACGCTGAATAAAGACGAAGAGAAAGTAAGAGAAGCAAGAAGGGCTTATCGTGATGGAATCAAAAAAGCATGGGACATTTACACCCAAGACAATCTGATAGTAAAGGAAGCAAAGAAGACTCTTGACTCAGCGATAGACGAAGCATACAAATTATGCTTGCCTGAACATGGAGAGAGAATGGCACAAACAGAATACGAACAGGCAACCAAACTTTATTTTAAAACTTTATACAAAGTTCACCGCAAGTTTGCCGATACGATTGGACAAATTTGGGGTGTTTTTATGAAAGACATGGAAACTTCTCCGAGGCTAACCAAGAAAAATACTTAGAAGATGAACCAAAAACCCTGTTCATTCTCAAACAGGCTCATAGCGCAATTCCTTGAAAAGAATTTAAACTGAAATCTAACCGATTAGTTAATCGAATCATTGGAAAGGGATTGCAAAAAAATGAAAAGCTAAAAAAGAAAAGATATTGAAAACGTAATCTAAACACAACAAGAGGAGTTTAATTGAAGTATTACAAGGATGATGGAAAAGAAAACATTGATGAAACAAAGCCAAGAGAAAGCTCAATAGAAAATGCTCTGAAAGAAATTGATGCTTTCCCAATAACTGAAGGTAATTTTATAGGCTTCATTAATGAGAAAGATGAAACTATCCAATTCCATAAAAACGAAGAAGATGCTTGGATGTTAGATGTACCAGTGGTGGAAAATGGTTATTTTGTTTTCTCTCTAAAAGATGATGACCTTACGACTGAAAAAGTAAAAATTATTGTTAAGAAATTCTTCTTAGGAGAAAATTGGCGGTATCTATGTAGTTTAACAAAGTAGAATTTATCTAGTTTACAGAAGACATCGAAAGGCGTTGCATTGAGTAAGTAGCTTCTTAATTTAAACTGAACTCTAAACGATTACCTTGATAAAGGAAGGTTCAAATAAAAAAAGGCGGGGGCACTCTTCTTAAAACTATTGAACTTAATCCTTGAATACTTCGGGCTAAACTGCGTTTTCAAGAGGAAAACACCTTAACCCAGCAGCGAAAGCAAAATCTTTGTAAAGTCATCCGCCGCTGACTGCAATTCAATACTTAGGCCTTCACCAAACTCCATAGATTTGGGTTCAATTAGCAACAACCCAATTTTTGCGCCAGTAGCTTGTTTAATGTACTCGCAGAAAATCTTCAAAGGCAACAGATGACTGGTGATTGCGGGATAATCAACAATTTTTTCAGTTTCAAACAGGCTTGCTGCGCCAGGTTTTAATCCTAAAAATGCAGCATCAATCAAAAGAACATGTGTTGGCTTAAACTGCACTATATCTAACAGGTAGCTTTCGGGAACTGTCTCGCATTCCAAAAGGCAAACCTTTGCTGGGACCTTGCCCTGCAGGGTCTCTACAATTTTTAGCCCAACATAGTCATCTTGGCGAATGGGATTTCCGATTCCCGCTATTACAGTTTTTTCTGCGCCAACAAACCATTTTTCTAGTTCTGCCTTAATGTCTCCAATCATTGAGGGCACCAATTGAAAAAGGGATTGAGGCTTGAAAAAGTTTGTCGCTAAGTTGCTTTCTTTGCAAGCACTGGTGGTTTTCGGTGGGCATCCCAAGCGTGGTGTAACGCCGAGGTTGGGTGATGGATTAGCATTCGTGGCCCAGCGTAACGCATAACGGTTCTGACTTTTTCTTTCATATCAGGTTTGTAGCAGTGGATAACGCATTTGCCGCAGGTGCTTTTTTTGTCTTGAAAGGGGCATTTGTCAAGTCGGAGGAATGCGTATTCTTGGAATTGTCTGCACTCGGGGCATATTTCGCCGTGAGTGCCGTGGTGGTTTCTGCAGTAAATTTCTACCATGTACCCGATGGTTTTCTTTTCGCGTTTCATTCTTTTATGTTCTGGGTTAGGTGGTTGCGGTTGCATGTAAATCAGCTTACACAATAACTAACCATCTGTGCGCACATAAAGATTTACCCTAAAATGTTAGGGTTTTGCTAAAAAAATAACCTAAAGTTTTCTATGTTGAGGTGAGGGTTTTGCACCAAGCTAAGATTTGTTTTTCAGATTCTTCTTTTTTGCGTAACGGTTGAGTTATCGAGAGTTCACCAATATATTCCGATTTTGGCATCAGAGCTTTTAATTGTTCAAAACCTTGCGGTTTTTTCCCTCCTTGACTAAAGAAAATGGCGACTTTCTTGCCTGAAACATCATTCTTCTTAAGATATGTGGTGATTGCAGGAGTAGGTCTTCCAGCCCAAATGGGACTTCCAAAGATTAGAAGGTCATAACCGACGGGTGATTTTACAGTTGGAGCTATTTCGGTTTCTTTGCCATTCCTTGCATCTCTACCACCGCTCAAGTAGCCAAGAATGCCGCTTCGTTTTTTGAGGTCAACAACTTCCTCAACGTCTGCCCCTACTTCTGCAGCGATTGTTTGGGCAACGAAACGAGTGTTACCGCCCCTTGTGTAATAAACTACTAAACTTTTCAAATGTAATCCCACAACATGTGTGTATTCAACTGCAATGGAATATAAGATTTACTTTAGAATTAAAAAAACAAAAATGAAAAATTGAGAGTTGCCCAGAGAAAAAGGGCTAACTTAACGGCTAACAGAACAAACTAACTGTTTTTGGGCGTTGAAAACTTCAACAGTTAGTGGCATTTGCCCGACTGCGTGTGTTGCGCAGCCAAAGCATGGGTCGTAAGCTCTGAATGCCATTTCAACTTTGTTTAAGATGCCTTGGTCGACTTTGCCGCCGTGGATTAAGCCTTTTGCTGCATCGCGTATGCTCATGCATATTGCTGGGTAATTGTTGGTTGTTGCAACGATTAGGTTTACGTCTTTGACGAGTGCGTCCTTGTCGAGTGTATAGTGGTGAATTAGGGTTCCGCGTGCTGCTTCAGTGATACCTACACCTTCGCCGGGTTCGCCTGGTTTGTTGCGTATGTTTGTGCTTGTGATTTCTTTGTCTTTAACCAGTTCCATTGCACGTTCGGTTGCGTATAGCAGTTCAATTACTCTTGCCCAATGGAAAGCGAGTGTGTTATGGATTGGTTTTTTGCCCAATGTCTTGTACATTACTTCGTATTCTGCTTGTGCAAGTGGTGTTGCCATTCCATCTGAAGCGTTTAATCTTGCAAGTGGACCAACGCGATATACGCCGCTGTCTGCGCCTGCAACTTGTCCTTTCCAGCCGATTGCTTTGAGGTATGGGAACTTGCTGTATGTCCATTCTTCAACGTGTTCGCCGATGTGTTTGAGGTAGTCTTTTGATTCGAACTTGAGGAATTCTTTGCCGGTTGGATCTACGACGCGGATTTTGCCGTCGTAGAAGTTAACTTTGTTGTTTTTATCAACCGTGCCCATATAGTATGTTGGCATCGTGTAGGCTTCGCTTGTTATCATGTCAACGTATTTGGGGTTGCCTAAGACTATATCGTGGAAGATTTTTATTGTGAACTTTGCGAAGTCAACGCAGGAAGCAGCCATCTTCTCGATTTCTTGCCTGTTCTCTTCGCTAAGTGGCTTGGAGATTCCTCCTGGTAAACCGCAGACCGGGTGGGTTGCTTTTCCGCCGATGATTTCAGTTATTTTCTGTCCGTATGCACGGTGTTTTATGACTTCGGAAGCGATTGGCATGCCAACTTTTTCGATGACGCCTAGGATGTTGCGTTTTTCTGCTGGTGCGTCGGGTCCAACGATGAAGTCTGGTCCGCCGAGGTAGTAGAAGTGCAGGGTGTGGTCGTAGATGAAGTAGGCGTTGTACATGAGTTCGCGCAGTTTCGCTGCTGCTGACGGAACTTCAACGTTGAAGGCTTGGTCTAAAGCTTTCACTGCTGCAAAATGGTGGGCAACGGGGCAGACACCGCATATTCTGGTGGTTAACTGTGGCATGAGTTCAGCGCGTCTTCCGATGCAGAATTTCTCGAAGCCACGCAGTTCAGGAATCTTGAGGTATGCGTTTGCTACTTCGCCCTGGTCGTTTAGGAATATGGATACGTTTCCGTGTCCTTCAAGGCGTGTAATTGGGTCTATTACTATTTCTTTCATTTTTTTATCACCTTTCGTTTTAAGATGGAGTTTGGGAAACCATACATGTAGACTGTACCAACTGGGTCCTTCACTTGATTAATTAACTCTTCAATCTCTTGTTCAGTATACTTTGTTTTTCCTTCTACGCCGTCATAACCAAGGATTGATGCTAAGCGCAGTTATCATTGCTGCACCTTGTTCTGGAACATTGGGGGCTTGTCCACCGCAACCTGTGCAGGGCATATCAACCTTTAAGCATTGAGCACCACAACCGCTTCTAGTTGCCATTCCCATACAGATTATACCTTGCTCCATGAGGCATTTTTCGGGTTCAGGAGCTTTTTCGTAGACTCGGTAGATTTTGTCGATTTTTTTGTTTTCGCGTTTTCTGGGGCATTCATCACATACTGCTTTGAGCGGTGCGAGGACTGAGCCTTTGGGTGGCAATTTATTGCTTGCTAATGGCGTCTACTGCCGCTGCGATTAGTTTAACTGGTGGTGGGCAACCTGGAAGGTAATAGTCTACGTCAACTGTTTGTGCGAGGGTTTTTACGGTGTCGTAGAACTCAGCGTTTTTTAATGTGCCTTCTTTGACTACAGTTTGGGTTTTTGGTGTTGTTCCTTGCGGGTTGACGTTTGATTTGTCTTTTATGTAAACTTGATCGAAAATTTCTTTCTTATCGCTCAGGTTTGCTAAGCCTGGAACACTCCCTTCGTGGGCACATGAGCCGAATGCGACTAAGGTCTTGGATTTTGCTCTTAGAACTTTTGCCATGTGTTCTTGTTCTGAGTTGCGGATTGAGCCATTGAAAAAGGTTATGTCGATGTGTTTGTCTGGAAGTGCTTCTACGTCTTTGTACTTGACATCTATGGCTACTGGCCAGAAAACTATGTCAGCGATTTTCACTACGTCGAGGATTTTCTCGTTTAAGTCTAAGACAGCTATTTCGCAGCCGCCGCAGCTTCCAGCCCAATAGAAGGCTATTTTTAGTTTGTTTTGACTCACGGTTTGTTTGCTCCTTGGCTTATTTGTTTCAATAGATTTGATGCATTCACTCGAAGTTCATTGAACGCTAACTCTTCAGGTGTCATACCCATCGCTAACCCGAGTAGTTGCGGATAATGAAGAATTGGAATTCCATAGGTTTCATTAAACAGTTTCTCTATGCGTAACTCGTTTGTATCGTACATTATGTGGCAGAAGGGACAAATTGTGATTAATGCTTGGGCTTCTACTTGTTTTATGTGGTTTAGTTTGTCTCTTGCCAATGCCAACGCGACTTTGTCGCTAACTCCCACGCTCGGTGCGCCGCAACATTCGGTTTCGTCAATGTAATCGAGGCAAGTGGCTCCTGTGGCTTCGATAAGGGCTTTTAGGGTTTGGGGGTCTTCGGGGTCATCAAACTCGATATATTCCTTGGGCCGCAGAATGTGGCAACCGTTGTGTTCGGCAACTTTAAGGTTTGTAAGCGGTTTTACAACTGAGGCTTTGATTTTTTCTAAGCCAACGTCTTCTTTGAGGAGTTGGAGGAGGTGTTTGGTTTCGATTGTTCCTTTGAATTCCAAACCTACCTCTTTGAGATGAACGTTAATTTCCTCTCTTTGGGCTTTATCAGCTTTTAGAATTTTGTTAACTTTCTTTAAGGTTCCAGCGCAACCCGGACACAATGTTAGGATGTTTAGACCCTGCTGTTCGGCCAAAGCCAAATTTTTCGCCGCCAAAATAAGCATCGTTTCATGACTCACCGGATCCAAGGGCAAACCACAACAATTAAACTCAGGCATCTCAACAAGCTCAATACCGAGTTTGCCTAAGATTTTGCGTGAAGAAATCTCGTAAGATGAAACACGGTATGGAATAGCGCATCCAAGGAAAATTAGATATTTATTGCCCACTCGGTTTGTCTCCTGTGGGTTTTTGGATTTTCTCGATGAATTTTACGCCCTTGAGGGTTTTGCAGACTTTTTCGGGGTTACCTTTGGGGAGAGGTGGGAGTCCTTGGGATTCACGTTTTTTTACTCGGAGTTCAGGAATTTTGAAGGCGTAGCCTGTCTCGAGTAGGCTTTGGGCTTGGTCCTTGAAGACTTGTGGGAAACAGCCTTTTTCTGCAGCTAAATTGCGGAATACACGAATGACTGCTGCGACTTCGACGTCTTGTGGGCATCGATCGGTGCAGGTGAAGCATGCTGCGCAGAGCCAGAGTGTGTCACTGTTTAAAACGCGATCTTTTAAGCCCAACTGTGCCATATGAATTAGGGTGCGTGGTCTGTAAGAATCGCTGAATCTTGCCACTGGGCAGTCTGAGGTGCATGTTCCGCACTGGAAACATTTTAGAATTTTTTCGCTTCCATGTATTTTGACCAGTTCATACTTGAACTTTGGATCTAACTCGGAAGCTTTTATGGGCTGTTCCCTATTTTGAGTAGGAGTTGCTGCCTCAGTCATATGGCTTAACCTTGACAGTTAATTTAGATAGCACACAAGTGCTAGATTCAGAAAAGCCCGTATCCACTAATAAAGTTTCAGCCAAACCTTGATGGATTTTTCCCTGTTTTTAATGGAAAAACAAGTCGCGATTTACGCAAAAAAGCTATTGTTTATGTCTCATCAGAAATTGCCTTAGTAACATTATTCGGTGCCGCCCTTTCGTCGCACCTTAGATGGCGAGATAAAAATAAAACAATAAAAAAGAAAAAATTATTCTCGGCATTGCCTGAGAGTACGTAGTTCCTCGATGGTTTTGTTCAAAACTACCTTATCCGTGATGGATTCAACTGTAGATACAGGTAAGCAAACCATAACTTTGCCAAGGTAAGGATGTTTAAACCCCATTTTTTGGGATGCTTCCTCACTTAAAGAGACAAATAAATTGATTATTTGCCAATTGCTCATGTCCAGTTCGGCGCTCTGCACTTCACCTAGCATAAAACCGTCGGAAGTCAAAGCTGGTTTCCAAAATAACTTTGTAATTTCAACCATACAAAAACCTTCAGGTAGTAAATACCAAGCGCTTCTTTATATCTGTTTTTTAGAGGGAAGGAATTGGCTCATCGGCAATGTTCACAGGAGCCATTAAGGGATAATTGTCCTGATTTGTCTTATCGATTATGTAAGGTGAGTCGCCGACGCCGTCATGGTTAGTGTCTGAACCCCATGGGCTCCCCCAGTAGTTGCCCTGCATGTTATCGCTCCAGACATTGGCTGAGTTAGTAGTAGCGGATTGGTCCCAATGAAAATTCCAGAAGTTGTTATGATAGATATAGTTAGTTCCTTGTAACTTGTCTTCGAGGTAGAGTTGTCCTGCCCAAACGTTGTTTGCAACGATCTTGTTGTTAGTGGAACCACCACCTATGCTTATCCACCACCAGAACTTTTCAAAGGTGTTGCCGAACACCAAGTTATTGGAGGATTGCCAGAATCCTAAGCTTGGACCCCGCGTCCAAATTGTATTATAGAAGATGGAATTGCTGTTCGATTGTTTGAGCGGTAATTTCCCCTGTATTGCAGTTTTTGATTGTATTATAATGAGAGGTTTCTAAGTCGATACTTGATGAACAGTTATAGATAACATTTGAGTTTGAGTTCCTCAGCAAAATCGAAGAAGTAACATTCTGCACGGTGCAGTTTTGAGTATGATCCAACCAAAGGTGCGAGATAATGCGTACTGATTGTTAGGTCCTTTACGGTGACGTTTGCGACTTTTGTTAGCTTTAAACCCTGAGACCCTATGAGTGCATAGCCGTTGCCGTCAAGTACTATGTTGTTTTTTTCGATGGTTAGCATGCTTGTTATGTTACCTGTTAATGTGTAGGTGTTTCCTTGACGTTGGATTTTGTTGA
This sequence comes from Candidatus Bathyarchaeota archaeon, assembly GCA_963800495.1. Taxonomy (GTDB): domain Archaea; phylum Thermoproteota; class Bathyarchaeia; order Bathyarchaeales; family Bathycorpusculaceae; genus Bathycorpusculum. The sequence continues at coordinate 200,646 of CAWDBB010000009.1, read as the reverse complement.
TTTGTGAATCTGTAATAGGAGTTATGTCTCCGCTGGAGTTGATGTGGATACCTGAGGCTGGGTCGACGCTGCCTTCCCCTGGCTGGCTAGGACAGCGACGGAGATGAAAAAACCGTTGCAGCCACAGCCAAAGCTAACAGCGTCAAAAATACTGCCGCCACCAAAGCGGCTTTACCCTTGCCATGCAATGTAACCATTTGCAAACCGCAAACGCTGTCTTCCTTAACATATTTTAATTTTGCCTATCAACCCCCACGTGGACACAAGGCAAACGATGCGAAGTTGAGAGCAGAATAGTTTTTTACTGTCCAAACACTTAATCTATAATGGTGTTTTTATTGTCTGCTTCTCAAACCAAAGATAATTTTAAGAAACTTACCCCAGAAGAAGAACAAGTGATCGTTCGCAAAGGAACAGAAATGCCCTTCACAGGCAAATACTACGCTTTTTGGGATAAAGGTACTTATGTCTGCAAACGCTGCAGCGCAAAACTTTACCGTTCAGAAAATAAGTTTGAATCAGATTGTGGTTGGCCAAGCTTTGATGATGAAATCCCAGGAGCTGTAAAACGTTTGCCAGACCCTGATGGTAGGCGAACAGAAATTCAATGCGTCAACTGCGGCGCCCACCTCGGCCACGTCTTCACTGGCGAGCACTTAACAGAAAAAGATACGCGGCATTGTGTTAATTCGATGTCGATGGATTTTATTCCAGACAAAAAAGAAGAATAGTCGCTAACTAGGTTTCTTCGCGAAAGAGTTATAGACGACATAATGCAAGTTGGCAGTAAACGAGCGGTTTGGCTTGGCTGACATCTTCGGAGTCCAAATTCCACTTTCCACAATATTCGACATCATTGTAATTGCCATAGTAGCAGTTACCTTGGAAAGATTACTCAGCCGTTACCTAACGGGTTTTGCCAAACGCATCAAACTCGAACCAAGTGCACGCAACAACCTTGTCTTAACTTTCCGAATTCTAATTCTAATCTTTGCCGTATTAGCCATAAGCAGTGTCGGCGGAGTCCAAGCTGAATGGCTATTGTCAGTTTCCGCTGTAGCCGGCGCCGCCATAGGTTTTGCTTCACAAAAAACTATCGGTAACTTCATCGCTGGACTTTTCCTTTTAGCTGCTAGACCCTTTAAAGTAGGTGAGTACGTCAAAATTGGCACGGATGAAGGTTTAGTCCAAGAAATAACCATGAATTACACAAAAATTTTGACTTCAGACAACAACGTCGTTTCAATAAGTAACCTTCAAATTTTGGATCGCGACATCACCAACTATGTTTACGAAAGCACAAGAAACGGCAGCCTTTACTGCTACACTTTCGAAATGGGCTTTGACCACAGCATCTCAACAGAGCGATTAAATACTCTATTTAATGAAGTCTTCGAGACCTATTCAAGCATTTTACGTAGAAAACCCGAATACATGTTGACTGGGTCAACTGGTGTTACCAAAGTTTTCAGTGTTTACATTTATGTTGATAAGCCCCAAGAAATTTTCACGCTAAGACCCAAAATAATTAGTGAAATGCTCAAAAGTTGGGATAAGGAAAAAGACAAACAAAAGAAATAACTCCCACAATCCTCAACACTAACGTGGTTATTATGTCAAACAAAAAGCAGGAACTACAAGCTCAAGCATCAAACCTATTGGGCTTAATTGATTATCAGGAAGGCTCAGTGGTTAGCCGAACCCTAATTGACAAGAAAACTGGGACTGTGACGTTGTTTGCGTTTGATGAGAACCAAGGCTTAAGTGAACACACTGCACCTTTCGATGCGATGGTCTACGTGATTGAAGGCGTATTGGAAGTCACCATATCAGGCAAACCGTTTAGTCTCAAGCAGGGTGAAATGACCATCATGCCAGCAAACCACCCGCATGCCCTAGTGGCTAAAACGAGGTTCAAAATGCTCCTAACTATGATAAAATCCTAAAGTGCTCTTCCCCACATATCCACAAAGCAAAATTCAGAAAGCGATTTTTTCTTGGGCACAGTTGGAGTTTCATCAGGATAACCCAATACGACAAATGCCTGCGGCTCCACCACATCAGAAATTTCCAATGTTTCCCTAACTGTCTCTTTACAGAAGCATGGCGACGAATACCAGCAGGCCCCCAAATCCTTGGCGTGCGCTGCCAAAAGCAAGTTTTCAATCGCAGCACCCAAACTCTGAACCGCCAATTCATGAAGACATGACCGCCGTCGCTCATCAGAATAGTTTGGCAGTCCTTCAATTCCTGTTATACATGCCAAGATAAGGACTGGGGCTTTTGCAAACCGTTCAACTCTTTCCTGAAGTTTATCAGCGTCTATGGTTTGGCCGTCTTTTGCTAGGTCGGCAACCCAAACTTGAGCCATCGCATCCGCCAACTCTTGTTTAATCTGGGCATCTTCTAAAACGATGAATCCATATGGTTGAGCGTTGTGGGCGGAGGGCGCCCAACCAGCATTCGCCAAAACCTCCAAGACAAGCTCTTTGGGAACTTGGCGTGGAAGGAATTTTCTAATGCTTCGCCTCGAGCGAATCACGTCAAATAAGTCGGGCATAGCAGAGTGTATATTGAAATGTATTTTTATCTCTTTTACTCGCTGTTTGGCTCTAAAATTACTTTGAGCGATTGCCCTGCTTCAGCCATCAAACGGAACCCCTCTTGAGCTTCACGCAAGCTAAACCTATGAGTAATCATGTCTTTAACGTTCAATTTTCCAGTTCCCAAAAACCTCAAAGAATCCTCCAGGTCATTTGGGGCTGCCCCATAGCTCGTGCGCATGGAAATTTCGTTTCGCCAAAACTGGTTAATAGGCACTTGCAGTTTTACGGTTGGGTCGGGAACAGCGAAGAACAGGATAGTTCCGCCATTTTCGACGCAGTCCATGGCAGACATTGCCGCAGAAGTTGCGCCCGTACAGACTACAACTTGGTCGGCTAAGTGCCCATCGTTTACTTCTTTGAGTTTTTCAGGCAGATTATCTTTGGCGTTGAGGGCGTGATTTGCGCCGAATTTTTTAGCAAGCTCCAACCTGTACGGGTTGATGTCCGCTACAACGATGTTCTCTATACCTTTGAATTTGGCAAGTTGTGCGTGGAGGATGCCTGAGATGCCGCTGCCAATGATTAGAAGCGAGTCTTCCTTTTGCAGGTTGGCGAGGCGTTGTCCTCGTGAGACACATGCAAGCGGCTCGATAAATGTGCCTTCTTCATAACTCATGGCGTCGGGCAGTTTGTAGATGCCTAATTGGACGTTGATTTTGGGAATTTGAACGTATTGTGCGAAGCCGCCGGGGTAATAGTTGGTTGTGTGAAGTGTATGACAGGCGGTGTGGTTTCCGCGTTGGCAGTGCCTGCATGTGTTGCAGGGAACATGGTGAGAAACAAACACCCGGTCGCCAACTTTGATGCTGTTAACTTTGCTGCCAACTTTACTAATAATGCCTGTAGCTTCATGACCCAACACACGGGGTGCCTTAGGAATACGGTACCACTCCAAAACATCGCTACCGCAGATACCGCTAGCCATCACCTTAAGCAACGCTTCATCTTCACCAATGCTTGGAATGGGGATTTGTTCAACGCGGACGTCATGGTTGTTATAGTAAAAGGCGGCAAGCAACTTGATCACCAAAAAAGAAAGGTTAGGCTTTGCCTGCTACGATTTGGTTGTAGAAGTCTTCGGCTTCTTGAGCGGTGTACCCTTCATGAATTATGGCCCGGATAGCTTTGATGGAAGCCACTGGATGCTGAGTTTGCCAGATGTTGCGGCCCAAATTGACGCCTATTGCTCCTTTCTGTATGCCGTCGTAAACGAAGTCGAAGACTTCTCGTTGCGTTTCAGTTTTTGGTCCTCCTGCAATCACGATTGGAACTGGACAGCCATCAATTACTTTCTCAAAGTTCTCTTTACAATAGTAAGTTTTAACGACTCGTGCACCAATTTCCGCTGTTATACGGGCGGCTAAGGCTAAATATCGGGCTTCTCGTTTTTCAAGTTCCTTGCCGACTGCACAAACTGCCATTACGGGTACGCCGTATTCTTCGCATTCGTCGACGAGTTTGGAGAGGTTGCTTAGGCTTTTGTTTTCGTATTTGGTTCCAACGAATACTGACATGGAAACTGCTGAGGCGTTTAATCTGAGGATTTCTTCTATGGATGTGACTACGCTTTCGTTAGCTAAGTCTTCCCCAACCACGGAAACTGCGCCCGAAACTCGCATGATGATGGGTTTTTCGATTGCGGGGTCGATACAGTTGCGCAGAACGCCGCGGGTACACATTAGGCCGTCGGCGTATTGGACGATTGGTTTAATTGTTTCTTCGGGATGTTCCAGGCCATGTGTTGGTCCCTGGAAGTATCCGTGATCAATTGGTAAAAAGAGGGCTTTGCCGTCTTTCTGGATGAGTCTACTTAAGCGGTTCTTCATTCCCCAATCCATAATTCATTACTCCGAGGAAGCTTTTGATTTTAGAATTTAATAACCTATCTATTAACTTAACGATATTTTCTTTCCACTATTTCCCTGAAAAAATAACTATTAGCTATTCTTTGAACATAGAATCCCAATATCTTAAAACAGCGTTTTTGTTTTTTTCTGCAATTTCAGCTTCTTTCAAATTTGACTCAGTAAGTATGTCAAGCGCTTTTTCAAAAGGAACAGCAAAAAACTGTTCGGGAAGAACTTCACCTATTCTTCTAACCATTCCTTGCCTTTCAAGATTCTTTAGACAGTTAGCTACTTCTGTTTCGCGCATTCTGAGGGATTTTGCTAAGAAATGTGCTTCATTGGGACCTTCTTTTGCGAGGAAAACAAAAACTTTAGCGTAAGGCCGTTTGAGCCCACATTCTGAAAGTGCAACAATTAATTCTGTAAGGCTCATTTTTTATTCATCTTTTTCGTTAGCAGTACCACTATCAGGCTGTTTTAAATGAGAACAAAAAAAAGGGTAGAGAGTTTGGAAACTTAACAATGCTTAGGTTGCTGGCGGAGTGATTGTTTCAGTGAATTTCCAATCTATGTGTCCTGAGACTTCAAGCGGAGAGGTTGCGCCCAGCCATGATGGAACGGTCTCTTCTACCCAGGCCGGTGTTCGCATTTCTGCTATTGGTTGACGAGAGTACCCAGAGGGCAAAGTTGCGTTGGCACCTTGATCGGCGTAGCTTCCTGCATTTAACTCGCGGAAAGTTAGGGTCATCGTTGGGAGAGTGAAACTCAGATTGCCTAATGCCTTTGTAGCTGCGTTGCTCCACAGATTAAATGGAAGGTTTATTGTCACGGGTTTTGTTAAGTTCACTACTAGAGTGTCATCTTTTATTCCGTTGGTGTTCTTTGTAAAAATCTGAAGGTCTTTGTCAGCTACTTGAATTACGTTAAGTGTGTCAGCGCCTGGAATTCCAGTTTTATACCATATGAAAGTACTGTTCCAAACTGCTTCAAAAGTTTCTATGTTTGAGGCATCAGTGATGAAGCCTACTATGTTGTAACTGTTTCGTTGCGGGATCCATAAGTAAACCATCATCGCGTCATAAGTTCCTAAAGAAGAATCTTTGTCGAAGTGATAGCTTCGTATTTGAAGGTCGGTTGGGTGGCTTGGTGTTCCGGGGGCTGCAGGAGGCGAGGTCGCGTTTGAAGGCGTAGGTACGTTGAGGTACACTAAGCTGCCTGTACCATAGTTGATTATTTTGTTGTTTGAACTCACTACGTAGATACTCATTGCTCCTCTGTCATCAGTTCCCCAGATGTTTCCGAATGGATTTGCAAAGCCTCTTGCGTAAGAACTAACTGCATTGTGATCGCGTTGTCCTGTACCACTAACTACCATGACGTTTACTGGAACGTTACCCATTATGGCCAGTCCGTAGGTTGTACCTGAAGTCGCAACGAATGGCGTGATTAGTTGAAAATCAACCCACGAAAACGTTGTCCCTAAGCTTACAGATTTAGATTGCGCTAGCAAAGCACCAGCAGATCCGCCATTAACAGCGTACAAAGCTGCTATAACGTTCCCTGATGAAGCTCCATCAATGTATGCAAATATGTCGGTTACTAAACCAGTGGAGGTTGATGTAAAATACGAAATTGATTGAGCGTTTGCATCGTTTTGATCCATTATTGTTCCGATTGCGGTATTTCCGAAAACGGGTATCAATGCCCCTTGAACGCCGGTTGATGAGAGATTGCCCGCGACGACCATTGCGCACACGATTATTGATATCGAAAAAATAGTTGCTATAGATATTTTCTTTTTCATTTTTTTCACCTTTCATTGCCTGAAAAGCTTTTAATCAGATTTGAATAATAAAGAAGTGTTAGTCGCAAAAAGTTACTGACTATTTTAGAGTAACGTGGGGAATTGGAGAAGTAAAAGCTTGAGTCAAGAACAAGTTCTAAAAACATTGTTAGGCCTTGGTCTTACCAGATTAGATTCCCAAGTTTACATTTACCTTGCCAAAAAAGGGCCCCAGAAAGGACGAGACCTCTTAAGGGGATTAAGAATTCAAAGACAACAACTTTATAGAAGCCTCAAAAACCTTCAGAGCAAAGGGATTGTAAGCGCCACTTTTGAGCATCCCGCTGGATTCTCAGCTATTTCATTTGACAAAGTTGTGGACTTGTTCATAAAATCAAAGATGGTAGAAGCCCAACTTATCCAGGAGAAAAAAGGAGAGATTCTATCAAGTTGGAAATCGATAGCCCTAGGAGAAGCAACTGATCCAGATTCAAAGTTCACGGTAATAGAGGGAAGGGGATATATTTACTCCAAAATTTTGCAGATGGTAAAAGAAACCAAGGACCATCTTTCAACGATTACCAGTGTTGCTGGTTTGTTACGTGCTGACCAGTTTGGTATCTTTGATGAAATACTTGCCCATCCATTAAAAGAAAAAGTTAATTTCAAATTTATTAGCGAAATCACTAGCCAAAATGTGGGTACAACCCAGAAACTTTTGGAGAGAATACCTAAGAATTCAAGTAATATTAGGGGTAGAAACCCTGATTTTGGGTTCAGTTTATCGCCCCGAATGGTTGTTAGAGATGACGAGGAACTTTTTCTCTTTATCAACCCGTTGGCAAAAGAGCCTTTGGAAGAAAAAGACGATGTTGGATTGTGGACGAACTGTCAGACAATTGTTCAATCTTTTTCGGCCATGTTTGAAGAGTTATGGCGCAACTCAAATGACATGACAAAGATGGCTCAAGAAGCAACTAGTTCTCAAACCCGGATGAAACCCTTTAGTAATTCTGAGTTAGAGCTGAATAAATATTCTGAGTCACTCTTAGCGGCAACTGAAGAGATAATGATAATGACCTCTTCTCAAGGACTTAATGTATGTCTAAAGAACTTGCCTTTATTCAGTGAGATCAGTCAAAGAAATGTTTCGTTTAGAATCATGGCTCCTTTACTCAATGATAACTTTGAAGCAGCGAAAAAATTATCGAAAATTTGTGAAGTTAGGCATATACCAACGAATTATGCCGAAGTTACAGTTATTGATGGAAAAAATCTTTACCAATTCAAAGGATTTAACAATAATGAAAAAATCGGTTTCAGCAAAGATGAAGATTTAGTAACAAAAACAAAAAATCGCTTGGCCGAAATCTGGAAAAAGGCCACACCTTTGTCTAATAACACACTTGAATCACTAATTGGACCCTACGGTTGCAGACCAACAGATTTAATTAAAAGAAATAGAAATTTTGACAATATTCAGTTTATAGAAGAAAACGAAAAAATAACAGAAAAAGAAATCGTCGAAAAGATCTTTAAAGCAAAAAGAATCCCAATTAAAGACATTTCCAAAGACCTTCATATCATGTATGCAACTGGGGGTAGTGCAGTTGTTCATCCCCCTGAAGTTTTCAATTTGCCAGACCTAATGTTTGAAGTGCAGCATATCGACAAGCATTCTGGTTTTGGACAAGGGGATGCTTTGGTAGTTTTTTGTTGGCTTAAGACACCTATTGGTTATGCTTTTGTGCCAGCTGGTGGAATTGGCGACAACCCAAAAGGAGTAGCTTTCCGAAAGGCCGAATTTGCTGGTTTTCCTGCAGAGGAAAATTACCGTTTAGTGAAAAAAGATGTCCTTCAGATTCATGCACACGGCAATACATTATTCGCAGGTTGGACTATACCAATAACGCTTTCCTCTCGCTATATTCTTCCTCCTGCAACCCTGCTCATCGAGGGGTATGGAGATGTCAAAACAAAAGGATACACAACTGTGATGCTTTCGGGATTTAGGAATAAGACGGAAATAAATGGCTTTGATGCTTTTGTAACTTTCACTCATCCAGCTTCAAATTATTCAGGTCCAGGAACAGACGGATTCTTTGTCAGAGACCTCGTTGTAACGATGACTCCACCTCGCGAGGGCGACAAATCTAAAGTCAAGGAATTAGAGAAAAAAGGAAACACTGTATCTTAGTAAAGTCATGTTTTGAATGGATCTTTTGCCAAGAAATAGATAATTATAGCCGAAAAGACCCCTAAGACTCCAAATGTAGCGCCTAAGAGCTGAAAACCAGATTGACTAAGTGCTACTCCACCTACCGAAACTCCTAATGAAGCTCCAGCCGAAGCAAATACTCCCCCTAAAGACATCATGGTTCCTCTAGACTGGGGAGCCTGCTCAAGATTCAAACTATGTGCTGATGTCACGGCGATGCCGCCGATGAAAGTAGCGGCACAAGACATTAGTAATGCACTCCAAAAATCTGGCATGAAGACTATTGCTGCAATTAGAACTCCTCTTGCAGCCCATGAAAATACTACTAAGCGCTTTCGTCCTGATCTGTCAACTATTCGACCGCCAACTATGCTACCTACCGCGTAAAGTAAAACCACGACTAACGTAATTAATCCAACCGTTTGTACTGGAACTAGGAACTGCTTTCTCCAAAAGGTCGCAGCGAAAAATGACCATATGCCAGCTGAAGTTATTAACAAGCTGCCAATTAAGCAAGCAGCTGCCGATTTGTTCAATAAAACTTCTTTAAAGCTATTAAGAAAAACTCGCTTATCAGTATGAACTTGTTGTTTGTGACTTGAAGACGGAATTACAATATAGACCAAGACAAAAGCAATCAAAGAAATAGGCAGAATATACCATAAAACATAAGATCGCCAACCGCCAACGGCTGCAATGTATCCTGCCACCGCAAATCCTATTCCCGACGAGAAAATTCCTCCTGAAGTGACCAAACCGATTGATTTAGCCCTTTTCTCTAAAGGTAGCGATTCGCCGATTAACGTGAAGGCCATGGCACTAACAATTATTGTTCCGATTCCGTCAAAAGGATAAAAGATTTGTAGGAACAGAAGGCTTGGAGCAAGAAAACACCCTATGGCTCCGATTACTATGCATGCTGCGCCAAATAGCATTAGTTTTTTGTGATCGAATTTCACAGTCAAAAATCCATTCAATATGCCGGAAACTATTGCAGCTATGCTTGAAATTGTGACGATTTGACTAACAATTGCTATTGAAACTAAATTTGTGGAACCTAAAAAAGTCTTAGATAGGTCGACTAGAAACAAGCTTGCGAGAACATCTAACATGCTGGTTCCGAAAACTGCTAAGACTAATGAAAAAACAAAGCTTCTCCCAAGAGGCTTATCGATTGTGGAATTTCCGCCCATAATAACAACTTATGGAGACAGTTTACTTAAAAAACTAACCCACAATCAAAATTTAAAAAACAAGACTTATTTGTTCTCACGTTTCCCGAGATTAATGTATGTTTCAAGTAAACTACTAAATGTATCAAATCTTTTCATTTGACAGTCGAACTATCAAATATCCTCTTTCTATGAGCCAGTGATGAAACTGCCATGTGGAGAATAGGCATCCAGTGCTGCATTTATGACGTGCCTGCTCATAAGCTGGCGAACCTTCAGTTTGCTGGTTCAACTCGATTTGCACAGGGCATTTGACATCTTTGCAGAATTCTCGGCGCTTATACTCAATGTAGCCTTCAGGAACCATCTTGCATCGTGCTAACTTTTAATTTAAACCTAATAAGCATTGTCAATAAATGACACTTTAATCAACCCATTGAATAGGCTGGGAACTTGAGGGTAATCTTTTAAACTTCCAAGCATGTCAAATTTGTTATGCCCAAAATCTATCTTTTAGGTGGAGAAAACACCCACAAAAGAGATGCGAAGGAAATAAACCAACAAGCTTTCCACGATGCAGGAGAGGCACCGAAACTTCTAATGTTTTCTTGGGCAAGAGCATCTTTCGACAAAACATATTCTAAAAGCAAACTTATGTTCGATTATTTCAGAAGTTTAGGAGCAAGCACAGTAAACAACGTCGATTACTCGTGCTCATTTGCAGAAATTGAGAAAAAAATCTTTGAATCAGATCTTATTTATTTAACTGGCGGTGTACCCACCGTTTTAATTGAACGCTTAAAAAAATCAGGGATTCGAAGTTTATTCGTTGACTTTAATGGAGTTATTGTTGGGCGAAGTGCAGGTGCGTTGGCGCTTTGCCAGAAATGTGTAATTACCTATCGAAGTACTTCTGAAGTTAAGATTATTGATGGGTTAGATCTAGTAGACATAACGTTTAAGGCGCATTATAGATTAGGCATGGATAAAGAATTGATAGAGCTTTCGAAGGAGCAGGACATTTTTGCTGTTCCTAAAGGTTCGGCGCTTGTTTGCGATATGGGAAAACTGTCCTTCATCAATAAGGTTTATTTATTTACTAATGGCAAACGCCAAACCTTGAGTTAATTAAGAAATTTCTTTAAGTCAGTGTTCTTTTCTTGAAAAAACCGCCAAAACTACTGTCGCAAACGTAATTACCAAAAAAACAACACCGACAACAGCTAACGAAATTCTGAACACAGGTTGATTATGGAGAACGTTGGTTGTGGGCAAACCACCTAAGTAAGCCACTATGAAAATAGCCACAAATACGATACCGACTCCTTGAACGGCAAACAAGAAATTGTGCATTCGTTTTTCGCTTAACATAAGGTATCTCCATTAATACTAAAGTGAATTTTATATTTAACACTAACCGTCCCTACAGTTACCACAAATATAATATACACAACTAAACGAGTTAATCTTAACCAAGTTTGGTTGATTCTATGGCAGAGCAGAAATTCGTCACACCGCTAAAATTAGGATTGCTAGTAGTTATTGTTTCATATTTCTTATTCACTTTGCATGCAATGTTTACGCTGTCGTGGATTGGTGAATGGAACATCCTTGGGGGTGGATCCTTTGGAACCATGATTTTGACGGAAGATATCTTTGCAACTGTTGGCTTGGTTTTCAGGTTTGCAGCCAGCATCATAGCTCTCGCAGCTATAATCGCTTACTTTTCTCAAAAGAAGCTTTCAAAACCTACAACCTACAAAGTTCTGAGAGTTGTTTTGGTTTTTGAGGGAATTTATTGGTTGGGTCTTAGCGCAACCACAGGCTACACTGTTCAAAACTTTGATCAGATGCTTGCACATGGCCGATCTTTAATTAACTTGTTAAATTCGTTGTTTCTGGGCGTTATTCCAAGTGTAATGGAAGCAATAGTTCTTCCAATCATCCTGTTCGTATTTGCTTTCAAGTTAAATCCCAACAAATCCCTAAAGGCGCCAGTAAAGTGGGGACTTATCACAGGCACACTCTATATTGTCGTTTTCTGGCTAATTAACACAAGCATATGGGTAGGTATCATTAGAAGCAAAGGAATCGAATATCTTTGGGCTGAAGCAATGCAAGTCAACGGCGTAGAACACCTAATTTCTCACCCAGAACATTTAGTAAGCTTTATCACAACAGCATTCGGCTTACTATCATTGGCAATTTACTCCGGCTACATCACCAAGAAATCTACTCATATAGAAAACTTGCAAGACCTCAAACTCGGAGCAATCGGCGTCATATCGCTTGCGCTTGGATTGTATTATCTATGGAATTATTTCAGTTGGATCTTCTTTGCGGGTAATGTTTGGAATGACTGGTATAGGTGGCTCCTTGGGCACAACATGGACTTATGGATGCTGGCGCTGCCTCTGGTTGCTTTGCCTTTGCTCTTCTACAAATCGCCCAAACAACCACCAAGGCAAAATAACCAGGTCGAATTTTAAAAGCAGTTTAATTGAAAAAATCTAATAATGTTTATTTTCTTCTCAATAAAATAAAAGAGTATTGAAGGATAGAATTTTAGTCCTTCTTTTCTAACTTCACAATGTAAATTTCTTTGTTGCGTACCCTGAGTGCTAGGTTGAATTTTCTGTCTGGTGTGCGGTTGAATTTTTTTACTCTGAATGTAAATGGCGCGTACATTGACCGTACGGTTTTGCCTTCGACTTCAATTTTGAACATTTTTTCAGGACTTTCAACTATTTGTTTGAAGACCACATCATATTCGGGTATTTTGGCGATTTTTCTTCCTTCTGGGATTTCTTTGACCGGAGTTACTTTTGCAACTACATGCTTGCTTTTAATTTTCTCTTGCTTAGACAATCTGTTTCACACTATATATGTGGCAGTCTCACTATATAACAATATCAGCATCATAGTTAAAATAATAATGGTTAAGTCAAAATAATAGCAACTTATATAGAAACTATAAACTCACAGATGGGTTAATTTGTCTTATTCGCCTCTCGTATCATTACGATTGCATTCTGCTTTTGGACGATACTCTACTTTTTTATGCCGTTCCTTATGATGCTTCTCACATTCCTTTATCCTTACAAGCATCCACTCGTTCTCTTCGTAAACGCAACCGCAAAGCAAAGTCTTAGTCGTCAAAATCCTCAAACTCCAGACGAGCTAACTAAACTAAATATTATCTTCTTATCTCATAACGATTTCGATAAAAATGAATAAACTGATGATACAGTTTTTTTTGACAAATGAAAAGGTCTAATTTAAAAAGATAACGTTTTAGTGTAAGAATTGTTTCTTATTTGTTGTAGTGTCGAAATATGAGCGTTATGAGTAGAAAAAATAAAAATACACAGCTTGAACAAAGAAAGAAACTTGAACGAGAAAAAGAAGCAAAAAAGAAAGCTATGTTAAGTCAGCTTCCTCCAAAAGGAAAAAAGAAATAACCACTTAAGCTTCGACGGGACACAAAAACTACCAGTCATCCCGTTGGCTTAATTGCTCCTTTTTCATTGTTTTTTCAATTTCTTGATAGACTTTCTTCTCTGATTCAGAGACCACTGCCAAATCAGCCCAAGCAATACTTTTAACTATTGGAACTTTAACGAACTTGGATTCTCGGGTTTGTGGAACATAATCAACATTCACTTCCTTGAAGGTTTGGGAAAGCCTCTCACCAGAAGACCACAACTCATACATTTCTACTTTTAAGTTATGAATTCCTGCAGGTATCCCTTTCATATTCAGCACAGGCGTTAACTCAAACTCGTCTGCCGACAAAGCACCCTGAGGAATCCTAACCGAAACGGAACTGATTATTTGGTTATCAAACGATAAATCCGACTGCACTTTTGAGAAGGCAGTTTTTGAGGGAAAAAGTTTGAAGCTGACTTTGAGGGCTAACTCATCCTCTTTAGTTACGGTACCAACTTCAGTAATTACTATTTTTTTCTCTTGAATTTGCGCTGTGGTTTCGGTGGATTCATTCTTTGTTGTATTAGGCAGATGGTTAAGGGTTAATTGTTTGGAGGTTTGATTGTGCCCAATTATTTTCTTTATTTTAGCCATGACTGTCACGAAAAGTTTCTGAACCAAATTATTTTGGTCGAGCTATTTTGGGGTTTTTGAATATTTCTTCTCGCCACTTTTGTTCCCAGCTCGCCCACCCAGTCTTCACAAGACCCTCTCTTAGATGGGGGTTTTCGGCAACCCACTCCAGAAATACCCAAAAGCGCCTCTTATTCTTCAGGATCTCTTCAGGCACTCCTTTTTCTACACACCATCTTATGTAGGCTTGTTCAACCAACGTTTTTAGCTCGCCGGTGGATTCGACTCTTGTAACTTTGAACCCTTGACTTTCTAAGTACAAAGCTACGCTGGATAGGGCGTATTCTGAGCAAACTTTGAAGCAGGTTTCAGCGTCCGGCTGCATTACGGTGATGATTTCGTTGGCGATTTTTATAGAGTCTTCTAGGTATTTTTTGTTTTTAAAGTTAGGAGGCTGAAATGAGGCGGTGGGAATTCGTCGTTCCATAAGCATGGGGTGGGGGGGTTTTATTGCACCTACTACAACGCCTAGTAAGAGGTCGCTCCATCCTGATGCATCTATCAGAATCGTTTTGTCGGGCAGAAAACAATCCAACGCCAACTTGAACACCTAAGACTAAGAAGTATGCGGGAGATTGTTTTTCTACCTTCTGCTTATTTCCAACTATTTTGCAGGAAAAATTTGAAAAAAAGAAGCATAGCTGCGTGACATCCTCGAAATTTGAGAAAATGTGAATATCTTAAAAGAAGAAGAAGGTTGAAAAATTTGCACTTCTTCTTCTAACAGTAAACGAGCTGCTTCTAATTTAATTTCTGTAGCTGGTAGTAGTCGTCTAGCAAATCTCCTAGACGACTACTTCTAACTTTCAGTTTTGTTTTGGGAAGATTTGTGGACAAATTAGGATGACAGGGCCGTTTTTCTTCTTCTAAATGTCAACTATTTCCAGGTTAGGTGCCGAAATGGTTTATCTCATTAACAATAACTTTATCAAGCAAATTGATTTTACAGTTATTAGTCATTAATTTTAGTGGAGATATATTATGTCACAAAACATTAAACTGATTGTCTATCCGGTTAAAGATATAGAAAAAGCTAAAGCATTTTATGGCAAGTTTTTAGACGTTGAACCTTATGTCGCAAGCCCTTACTATGTAGGTTATAGGATTGGCAATCTGGAAGTGGGCTTAGACCCTAACTCTAAGGTGGGACCTATTGCTTACACTGATGTAAAGGATATCAAAAGCAGTCTTCAAGCAATGGTTAAAGTCGGTGCTGAAGTGGTACAAGATGTTAAGGAAGTAGGTGGGGGTTTGTTGATAGCTCAAGTAAAGGACGTTGACGAAAACGTGGTTGGGCTAAGACAACAATCCTAAATGAGCAGGAAATTTTTTCTTACGCCTTTTCTTTTTATCGAGCTTATTTAGAGGAGGTGTTATACGCCACGGCGGCACGAATGAGTGTATTCAGGGCCTCCTCGTCAACCTTGTCACCCTCGTGGAAGTCGATGGCCCGCCTAGCGCTACCCTCAAGACAAGAATTAAAGAGGCTCGATGGAGCTTTCAACGAGGCGCCACCGGGAAATGTCATCTTAACTGAATTTTTGTAGACTTCACCGGTGCAGATCAACCCGTTGTGAGACCAAACAGCAACCCCTAACGGATTAGTTGGCTTTATCCACTTCACTTCCTCAACGACTTCAGGATCGGCTTGCTTGATCAAAGTGCGGATGCGGGAAAGCATCTCTCCACGCCAGTCACCTAGTTGCTGGATTCTTGCGTCTATCAGTTGAGATGGAGATTCGCCTTTGGGTTGGTCTATCTTCTTCATGTTTCTAGACTGGCCTCTAAGTTGCTTTTATGTCTTGTCGCTTCAAAACTTGTTCGTTCTTTTTGTGTTCGAGAGGTTAAAAGGTGACTTAATAGGGTTTAATGAAGCTCAGGAAGATTCGAACTCTCAATGGGCTCCAAATTCTCTATATTTAACCGATACGCGGTTGCCAGAAAATCTTTTAAGTATAACAACAGTATAATTAAATGTAATAAGTGATTTATATGCATCAGTGTTTAGCTAAAACCAGAAAAGTCGGTGGTTCTATCGTTGTTACCTTGCCCAAGGAACTTGTGGAAACTCAACAGATAAAAGAAAACATGTATGTGGAAATAACAGTTAAGAAATGCCGAAAAGATGGCTTTGGCGCTTTGAAAGGCATGGCACCCTTCAGTGTTGAAGACGAGTTGAAATCCTCCCTTGAGTAGCTACGTGGTTGACGCTTGGGCTTGGGTCGAGTATCTAATAGGCAGTGAAAACGGTGCCAAGCTTACCAAAATTTTAGATGAAAGTGGCGAAGAAGTTTACACATGTGCTATAACAGTTGCCGAGGTAATTAGCAAGGTCGCCCGAGAAAAAAGGGATGTTAATGAAGCATATAGCATCCTTTCTAGCAACTCACAAATTGTTAACATCGATAAGGAACTGTCATTGCAAACGGGCCTTATTCATTGTGAAATGAGAAAAACCTTGAAAGATTTTGGACTTGCAGACGCATACGTTTTGGCTGCGGCTAGAAGATTAAACGCTAAGGTCTTGACAGGGGATTTGCATTTCAAGAATATCAAGGATGCAGTAATGTTAAAATGAATTTTAGAGGATGGTAGCCCGGGAGAGATTCGAACTCTCGTCAAAGGGTCCAAAGCCCTCTATGCTTGACCACTACACCACCGGGCTGCACGGTTTCAATTAGCACTGTTTTATTTATTGTTAGAGGTTTATGGGTGGCTTTTTTGTTAATAAGCGTTCTGACGGTGGGTTGTGGAAGTTGATTAGGTTTTCTTTGATTTATTGATTGAGATTTATGATGTAAAGTGATGTTTTTCCTCACGCGGTTATGGTCTTTTTTACACTTTTTTATGTTATTTTCCATATGTGAATTTCGATATTTTGTGCAATTCGAAACCATTATGTGCAATAAGTTTAATAAACCACAAATCTTAAATATTAGGTCTGTTCCTTTGCATAGTTTGCGCGGGCCGAATATACTATTTTCTAGCCAAATGGCCTTGGTGACGGTTCTACGCATAGCAAAATCGAGGTAGAGAGTTTGAGCAAAAAAGAAACACCACCCAAAACAGCACAGCGCTTGCAAGACAAGTGCCCAGAGTGCGGTAGCGAGAATTTAGTTCACGATTACGATACAGGAGAAACCGTATGTGGCGACTGCGGACTGGTCGTCTACGAGCAGATGATGGATAAAGGACCCGAATGGCGCGCCTTTACCCAAGAAGAAAAAGCATCCAGAAGCCGAGTTGGAGTTCCCACTTCTTATTCCGTTCATGACAAAGGCTTATCAACAGCCATCAGTCAAGTGGACCGAGATGCGTTTGGAAGAAAACTGCCCCTATCAACTAGGTTGCAGATGTGGCGTCTTCGCAAATGGCAAATTCGAAGCAGGGTTCACTCATCAATCGACCGCAACCTTGCCCAAGCGATGGCTGAACTTGACCGCTTATCAGACAAAGTCTACATACCACCACCAATCAAAGAAAAAGCCGCTGTCGTTTACCGAAAAGCACTCGACAAAGGCTTAGTCCGAGGACGATCCATAGCCGCCATCGCTGCAGCCGCATTGTACGCTGCATGCCGCGGAAGCGGAACCCCAAGAACCCTCCGAGAAATCGCAGAAGCCAGCTTAGTCGACAAAAAAGACGTCGCAAGATGCTACAGACTCCTATTGCGAGAACTTGACGTTCACATGCCAATCGCTGACCCATTAACATACGTATCAAAGATAGCTGAAAAAACAGGCATCTCAGGCAAAACACAAGGCGCAGCCATCCAAATTCTCCGCGAAGCAAGAAGAAAGCGCGCTGCGGCAGGAAAAGACCCCATGGGTTTAGCCGCTGCTGCCCTCTACATCGCATGCCTGCAAAACAACGAAAAGAAAACCCAAAAAGACATCGCAGAAGCTGCCGGCGTAACCGAAGTAACAGTACGCAACCGCTACAAAACACTCAAAAAACAATTAAACCTTGAATTGCCCGATTAGGGCACTTTTCTTTAATTAAGCAGAAACTAAGTTTCTTCTTTTTCTTTTTCGTCTTTTGTTTCTTCGTCCAGTTCCATGACGATTATTCCAAGGTATCCACAATCAGGACAATAGTATTCTTTAGGGGTTAACCACATCGAGAGACTGTTTGATAAGGCTATTTTTGGGCTAGCACATCGTGGACAATAAATTTGGGTGGGTTTTCGGTGTTTGGTGTTTTTAAGAATATCGCGGATGCCATCTGACTTTTTCATTAGGAACCATTCACCTTGCTTTGGGACTACGCGATTATTGTAGTTCGATGTTTTCTTGTGGATAGCCCATCTTGACGAGGAACTCACGTACGCGGTCGCGGTGGTCGCCTTGGAGCATGATTTGCCCGTTTTTGTGGGTTCCGCCGCATGCGCAGTATGTTTTGAGTTTCTGAGCAATTAGTGACAAATTCGAGTTCTTATCATCCATGCCGTCGATGATGGTAGTTGCTTTGCCGAATTTTCGGGTTTCAAGACGTATACGAATGCGCTGTTGCTCTTTCTCTATTTCTCCACAAACGCAAAGGTCTTTAGGTAGTCCGCACGTTGAACAAACTTCAGCCATGACACTCAACAGAGAAATTATCAATTGGCGTATATAAGAGTTTCAAGAGAAAAGCCGCTAGTTCTTTAGTATTTTTAGTTGAGAGGCCTGTAAGCGAGGTCTCTGGATATCAGAACAATAAGCAATTTGCGTTATTCGTCGCTTACTTAAAATACTAAGAAAAGCACCTTTCAATAGGTAAGAAATTTTTGAGGTTTAAATATGAAGATTGAACTTGGTGCAAAAAACTGTCTCTATCCAATGCCGACATCTCTTATTGGAGCTTTGGTTGGTGGAAAACCAAATTACGTCACCATAGCGCATGTTGGCATTATGGATCTTGAGTCGGTTTCGCTTGGCATGAACAAACGCCATTACACAAATGCAGGCATAAAAGCATCCAAAACGTTCAGCATCAACATACCCTCGACGGCGATGGTTAAAGAAACCGACCACTGCGGATTAGTTTCAGGAAAAACAGAGAACAAAGCGGACATTTTCAAAACGTTCTATGGAAAACTCAAAACTGCCCCCATGATTGAACAATGCAGCATCAACATGGAATGCGAACTTGTAAAAACTGTCGATTTCCCAAGCCACGACGTATTCATTGGCAAAATTGTTAACACCTTCTGCGATGAATCGGTCCTCACTGACGGCGAGGTAGATTTTGCTAAAGTGCAGCCTATTTTGTTTGTTATGAACGACCAGAGCTACTACGGGTTGGGCAAAAAATTCGCAAAAGCTTGGAACATAGGAAAAGAACTCAAATAGCCTTTAACTTTACATTAAGGGAGAATAAACCTTGACTGCGCCGCTGAAGAGATGTTGGAACGTTGACAAGCCCCTCTACCTTAGGTACCACGATGAAGAATGGGGCGTTCCTGTCCACGATGATGTGAAGTTGTTTGAGTTTTTGGTTTTGGATGCGTTTCAGGCGGGATTGTCTTGGTGGCTGATTCTGGAGCGGCGGGAAATGTTCAGGGAGGCGTTTGACGGCTTTGACCCAAAAAAAATTTCAGAGTACAGTGACCGCGATGTTGAGCGTTTAATGGTAGCGCCTGGTGTAGTTAAGAATCGTTCGAAAATCTTGGCAACCATAACTAACGCGCAGCAACTTCTTAAGATCCAAAAAGAATTCGGCTCCTTCGACAAGTTCATCTGGCAGTTCGTAGATGGAAAAACCGTTCAGAATGCCTTCACCGATTTTTCTGAAGTACCATCCGAGACAGAGCTATCCAGAACGATGAGCTGCGAACTTAAAATGAGGGGATTCAAGTTTGTTGGTCCCACCATATGCTACGCTTTCATGCAAGCTGCTGGGTTGGTAAACGACCACTTAGTTTGCTGCTTTAGGTATGCCCAATTGAAATGTTAGATTTGGCAATTTATCTTCCGTTGAAGGTGTTGAAGAGGGCTAATTCGTCGTCTGTTATGCCAGCTTGACGTAGTTTTGTGAGGCAGGCTTGGAACTGTTTTTCTGCGCATTTTACCGGCTTAATGTTTGCTTCTGCTGAGTGGTAGGTTTCTTTGGCGGCTCTTTCTTTCTTTAAAGCTGTGCGTTGCTTTTTGAATCGATTCAAAGGTTCGCAGTTCTGTGTGAGCATGCCAAACTTGGTGTTGGGGAATCGGCGGCATCCTTCAGGCCGAATCTCATAGATAGAGCAGGAATTGTCTACCAAATAGGGACAGGGGTTGCGTTGGATGTATTGGTCGTATTTTTCTTCGTCGGCTTCCCACATCTTACCAAGTTCTTCGCTAATGGTCTTCATTTTGGTAAACACCTCGGGGTGCTCTTTGGGTTTGGCGTTGATTTCTCCCGCAGTCAAGAAATCATCCAATGTACAGCAGATGCCGCATTTATTGCACAAGAAAGGCAGATTAATGGACCATCCACCATTTTTGCCTGTGAAGTCTAAGTGCAGATAAAAAGTTTCAACCATCTTCGTCTTTGCTCCTAATAGATATTATTTCTTACTTTTTTTGTGGTCTTTTTTGGCGAAATCGCGGTCAATATAAATCAAGATTATGACTAACCACATAATACCTAAGGCAATGAGCACGAGTTTAGCTATGTTGGTTATGTCAAATTGCGAGATACCTTCAATAAATGATGCGTCGGCCAGATTCAGTGGTGTGCCGGGCATTTTTTTGGGGATTGGGCTTGATGTTGGTTGAGGGGATGGCGTTGGTATGGGTGTTGGGGTATCTGTTGGTGAAAGCGTCGGAGTTGGCGTTGTTATGTTGAGGTATGGCGGTGGGGTTGAATGAATTGTTGGATACGGTGTCACGGTTGGAGCTGGAATTAAGCTTGGGTAAGGTGTGGGAGTTGGAGCAGGAACATAATTTACGCTCTCAAGTGAAGGTGCGTTGAGGTTTGGCTCGGCTAAAAATGGCGTGAAGTTGACGGTGCCTAAGCTCGTATAATTTTTAGAGTCATAAATTGCCTGATTAATAGCCGAGATATCAGCGGTTCCCCACCAGTTATTGATTGCATCGGTAGAATTTAACATCGATAAACCAAGGTTAAATTGTGTGTTGTTAAAAAAATTATTTTGGCTTATGTTGCTGGGAGTAAAAGATACGCCGACCCCTATTGTGTTGTTTCCAATAGTGTTATTTTGTATGGTTCCGCCACCCATGACACCAATGCCGTTATTGGCAACTATGTTATTCGCGATCCATGGTAAATTGGTTAGAGAGTAAATTCCATTGGTGTTATTGGTGATTAGGTTTCTTGTGATAGTTGAGTTGCCTGTGACAAAAACGCCTGTCGAGCAACGGGTTATGTTGTTGTCTGAGATGTAGGCGTTGTTACCTGTAGAGTAAATTCCATAGCTGTTGGATTTGATGAAGTTACTGGAAATTATTGGCGAAGCAGATACACCGCTGATGGTGATGGCTGTTGCTTGGCAATCGAATGCGTTGCTTAGAATCAAAACTGAGCCACCATTTACTGAAATTGGAGTAAATCTGTTGTTGGTGAAGTAATTGTTACTTATTTTGGGTGAACAGTTCGTGACTATTATTCCGACTGAGTTAAAGAGGGAATTGGTAACTATGCAGCCAGAATTTGTCGTGGCAGTCCAATTCGCGCTCGTGGATAAGAACTGGATTCGAATTGAACTGTAAGAATATGAAGTTTGAAAGTTTATGTTGTTGTCGCTCGTGCCTGTAGCGTTTAATGTGCCTCCGACCAGAAAGGAATATGAAGCAAGGTCCACGGTTACGCCTGGCTGAATGGTTAGGGTGACGCCACTGTTCACTGTTAAGGTTCCGGTTAGTAAGTAGGGGCTGTTAGCCTGCGTCCAAGTTGTATCCGAAGAGATTAGTCCACTGACATTGGTGGTAGCCTTCACATCGGTAACAAGGAGCATGCTGCATACCAAAATAACGATGAGCAAGAGTATGCAGATGAGTTTTCTTATACTTCCACCACCTAATAGGTGGCTGCTTGAAAATTTAAAACTATCCAGAAAACAAAAGAAAGAAATTAAGCGGGTGCCGCTTCTGGCGGCTCGCGGATTGCTTTTTTGCTTTCAGAAACCTTTACTTCCGGTTTCTTTTCTGGTTTTGTTTGGGGTGGCTCGGGCAGTTTTAGTTGTGCACAGCGAAAGTCTATGTCTTCATCTTTTAGGTCAAGTGTTGCTTTGACGGTACCGTCTGTTAGGTACTCGATTTTGAAGCCCATCTTCTTTGTTAAGCTCAATGCGCGGTAGTTGTCTTGCAGAATGATTGCATGAACCTTTTCCATGCCTTTCTCTTTGGCGATGTCAAGCACGTAATCAACCATTTTGGTGCCTAAGCCTAAGCCCTGCCAATAGTCGCTTACAATGAAGGCCATTTCGCTACTCTTTTCGTCGGATTCAAGACTGAGTCGGGTAACACCGAGGATTTTTCTTTTACCGTTATCCACCATTTCTGCGACGATAGCGATTTCTCGGTCGTAGTCAATGTTGCAGTAGCGAACGCGAACTTCATGCGGTGTATCTTTCAGCATTTGGAAGAAACGGTAGCGAATTGCTTCTTCTGAGAAGCTCTGGAACATCTCAAGCCACATGGGTTCATCTTCAGGCTTTATGGGGCGCAAGAGAACTTCTTGACCGTTCTTGAGTAACCACAGAACCTCGTATTTTTTGGGGTACGGGCTGATAACCATGTGTTCGTGGGGCTCAAATTTCCTGCAGACTTTATCCTTATCAACGACTATACGGGCATCAAGGACGGTAGCGTCTTTTTCGTTAATTAGTAATGGGTTTATGTCAATTTCTTTTATCTGTGGGAAATCAACTAGCAGCTGAGAGAACATGAGCACGGTTTCGTCGAGTTTTTTGAGGTTCACGGCGGGTGCGTTGCGCCATCCTTTGAGTAAGCGGTAGACTTTGGTTTCGTCCATCATGCGGTGGATGAGGGTTGTGTTTAGTGGGGGAAGTCCAATTGAGTAATCTTTGAAGAGTTCCACGCCGACTCCTCCCATGCCGAAGAGAATTACTGGACCGAAGACGGGGTCGGTTTTTCCTCCGATGATTAGTTCGTGACCTTTCTTTTCAATCATGGGTTGAACGGTTACGCCGATTATTTGTGCGCTGGGGTTGTATGCGTTTGCTCTTTGAATTAGAAGATCGAAGGCTTCTCGGACTTCGGTTGGTGAATTAACGTTTAAGATTACTCCGCCTGCGTCGCTCTTATGGATAATTTGGGGGGACAATATCTTTAGGACAACTGGGAACCCCATTTCCTGAGAGTAGGCTATTGCTTCGTCAACGGTGTTGGCGACTTCGGTTTTGACGACTGGGAAATTGTAGTATTTGAGTATTTTTTTTGCTTCGTCTTCGGTTAAGATTTCGCGGTCTTCAAATGCTGCGTTTCTTAGAATTGCCATGATGGGGCGTTTTGGTGGTGCTGCATCTACTGGGAGTTCTTCGGGGGTTTCGTAGAGGAGGTCTATGTTGCGGTTGTAATTGTACATGTACATGTAGGTTCGAATGGCTTGTTCGGGTGTTGTGTAAGTGGGGATGTTGTTTGCGTTTAGAATGTTGTTGGCTTCTTGGACTGCGCCAAATCCCATAAATGAGGTAAGGATTGTTTTGTTTTGGTAGGTTTTGCTGCGTACCAATTCAACGATGTTCTTCGCTATTTCAACTGATTCTGAAACGGCTTGTTGAGTGAAAATAATCATGATGCCATCGATGTTTTCGTCGTTTAGGCATGCTTCAACGGCTGCTTTGTAACGTTCAGATTTGGCGTCTCCCAAAACGTCGATGGGGTTGCCGTGGCTCCAGAATGGAGGTAAGACAGCGTTGAGAGAATCTAGTGTTTTTTGGCTTAGTTTTGCAAGTTTGCCGCCTTGTCCAATAAGTGAGTCGGTGGCCATTACGCCAGGTCCGCCTGCGTTAGTTATTATGGCAAGTCTTGGACCTTTAGGTAACGGTTGTGTGCCTAAAACTTCAGCGGAATTAAACAGGTCAGCTATTTCGCTAACTCGTACAATGCCGGCGCGTTTGAATGCTGCATCGTAAATGCTGTCTTCCCCTGAAAGGGAACCTGTGTGAGAAGCAGCAGCTTTTGCGCTTTCGGAGAATTTGCCTGACTTAACAACTATGATTGGTTTGGTTCTTGCGAAGTGTCTTGCGGCGCTCATGAATTTGCGAGCTTCTGTTATGCCTTCAACGTACATGAGGATGCTTTTTGTTTTTGGGTCAGAGCCAAAATAATCGATTAAATCGCCAAAGTCCACGTCAAGCATGGATCCGACTGAGACGAAGTTGCTAAAGCCTATGTTTTCGTGGAGTGCCCAGTCAAGGATTGCGGAGCCTAAAGCGCCGCTTTGGGATAGGAAAGCCACGTTGCCGGCTTTAGGCATCTTGTCAAGGAAGGTTGCGTTAAGGTTATTTCGGGGTCGGATAATGCCAATGCAGTTTGGACCAATAATTCTGATTCCGTATTTTTTGGATGCTTCAAGAATTTTTTCTTCTAAAGCTTTGCCCGCTGGGCCTGTCTCTTTGAAGCCTGCAGAAACAATTATTGCGCCTTTCACCTGTGCTTTGCCACATTCCTCCATAACGTCTGGGACGGTTTTGGCGGGGGTAGCAATAATGACTAAGTCAACAGGTTCAGGAATCTGGTCAACTGTAGGGTAAGTTTTTACACCTAAAATCTCTGGTTTTCGAAAGTTAACAAAATAAACTTTGCCGGTGTAGCCCATCTGAGTAAAATTTTTTACTATAGCATATCCAACTGAGCCTTCAACGTCACTGGCTCCGATGATGGCTACGCTTTGAGGATTGAAAATTTTGTCAAGGTTTGTGGTAACCATTAATTTTACCTCTGCTTAGGGTCGTGCAACGCCACAAATTAAAGCTTATTGTCCCAGAATCATTATTCTGTGAATATAATGCCCATTCTAAGTGAAAAAATTGTCGTTATCGATTTATAGGGTATGAACAGAAATATTTTACAAAAAGGTAGTTATTGGAAGTATTTTTTGATTTCCGCAAGCGAGAGAACAGCAACGCCATTTGCGGCTAACATTTGCTCTGCCTGTTCAACATTACTAGGACGCAGAATCAAGGCAACCTTCCCTTCAACGTGCACAGCTGAAGAATAAGCATACTCAATGTTTATGCCGCCGTCGCCCAAAATCTTGGTTATATTCGAAATCGAATTTTGCTCAGATATGAAAATAGCTGTGACTTCGGTATTCTTTTTTGATTTTGCAAGGTTAAACTCTGCATCCTCCAAGAGTCGTTTGGCTTTCTCTGGGTCTTCAGTTATCAGCCTAACCAAGCCAAACTCGCCGGCGTCTGCGATGGATAAGGCGAAGACTTTGATTTTGTTCTTGTCCAGCTGTGACATGGTTTCAAAAAGAGAACCTGGATGATTATCAAGAAACACGCTTACTTGCGTTATAGGCAAACAATTACACCAACAGTCCAATAGTTTCCGTTAATATTTAACTTTAACCAAAATTTCAGGAAAATGTCATTTCCACCAACCTTTATATTTGCACTTGAATAATTGCTTGCTATTCGGAGAGCGCAAGTTTGCTAAAGTGCATCGAGGTTTCCAAACGGTTTGGAGGACTTCAAGCATTAAAAAACGTTGACTTCTCAATAGCTGACGGTGAGATAGCTGGGCTTGTTGGTCCCAACGGCTCAGGCAAATCCACGCTGTTAAACCTCATCAGTGGCGTGTACAAGCCCGATTCTGGACAAATCCTCTTCAATGAAGAAAACATTGCAAAACTTCCGCCCTACAAAATCTGCGCCAAAGGAATCACCAAAACCGCCCAAACCGTCCAGTCTTTCCCCGAAATGACAGCCACGGAAAACGTATTAACAAGTGTACTGTTCAACGAAAAAAAATACACTGGCAAAACTGAGGCGTTACCTAGGGCGCAGGAGCTTTTGGGTTTTGTTGGTTTGGGTAAAGAAAAGTTTGATTTACCTGCAAAAAAATTAAACGTTGTCGAATTGCGACGTATTCAGCTTGCAAAAGCACTGGCTACGAATCCTAAAATGCTTTTGCTTGATGAGTTGCTTACTGGTCTTACGCCCAAAGAATCAGACGAAGCTATAGAAATAATCAAACAAATCAACAAGCAAGGAGTAACCGTGCTAATCGTTGAGCACGTCATGCGGGTAATTATGGGATTATGTAGTCACGTTATTGTTTTGAATCATGGCGAAAAAATCTGTGAAGGAGACCCAAAAACAGTGGTTTGCAACGAGAACGTGGTGAAGGTTTACTTGGGTAAACGGTTCAACTTTGGTGAGGAAGAGTAATGCTGGAAATCGAGAACTTATCTGCAGCATATGGCATGGTGCAAATACTTCGCGACGTTAACTTCAAGGTTGAAAAGGGCGAAATCGTCAGTATCATTGGACCCAACGGCGCAGGAAAAACCACGCTTGTAAAAACCATCATGGGGTTTCTGCATCCAAAAACTGGTTCAATCAAGTTTAACGGCGAAAACATCGAGAAACTACCTACTTACGAGATAGTCAAAAAAGGATTAACCATGATTCCTGAGGGCAGAGAAATCTTTCCACGCATGACTGTAGAAGAAAACCTTCAACTTGGCGCTTTCAGCATAAAAGACAAGGCGAAAATTAAGGAAACTAAAGAGAAAGTTTTTGATATTTTTCCCGTTCTGAAGAAGAAAGACAAGGTGTTAGCTCAAACTCTCAGCGGTGGCGAGCAGCAGATGCTTGTGATCTGCCGAAGCCTAATGTCTAATCCACAATTGCTAATCTTGGATGAACCTTCTTTGGGTTTAGCGCCTATTATTGTTGAGAAAGTTCTCGATACTGTTCGCACTATCAATGAAGAAGGCGTAACCGTGCTTTTAGTAGAACAGAATATCCACCACAGCCTGAACGTCGCAGACCGAGGCTACGTTCTTGAGGAAGGGAAGATAATCTTGGAAGGAAAGAGTAGGGAACTTTTATCTAATAGTCACATAAAAGAAGTGTATCTAGGCCTTTAACCAAAGGGGACAAGAAACTTGGCGGATGGCAAATACTGGAACGAAAAAATAGAAACAATGCCTTCACAGGAAATTAAAAAACTTCAGCTCCAAAAGCTCAAAGAACAAGTCAAACACTGCTACGAACACAGCAGCTTTTACCGCAAAAAATTTGATAGTGTCAACCTCAAACCCCAAGACATACAGTCCCTTGACGACTTACAAAAAATTCCTTTTACCATAAAAAGCGATTTGAAGGATAATTATCCATTCGGCATGGTAGCCGCTAAATCAGATGAAATTGTGGAGATTCATGCTTCCAGCGGAACCACTGGAAACCCAATTATCGGAGCCTACACCAAAAGCGACATGGACATGTGGCAAGAACTCATGGCCCGCTCCATCTACACAACAGGAGGAAGACGCCAAGACGTTATCCACATCGCCTACGGTTACGGATTATTTACAGGCGGCTTAGGCTTCCATTACGGCGCCCAAAAACTCGGAGCAAAAATCGTTCCAGCTAGCGGCGGAATGACGCAACGCCAAATCAAACTTATGAAAGACTTGGATGTCACGATTTTAGCTTGCACACCAAGTTTCGCAGTTTATCTTGCTGAAACAATGGCTCAAGAAGGCGTAGTTCCACAAAAGGACCTTAAACTTAGACTCGGCATGTTCGGCGCTGAACCATGGTCACATAAAATACGAGAGCGAATCGAAAAAGAAATGGGAATAGAAGCCTTCGACGTTTACGGGTTAACTGAGCTATGTGGTCCTGGTGTCTCAATCGAATGCCCCGAGCACAAAGGATTGCATGTGTGGGAAGACCATTTTATTGTGGAAACAATCGACCCTGACACAAGTGAAGTGTTGCCTGCTGGAGAAGAAGGCGAACTAGTCTTCACTGCTCTCTCTAAAACAGGTTTACCGATGTTACGTTATCGAACAAGAGATATCTCTGCAATCAACACTGAGAAATGTGCATGTGGAAGGACTCATGCAAGAATGGAAAGAATTACTGGAAGATCGGATGACATGTTGATTATCCGTGGAGTAAACGTGTTTCCATCTCAAATTGAGTATGCCGTAATGTGTTTTTCTGAATTAGCAACTCAGTACCTCATCGTTCTCGATAGACCAGGAGCATTAGATACTTTCGTGGTTAAGGTTGAGTTGTGTGAGCAAGCCAACAAAAATCCGCAGCTCGATAAGGCCGCCTTAATAAGTGAAATTCAAAAGAGAATTCACATTGTGACAGGTATATCTGCTGATGTCCAAATTGTGAAGCCAGGCGAACTTCCAAGAACTGAAGGTAAAGCAAAAAGGGTATTGGATTTGCGCAAGGGCAAAATGTAAAGGACAAACTTATGACTTCCAAGATTGCATCAGGTAAGCCGGGCAGTTTTGCCTTGCTTAACGGTGACGAGGCGGTTGCACGTGGGGCAGTGGAAGCCACTGTTAAAGTTGCAACGTCTTATCCTGGGACGCCTGCCACCGAAATTTTGGAAAGTATAGCTGAAGTTGCCAAAGAAATGGGCATTTACGCTGAATGGAGCATAAACGAAATTGTAGCCGCCGAAGTTGCTGCTGGCGCTTCTATGACTGGGGTGCGCTCGATTGTTTCTATGAAGCATGTTGGCTTGAACGTTGCGGCAGACGCTGCTATGACTTTGGCGTACACTGGTGTAGAAGGAGGCATGGTAATTGCTGTCTGTGACGACCCAGCGTTGCACAGTAGCCAAAACGAACAGGACACCCGGTTCTTCGCTGTTCACTCAAAGTTGCCTTTGTTGGATGCTGGCAACCCTCAGGAAGCACTCGATATGGCAAGGGAAGCTTTTGAAATCAGCGAAAAACTTCAACTGCCAGTTATTTTGCGACTAACAACAAGGGTGGCACATGGAAAAGCAAGAGTAAAATTAGGCAGCTTTCAGAAAATTAGCCGCCGAGCTGAGTTTGACAAGAATGGCTCCAAATGGGTCATGGTCCCTTCTAATGCTATTAGGCAACATCGTATTTTGGAGGGAAAGTTGGCTGAGGCAAAACGTCTTGCTAACGATTCAAATTTTAATGTTGTTGAGGATAACGGCTGTGAGATCGGTATTGTGGGAAGCGGCGTTGGATACTATTATGCCCGCTCGGTTTTGGATTCCGAAAAGTTTTCTTGGTTAAAGTTGGGGTTTGTTCATCCTTTCCCCGCGGAAATGGTAAAGAAGTTTGCTTCCAAAGTTAAGAAGCTCATAGTTATTGAGGAATTAAGGCCTTACTTAGAGGAGAACCTTCAGCGATTAAGCCTTGAGGTTACTGGAAAGAGCCAGTTGGGTTTGGAAGAAATCGGCGAATTCACACCTGACAATGTTCGGCAGGCGTTTGCTAAACTGGGATTGACGGTTCAAGCTGAAAAACCGGAACTCGTAGATTTACCGCCAAGACCGCCAGCTCTCTGCCCCGGATGTCCCCACAGAGCGTTCTACTATGCCCTAAACAGTGTTAACCAGCACGTTGACTGTGACAATGAAAAATGTGTTGGCTGCGACATATGCGAGTATGCTTGCTCATTTGAGAAAGAAAAAGTCTTCAACCCACTCAAATCACGCATACGCTCGATAAGGATTGGCCAAACTTTTAACACTGCAGTAACCTGCAAAGGCTGCATCAACGTACCATGCATCCTTGCCTGCCCCGAAAAAGCAATTACGCGATCAAAGAAAACTGGGGCAATAGTCTTCGATGAATCCAAATGCAAGGGTTGCGATTGGTGCATTGATGCTTGCAAATTCGGCGCCATAACACTCCACCCCACCAGTCACAAAGCAATCGTCTGCGACACATGCGGTGGCGACCCGAAATGTATCCCTGCTTGTCCAGAAAGCGCCCTGAGCCTAACGGGCAAAAACGACGATAAAATTGTAACAGGCGACATCGGCTGTTATACGCTGGGTGTTTTGCCTCCTGTGAATGCGGTTCAATCTTGTCTTTGCATGGGCGGCGGAATTTCCCAGGCTGCAGGAATGATTCATGCGGGAGTAAAAGAAAAAGTGTTTGCAGTCATTGGTGATTCAACCTTTTTCCACGCAGGTATGCCGGGATTACTTAACATTGTGTACAATAGAGCTAACGTTTGCGTAATCATAATGGATAACAGCGTAGTTGCTATGACGGGGCATCAACCGACGCCAGGTTCAGGAAAAACCGCCATGGGAACAGAGGCTAAAATAATAAAAATTCAAGACATCGCAAAAGCAGTAGGCATCGAAAAAATAGATGTAATCGATCCCTACGACATCAAAGCTGCAACCGCCAAAATCAGAGAAACATTAGATTATCAAGGTCCATCAGTAATCATCTCCCAAAGACCCTGCCCACTCTTAATCGAACGCGGCAAGCCCCGAAAAGTCAAAGATGAATGCAATTCTTGCGGAGTATGCGTCAAAGCTTTCGGTTGCCCAGCCATCAGCCTAAAAACGGAACATGCCGAAATAGACTCATCACTCTGCTATGGCTGCGGAGTCTGCGAAACAGTCTGCCCCTTCGAAGCAATCGGGAGGAAAGAAAAGTGAACCTAGACATAGTCTTTAGCGGCGTGGGCGGGCAAGGAGTGGTAGTTCTAAGCGACATTTTTTGCGAAGCAGCAATGGTGGACGGCTTTGATGTTGCGAAGGCCGAGATTCATGGAATGGCGCAGCGGGGAGGTTCAATAGTTGCTTATGCACGAATTGGCAACAAAGTTGATTCACCCCTAATTGAAACTGGAAAAGCTGACGCGATTGTGGGTTTTGAGATTTTGGAAACCGCAAGGGCCCTTCCAATGCTTAAGAAAAATGGCGATATAATCGTGAACATGAAGTACATTCCGCCTAACTGCATGGTTGCAGGCGCTAAACCCGAAAAAACCGAAGACTTGATGTCGCTTTTGAGAGCAAAGGCTTTGGTTCATGAAGTGGATGGCGTCGGCATAGCGGAAAAATTAGGCAATATGCTGGTTGTCAACACGATTCTTCTGGGAGCTTTATCGGCGCTTCCAGATATTCCAGTTAAAGTCGAGTCGTTCCAGCAAGCTATAGCGGGCAAACTTAAAGAAAAATACATAAATTTGAATCTAAAAGCGTTTCAGTTAGGTAGAGAAAGCGTTTTATGAGTTACTTTTATTAACAGTTTGCTTTGATATAGCAAAGAAAATACAAGAGGAAATTAATTTGCAAAAGAAATTACTCGCAGTATTAATTGTTGTGATTATTGCTGTTGCAACAGTTGCAGCTATAGAATTATCATCCAAACCAGCATCTGCAGATGCAAGAAACATAGTGATAGGCTTAGTTGCGCCGATGTCAACCTCAATTGGACAGGACATGCATAATGCAGCATTGATGGCAGTTAAAGAAATCAACGATGCAGGCGGTATCCAAATTTCAGGTTGGAACACCAAGGTAAACATAACTTTAGTAACTGTAGATACAGGAACAGACGCTGACCCAACCGCCGCAGTGACAGCGGTAACACGAGCCGTGCAATCCGAAAAGGTAGACATGCTCATCGGAGGATACGGAAGCGCAGCAACTCTCGCAGACGAAGTAGTAGCAATCGATAACAAAGTTCCCTTCATAATCACTGGAGCCTCAAATCAACTTGTCACCCGAAGAGGACCACAAGGCGACTTTGGCGGCGCAGGACCAACAGGAACCTACAGCATCTCCGACAGTGATGGAATGAGTTACATGTTTCACTATTGCACAACAACCTATGACTATGCAAAAACAGTAGTTGACTTTTTAGCAACCCAAATGAAGCCAATGGTAGCGCCAAACCGCGACTTCAACCTTGCACTATATTACCGTGATGATTCCTTTGGAAACGCAGTTGAACAAGCAGCCAAATACTGGATCCAAAACGAAAGCCTACCAATCAACATCGTTGCAGACAGAAAACACCCAACCAGCTCAAGCACCTTCCAAACTGACTTAACAGTCATTAAACAGGCTAATCCAGATGCTGTGTTTGTCGCTGACAACCCTGATAAAACTCCATTAGTGATAACGCAAGGATGGAACGACGTAGGATTAAAGACAGTTTACATTGCAGTAGAAAACAACCAAGACCCAGTCTTCTACAATTTGTTAGGAGCTACCGGTGATGGACAACTTATGGAGTCAAAGCTGGATCCCTTCCAAGTACCATCCTACTCCACAGCAGTACAAACCTACTCCCAAAAATTCAACCAAGCCTACGGTGTAGCGCCGGGAATGATGGGAGCAGACACCTATGACGCATTCTACATAGCAAAGAACGCAATTCAAAGCGCAGGAACAATTGACAAAGCTTCTGTTCGAACCGCGATTGAAAACATTGACCTAAACCAAATGCTCATCTTGACTCAATCAGGCAAAATAAAGTTCAGCCAAGGCGTCAACTACCACGAAATTGGCCCAGTAACCTTTATGGAACAACTAAAATGGAACAACCAAACTAACACGCTGGAATCTCAGATAGTTTGGCCAGCATCTATGCCAGGCATCAACAACTTCAAACAAGCAGACTTTAGACTGCCAACAGGCTATGAACCTGGAAGCTAAACAAATTAGCTTCTTACCAATTTTTCTTTCTTTATTTTTCTTAAAATAAACACATTTTAAATAGTTAAGCAATGAATAAAACAAGAGTTTACAGACCACTGATTGAGGGAAAAACTGCATTATGGACATAACTGCTGGAACACTTGCTTTAACTTTAATCTGGGGCGTCGCAATCGGATGCATCTATATGCTGCTAGCCACAGGATTAAACGTTATTTTCGGCGTTATGAAAATGGTCAACTTCGCTCATGGACAATTTCTCATGATAGGCGCATACTTAACTTGGACCATCTCTGTCTCCGCTGGTTTAAACGCTTACGCTGCAATTCTGGTCTCAATGGTTATAGTGGCAGTTTTAGGTGTAGTGATTGAGCGGTTCACATTTCGCAGAGTTTTAGGAACCGATAAACTTAACGAGATTTTCATAAGTCTGGGCTTGATTTACATCTTTGAAAACGCTGCTTTGCTAATTTGGGGCGACCAAGCTCAACAAATTAAAAGTCCTTTTTATGGCATGAGTTTACAATTGCCAAGCATCGCTATAACCTATGACCGCATTGTCGCTGTCGGCGTAGTAGTTGCTGTTCTGGTGGGTTTTGGTTTACTGTTGTGGAAAACAAAGATTGGCTTAGCTATGCGAGCTACTAGTCAAATAAATCGAACCGCAATGCTGATGGGCATTAACGTGGAACGGATTTACATGATAACGTTCGCGTTAGGCTCCGCCTTAGCCGCTGTGGCTGGTGGCTTATATGGAATAATTTTCTCTTTTGATTCACAAGTCGGCGCAATGCCAACTATCATTGCCTTTGCCATAATCATTTTGGGTGGTTTAGGAAGCATACGAGGCGCCATAATCGGCGGATTACTTTACGGCATTACCGAGCAGTTGGCGACACTGTTTCTGGGTGGAACATGGTCAAGCGCCGTTGCATTTGCCCTACTCATAATCGTACTAATCATCCGTCCCAACGGTTTATTTGGAGAGAAGGGAGAATAGCATGCAACTTCAGCAGAAAATCTTAGCGTTATTACATTCTAAGGGCTTTTTACTTTTAATTGCCTGCTTTGCAATCTTGGCAGTAATCCCACTCGTAGTAACGGACACCTTCTTTCTGTTTGTTTTCACGTTAATCTTTATCTTTTCCATTTACGCGGCAAGCTGGAATTTTCTGGCAAACTCTGGCCAAGGCTCACTGGGACATGCAGCTTTCCTTGGCATCGGCGGCTTTGCCTCAGCAATAATCGGCACCAGAATCGCAAACGCTCTCATCCAGATATGGGGTGGCTACGCAGTTCCTATGGGAGCTTTATCTGTGGCGATCCAAGTTAGCGTCATTTTGATTGGAGGGTTGATTTCTGCTGGAATCGGCCTATTGATTGGGTTGGCTTGTGTACGGCTCAAGGCTTGGTACCTGGCTATGGTGACTTTCGGCTTCTCAGTAATAGCCTTCACATTATCCAGCCAATTTGACTCCATAACAAACGGAATAAGCGGTTTTGCACCCTCCCAACTTGTGCCCGGAGGATACCCCTTCTACATCTTAGTCATAGTTTTCGCTGTCACATCTATCAGCATCATGTATCTGATTATGAAAACACGCATCGGGTTAGCCTTTAAAGCCATACTCGGCAATGAATCCGAAGCCAGAATGATAGGGATAAACACGGCAAAATACAAGCTTATGGCTTTCGTCATAAGCACTTTCTTTGCAGGCATGTCAGGAGGATTATACGTTTACTTCATCCGTTTTGTAGATAACTCAATTTTTTCGCCCACAAACTCGTTTTTGCCCCTTATTATGACGGTTATAGGAGGCTTAGGAAGCGTAAGTGGACCCATCATTGGAGCAATTTTCTTAACTTCAGTAACCCAAATCCTAACAATCCCATCCGTAACCCAATCATTAAGCTCGGCGCTTGGTCCAATTTTCCCAAAAGTTAGCTATGCTGGACCTCCAATGATCTATCTAATAATCGGCGTAATCCTGCTGATAATCGTCATATTCTTCCCACAGGGATTAACGGCGTTATTCCGTAAATTCTACAAATATCTGATGAGTGAAGAAAAACCAAAAAAGGTGAAAACCAAATGAAAGGCACCGACTATTTTGCAGAAACCTTAGGCATCCAAGTTCTGGAAGCGAAAGATGGCTACTCAAAAGTATCGATGAAAGTTGAAAAGACCCATACGAACGCTTTGGGCTTCACACATGGGGGCGTAGTCTTTTCATTGGCGGATTACGCGTTTGCGCAAGCCGCTAACTTTGGCGACAACGTCGCTGTGGCTATTCAGGTTAGCATAAATTTCCTTAGACCCTCTGCAGAGGGCGACATCTTAACTGCTGAGGCAACGCGGATTTCCGACGGCAAAACCACAGGGCTTTACCAGGTGACGGTTCGCAAAGAAGACAAACCCATAGCCTTATTCACGGGTTTAGCCTTCAAAAAATAACACTAGCAGCCAACCGTTATTAGACATAATAGAAAAATGAACTGAGCCAACAATATTTTTATTGTAGACTTCGACCTAGGTTTATGATGCTGGGGTGGCCGAATCGCTGAGGCGGTAGCCTGCAGAGCTGCTCTATATGGGTTCAATTCCCATCCCCAGCTCTTTAGCATACATCCACAGCTTTTGCGCAAAATTACTTTCGTTTTCTAAAAAGCTTCACGTTATCCATTGAGCAAACGAATTCGTAGCCTGCTTCGATTAGTTGTGTTGCCTCTTGAATTTTAACCAGAGCTTACTCAAGCCCCCAACTTTTCTTCGCATCTTTTTAAACACAAAAAGCTTTCTTATTCAATAGTGTAATGTGGCTGTTCAGAAGATTTCTGCATTTCGAAAGGTATTGATTTGGTAACCCGAAGAATACTTGCAAAGGGACCAGTCGTAACGTAAAGAATTTCGACTTTTGAAAATTGCGTTTCTATTAATTTTCTAATCACATCAAAGTCTTTGTTATTCGATTTAAATATGATTGCTCTCGGCTTGATTTTGTTTAAACAAGTAGTCTCTGAAATCGAAGGTACTTCAGGAGAATCTATTGTCATAACCTCTACTTTGGCTGTCTTCTCTAAAGATGGCTCTATCTCGAGTTTTTCCATAACCCAATCAACTCCAATGCTTTTCTGTCTTTACTCCGATAATTTTTTTGGACTAAAAAAGGGGAAAGATAGTTTTTGTTTGATTTTTTAGGGTCGTTTTCTTGTTACTAGCAATGCTAGTATTGCACCGACTAATGCGATAGCGACAATGATTCCAGCGATACCAGGTAGCAAGTAAAGGTCAGCGGCTTTTGTTGTATCCGGTACTGGTGAAGGTGATAGTGTTACTCGTGGAGCATCAACACCTATTGAAGTTTGAGCGAATGAAGCATAATATGCGCCTGAGCCTGCGAAGGTGGCCATGACTGTGTATTGTCCTGGAATGTCTGGTGTCCATTGTAGGTTGTAGCTTCCGCTTATATCCGTGGTTGCTGTTCCGATGTTACGGAAGTTGCCGTTTGCATCAACGACACTAATCTGTACATCTACTCCCTTTGCGTTAGCAGGCATTGTGAATTGCTTGTAGACATATAGCATCCAGTCACTTTGGCTAGCGTCGGACATTGCTGGAACACCGTTGGGGAACCGCATCTTTATTGCATCATCGTTTGTGCCTGGTGAAACATCTGAGACTGTTCCGCTGATGATAACTGAAGTGCCTTGTGGTACTCCGATGTTAGGAGCTGTAAGAGTTAATTTGCTCGGGCCTCTACCGATTGCGTATACTTGTTGGTTATAGGTGTCTTGTGTTGCAATGACGCTGTCTCCCAAAATTGCACGTCCACCCCAACGTGACTGACGGAATGCACCGTCAATTCTCCAGACCACCTCGCCTGAAGTTACATTTAGACATATGAAAGGTGCACCTCTTGGTCGTGGGTTGTTAGCTGAGTGTTCAAGGTGTCCAAAGTATGCATAGTCGTCGGTTACGAACATTGGGCGCAGCCACCAATTGTTTGAGAATTGCTCTTCAGTGTATGGGTCTTCTGCTGCGTAGGTCCATAGAAGTTTGCCGTCTTTGACGTCATAACAGTTGACAATTCCGCTGATGCTTGTTGAGTAGAATCTGCCATTGGCAATCATTCTTGCCACGCTTAAGCTGTCATCCCAAGCGTTTAAGTAGTTTTCAGGTGCTGTTTCCCAAAGGAAGTTGCCGTTTTCAAGACTAAAGCCGTAGTGTACTCGGTTTTCTTTACCGAAGAGGACTGCGACGTTGTCTTTTTCGCCCCAAGCGCACCATCCTCCTGAGAAGCCACTAACTGTGATGTTGCCATCAGCCCATTCATTTGGTGGTGTCCATGTATTGTTGAACAATAGTGTACCTATAGCGCCCTTTGACTCGTTAAGGTTTAAGCCCCACAGGTGTACTCTTGTTTGAGTGACGCTTCCGCCTATGATGCGATTGTTCGGGAAGATTTTGAGTATGCTTGGATTGCTTGACCCCTGTAGTTCAGGTAATGTTACGTTCAAGTCGTAGCCGTGGTTGGGACGCGTAGTGCTGTTGTAGACGACTCCTCTGACTTGACTGCCCCAGCTTGCTGACATGCCTTCCTTGCCTGCTGAAACAACGTAGGTATTGTTCCATTGAGTCATGTTCCAGACGCGATTAGTACTGTTGCCAACGTTGCTTATGCCGTATCTCAGTTGTTCGCCAATTGTTCCGTAAGCTGTTGTACCGCCGGGTACGTTTGTTATGTTATAGCGCCAGTTGCCAGAGTATGCGTCGTAGAATGACAATACGGTGTTGCCAGTGCCAGCAGTAGTTGAGAACCCAAGATACATGAAAGCACCGTCGTTGTTAAAGCATTTCCAATCGATTATCTGAGTAAATGAAGGTCTTTGGTTGTTCATGAAGACTTTAGTCCATAATTCTTTGCCTGTGTGTAGGTCTATTGCTACGACTGGTTGGTCAGGGATGCCAGTTTCGTATGGGCAGTAGTAGAGTATTCCTGCTACGATGAATTGTACGGGCCATCGGCCTTCGTATGCGTCGCCGTTCTCAAAAGAGTCCGTGCCTTCTGCGGAGTACCTCTCGTCTGTTAGATCCATTCCGCCGACTAGACCGCCTTGGTCTTCACCAAGTGGTCTCTGCCAGAGAATGTGTGCTGTTGATGGTGCATCATTGTATGGGGTGTAGAATCCTTCAGGTGCTCTGAGCCATTGACCCGCAATGCTATACCATTCGCGTAATTGCGCATCAATGGGGCGTGTCCAGTATTCAGTTGGCATTGAAAAGGCAGGATAGTACTCGACGGGTTGCTCTTGAACAACCAGTTGCATTGAGTCGCTTCTAGCTGCAAAATAGACGTTGTTGTTAAAGACGCCGTAGCTCGTTGCGTTCTGTTCTGGGAAGATTGTTGTAAGTGTGTAGTTGCCAACCTGGTC
Source organism: Candidatus Bathyarchaeota archaeon (assembly GCA_963800495.1). Classification (GTDB taxonomy): domain Archaea; phylum Thermoproteota; class Bathyarchaeia; order Bathyarchaeales; family Bathycorpusculaceae; genus Bathycorpusculum. The sequence continues at coordinate 162,866 of CAWDBB010000009.1, read as the reverse complement.
TGGAACGAATACTACACCAGTTCCACCTGTTGAGTCAGTCTTTGGGCAGTCAAGTAGGGTTGTTTTGCCATCAGGTGATACTATTTCAACTTTCAGGCCTAGCCAACCGTCAACTACATTGGTCAGTGCGGTTAGCATGCCGACGTGAAGTAGTACTGTTTGCCCCACGCCGACTGGGTTGGGCATTGCTCCGATGAAGGGATAGCTCGTGTATGTTGCTGCGTTAGTGTCGGGTATTTCTATGAATGCAATTGGGATCACTAATATCGCTATTATAGCTATTGAAATAATTCCATTTTTATTCAGTTTCAAATTTTTCTTTTCTCCATAATTTTAATCGAGAAGGAGCATATGGTTTGGAGTATGCTCTAGCTCAATAGGTATGTTCATGGGGTCACTTGAAATAAAAGTTGAACTCACTGCGAAGGAGTTTACCTTAAATGTCCAATTCAAATTCTATGTTCTAGGTCCAAATCTTCCAAATTTTAGCTGACCAACATGCATTAGAATCCAACGAACCAACTCATCATAAGCCTGAACGCCTTCGTTTGTTAAGTGAACAAATCCTTCATTATCAATCTTAATAAAACCCTTTTCAGTCATCCAAGAAAGATACCTCACAAGCCTATCGTACGCTAATCCTGTAGAAGTAGCTAGTGCGGTCTTGTGAAGCTTATTTTTCTCCTTAATCGCCTCTATGATTCTAGCGACGACGTAGAGGTCAGGTTTGGAATTCTGCTCTCCCAAACTCAAAGCTAAACCACCGCAATTCCCAAACAAGCGTATCTAATGCACGCAATTCTCTATAACGCTTCATAAGATCATTAGCTAATATTGCAATCACAAGCAAAACGCCAAACAAACCCCAAAATATAGCACCTGCAGACACAATACTTTGTAAAATAATAAGTGTAAGCCCGTTCCAAAAAAGCTCAAATGCCGAAACTGAAACAATTATGTACGTTCCTACTTTAATTAACCCATAGATAGAATATCCAAGTCGTCCGTTAGATATGTCTTGTAGCGTTCTATCCCAATCCATATCAACTAACAATTTCAAGCTAGAGGAAAATCCCTTAGAAATCTTCAGGCGCCATTCCCCCTCTTTTACCGAATTGATTTGTTTTCGCATAAGAAACATACCGCCAAGCAATCCAGCAATCGGAATTAAAAGCGCCAAGAAAGCTACTATAAAAAACCAAGTCGTATTTAGAATATGGTCAAATTCCAACAATTCAAATATTGTCAAAATCGCAAAGAAGACCGTTACCGAGCCTCCTACGATAACCCCGAATTTTTTCAAGGATTTGGTGACAGCTTTGTATTTCTTGATTTGGTCTAGGGTCTCCATTAGTTCTGCAACTTTTGAAGCTACCTTCTCCTCTGTCATCATAATTTTTCACGGTTCACCAAATTTAATCTTTAAAGGCAACACATGATGAAGCTTAAGCTATATTTATACAAAAAAATCACCTTGATCGGATATAAGTAAGACTCCTTCCGAGTGAGCAATTATTACATATAACAGCCGCAAATGCATTAAAAGAGGTTACCTTAGGTGAATTGATCCTTGTCTTTACAAGTTACTATAAGAAAAAATTTCTTAACTTCAATGACTCTTGATGAAACGTTTTCTTTAGCTAAGAAAGTATTGAATACTATTGGGTCGAAAAATCTTAAAACTAAAAAATCAGTTGAACCATCCTATTTACTGGTAGAATACAAAGAAGGTTTTATGCAAAAAGGAGAAATAGAATTCTATTTTGTAGCCTTACGATCTAAAACTGAATTTTCAATTGATTGGACCTACCCATCCAAAGAAAAGCAATCTGTTCAGGATGGAGAAAATCATTGTAAAGAAATTGAAGAAATAAGGCTTAAAATGAATTCCACAGAGGTGTTTTCTTCCAGAAATCTAGTTGATATTCAATTCAGCAATGATGAATCAGTGAAAATTAAATGCCGAGCTTGCCTCGAACCCTACGAAGAAACTTTAGGCAAATATCCAAAATGTGGGTTTGGAGGAATCCAATCTAATTGAAGATGAGAATTTATCGAATTCGAAAATCTATTGAATTCATAAGAAATAAAACTGACTTAGAAGTCGCGGAAGCGTTCAGCAAACTAAAATCCAGCAAAGCAGACCAAGTTCGATAGAGGCATCAAATAAACCAAGTTTACATTTTTCTGACGAATTGACAACTCTCCCCAACATGGACATTTTAGCACCCACCGAACAGCACTAAATTCTATATTTTGTCTGGCAAGTTCAAACAAATCAGTTTGTTCACTTCAGCAACTGCGTTTATAGGTACTTTTAGCATATCATAGGATGTTTTTTGTAATCAATCGTTGGAATACTAAATCAGGAAAGACTAAAATTTTTGTAATGGGTGAGTCTTTGTATTTCCCGCTTAATGGCAGCAATTTATAGGAGATTCCTGCGATAACTGGATTTAGCAAAAGACGATCAGCTAAATTGACTGTAAAGCCGAGGTTTGGCAGACTGGATAGATGAAATGTACAAAGCCGCTAAACGAGGAGTAAAATTTAGGATGGTCATTGACGAACCTCAAAGTATAAAACCATTTTCTCAAATGACGTTTTCAATCACCAATTTTAAACGCTTACTCACTCACCCTAATTTCCAATTCAGATATATTCCTGAGCTTCCCGAACGCATAATAATACTATTCGAAAATAAAGAAAGCTGCATAGAACATCTTGTCAAAATAAAACAAAAATGTCACCCTACATGATCACAAAAAACCAAGTTTTTACGAATATAAATAAAGAACATTTTGAGTTACTATGGAATCAAGGCAATGCTCTTATCATACAAAGTTATGGAAAAGTTAGTCAAGTAAATCCCAAAAAAATAAAAAAGGGATTTTGCGAGTGACAAATGTTATAACCAAAAACATATAAACATAATTTGGGGTGTGTTGAATGGAATTTTCTAAGGTTGTGAATTTGAAACCAATTGACCCAGAAAAAATCAAGATAGAAATGGTTCCTGGTTCTGAAAATAACTACACCGTATGGTTAGAGTTAGATTCAGAACCTGATAGCATTTGGGCGAAGTTTTTTTACGATGAAGTAACAAAGAACAATCAAATAGGTCAAGTCATGATAAGCGAAGCTACTGTAACTGTTCTTACAAATCTATCTAATTTTAAAAAAAATATTGAATCGATAAAAAAAATTATTGACTATGCTAATCAACAAGTAGAACAAAATAACAATAAAGCTGAACAAGAACGTGAGGAACAGCGTAGAATAGAAGCGAAATGCGAAGAAGATATTAAGAAAATGCGTGAGCAATTAAGACAGTAGAAGGTTCTCCAAGTTTCAGCTTATACAACTTTTCCAATGTTCAGCCGTCTTTTATAATTTAAAAGAAAAAAGGGGTTTCGCGGGTGATATCTCCACTTCAAACGGGGTTAAACTCCCATCCCCAGCTCTTTATCCTAACCAATAGTAGATTTGATTTTATTATTTGATTCTTAATTGTTGTGATGATACGTTTAAGCCCGTAAGACTTTCTTCCCTCTATACCTCCCAATCAGTGGAATGGCTTATATCCCGAGGAACCACTAATTTGCAGGATGCCCTATGGAAGAGTTCTCTGTCTTAGACTGCGAAATCCTCTGGAACAAGAAAAACAAAATTCCCAAAAACCACAAAACTGCAATCAAAGAAACACTAAAAACAATGTCAGCCAGCTTACAAAATGCGATGAAATTCACTTCGGACAACGAACAAGGCATTGTCACTTATGCCTTCATTCCCGAGATAGAGAATCAAGAATGCGAAGTCTTCTATTATCTTGAAGTGTACGTTGCCGGATATGAAGAAGACCAGAAGTTTTGGCACGCAGCCATCAGGAGCAAATCAAAAGTATGGGACGACGCTCATTTGGCCGACATTTACGATGAAAAATTTCGCTTGTATACAAGCTTGCTTGAGGAAGATGCTCAACCCGACAGCTTCACCAAATAAGGCCTTCCACGATCGGGAGCTTATAAGTAAATGATTTCTGTATCTATTTGTGGTTTTTTATGTTTTAATAATAAGGTAAAACGCGACAAGCCTTCCCGACTTTACCCCCCAGATTTTGAAAGAACTTAAAGAAGGGGTGGGTTGAGAGTTTGTGGAAGTGCGTGAAGATGGCGAACCATCCAGCAGTTCCCTCTGAACCTGCCCAACTAGCCTAAGGATCTATTTTTTTTAAACTTTATGCATCCAGAATTCATATGCCCGTTGCCCTGATTCAGCTTGAATCGCAGAGGTTCCAAGGCTCATCTATGTTGGCACATCTCGAAAATTTTAGAGAAAGATTTCCGCCAAGCTCGCAATGAACATTGATTAGGCAAATCAAATAAGTATCATTTTATTTTGATCAAAAAAAATCAACCGATATAGAAAAGAACATAAAACAAAAATACAACAATTTGTCGACCCTTGTTCTGATCAACTATCAAGAGGGTTGGAGTTTTCCTATCTCATCCACAATTAGACACCGCGATTAACTTTTCAGAAAGCATTTATTCACAAATGTTTACTCTTACATAGGAAAATTGATTTGAATACTGATTCTTTCTATAATGCCTTTACTAGCAAATGGACATTTAGAATTGAAACCATAATCTTTTTTGCACTAACAGTTTTTTTCGCATATCCATATTTTGGTTACAGATCTTTTTTCAGGCAATCCCTGCTTCCCTTTAACATTTCCATAATATCAGCAGCGTTTTCGCAATTACGCGATATCGCCTATATTGGCACTTTAGGATTTGGACTTTTTCTAATACTTATTTTGCTCACTGCCATAAAGAACAAAAAATATTCAAAAGAGATTGCAGCAGTTAACTGTACTTGGCTCGCATTTGTTTTAGAGGCGTCTGCAGGACTTAGTCTCCAATGGACACCCTACGACGTTTGGATACCTGAAAGCATTACTTTGCAAATTCTCTTCGCCATGACCATAATTCTACTATGCACTTCGGCACTTCTCTTAATTAAGAATCGATGGACTCAAAAACTTGGATACCTTTTTTCTTGGGTATCTTTAGTTTTTAATTTTATTTTGCTCATTATAATGTTGAGATTTTTCATCCTATTTCCATCATCATTTCCTACATTGATACTGATTGCAACAATCAATAGCGCTTTGGCAATCTATTCTTTCCATCATATTAATCAAAATGCAATAAAGAAAAACAGCATTCATCACCAAAGATTTATTCAAGGTTACAAACAGTTTTCCTCTTCCAAAATTCTCGCAATAATTTTACTATCCATATTAATATTGGAATCAATATCGTACGTTCAACCAACCAATTATAACCTCAGCACTGGAAGCCCCACGAAAAATTTCTATGTCGGAGTCACATTTGGCGGCAACACGACAGAAGAAGCAAAAGTACTCATTAACGAAGTGAAAAATTACACCAATGTTTTTGTGGTCGATACTTTGCCCATTAGCCAAAATGAATCAGAAATGAATGAAATTTGCGATTATGCTGTTCAGAACGGACTCCACATAATTGTTTATTTTGCTTGGTTTAGTCAATATTGGCAGGCTAATTTTCTTGATACTGCTAAACTAAGATGGGGCGAAAAATTTCTAGGAGTTTACCTGTATGATGAACCAGGTGGAGTTCAACTTGATAGCAACGGTATCAAATATGGACGAGTAGGTTCCACGCCCACTACCCAAGACCAAGCTGCAAGTAGGTATTTGCGATCTTTTCTAACTGCTAACCGGGGAAAGTCTGACATGCAAATGCTAAAGATGAGAAACATTCAAACTTTCACTTCAGACTATGCACTTTACTGGTACGACTACAAAGCTGGATATGACGTAGTCTTTGCAGAACTCGGTTTGAATAGTTTAAGCAATAACACACAATTAAGACAAATTACTGCTGAATTTGTTCGGGGCGCAGCAACAGTTCAAAACAAAAATTGGGGCGCCATAATCACATGGAACAATTCTGCGCCAAACGTCGAATCCGGAGAGGCCCTTTACAATGATATGGTGTTAGCTTATGATTATGGGGCAAAATACGTTTTAGTCTTCAACTATCCTTATAATTCAAACTCCACGTATGGCATTTTAAAACAAGAACATTTAGATGCGCTAAAAAACTTTTGGAATTATACAAATTCTACTCCTCCAACCAGTAATTCTTCGGCTGGGCGGGCTGCATTTGTTCTTCCTAAAGATGACGGCTACGGTTTTCGGGGACCAAATGACACATTTTGGGGATTTTGGGGCTCGAACGCCTCTTCAACCCAGCTTAGCTTGAAACTAAATAATCTTATGAATCAATACGGATCGAACCTTGACATAATTTATAACGACGGAATAAACTTCAACACATCAGTTTATGGTGAATTTGTTTTTTGGAACGGAACAATAACAACTAACAAAAATACTTAACCATACACCAAAAGAGCCAGGATGAGCGTTACCTGCTCGGCTTGAAAAAAAAGTTGGTTTGCAAGTATTAGGAAAAACTATATAACCAATTAAAGTCTTAGGAAAAGAATTGAATCAGTGGTTTTTAACATGAATAAAAAAACAATTTACATTATTGTTGCGGTTTTATTAGTTGTCATTATAGCAGTCAGCGCAGTAGCACTGACATTAAACAACAACGCAAATAACTCTAAAAAACAAACTACCTCAGTTAACATCGCAGATGCAACCAGCTTACAATTCACCGTAAACGACACAAGTCAAGGCACAACAACACCATATCAATTTTCAGGAATAAATATTGGAACATCGAACTTGACTATACGAGTTGACTTGCCAAGCTGCAACCCGGGCGGCGCTAACTATACTTATGTTTTGAATGCAGGTACTCAAAGTGCTTGGAACAAAACGAGCGATGCAGCATGGATGACAGATAACTTCAACAATGCGTGGCCTCTTTGGGGCAACATGTGGTCAGACTATGTATCAAAACTTGACGCTTGGAACAGCACTGCAACTTATTCGTACATTGCATTAAACGGGGATTCTATCAAAATATTTGACATCCACGTAAATCCAACCATACCCAATTCAACCTTCCAAACCAGCTAAAAGTTAGAGCTTAATCGCCTAACCTTTCCTTTTTTTATCTCTAAAAAGGGAATTGAACCTCAACTCAAAAGCCCATCCCCAGCTCTTTGTCCGAACTATAGCAGATTTGATTTTATTATTTTGTTTTTTTATGTGTTGTGATGATAAGCTTAAACGCGAAAGGCCTTCATCTATACCACCAAAATTCGGGCCTTTGGAATGCCAAGTAAATCCAGCAAGAAAGATTTTTAGTTACAACCGATATTCCTTTAAGCGTGGATTAAATGAGCCAACCGACATATCTTCTCGAAGCAAACGACTTTGTTATGAAAAAGAAAATACTCTCATTGCGCGAACACTATGATTTTGAAGACTTATCAGGAGCAAAAATAGGAGAAGCTGACGGTAACCTCTTTCAGGTTCCTGCAAAATTTGCCGTTATGGATATCCACGGATTAGAGGCAATGCACCTGGAAGGAAAAATACTCTCGCTGCGAAAACAATTCACCTTTCACGGGGCAAATGGCGAAGAACTGGGAACCATAAAGAAGAAAATAGTCAAGTTGATTGGGGAAGAATTCTGGGTTGAAAAAGACGGCGTCGAGTTCATGCGCATCTATGGAAACTTTTCCGAGCACGACTATCAGATGGCAGTCAACGGCGTCCAAGTTGCTTCTATCCACAAGAAATGGGTAACTCTAAGAGATACACTTGGAGTCTCCATAACAGGAAACGCAGATCATCGAGTAATAATCGGCGCAGTAATCGTGATAGAACATGTAGAAGTCACAGAGAAAAACTCAAACAACTCCAGCGGTCGATTCGGCAACACTGGATTCGGCTTTCCACAATTCTAAAAAAAACAAAGCTAAGGCTTTGGCAAATTGACCCTATTAAATAAGAGAAATCAAAACTAAAATCATTTATTTTATTTGTTGTGATGATAAGTTTAAACCCGAAAAGCCGTCTTCCCTCTATGCGACCCAGATTTGGAAAGCATTCATACCCATGTAATCCTGTCCGCTATAGAGACAAAATTCTGAAACCCTTCGGATTTTGCTCAGGCTGCCAACAACTCGCAAGCAGGCATCAAAAATTCAACCTTAAGATGCCCCTCCTTCGGGCGCGAGAGCTCTTTGAGATCCGAAGGTTGCATATTTGGAAGGTTACACATCGCGCATCAAAAAATCATCGACGATTTTCATTATTATAATTTTGTGGGTGTTACCTTGCAACAACAACCAAAATTAATCCTAAACCTAAATTGTTAAGTTTACCCTTAATCGCCGTCCGAGTCTTACCATAACTTGAGAAATTCCATCAATGCTTCGAACTTGACAAAGTATGCTAAAAGTTAATAATTAAAATCAACAAATAACAATCATGAGCAAAAAAGAAGAACCACTTTTTGATACAACACGAGCAAACGTAATATTATTTCTGGACGGTATCGCTTTTTTTGCCCTTATGTTTTATTTGAGGTTTAGCAACGGTATCAGCGAAGGCACTTTTAGCGTTTTCTTATTCCTTGGGCCCCTGGTTTTCTCATTAATTGGATACATAGTCAAACGTCAAGAAAAAAAAGAAAAACAACCAAACCAAACCCTAACTACCCATTAGAAGGGAAACAAGGTATAAAGCACATATTGTCGGTCTTGCTTTCTCCTTTTCCGAAGTTCTCTTTGATCAAATAAAAGAATTGATTTCTCTACAGCCACTAAGTAATCAAAAGTAATTTCATATTTTAAATTTTAAAAAGTTAAAGAAAAAAAAGAAAGGGTTGAGTTTAGTTTTTGGTTGTCAGTTTATGCTTTTTTTCTTAGCACTAACAATCCGACTATGGCGATTGCAATTATTATTGCGATTACTCCAATTGCCATGAAGGTCATTAAGTTCGCATTAGTTGCAACGTCGGATAAAGGTGCTGCTGTTGGGGCTGGTGTTGCTGCTTGGTCAACGCTAAATGAAGTCATTGCGCTTGATGAATAGTAAGATTCTGAACCAGCGAATGATGCGTAAACTGTGTATGGGCCGACGATGTCTGGTTTCCAGTTGAGGCTGAAGAAGCCGTTGTTGCTTGTGGCTGTACCAATTGTTCTAAAGTTACCGTTTGCGTCAACAACACTCAAAGTGATTGGAACACCGACTGTTGTCGTTGGCAATGGTTGTTGCTGGTAGACGTATTGCATCCAATCAGTTTGGCTTGCGTCAGAGACTACTGGAACTCCGTTGGGGAAGCGTGCTGCTTGTTCTTCTTGTTTTGTGCCTGCAGAAATGTCAGTGATTGTGCCTCTTATGGTGATAGATGAACCTAATTGTGGAACAATGTCGGGTGCTGAAACTGTAATTGCGCTTGGGCCTTTGCCTACAGCGTATACTTGTTCATCGTATCCGTTTAGGAATACCATGTAGCCGTCTGCGATTGCAGTGTTTGCAAGTGAGGTTCCTAGACCTGAAGCGGACCAGTCAAGCAAATTCCAAACTTCTTTGCCTGTGGTGGCATTAAGTGCGTAGACTCTGTATCCTTTGTAGGTCGGCGTGTTAGGTGAGTGCTCGCCGGAGAAAGCAAAGACCATTCCATCGGCAAATGCGCCTACGTGGATTGGATATTTGCCCCATGGCGTTTCTGTTCCGCTGTTAATGCTGTCGAATGTCCACAATGTTGTTCCGTTTAGCATGGAGTAGGCAATGACTTGTCCACCATAACCACTAACGTAGAGGTTGCCGTAAGCTGCTGAGCCTTCTCTCGAGCTGTAGTATTGTAAACCGGCTCCATTAATGTCGCTGTCTGGAATACCTACTGGACCCCAAAGTTGAGAACCATCGAGCATGCTGAAGCCTAATCGTTGTCCTGTGTCTGCGTACGTCATTGTCCAAACGTGATTAATTGGGTCGATTGGGTACCATGCTAGCATTATTGTGTAGTTGTTAACTGCTGGCGGGTAGGTCTTACTCCATAACAGTTGGCCTCTTGTGGCTGGATTGTCACTGATAGCCCACATTGTCCAAGGATTTGTTGGGACTATAGGTATTGCTGATAGTGCAATTTGGCTACTGCTATTGGTGCCGAGTATCATGTCTCCTGGGATGATGCCGACAATAGAGTTGGTTCCTTTTGGCAGATTCGTTGGTAATGTAACGTTCCATGAGTAACTATTGTTTGCTACATCAGGGTTTGTTGCAGTGGGAGTGACAGTGCTTTTGCTGGCATCAATAACTTGTCCGGCTATTCTGATTTCTTGGTCGGGTCCGTAAGCTGCGGCGCTAGCAGGCGCGTTTGTCATTGCTGCGGTACCGTTCCATAAAGCCAACGATCCAACGCCTGTTACTGAATTGTAGTTCATCACGTAACGCACTATGTCACCACTGTTAGTGTAGACTTCTGTACCTGAAGGAACACCTGTCAAGTTGCATACCCAATTTCCTGTGAAGACATCATAGCCAACCCATGTTGTGCCAATGACCTGCCATAGTAACCCGCCTGTCACTCCGTGTTGATCTGCTTGCTGGAAATCTAAGAGTTGTCCTTTGAGGGGTTGTGTAGCGCTAATGCCGTTTAAGGCTGGATTTGTCCAAAGCGTTTGGCCAGTGCGTAGATCTATTGCTTTGAAGTCTCCTGCGGTTCCAGCGTGGTTCATTGGTTGTTTGTAGAAGAATATTCCGTCGATGATTAGTGGGCTTCCGAAGGCATCTTCGTATGAGAATCCGAGGTAGGCTTGTCCTTCTGGGTCAGATGTTCCTGTGAGAATTCCGCCCATCCTTGCTGGTTGTGTCCAGATTATGTGTGCACTTGTGGGTGCTGCGCCATCTTTTTGCCAGCGATCAGCAACTTGTGCTCCTCCTACCCAGTTTGATAAAATGGGTTGCCATGCAGAGTTTTCACCAAATACAGGCCGTGTCCAATATTCTGTTGGAAGTGGAGTGAATGGAAGTTTAGCTATGGGTTCTTGTTGAACTGTAAATTGTGCAGATGCAGTGGAGCCTAGGAAAGTGTCGTTTTCGTAAGCATCATTTGCATAATAACTGCTGGTTGGTACGCCAGGGTGTGTTGTAGCATAGTTTGCATAATGGTATACTTCGCCTGGGTAATCGAACTTTAAGGTGTAGTTGCCGACTTGGTTGGGTGTATATAGTATATACCTTGAAGATCCAGAGTCATAAGGATCGTATGAGCTTACTTCTGTGTTTCCATCAGGTTTCGTAATTGTCAATGTGTAGTTGTGGGGTCTGATGTCGTTTTGTATGAGGGCTCCTGGCCATACCCAGTTGAGTGCCATCACAATTTCCATTTGTTGACCAACACCAACAGGGTTGGGTTCAGCAGATAGGTAAGCAGTTGTTTGAATTGACCATGGAGGTGTATGTGCCTTAGCAGTTGGTAGAGAAACAAGTGTAAAAGCGCTAGATGATACTAAAATTATAGCAATCAAAATTGCTAATGATTTATTTTTTAGAGGTTTCATTTAATTTTTCTTCTCCTATTTTCATGTGTTATTTAGTAGAAAAACACAAAACACTCCGCTAAATAACAGTGTTATTCTAGTCATTTATTGATTTAAATACCTTTTGTTAATTGTAAAGAGTGAAAAGAAAAATATTTTTTTCAAATAAAAACAAAATAACCCTAAAAAAATACTAGAAACTAACAAAATTGAACTTAATTATCGAAACCACACCCCACAGATTTACCAGAATACTTATGATTATCAAGGTTTTTTCTTCCCAACCCAAATTTTCTCTCATACCTTTAGCCGCAAGCAATATGAGGAAAGGTGTAAAATCGAGACTGAAGCGGTAGCCGAACTGTGTGAAACCCACTGTTCCATGGGTGATTAGGATGGGCAAGATGCAGGCTACCGCTAACGCCGCGTATTTGCTGAGCCTGTTCCAGGGTCCTTTGAAGATGTAGATGAACGCGGGAGTAGTGAAGAATAATCCTAAGCCCATCCAGTTTGGCTCAAAGTAGGGGAAGTTGTTTAGAAGTATGGGTCCTTGGAAAAGGATTGCGTAAATGTGTCGTGGAATATAGGCGATGTTGAATATGCCCTGTTGGAAGTAGGGGTCCTGCTGAATACCCGGTATGAGGTTGTAGCCGATATCGGAGAATACGCCCCAGCGCCCAAAATTATACAACTCATACACACCCACAATTATTCCTAAACCGATCAGAAAATAGGCAACTTGCTTCAACCTTGGCTTCCAAACGCTGTTTTGATCATAAAAAAGAAGTAGGAAGAAGGGGAAGGAGAGGATAACTGGCAAACGTGCGAAGAAAGCGAAACCTAACAATAAACCAATGAGGAATGGGCTTTTCTTGTAGAGGGCAAGAATTATGGCTAAAGTGAGAAAAAGAACAGCGACGACGTGCTCAATGTACCATGAAGAGCCAACAGCAGCAGTGAACCAGAAACAGGTTCCAAAACCAAACAGCGCCGTTAACCACAACGCTTTGTTTCCGTTTACACCAGTTTTCTTCAGCATAAACCAGGTTGCTGCAACGCACAAGCACGCCAAAAATATAGACATTAGACCTTGATCAATTGATGTGCCGAAAAGCGCCACGAAAGGCAAGAGAAGAACGGCAGGCATCGGCGGATAAACAACATAAAAGTTACCGTGAAAGGGTACAATTTCAGCAAGCGCTGTTCCTCCACCGGTCACGCCTAATCTGCCATGGAGAAAAGCGTCCGCCAAATACACAAAATGGTTTTGCCCAGGCGGTGGACCTTTTGAAAGAACAAAAACAAGCAGAGCAACGAGTGCAATTATTACAAGTTTCCATAGAGTTCTCAAAGATGCTGCTTTGCAGTAGACTCGTGATATTCCCTGAACAATCAGGCTCATCTGCTGTTACCACAGGTTTTTGAATCAATAGATAATTTAAAGCTTTTAGTTTTTTTGGGTTAGGATGGCAAGTTTTTTTAGTTTAGACGCTTATTAGTAATTGGAGGATGTTGCAATGGCAACTCTTGAATGCCCCTACTGCTATGAAATCCTCGAAGTTAAGCCGCCTGACCCGCTTCACTCTGCATTTTCCCTCACTAAACCGATGCCGAAAAGTTACCATGAAAATATTTTGAAGAAAAGCTACAACTGCCAGAATCCCGAGTGCAAAAAACAAATTACAATTCTCTGGTATGCTCCGCTTGAATACTTAAACAGGATTTAACAGTCTGTTGGGGAAAAAATAAAGCTTAAATTTAGAGTGCATTAAGTAGCTTTGAGGCTGGATAGTTATGGATGAAAACGTTTTAGTTAACATTATTGTTAGCCGAAAAAAAGATGAAATCGTCTACAAGGTTGATTGTGCTAAAGACGTGAAAAGTGAAGAGTTGGCACACTATCTGGACGAGATAATTGAAGGCATCTGCACTTGGAAACCAGAGGTTTGTGAAGAAACGGTGCAAACTATAGTTGGAACCATCAGAGAATCGTCCATAAAAAAATAATTCTAAGTAAATAACTCTGTGTCGACTTGACTTGGATAAATATTTAACGCTAATTGTTGAATTTCAGATTGGCATGGATTAAAATGTCTAGCACATCCATAGTAATAATTGGGGCAGGGCTCGCGGGTTTAGCCACAGGCTGCTATGCTCAAATGAACGGTTACAAAACAAAGATTTTTGAGATGCAAGAAAAACCGGGTGGAGTTTGTGTTTCATGGAAACGCAAAGGCTACACTTTTGACTATGCCGTCCACAATGTTTTCGGAGTCACCCCGAATTCAATAAATAATCATATGTGGCGGGAACTTGGTGCACTTGAAGGTTTAAGAATCCACAGCTTCAAAGAGTTCGTTCAAGTGGAAGACCCAAACGGTAAAGTTTTAACTGTCCACACCGACCTCGAAAAACTTAGGCAACATCTGAAATCTCTCTCGCCAGCAGATGAGAAACTAGTTGATGAATTCATCAAAGCAGCAAAACGGTTTAGCGGTTACGATTTATTTGCGGCGATGTCAGGCGGCATTGGAACGAAACTAAAGATGCTCCCTCTAATGGGAGCTTTGATGAAGTACAGCAAAGTAACCTTAAGAGACTACTCAGAACAATTCACTGACCCCTTCCTGCGAAAAGCTTTCGCAACCATCCAATACGATATCCCAGAGGCACCTACTGTAATCGCTCTGATTTTCTTAGCTACCCTAAACAATGGAGATGGTGGATGGCCAATCGGAGGCTCTATGGCTCTCTCTGGAAACATTGAGCAGCGTTATTTAGGTCTTGGAGGAGAGGTTGCTTATTGTTCTAAAGTTGAGAAAATAATTGTTAAAGATGGTGCCGCTGTTGGAGCTGTTCTTGAGGATGACAGTGAGCATTTTGGTGATATTGTTGTTTCTGCAGCAGATGGTTATTCCATGATTTTTGGCATGCTGGAAGGAAAATACGTAAATGATAAAATCAAAGCATACTACAAAGCTTACCCAAAAACTCAACCTTTCGGTCTTGAAATCTGGTACGGACTTAACATGAAACTCAATGAGGAACCTCATGCAATAGTGCGTTTCCTCGACAAACCTGTAACCATAGAAGGAACCGAACGCGATCGGCTTGACATAGAAGTCTTCAACTTTGACCAATCACTTGCACCTGAAAGCAAAACCGTCATAAAAGTTGTAATGGATTCAAACTATGATTATTGGAAACCGTTATCTTTTGATGTGGAAAAATATCGTGTTGAAAAACAGAGAGTTGCCGACCAAATCGCGGAACGGCTGGAAGAGCGGTTTCCAGGATTCCAAAGTAAAATAGAAGCCACAGATGTAGTTACGCCAATCTCTGCTGAGCATTGGACCGCCGCTTACCGCGGTTGCCAAGCCTATGGTGCGCCGAAGGAATACATAAAAGAAGTAACCAAAAACGGCGTGAGTAAAACATTGCCGGGGCTGCAGAATTTCTACATGGTGGGGCAGTGGGCTGGAGGTACAATCGGATTGAACACGGTGTGTTTGATGGGGCGTAATCTCGTTAGGGATCTTTGCAAAAAAGATGGGAAAAAATTTACAACGAGCACTACAGAATAAATCAATGTTACTTTGGGGCTTTCTTGAAGTATTCCTTCAATGGTTCCCAGTAGAATTCTGTCCATCCTTCAGCAGTTTCAGCTTCTTGGTCCTTAGGAACATTCGAATGCACCATCACGATTTCCGTTCCCTTGAGCACTGCACAGAAAGTCAACTCCAACCTTGAAGGAGAAGCACCTTCTGGAAAATCTGTTGATGACCACTCTTGAACCACCCTTTTTCCTTCCTCAAGCTCCAGAAACTTTCCTGATATGTATCCGTCCCAGGCAGTGAATTTGCCCCCGACGACTGGTTTGCCGGTGGCTTTACTGTCCGTGAATTCGCTGTGTATTTTGGGGTCTACGTACGCTTCGTAGACTTGTTTGGGAGTAACTTTTGGTATGATTATTTTTTGTTTTATTGTTGCAAATTCGGACTTGTTCAAACCTTCCACGACCACTAGACTTTAGGTTGGAAGAGCTTTTTAACTTTGACGCTGGTATTTGCATTAGCCAGCGACCGATAAAAGAAGGCAATTAGAATGGCAACTGTTGATATAACTAAAAAATACTCGAATTTCTTTGCCCCAAGGGTACAAATCTGCGTAAACCAAGAAGACATGCAAGAAAAATACGGGATAACAGCGTCTCTTGTAACGGTTGAAGAAGAGGCAGGCTCTAAAACCAAATTTTCATTTTCCATAAATGACCCTCAAAGTGCGTGGATAAAAACTGATTTGTTTGATCTAAAGAAGACGATTCAAGTAAGAATGGGGTATGAAAACACCCTTGAAACCGTTGCTACGGGAGAAATTACATCTGTAAAATCGATATTCCCTGCGAACGGTTCTCCGCAGATTGAAATTGTGGGTGAAGCAAAAGATACCGTTGACAGGGCATTACCCGCAACCAATTCACTTATTTACTCATTTTCTTACGGCAGGACACTATACAGCTTTACTGCCCTAACTAAAGCTACAGAACAAAATGGCACTGAAAAAATCCTATCCAAACAAGCGTCGACTGGCAACATACAATGCACTGCTGAATGCGTCGGATTGCCAGACATTAAAGTTGGAAGTATCGTTGCTCTAACAGGGTTAGCTACTAAGTTCAATCAGACCTACTTCGTTGAAAAAGTACTTCATTCAATGGATAACTCGTTGGGGTTTAGAACCAAGTTTGAGGCGAGATCGCAGCTAGAAAAAGGGTTGTTTCAACCGAAAATCGGAAGAGTTTTTTAACTTTAACGTTAATTATTTGGTGAGTAAAAATGGGAAGATGTACCGCTACAAGAGGAGAACGCAGGATTGGTAGAACTATCTACAAACTTGGAAATAGTGTTGAGTTAAGCAGCAAAGAAGGTCAAGCGAAGCTGGCAGAACAAAAGTACAAGCAAAAAACCCAAGTCACCCAAGGCTTCACGGAAGATTCGCCAGTCCAAAACTTGCGAGATAATGCAAAATGGAAGAAAGACGAATCCAAACCTTAACGCCAACATACGTAGATCTTATTGAATATTTTTCCAGTTAGGCTGGTTTGGCGTTTTCAGTTTCACCGCATGTGAGATTCTTGTTTTGTGATTGTCTCTTCGTTACCACATAGACTTAATTGCTTTAGCCGCTGAGTTGATTTGGTGAATTATTTTATGTCCAAAAACATGCCCGATCCTTTAGACGTTGCAGGTAACGTTTACAAGTTAAAGATGGAAAATGACTGCGTTCGAGTCTTCGATGTTACTTTTAAAGTTGGCGAGAAAGCCGTTATGCATCATCACCCCGACCATGTAATTTACGTGCTCGAAGGTGGCAAAATGAAGTTGACGTCCGAGGGCAAAACCGACGTTTTAGATCTAAAGGAAAAAGATGCAGTCTTCCTCAAGGCCCAGTCGCATGAAGCAGAAAACATAGGTCAGTCCGCGATTGAACTTTTAGTTGTGGAACTCAAGAAGTAACATAAAATAGTCCGCTGCACTCTATTTTTTGGGGATTTTATTTGTCAGCTTCATTAAATCAGGAACCCGATTGGAACTATAGGAAAAACGAGCAAAGGTTAATTGTTGTAAAAACAAAAAATGAAACCGTTCACAAAGCAGCTGTACTTGATGTTTTAACTAATTTGACCTTTGCAATAAATGTTCAAGAAAGCATTCCTATGGAAGAATTGAACCTTGGAAAGGAATATTTGGCGTATCTGAAAGTTTATACTTCCAAGAGTCTTGAGGGAATCGATAAGGAATTCTTTAATTTTTTTGACAGTTTAGATATCGACCAAGCCATGGAAGATTTCATCAAAGCCTACTGGGTTTACCCAAGCAAAATACGCTTTGACTTAGATGCTATTGAAGAACCTTAGGCTATCGTAGAACCATATTGACGAATTTTTCTGGGTTAAACAGTTCCAGGTCCTTGTAGGTTTGCCCCACGCCTATAAACAGGATCGGTTTTTGGGTCACGAAAGTTACACTTAACGCAGATCCGCCTTTTACGTCGGCATCCACTTTAGTTAGAATGGTTGCATCAACGCCAATAGCTTTGTTGAATTCTTCCGCTTGCATAACTGCATCGTTACCAATCAGTGAATCAACCACGAAAACTGTCAAGTCAGGACGCACAACGCGCTTAACTTTAACAAGTTCATTCATCAAGTTCTGGTTAGTCTGCATTCTACCCGCAGTGTCGATCAAAACAATGTTTATGCCATGTGCTTTTGCGTGACTTACAGCATCAAAGGCAACTGCTGCGGGATCACCGCCGTAGATGCTTTTAACAACACGCATGCCTAATCGTTTACCATGCTCCTCTAATTGCTCAATAGAGCCTGCTCGATAAGTGTCAGCCGCAGCAAGCAACACTGAATAGCTTTTGTCTCGCATAAACTGGGCAACCTTGGCGATGGTTGTAGTTTTTCCAGTGCCATTGATGCCAACAAACATCAAAACAAACGGTTCCTTTTTCTTACGTTTCTCCTCTGCCAACTTGAGAAGATCAATTCGAACATTAGTTAACATAACATCTAAAAGGACTTGCCGAAGGTTGTCTTCAACAATTTTTTTACGATCATCTAAACGTTTAACCTGAACCCCTGCCAAACGTTTTTCCAGTTCATCACAGATTTTGTCTGCTACTGGAAAAGCAACATCGTTCTCGGCTAAACTCATTTTAAAATCTGACAAAATAGGAGTTAAATTTTCGGATTTAAGCTCAGTTGTGGTTACCTTGTTTACTAAGCCTTTAAAACCAGACTTGAGCTTATCAAACATCGAACTACTGTGTCCCTTGTCGCGCGCTGGCAAGCAGGTTTTCAAGTCTTCCTCTGCCAGAGTTTATTCGCTCAGCAACTTGACTGAACTGCTGTTGAGATGCATGCATGGTTTTCTCCAGATCATCCAACCGTTCTTTAAGTGCTGCTCTTGCCTCAGGTAAGGTTTTCTCGACTGAAACGCCTGAACCCATTCCTATGATTACTTTGTTTGGGTCAGCAAGTTTCACTTTAACGTAAGAGCTTCCGCCAATTGGAACCAGTAACTCAGAGTTTTCTTTTTCTTTTTCCATGCCGTCTAAAGTCATGTTTGCGTAGCTTATGTCGGTGAGCGCTGCATTTACCATGCTTATGCGTTGCTGCAGAGCCTCTGCAGTTTGTTCTAGGTAACGCATTTCCATACTGAGTCTACGAAGTTCCTCTTCAGCTTGAGCTCTCTGCGCCAAGAATTATGCCCCACTTACAATCTTTTTCAAGATGGGATTTTCAATTTGGTCTACCGTAATTTCTTCGGAGCTTGTGATTTTGATGTGGTGGCGTTTTACGCGGTGGCGGCTGCCGATTTCAGCGTAAACTCTCTCAACGGCGTGTTCGTTTTTGTCTGCTAAGAGTTCTCTAACAAATGGAGTGTGTAGTCTGGGCTTGTTGATTAGGCCTGTTACTTTGTAAGCTTTCATTTTTCTTCTTCCTGCACAACATCCAGTGCGTTCCCAATTATAAACATCTCGGGTCCAGTTGTCATAGAACCAGCAACAGCTGCGTGACTATTCGCCAACAAACCTGTGCCAACATATGGGACTCCACAGTTTACTGTGCCAACATCAACAGGAACTTTGAAGACATTTTCCAAAATTTTCTTCTCCTCATCTTTCAACAGAGGATGCGCAAGAACACCTTTGTTGGTAGCAACTGCTAAAGAACCAACATATGGCAAACCCGCGATCTCTGTGGTCACAACATCTACGCCTAAGGCCTGAGAGATTTTCTTAATTTCAGTCTCTTTAAACCGAGGATCAACCACTGCGCCTTTATCGTTAGTTAAAATTAGATTGCCATAAGCAGTTTTCTTAGAATCCATAACAGTAATGTTTCCTTCGAAAACCGATTTTAACGCCGCTAACTCCTCTTCTCGAACAGCATGTGAAACCAACATACCGCCAGAGTTTGCACAAACCAATGAACCAGCCAAAACTGAACCAGAAATGGATGTATAGGCAAGTTTCACTTTTAACCAATCCGCGAATTCTTGGGCTTTTTCCCGAGGCACCATCCGCGGAATCAAAACTATGTTCTCAGTTGCCAACGCGTATACACCTATACTTGCGCTTCCAACGATGCTTGATAAGTAAACGGTCAAGAATTAAATCTCCTGATGAATGTTCTATTAGCGAAAGTTTCATGCGATACTCCTTTTTTTAGATTGCGGTTAATATAGCATCAAAATATTTAGAAGAATAAGCCAAAAGCCTTCTTGAAATCCTAAAAGAGTTAACCGTAATTGGCGCTTTTCATCATGCATAAGCAGCTAAAAATAATTGTTCAATAATAGAGAAAAACGCTAAAAAGAAAAACAAACTAAAATAAAACAAAATTAGAAAGAAACAGTTATTGTGTTTCTGCTAAGTAGACAGTAACATTACCGTCTTTGTCTTTGGTCACGCGTGTTTTGATCTTGCGTGGAGGCTTCTCGATTCCTCGGTCCCAAATTTTTTCATTAACTTCTTTGCTAATGATGAGCTGAGGCAATTCTTCTTCTTCCTCTTCTTCAGAAACCTTCATGGCAAGCTTCATGTGCTTGGTGACAAAGATTTTGACAAGTTGCATAGCACGGGGAGCACGTTTCTTTGGTGGACGCACCAGAGCTCTTGACAAAGGAATTGTGTAGAATCTTTCTTCAACAATTTCTTCTTCTTTCTTCTTTTTCTTAGGCTTAGCTTCCGCGACAGCTTCTTCTTCAGGTGCTTTTTCTTCAACCGGAGCTTGCTCTGCAGCCATCTCTGTTCCAGGTTCTTCTTCTGGCAAAACAGCTAATTCTGCTACTTCTTCTTGTTTTGTTGCTTGATTAACTTTGGTTTCTTTTGCCATGGCTTCCTAATTCTCCTATGCTCTTTATCTTTCTAGTTCTCCAGTTGCGTCTCTGCTTAGGGTTATTTCTAACTTTTCCGTCTGTTCTGGCAATTACCCATGTTGGAACAGACTGTGATTCTTTGCCAGCTTTGGCTAATCTGAGTTTTTTTCCTATTGGTTTAACTCTTGCCATCTTCTATATCCTTCTGATTTGTGTCTCTCGCTTCCTTGATTGAAGCTGAACTAGGATCTGTTTGAGTTGTGCATCTGACAGTGGTATGGGCAACTTTCCTGTTTGCGCCATCTCAATCAACTGCATCTCAATGTTCTCAGCGAAGTCTTTTTTAACCATTTTTAGGTTATTTAGCCTTTGCCGAGCTTCAGGCGACAATATCTTTGCCATTAACGCCTGTTTTTGGTCTTCCATCTGTTGTTCTGCTTGAGCTTGCCTTTGCTCGTCACTCATGCGACGGTTCTGCATCGACAAAAGTTTTCGTTTGCGAATTTGGTCAAGCTCATCATCTGACATTGTCCTATTCGCCTTGATACTTCTTGAGCTCAGGGAGAGTTTTAACTATTTCTTTTGATAAGTCTCCCGCTACTTCTTGAAGCAGTTTACGTCCTTTAGGACTCATTACTCGTCCTTTTGGCTTTGAAATCTGGATTAAACCTGCAGTTTCAAGTTGTTGCAAAATCTTGCGGATGTCGCTTCCGCCTGCTTTTACGACGCGGTTAGGTTTGCTGCCTCTATTTTTTCTTCCGCCGTAATCTGCACGCAGTTTTTCCAGCCCGAGTGGACCGTGAATGTATACTTTGCGTAGAATGGATGCGCTTCTTGTATACCACCAGTTGGTGTCTTGTGGCTGATTTTGTACGTGGGTGCCTGTTTTGGCGAAGGCTGACCATGGGAGAGGTTGAATTTCATCAACGTTTTCCCTAAGGTACTTTGCTAAACGAGCGATAAATTTTGAAGCTGGAACGTCATGAGGAGTCGTCAAGTTGCTCTTATCCTTTGGTTTTTCCTTGCAGTTAAACAATGAAGCCTAATATAAATATTCTCTGAACTTGTTGCTCTCGCAAAAGACTATATTCCTTAATTGTAGCGTCATTGATTGCCAAGAGTTTTCTTTACATTTGGGCGTCTGATGTTATTGCAATGTAGATTTTATGTTTCTGTTGTTTTATTTATTGGTTTTCTCGGCAATAAGCCAGCATGAACTTAGAAATTCCTAAGCTTTCTTTTTGTTTTGCTCGGTCTGCCTAACAAAAGAATCCGTATGGTGCTAAGGTGCCCGCAAGATTTGACGTAGGATTTTGAGAAGCAGTGCAATAGCAAAAATAGCAAACATAAAAGTGACTTATAGTGTGGAAGTTTGTTTTTTTGGGTTTTTGTGTGCGACAAAAAGTTGTGGTTGATATGTGAAATTTTATATTTTGTTTGGTGAAATATGGCGGATTGTTCCAATTTAAGATGAATATCTATGTTGCAAATGGGGTTTAGGTGTGGGTGATATGGCTGGTTTGGGGTGGTTCTTGGTAAATCGGTTGTTTTTGGGGTTTTTTCGGTTGCATATTTTGTCGTTTTTTGGCGTGTTTTGGCCTGTTTTGGAGGTGTTTTGTCGTGTCTGGGAGAGTTTTTGATACAAATAAACACAGTAACATCAAACGCAGAGCAGAGTACCGACGCATAAACAAGTACATAAAAAGTCCAGCGCAGACGAAGCGTGAGAAGACCCGTCGAATTAGGGTTTTGGATTTGTGGTTAAACGATTGGGGTACTGGTAGGATTGCATCGGAGTTGGGGGTTAGCTACTCGCACTGTGGAGCGTGATTTGGTGAAGCTGGGGGAGACGATTAAGCGTAGGTTTGAGCGTTATGCCCGTGCTGCTTCTGAGGAGGAGCGGTTGCAGTTGATGAGGCAGCTTGAGGGGTTGAGTCCAGTTGAGCAGGCGAAGCGAATCAATCATCTGTTGGCAAATACTAAAAGATCTGGTGTGCGCTGTGAATGCCACAAGCTTCTGGTGAAAATCGATGTGGATGCATTCAACAGGGGAAAAAATGCGTTAAGCTACAAACCCAAGTTTGCGGCCCTGGTTGCGCCTTATGTGATAAATTTTCAGTTGGTCCTAGATGGTGATTGTAGAGGGATTGGGCAGCTGAGGGTTGGTAGGGAGTGCATCGATAAATTTAAGTAGCGAATCGGGCAAACTCGGAATTGTTGATTGAAGATGAATATGAAATTGTACAACCGTCGAAGAAGAATGCTATTCTTGCTTGGCGCGGGCAATAGTGTAGCAAGCGTAGTTGCTTCTGTCAGCAGTGATTTCAAACGCAGTAAAAGTACGATTTATAGAGACTTACGAAACATGGACATATGGGGGGAGGAATTTTTTGAAATTGAGTTTAACCCTCTTGTAAGTGCGGGGAAGTTGAGTATACTTTTTCGTGATACCATGGATGTTGCGCTTAGTTCCAAACATGAAAAGGATAAGCATCAGGCACGAGCCGCTGCGTTGGCTATTGTGAAGGTGCAGATAGATCTAGGTAACCGATTTGGGGCTAGAGGTAGGCAAGCGCAAGAGGTCAGTCAAACAACCAGCGTTAGGTTGCCGTTTGAGGCTAACCCCGATATTATGGCGGCATATCGAAGTTCAGTTGAAAAACAGAAAGCTGAGAAAGAAGCCCAGGCTAAGAGTAACCTGAAGAGTGAGGGGAAAAATGAAGAAGATATCAAGCGAGAACCCGATGGAAAACCAGTTGCCTAACCGCTTTTATTACACGCCGCATCCTGCTCAGCTTGGTTTTCATGCGGGTAGGGGCATCTTTAGTCAACGTGCATGTCTATGCGGTACTGGGGCAGGTAAGACTAAGGCAGGATTGTTTGAGGATGTACGTTGGGCGCTTGATTATCCCGGTAGCGTTGGATACATATTTGAACCGAGCTTTCCTATGATGAAGCGGATTCTTTTTCCAACTCTTGAGAGCAAAGATTTTTTTGATTGCCGCTATCCGTTTACAAGTAACCCATATGTCGCCAATTTCAACCGTGGTGATTTGCGTTTGGATTGGTTTAATGGTTCACAGTGGTGGTTTGTTTCTCTTGATGATGCTGAGAATGCTGAGGGACCAAACATTGATTATGCACACATCGATGAGGCTAGGCTTGTTAGGCATCTGGATGCTGCTTGGTTAACGGTGGTGCGGCGGTTGCGTAAGTCTGGGCGGTGCCGTGTTGCGATTGAGCCGGGGGTTTGGTTAACAACTACACCTGATTCTCCAGGGAGCGCATTGTACAATATTACAGAGAATCCCCAGCAAGCTTCGAAGGACATGAAAATTTATCGTTGGAGTATATTCCAAAACCCCACGCTTCCCAAGAGCTTTATAGATGAAATTGAGAGGACACATAGTGGAGGTCTTGCAGACCGATTCATCTATGGGCGCTTTGCAACAGTGTCGTCAGGATCATTTCCCTTTGACACCACTAAACATGTTAAGGAATTGCCAGATAAGGGCTTGATTAATAAAATGAGTTATGGCGTCGATTTTGGGTGGAGCAACCCCTCTGCTATAGTTGCGAATGCTTTTGATCCAGATGGACGGGGATACGTTGTGGATGAATTTTATAAATCAGAGACAAGCGATGAAGAACTGGCTGAAGCTGCATTGGAGATTCAAAAGGAATGGGGCAGGGGCGAGTTTTTTTGTGATGGAAGGTTTCCGCAGGCGATTAGTAAGCTTTGCCAGGTAGGAATTAATGCGAAGCGGTATACTTTTCGGCGTGAGGATGGGATACGTGAACTTGGCAGCCGCTTTGCTCCGAGCGGTGATGGGCAACCAAGGCAATTTGTTAGTAAGCGTTGTGTAAATTTGATAAGTGAATTGTTAGAGTACAAAGAAGATGTTAAAGAGCATGACCATGCCGTCGATGCCCTGAGATATTCTTTGCCATTAATACCAGTTAGCCAGATCAGTGCTAAAAGAGCGCGAATATTTTGATATGGTTTTATAATCGCCATTTTTCTTGAGATCATTCGCATTAGCGCGCGAGACCAATTCTTGTAGGTGACATGATAAGACTTTCCGCTTATCTCTTTCTTTCTACCTACAAAAATGCTATTGCACAACAATCCAGTTAGAAATGTTTGGAGCCACACTTCGCTTAAGTATAAAGGAAGAGAATTCAGCTGATGCTTGGAGAATTGCAGCAACTTTACCCAGAATAGCAGTAAAATCAACTAATCCTTCAGAAGTAACCTCGATAGGATGTAGACTACACTTAAAATAACAAGTGATCAGTCCATTCCTGTGCAAAAAAACTATTATCCAAAGCTTTGTCTAAAGAAAGCGATTATGAAATTAAAACAGAAATAGGAAAGCGCCTACAACTCCTTAAGCGAAACAGCGTTTCCTTTCGATATCTCTGATTTGCTTTTTTCAGTAGGGTTTGCTGAGGCTCCGGGTCTAACTTAGGAGAAGAGAGAAAATGTAAACTCTCTATTGCTATTTTGTGAATTTAACCAGAGCCTACTCAGCCCCTAGTCTTCTCCATCGCATTTTTTAAAAAACTAAAAAAGGGGAAAGATAGATTTTGATGTCTGAATTTATGGTCGCTTTCTGAGCAATAGAATTGCTAGAATGGCACCGACTATGAAGATCGAAACAATTATGCCCACGACTGCTGGAACAAAGTACATGTCAGCTGCTGATTGTATTGGTTCAGTTGATGGTGCTGCTGTTGGTGCTGCCGGATCGACTGCGAATGCGGTTACTGCGTGTGCGGGCCAGTATGATTCAGAGCCAGCGAATGATGCGTAGACTGTGTATGCGCCTGCGATGTCTGGTTTCCAGTTGAGGCTGAAGAATCCGTCGGTGCTTGTGGTTGTTCCGATGTCTCTAAAGTTGCCGTTTGAATCAACAACGCTCAAGGTAATTGGGACTCCTACAATATCAGTGGGTTTTGCTTGCTGCATGTATAGATATTCCATCCATCCGGTCATGTCTTTGTCGGAAACTGCTGGGACACCGTTGGGGAATCGCATTGCTAATTCATTTTGTTTTGTACCTGGTGAAGTATCTGTCACACTACCTCGTATCGTAATAGTAGAGCCCAATGCTGCGGATGCCATAGGTGCGTCAATTGTTACTGCGCTGGTTCCTTTGCCGAAGTTGTATAGTTGACCATCATAGTTGTTGTAATCGAGCACA
Organism: Candidatus Bathyarchaeota archaeon; assembly: GCA_963800495.1. Classification (GTDB taxonomy): domain Archaea; phylum Thermoproteota; class Bathyarchaeia; order Bathyarchaeales; family Bathycorpusculaceae; genus Bathycorpusculum. Next base: position 137,248 of record CAWDBB010000009.1, on the reverse strand, counting down.
TATCCGTCAGCTACTACTGGTCCGGGTGCCCAAGAGGATATGTTCCAGATTTGTTCACCCGAGGTTGCGTTAACACAGAATAGCCTTGAACCTCGCCATAATGGGTCGTTTGGAGTGTGTTCGTTTGTCGCAGCGAAGACTTTGTCGTCGGCAATTGTTACTCCACCATAGAACGGATAGGTTCCATAAACTGTGTCGAGTGTGGTTCCAGTATAGAAATTCCAGACTGTTTTGCCTGTTTTAATATCGATTGCATGGATTACTCCGTCGTATCCTGCCGTGTAGATTTTGCCGTATGCAACTTGTGGGTTAGGTTGTCCTGCTCCAGCGAATGATGCGGAATACATGCCAAAAGAGTTTGCGTAAGGTTCTGATGGACCCCAGATTTGTTGTCCAGTGCGCGCATTGAATCCATACCATTGGGTTGTTTCTTGCTTAAACCAAGCAAAAACTCCTTCTGATATGGGGCTGAAATTATACTGTGGACGGATGGTATAATCTGTTAGGTTCATTACCCAAAGGTTTGCTCCTGTATTTGCGTCATAGCCTGCGACTGTTCTTACTGGTGGATTGGCTTCTCTGAATGCTGCCGTTGTAAGTATTACACCGTCGCCATATTGCGTCCAAGTTTGACCTGTGATTTTGGGTATTGTTACATTCCACATTATTCCATCAGTCCAATTGTAAGTGGTTGTAAGTGAAGGAACCCATGTCAAATCAGTTGCAGGTCTGGTGTTAGTAGCTTTAGTTGAGTTCCAAAGGGTCATCCAGTTTGCGTTAGCATTTAGGGTATAAACTAATACGTCACCTTTAGGGGACATAACAACTTTGCTTGCCGATTGACAATTGTAGATTTTTAACAGCGCTCTTCCCGTATAAGCATCATACATTGTTGATGTACCTGCGCGATAGTCCCAAAGATAAGCAGAGACACCGTGAATGTTTACGTTTTCAGTTTGCAACAGTTGACCAAAAGACATCGACGTATTGTTCATGAACCAAATTTGTTCTCCAGTTTGTAAATCCACACATGATATTCCTTGTACAGTAGATGCTGGACCTGCTGTCGGCTGGTAGTAAAGTCTTCCGTCAATAACTACAACGGAACTTGTTCCTCCCCATTTCGCCTGGTATGATAGACCTGTATAGTAGTCTGAGGCGTTGAATTGGTCTCCAACTATTCCGGCGAAGCCTTGAGGAATTGACCATAAAATATGTGCTGTACTTGGGGCTGCAGAATATTGATTGAAGGTTCCATCAGCGTTGGCACCGAATCCGAATTGTAAAGGCAATCCTAGCCAGTTTCCTCCGAGAGTGTACCATTCATAGTTTTGTGCATTAATTGGTCGAGTCCAGTATTCAATTGGGAGTGGAGCGCCAGAACTTGCTTGAATTGGATCGGTTTGGACAGAGACTGTTACTTTGTGGCTTGAGGCTGGTGCGTAATAATCGGTGGTCACCGGGACACCTTGTACGCGTTGGCCGGTAATCCATTCTCCGCCAAAGTTGAATTGGAAGGTATAGTTGCCTACTTGGTCGGGTACGTACGTTGCCGCTACTGAGCCCGTTGCATCGGAAGTGAATGGCCCAAAGACTGCTACGGTGTTATCTGGTTTTGTCACTGTGTACGAGAAATTGGTGTAAGCGATGGCTCGCAGGGTTGCAGTTTGCACTAGTGGAACTGGTGGGGGGTTATTTAGCCACATGATAATAAACAATTCTTGGCCAACTCCAATTGGATTGGGTGCTGCTGAGAGCAGCGCTGTGTTATCAATAGATAGCTGCGCATTAGCAGTCTGAGGTAAAGCCAATATTGGAATAGCGATAGATAATGCCAAAATTAATGTAAGAAATACTGCGGCGCTATTTCGAGATTTTTGCGTTGTTATTTTTGCATTTATAGTATTATGTGTCATTTTTTTTCTTTCCTAATATGTGTAATTAACAGTTCAGTGTCAATCGCTAATAAGACTCACGAACAAATTGTATTGACAAAAAAATGTAAAAAGGGCAATAAAAAAAATGGTTATCAACACTTTCCATGATTTTTAGCACGAAAGCGTATGAAATAATGAAATAACGGATCAATATTATGTTGACGCTTATGTTTTGGCTTTAACCAACTCAGCTATTACTAATTGAATCGTTCACAGGTCTGAGAAAAAGAAGGCCTATGAAGAAAGAACCAGGAAAAGATAACTAAAATCTTAACGATCTGGTGTGCACGCTGGAAAACAAGACGCACAAGAAAAGCGAAATCAAAACCTTACTGAATAGTGTAAACGATTATCTTAGAGCACAAACAAGATTACATTCGGGAGCAGTCGATAGAGAGAGGAAAAGAAAATAAGATAAGTATGCAATAAATTGACATTATGTGGGATTTAGTAAAAATCACAATCGAACTCGCAGAAGTTTTCTCGGCAGTTATCTGTTTCGTCCTTGTGTGGTTTATGATGAAGCCATACCGACTTACTGGAGACGCCAGGTTTCTAGGCTTGCCCCTTGGTTTTGGAATCATGGGCTTATCTCACGTTATCGCCACTGCTGCAAGCTTTTCCAGCGGGGTGGCTTGGTTTTGGTTTATGCTTATCTTTCGAACCTTCTCTTTTATGTTCCTTGCTACAACGTATTTGTTTTCCAGCAGGTCGTCAAATAAAATTCAATATCTTTGGAACATGACGCTTAGCACCATAATCGTCGTTCTTTTCACTTTATCTTTGTTAATAGTTGTCGCGCCCCAACTCTGGACAAGTGTTGGCAGTTCCCAAATTTATTGGCGAATATTTATTGTGATTTCTCTAGGTTACATTATTATTGTTACGCTTAGAAATCATTTTAAAAAGCCAGAACCAATGACGCTGTGGATTCCTTTCGGTTTTATTTTCCTAGCAATAAGTCAATGTTTACTAATAGTTTATTCGTTAGTCTACAAGGTTGTTGAAAGTAGCATTAATGTTTACTGGATCGCCATTGTTTTGCGTTTTGCCGGGTTAATCATGTTCCTAATAGTTGCCTATCGAACTTATTATGACTCAAAGGAAGACGGCAATGTCAAAGATACGTAGAGATAGATTAAAAATCTATGGAGATCTGTTGGCCGTGCTTAATGAGGAGATCAAAAACGAAAGGATAGTGTTATCGTGGGTTCAGGTAAGAACCAATTTGCCTTTCACCCGCTTGAAAAGCTTCATTCAAGACCTTGTCAAACTTGGGTTAATTGAAGACGAAGACTCGCTTAAACTTACAGAAAAAGGCAAACAATACTTAAAAGAATACGATCAAGTGCTCAAATTCATAAAGCGTATGGGCATAACATACAGATAAAAAAAGAAAATGTCCATTATCAAGGGTCATCTAGGTAGCGTTTCCTTTCGGTACCTCTGATTTGTTTTTTTCATTAAGGTTTGCTGAGGCTCTGGATCTAACTTTGGAAAAGAGCAAATGCACACTCAATGAGGGCTTACATACACTAAACTATCTAAATGAGGTAGATTATCAAGCGTTCAAGAAGCGCTATAGTGAACGGCTTGTACCGGAAGAAAAAAGCATTGTGAAGGTTGATCCTCAAGCGCAAAGGGAAATCGAAAGAGTCGCTACTTTGACATTTTTCTTGGGTAACTTAATGCAAATGACCAATGATACTAACAGGCTTATTGACTATACGCATTAGATTTGCAAGATCGCTTTCAGGAAGGCACACTAAAGCCACTGTCGCAGGACCCGCCGACTTGCGAACGTTCACTTTCTGCTGTTTAGCGAGAGTATAATTCAACTTAGAACTCTCGGCGAGTATCTTTAGCTCATGAGCTATCCCCGTTGAACCCACAGGAATCACTTCATGAACATAAGGCAATTCTTTGAGCTTAAGTATGTCCGGGGAACCTACTATGTTTCCTACATTCTCAGCTGGAAGAACTTCGTTCCCAACTGACGGGATGCCGACTGCCACAACGATATCGCCTGGAAGAGCGGTGCCAATTTTCAATTGCCCTTTTCTGCAAATTCCGATGACGGTAACACCGAGGCCTGTCTGCTCTACGATTATGTTTTTTTCTGTGCTTCCCGTCACCGCGAGGTTAGGATCCAAGCCTGCTTTTTCGGCTTCAGCTCTGATTCCGCTTAGAATGGCAGCGCCCGATGGATCGAACGCTACACTCAAAGCATCGACGATGCAGAAAGGCATGGCGTTGACCGCGAGGACTTCCAACAGAGCTGTTCTGGCGGTAAATTTTCCTAGAGTGAAACCATCCACCTTTATCTTGTCCAGCGGACTTGGACCTATGCCGCCAGCGGAGTCGCAAGCTACAACAAGGACTTCGTCGTGTGCAAACTCAAAAAGAAGGATGTCCCTGTTGGTTTTGATTTGAGAAAGGGTCGGTGTGATATTTTTGGTCAAATCTTCAATTTCCTTCTAACTGCAAGGTAGATGATGCCTGCGAGGACGGCATTTAATGTTGCGGCAACTACAAGAAATGGCGCGTATCCAAATGCGATTATCCAGCCTATATTTATGTCCTCGGCAAGCCAGGGCACGAGAGGAAAGACCAAAACAGTGTTAATTGCAACGCCCGCGGCTAGTGCAGGTATAACTCCCAAGGACTTATGCACTTTGTTTAGAAAGCCGATTGCAGCTGCCGCTAATGCCATGCCGACAGCAATTGGAATGTGCAGAACGCCCAGGGGAAAACCGCTTGTTGCGGCTGTCGCCAGGTGCCCCAATCCGCTTACAATTGCGCCTTCAGTTGGTCCGAACAACAAGGCAACAAAGAAGCCTGGAAATGAGTCGAAAGCAAGGCTTCCGATTGGACTTGGAATCTTGATGAGTGAGCCGACTACACTAAGAGCGGAGAATATGGCTAATCGTGCGGTTCGAATGGCGGGCGAGGCTTTGAATATGGATGATGTTTTGGTTGCAGGGTTTGTTTGTTTAGGTATCATTATTTTCACTTTCTGTTTTATTTCGATGAATAAGATAAAAATCTTTTCACGCGTATTACAACCGTAGTGTGAATGAGCTTTGGGATTAGTTCTTTTGCGCAGGTATCACTTAAGGGTGAGTATTTTTCCGCCAAAAACCAATTTCTTTCATTGAAGTCTGGCCTCTCCTTTTTACGTTTGTTACAGTATTTTGAGGACTCTTCTCTGAAGTTTTTGATCTCTTGGAGTAGGTTGGGAGCGTAAGTTGGAAGTCGGATTTTGACTTTTACGGTTCGAACTTTGCAGTCAGGGGTGTGTCTTTTATTTGGGGCTTTTGCAAAGTTTTTTAGCGGATAATCTTTGCGTTTTCCTTCGTTTAGTTTGCCTGGCTTATGTTCTACTATTATTAGGCGGCTATTGGTTAGCCGTCCGGAGCCGTTTGCAAGTTTGAATTGATTCTAAGAATAGGGTCTCCTGGGGCGAATACCAGATTTCCACAGTTGCTTTTCTCGAAAAAGTTGAATATTTTATTTTTGACTAAAAAAAGGGAAGGATTTTTTTTGTTTTATCGGGTGTTTTTATGCTCGTTTTCTTGGCATCAATAGGGCTAATACTATTGCGACTACGATGATTAAGACAAACAAACCTGCGATAGCGGGAACAAAGTACATGTCAGTTGTTGATTGTGTTGGTAATGCAGTTGGTGTCGCAGTGGGTGTTGCTGAGTCAACGGCGAATGCTGCTACAGCGTGTGATGGATAGTAAGATTCAGAGCCGCCGAATGATGCGTATACTGTGTATTCTCCTGCAATGTCTGGTTTCCAGTTGAGGCTGAAGAATCCGTCGGTGCTCGTGGTTGTTCCGATTTCTCTAAAGTTGCCATTAGCGTCAACGACACTCAACGTAACTGGGACTCCAGTAGTGTTTGTTGGTTGTGGTTTTTGCATGTAGACGTATTCCATCCATCCAGTTTGGCTTGCGTCAGATACTGCTGGAACTCCGTTGGGGAAGCGTGCCGCCTGTTCATTCTGTTTTGTGCCTGCGGCGATGTCGGTTACCATTCCGCTGATAACAAGTGATTTGCCCAGTTCTATTGATGTTTGAGGTGCTGTAACAGTTAATTGGCTAGGTCCGCGGCCGTAACAGTAGATTTGCTGATTATAGGTGTTATCTGTTACTAGGTAACCACTGGCAATGGGGGTGATACCGCCATACATACAGTTGGCAAAGTTATCTATAGTCCATATTTCTTCTCCGCTGGTGGCGTTGACACAACGTAATTGTTCGCCCTGGTAAAGTGGAGAGTTGGGAGAATGTTCACTACTGACCAAGTAGATCTTTCCGTCGGCAATAGCGCTTATAAACACTGGGTAATAGCCATAGGGTGTTATAGATCCGGCATAGGTGCTGTTGCCTTCTCCGCCATTTCCGTAGGTCCATTCTAGAGTTCCAGTCTTATCGTTGAAGCAGTAGAGGAATCCGGTATAGCCGAACCAGTAGAGGTTGCCGTATGCAACTTGGTCTTGGTCGAGGCTCAAGTAGTTCCAATCTGTACTAATGCCTCTTGGAACACCCACTGGACCCCACAATAGTTGTCCGTTTGTCAAGCTATAGCCATAATGCGTCATGCTCTCTTTGTCTTCGAAGATGAAAACTGCGTTCGTTGGATCCCAGCCACAAATTGTTCGTGTGTTGTTACCAGGTGCTTGCTGATAAGATTGTTTCCACAATACGTTTCCTATTGTTTGCGGGTTTAGGCTTATAGCTGTAATGTTCGCAGGATCGCTGGTTACTGTTGCGCCGAAATCGCTAACATGTCCTCCGAATGTTCCCTGTATCAAAAGTGCCATGTTACCCAAGTCAATTAGTGGACCAGCACCAGATGCGGCTGTCCCAATACTCCAAGAGCCTGGACTAAGGTTTAATGAAACATTCCAGTCGTAACATGATGGCAAACTTGCATTTACTGTTCCTGTGTACCAAAAGCTTGTGCCTGTGCCTGCATAAACGCCAAATACCTTAGATGAATTCCATTCTGCTAAATACCAGTTGGGATTTGCTGCGGTTCCGTAATTAGTAAGAATTAGTTTTAAGTATTCGCCTGCTGGACCTGCTACGTTTGATCCTGCTGCTGGAACGTTAGTAATGTTCATCGGTGTAAGTACGCCCGTCATTGGGTCATATGTTCTCCACACCGTGCCAAGACCTGCATATGCAGTTGTTGTTGCGATAAGTAAGCCATTGGGTAAGACTCCATGTTGGTTTGGTTGGTCCATAGCGTAGAGATAACCAAATGATGGTACGAGAGAGACGCCTGTTGCTGATGCGTTAATGCTCCAAAGTTGTTGCCCTGTCTTTAGGTCCCATGCAACGTAATTTCCGCCGGTACCTGTTTCACCGAATGGTAGTTGGAAGAATAATGTTCCTTGGATTATTATGGGGTTGTTGAATCGGGTATTGTATGAGCCGCCTTGATAATATGATTCGCCTGGAACATTGGTATCATTTCCTCCAGCAACTCCTCCGTACTGAATGGGGTTAGTCCACATTATGTGGGCACTAGTTGGCGCTGAGCCGTAAGGTTGGTAACCGCCAGGAATACCATAGGATGGGTTTGCTCCTTTGATGTAGGGTGCTGAAAGCCAGTTTGATGCGATTGTGTACCAATTGTAGTTTTGTCCCTCTATTGGGTATGTCCAGTACTCGGTTGGAAGTGAAGGGCTGGTTGGTTCTTGAATTGGATCTTGTTGCACGGTTAAGACTTGCGTGGCATTAGATGCTGTGAAAACGTCACCGGTATACGCTGTGCTTGCTCCAGGAGTGCTTGAAGTCCAAATATACGTTTGTCCAGGATAATTAAAAACGAACGTATAGTTGCCGACTTGACTAGGTGTAAAATAGTAAGACTGTATTCCTGTTGAGTCACTGATCGTTGCCCACGTTTGTGTTGAGACTGTTCCGTCAGGTGCCGTGATAGTGAGCTCGTAGTTTGCCCGTCTAATAGGATTAGTAACGGCTGCCCCTGGTAAAGCTGTATCAACCCACATAGCAACTGATATTGGTTGACCGACACCGACGGGTTGAGGCGCAACCGCGAGATAGGCGTAGGAAATAATAGTCCATGGTGGTGAATGCGCGTTAGTGTTTGGTATTAGCATAATTGAAGCTGACATAGATATTATTAGTAATGTTGCAATCGTAAGAGCCATAATTTTATTTTTTGGTTTTTGCATTTTTCTTTTCCTCAAAATAATTTGTATTGAGCCAGAAGCGAAAGAGCCTCAAGCTCAATCAAGCTCTAGTCATATCCATCAATTTATAAGACTATGCCAAATAACAGGAAAGTGGAAAGTGACCACCGACGACAAATACCAAAGAACTCTAACAAATAAGTCACCATCTATTTTAAGAATCAACCTTACGATTTTTATTCAAATTTTCCACTACACATGGGATACAGACTCCTTATTGAATTTTGAATAGTTGGAAGCTTAAATGAGCAGTAAAAAAAAGAAATAAATCTAGCAGTTTTCGCAACAATAAAACCCGCCGCCTATGTATTTGCCACAACCGTCACAAGGCCTAGATAAATTAACCACAAAATTCATCTACAACAAAAAAACTGAGATAAACCGTTGAAACAGGTGAAAGGAATCATAAGAGGGAAAAATGAATTAGCTTCCTTTCTGATGTTTAAAAAACTCCACTTGACGCAGCCTCTTTTCCGCTTCTTCTTTGGTCTTGTATGGTCCGCCTAAATTCTTTTCCGTTTTTTCAGAAAGAACATAATATCCATCTTCACGCTTAACAATCATTTTGCCTGTCCCCTTGTAGATAGGAGCTTTATGGTTGCTTTGCAAAAATCTGGCAGGTCACCTGGAGAACGCGAAGTCACAATGTTTCCATCAACAACAGAAGCTTCATCCACAACCTTTGCGCCTGCATTTTTAAGGTCTGTTCTAACTGAAGGCCAACTCGTGACTTTCTTTCCTCGAACAATATCCGCTTCAATAAGCATTTGAGGACCATGACAAACTGCAGCAATAACTTTTCCTTTACTATTTGCTTGCTTTACCAGATGTACTAGATCTGGATGAATCCGCATACGGTCAGGCGCGTGACCACCAGGAATAATTACTGCATCATAATCATTCAAATCAACGTCGCTTGGTGAAAACTCGGATATGAAAGGAACACCACGCTTGCCAATATACTCTTTTTTTGCTTGAGGAGCAACAATATCCATCTTGAAGCCTTCTTCTTGAAAACGGTAGTAAGGATAGATAAATTCTGAGTCCTCAACGCCCTTTTCTAATAGAATTAATATTTTCTTCAACTTTTTCACCAGAAATTAATAATATCTAAAAAATTTGTAGGAATGCTAGGAAGTTTACCCTTTGTTTTTGCGCCAAGTTGAATAGCAAATAGCGCTCATCTGTTCGTTGGAACGTTTCTCGCCTTCTGGTTTGCTTTGATTTTCTTCATGCATGAACTTTTCGCAGCGAGAGATGTATTCTCGTTCTGATTCGCCGTCTTTAGGATTGGGCACAGGCATTCAAAAATCAACCCAGCTAATTATTTGGGAGAAATCCGAGCTACTAATAATTCAGTTAGCCGTTTAATGTGGTCTTCCTTGTCTTTTTCTAATTCAGCCCAAAACTCTTCTGCTTCAGAATCTCCTTTAGCATCATTTTTGTAGTTATTTTTTATTCGCCAAAGACTCAGATTTTCCTCCAAAAGTTGGGACATCAAATCATAGGTATTATTGCTCAAATTTCCTTCTTGCTTAGGTTCACTTTCCATAAGAACTCACCTCTAATAGGATTAGAAAGCAAGGCTTTTAGTGTATGTTACTGTGTCTTTGCAGCAACAATTGAAGCCTTTCATCGCATTATAATAATTTTAGTGATTGACATTATACAGTCACATGAGCTTAAAGACCGCCGAATCTTAATATTTAGTGTGAATTTTATTGGAAAATTATTTTCTAAGCACTCCAACTGAAACTATTGTTACAGAAGTTGCTTACGTAAGCACGTTTCCACCAAAAAAATGTGGTATAGCAACCTTCACATCGGACCTAGTCAATTCGATTGGCGAATTAAAGAAGTTGAAGAATCAAAGAGTCATTTCTATCGATGGTGATAGAATTTCAAAATGCGCTAATGAAAGTTTTGAGTACAAGATTGGTCGTGACTTTATAGAGGATTACGTTTTGATGGCAGACTTCATCAACCACTCCTCAGTTAACGTTGTAAATATCCAACATGAATTTGGCATTTTTGGCGGAGAATCCGGAGAATACATTTGCGCGTTTCTAGATAAACTGAAACGGCCTGTAGCAACGACGCTCCATACAGTCCTTCCTAACTTTGAGAATAAAACAAAAGAAGTCTTTAACAGAGTTGTTGAGCGAAGCACAAATCTAATAGTGTTAAACGAAACCACACGTGCATTGGTCAAGCAATATGGTGTTGCCTCAAAAAAAATAAAAGTAATTCCTCACGGATGCCCTGATTTAACTATGGTGTCAAGCGAGAAAGTGAAGCCTGCTTTGGGTTTAAAAAACAAAGTTGTTTTATCCACTTTCGGGTTGCTAAGCAAAGGGAAAGGTATCGAACATGTTATTCAAGCTCTTCCAGAGATAATAAAAAGAGAACCCAGAATCGTTTACAACGTAATTGGAGTTACACATCCTCAAGTCAAGAGAGCCGAAGGAGAAAACTACCGAAATACACTCTTGAAAATGGCAGAAAACCTCGGAGTCAGTGGGCACATAAAATTCATAAACCGTTTTCTCTCAAAACCCGAACTCTACAATTATCTTCAAGCAACCGACGTTTACATTACACCTTACCCTTCACCAAACCAGGTAAGCAGCGGCACATTATCTTACGCCTTAGCTGCCGGAAAAGCTGTGGTTTCGACACCATACTTTCATGCAAAAGAAGCTCTAAGCGAAGGTCGAGGTATGTTATGCAATTTTAACGATCCAGCATCTATAGCTGAAAAAGTTACAGAAATAATTGAAAACAAATCTCTTCGAAGATCTTTAGAACAAAACGCCTATCGCTACAGCAGAAAGTTTACATGGCCCTTGGTTGCCAAAAAATACCTGAACCTCTTTGAAGAATTAACCGAACAATCGGAACTGGAAGAACCGTCATTAGCTTTTTAATATTAATTAATGTAAATTTAAGTTGCGAATTTATTGTGAATTTATTTTCTTATTGTTTTTTTTAAGGCCTTCACATTCGTGGCATTTCTTTGCTGTGCATATCCTCCGTAAATGGGCATCTGGGAAATAATTTTGGAAGATTAATTGTTTAACGTTTTGTTTACAACTTGTTCAAAATCCAGCTGATCACTGTTTAGAAGGATTCGAATTTCTTTTGTAGTTTTCTGAATTATTTTCTATGCCTGTTATGTTTTGATCAAATTCTAGAACCAGCCTTTGGAAAGCAAAGAACGGCAAGAGTTGTTCCCGCACATAACCAGAATTTGTCCAGAATTTGGGTTTACATTTGTTATTGATTCGTTTTTTCCACACTTAGGGCAATTAGCCAAAAAATGTTCACTTCCACTTTGTTATGTAGAAATTTAAATTGGTTATGAAGTTTTGTGGGCACAGAAAGATGCAACAATGATTCTTATTTCTGATCAAAACAAGAATCATGTAAGGAAACATCATTATTTTGTTGTGAGTGCTTGTCCACGACAACAAATCCTGATTAAGAAACAAATCATTTCTAACTTTCAAAGGTGAACGAGATGATTGGTGAATTAATAGGAGATTTTAGAGGCAAAATAACTGGAATAAGGATTCTATCTGGCGAACATACTGAAATGACTGTTAGTGGTTCAGGAAAGATTTTTGGAATTGAGGCGACATATGCGTCAACAGGTGTTTTTTCACGGATGCCCAATGGTGTATTGATGGAGAAAGGAAACGGACTAATTACAACTTTAGATCATGATGTTGCAATTATGAGAATTAGAAGGTTGAGCGTTGCCGTCGGGAAGGGGCGGGCTGCTTCTTTTCGGGAAGCAACTTACTATAGTACTAGTTCTGAGAAACTCAATCGATTAAACAAAGTAATTGGAGTGTCAGAGTTTGAGACTGATGAAAACGGCGATTGGACACTTAAAATATGGGAATGGAAATAAAAAGAGAAATAATTTTGTGAGCAAAGCCAAACTAACTTTCGTCTGCAGCTGGTGCTTTAGGTTTTTTGATGGAACGCTTTGTAGTCGGCCGTGTTTTGACGGGTGGAGTGTTTGGTGGATGTCCCGGAGGCAAATCAGGAGAGGGTGTTGGGGGCGGAGGGGCTCCGATTTTTGGTTTATTGGGTTTTTTTGAATAAGGAAAATCTGGTTCCGACATAATTTTCACTATAAACATTAAGACGCATGTTTCAATAAGCCTTTGTGATTGTGTAAGTACACTTACAAAAAACAGATGGCGATAATGTCTCGATTAGCCTAAATTGCAAAAAGATTATTTTTAGATAACAAAATATGTAATGGAAGATTAATTACAAACTTAACCTGTGACTGTAAACATACGACTACAAAGCCTAAAATAATAAAAATCGAGAAGCATTTCATTGTGTTTTTGTCAAAAAAGAGGTTGATGAACTGTGCAAAAAATTGTTCCATGTCTATGGTTTGATAAAGAAGCTGAAGAAGCAATAAAATTCTATATAGAAATTTTTAATTCCGCTCCAAACAGTCCTAAAAACTCAGTCATAGTAAGCATCCAACGTTACCCAGAAGAACCATCAAACATTCCAGTAAAAGGAATGGTAGGAAAGATTCTAACAGCTACATTTGAGCTTAACGGACAACGTTTTATAGCACTTGATGGAGGCCCAATATTCAAATTCACAGAAGCAACATCTTTCTATGTAGAGTGCGCGGATCAAGAAGAGGTTGATTATTTTTGGGAAAAGCTATCAGCGGTTCCGGAGTCTGAGGTATGTGGTTGGCTGAAAGACAAGTATGGTGTCTCATGGCAGATTATTCCTAAGCGAATGGGCGAACTGCTATCTGACAAAGATAAAATAAAAGCCAAAAGAGTCATGGATGCAATGCTTAAAATGAAAAAGATTGTCATTAAAGACCTGGAAAAAGCGTATGAAGGCTAGAGAAAATGAAAACTTCAATGAAAGAATCGCCAAAGTCGATGGACAAAGCGGATGGCGAAAGTGAAGTGCTCGCGCTGATTGCCGCAATGCCGGAGCCAGATCGCGCTATTGGTGAGCGGCTCCATGCTATCATCAAAGCAAGCGCGCCAGCCCTCTTGCCGAGAACCTGGTATGGTATGCCTGCGTATGCCAAGGACGGCAAGGTAGTCTGCTTCTTCCAAAGCGCACATAAGTTCAACACGAGGTACGCGACGTTCGGTTTCCAGCATGAGGCGAATCTTGACGAAGGCAACATGTGGCCGGTCGCATTCGCTGTGAAGGAGTTGACTGCCGCCGAGGAGGCAAGGATCGGCTCGCTTGTGAAGAAAGCGGTGAGCTGAGTCATGACTTTAAAATTATTGAGACAAAAGATAAGGAGTGAAAATAATGTTACGTTGCGTTCCGTTTCTTTTATTCGATGGAAATTGTGCTGAAGCAATGACCTTTTATAAAAAGTGCCTTGGAGGAGAATTAACTCTTACTAAGCTTAGCAATACTCCAATGAAGGATCAGTTTCCGCCAGAAAAGCATAGCAGAATCATCAATGCTCAATTGGTTAGTGGCGCTATAGAAATTTCTGCTACAGATTGGATGGCATCCCCGGCACTTGAGCCGATACAGGGCAATATGTTTAGTATATTTGTGATCGGAGAAAAATATGCGGAATTGAAAAACATGTTTGACAAACTTGCAGAAGGAGCAAAAAAAGAATGGTTTCAAGATTTGCATGATATGCCTTTTGGAACTTATGGACAGTTTTTTGATAGATATGGTGTTCAATGGATTTTTAAAGGGGATTCGAAAAATAGGCTTTCTTAGAATAAATTTCAACAAATTAAATGTAGATGAAACACGAGGAGAGCCCGCCTTTCTTTCATGACGAGGCCGAAATACTGGAAAAAGCATTGTCTAATATCAAGCGAAAAACGCTAAAAGATCAAACATACGAATCTCCTCTTAAGTATCGGCCTCGATGCTGAAAGAATTTTGATTAGATACGTTACTGTTTTTTGGTAAACAGACGTTTAGGAAAGCTAGCAAAATATGAGCTGGGACGAACCCACCGCCTGTAACATGTTCGCTAATAGCTTTTCAGTTGCTCTAAGCTATTCTAGCTTTAAGGTTAAAAGTAAATAGCCAAGAGAGAAGAGACCAGTTTCAAGATCAGTCTTTGGGAATGAAGGCGACAGACTTGTAGGCATTTACAGTTTCTAACGTACCCTCTTGGACCGATGCCAAAACAGGAAACTCTGAAACGGTTCAATATCCAACAATTCGATTTACTAACACTTGGTTGTTAAAACGTTCAATTTCTTTTGAAGCTGCGAAATCTTATCCGAATTCAAAGAGTCAACCATCTTTTCTATTTCAAGCACAAAATGTTTTGTTTGGGTAACAACTTGTTCTAAGTCTACGCTTATTTCTTGTGTGTAGTATTGAGCCTCAACACGGTTTTCTTTGGAATTTCGAAGTTCTTTTATAAGCTCGTTGGGGAGACTGTCACTAAAGAGATATTCGAACAATGTTATGGTACAATCATGTATTTCGCATTTCACTCCGATTTCTGAAAGAAGGGCATAGACCGCAAAGTATTTTGCATAATAACTCGCAGATACTGACCATTCGGTAAGACCTGCCTGTGCATTAATTTCCATAGATTTTAATGCATTTCTGGATTTTCGCAAATATGCTTTCAAAAGGTTGTCTGAAGGTGTAACAATCCGTATTCCTTTGCTCTGTTTTAGACACCAGCAGAGATATTTTTCTTTATTTTGCATAGTAACGCCACAGCATATTACAATAGTTGTCAATTCCTTTAAGAATAATATGATTTGCGGCAATTTCCTTTACTAATGGGTCTTTAATTACCAAACCGTTTGTAAATTGTTCTTCAGACATTAATTTGACATTTACTTCTCGACTTAGCAAGTTACCTAGTTCTTTCAAGATTGTCAAGTCGCTTTTTTCGTTGTCTATGATTAGTATGTCTATGTCGCTTTCTTTTGTCATGCTCTCTTTCGCGAAGCTGCCAAACAGAATAGCTGTTTTTCCCATTTTTTCGGTTGTTTCCCCTACAAGTTTCTTTATCTCAAAATTCCTGTTTAGGTATTCAAGTGTTGTAAAAGTTTCTGCGAGTATTAAATAATACAATGTAAGGAAGTTGTTAAGGTTCAATGTGTGTTCTTTGTTTTTTCCTTTTTGAAGGCTTTTTACTATATTGACTTTTTCTAGCCTTTTGAGTTGAAGCCCGACGGCTTTTGCATCAACGTGAACATTACGTGCTATTTCCCTCAAATAAAAGGAAGTTTTATAGTCGTTTCTAAAAAGACCTAAGATTTTTAGCGTTGTTTGATTAATGTAGTAATTATACGACATATGTAGTAAATATACTACATGTAATTTAAGCCTAACGCATTTCTTGTAAAATTGATGCTAAACAACTCATTTTCTTGGGTTGCGTCTGCTAACGTCACTGCGCGTTTGAAATAGTTTGGGTGAGGCTATTTTTCTTTTGGCGGATAACTTTGAAGCCATGAAGTTCCAGAAACGTTAACAATGTCGAATCCTTACTTCTTGAGCCACTCTCTGACGTTATTTGGCACGTTTTCGATCTACTAATATACCTGTCAAAAACTTTGCCCTTAAATCGTAACAGTGACTTCGCGTTCTAAGCATTTTGAAGCATAAAGAAGCGCAGCTTTGATGTCTTCCTTTCTTAATTGCGGGTACTCATAGATGATCTCTTTTTCAGTCATACCGTTTGCCACAAACTCAACAAGAAGGTAAACAGGAATACGCGTCCCCTTTATGACTGGCTTTCCCACCATGACATCGGGATCGATAACTATTCTATCCGCGATTTCTTCCATGCAAATCAACCATTACGTTCTGTTACTGATAATCCAATGATGCAAATTGATGTATTACAGTTTCTCAGAAAGCTTCAGAAAGGTGACCCAATGGCAGGCAAATACGGCTTGAGAGCAGCGACAATATTCGGCGTGGGCATCTTAAGAAGCAACGCCATAGCAGAATGACCAACAAAAAATGACTTTAAAGCGATCTAAACTAGCTGAAAAGTCCGTTAAACAGAGTTTTTGGAGACTTCACATTCTAAGCATTGTTTTGTTGAACATATGTCCTCTGTAAATGGGCAGATATGAAATATTTTTGGAAGATAATCATTCAACGCCCTATTCTCCACTACCGCAAAATCTAGCTCAGCATTGCTTAGAAGTGCCCGAATTTCACCTGTAGTTTTCTTAGTTGCCATTTTAGTTTAACTCTCTGCCTGTTTTGATTTGCATATTACATATGCAAGGTTTTCTTTGGATAAAGAAAGATTACAAATAAGTTAACTTTTATGAATCAGTGATTCAGTTTGGAAAAGCCACTTCTTCTTTCCCGATTAACCATCACCGTCTAACTGCTTAAAAATACTTTATCCATATGTAAGAATTAGTCCTCTAATGGGGAAGTTTTTCCAAAGTTTTTCCTTCCAAGTTGTACTCTAAGATTAAATCATCTACTTTAGGATAGGGCGTGTTTGCACCAAATTTTGGTGAGTCTGAAATCATCATCTTTTTAGCGCGTTTCTCCACTGCAATGTTAAAAGTTGTAGATAAAACTGAGTAAGCAATCATTATTCCACCAACAGCTTGTAAGATATTTGATAAAGGTTGATAGAACGTGACTAAGTTTAGATTTTCGGCTGAAATTACCTGTTCTAAGCTAGCCTTATCACTATTTAGGGTCGCTTGACTGAGTTGTTGGTTTAACCCTGAGATTCCTGATTGTGGAATCCATGTGAGAATAAACCCTAAAAGTAAGAGGAGTGCACCGATTAAGAACAGTGCTTTAAAAGATTGTTTGATGTCACTCATGTTCACTCACGCCCCAGATTGTTTATTAAGATATAATATTTCATATATAAAGATTATTTTCAATCAAATTCGGCGTTCAATGAAGCATAATTATTCTCCTTGTACCGGATTACTATTAATAACCAAGTCCATCCATTCAAGAACAACTAAAAACCAAAGAAATATACGAAAAATTCATCTGCTGAAACTCCCGCAAACTATTCCCTGAAGAAGAACCACAAAAACCAACAACAAGCATACTTTATTTTTGCGAGCACAAAAGCATATTATCGGATTGTATGCTCATGTTGTTGACACGACCTAAAAAAGCATAATTTTAGGATTAATTATTAAAGAACTTCATATTTCTTTTTTAGGATATTTTGGCGTTATTAATTTATTCAGTTTCATTTAGAAATGCTTGTTCTTCTTCAGAAATAGACCATTTTTCAACGGGTTACTTCCTTTTCCTGAAAACAGATACACCTCATTGTTGTTGAAACGATCTCTAATCATATGCTGCTTCAAATCCACATTATTTTGCTTTTTGATATAATCAAATTTTTGAAATGAAGATTATATCCAAAATATTCACCTGTTAATTCTGTTGAGAATTCAATGAGTATCTTAGTAACATTTGCTAAAAGGATTAAACAAGGCATTGCATCTTACACATCCAAAGACATAGCTTTCTTGCTTTTCTTAATACCAGTAATCTTCGTTACAGGCTACGCGTTAGTTGTTATATTAATGGCGTTAGCTTCACCGTTGGAGTTCAAACGATTTAATCCTTTGAATAAAATTAACTTTGGGAAACCACTAATTCTTTGCCATCACAAAGCATTAGCAAACTGAGAGGACCTACCGGAGCAGTAAAGTCACTTACTTTTTCGTAAATTTCTACTATCTGCTTCTACTATTCTGAAAAATTATGAAGTTAATATCAATAATAGCGCTCGGCGCTCTTCAAGTTTATAGTATCGGGATTTTCGTCGTCCCTATGCCCTGATTCTTCCGGTTTCTTGGTAATGGCTATTTACACTTCAACTTTTATTATAGAAGTTGCAAGGAATTCATAAGTTGAATTAAGAATCATAAGTTTTAATAGGGTCAATATATGCAATCTTAATATATGTTAGGCATTACTAAGCGCGGAAAGTTTAAAGTTTTAGCACCAATGATAGCAGCAATCTTGATAGCTACTGTAATTCTAGTTACCTTTTATGGCTTCAATGGAACGCCCAATGCCCAGGTAAATGAGATGCAAAATGACGTCCAAATTAATGTAGGATCAAATTACCCAGGCATGATAGATATGGCTAGCGCATCAATAGAGAAAAACCAGAGCGCCCTAAACACGATAATAAATGTCAATGAACCAGTTACAGCTCTTAAAGAACAAGAATCCGCACAATTCGACATCATAGTAATTCTTGAAAACAATGAAGATGTCCTACAAACCTACGAGTTTCGCGTCGATATCAACTCTACAGGCACCTTTGCATTAGTTCAAGATGTACAAACAAAAACTCAACAACCTGCGCAATTACAAGTAGAAGGCAACAAACTAACAATAACAGCATCCCTTGCGGAACTAAAAGATGCTACAAAAGCAGAATGGAACATCTATTCAACCTATGAGAAAATAGAAGGCAACCAAATTATCTCCAATGCATACGATTTTATCCCTGATGAAGGACTTACAACAACTAACTTCTCAACGGATTGATTCTAAACCCTTAACTTTTTTTTAAAGCTATTAGTTAGCAGGATGAGGGTGGGGCTAATCTGGCGTCAAGATTTATCGGTTAATTATATATTGCTAACTTTAGCTTCGTCAGTTAATGTCTTCTTTGGGTTCATAGCGTTTGTTAATTTGTTAGGTATTAGGTTTTACGATTTTTATTCCGCAAAGGTAGTCAACATTGTTATTTTTTCGCAATCGCTTGATTTGGCTATTTGGATTGTTTCTTTTATTGTTATAATTTTGGGGGTTTTTGCGCTTTGTTTTTTGCGTAAAAGTTTGCCCCATTGGCTAAGTTGGTTTTCCTTGTTTTCGTTTGCGGTTGGTTTGGTTTCAGTAGTGGATGTTGGGTGGGGTGTTTTGTTGGGTGTTCCTTTGGGTTTTGTTGTTGTGGGATTGTTGGTGTTTTTTGGTTTTGGTTATATGGTGCGAAGGGGTTTAGGGGTTAGTTTTGTTCTGCTTGGTATAGTGGGTTTAGTCATTTTCTTCGAGGTGGCTTCTTTAGGTACATGGGTTTGGAACGCGGTTGATTATAGTTTTCCATTTAGCGAGGTTGGTCGGTGGCGATTTGCCTTGGTTGATTTGCACTTATTTAACGTGTTTTATGGTTGGACCTCTTGGTTGTTTATTGCTTTGCTTTATAGTTGGGCTTGGATTCCTTTAGGAAAACGCGTATTTGCAAAAGTTAAATCGCTAAAGCTTTTCTGTGAGCGTGTTAGTGTTGGGAATAGTTTTAGGGTTGTAGAGTTTAGCCGAAGAGTGTTAGTTTTAAGCCTGCTTGCGATTGTGGGAGTAGCTGTTTTTGTTTCATGTTATCCTTATTTCAACCTTGCCGCTTCATCGTTAGTCGGTTCCGATTCAGCAGTTTATTATAAGTGGATGCAGGACATGAGCCTAAAAGGTCCAGCAATTGCCTTACAGCAAGATAGGCCGTTGTCTAGTTTGTTGATGTATTCTATTCAGATCACCTTTGGGTTGTCTTCTGAGGTTATTGTTAAGGTAATGCCGGTTGTTTGTTGTGTTGGGCTTAGTCTGGCTGTGTTTTGGTTTGTTAAAGTTGGTGTGCACAACGATGCTTTGGCTCTGGCTTCAGGGCTGTTTACAGTTTTTAGTTTTCAGACAACTGTTGGTCTCTATGCGTATCATGTCTCGAACTGGATAGCTCTGATTGAGGCATTCCTTCTTTTCGGGTTAGTTTTGAAAAGTACTGGGAAGCGTTCGTGGGCTTACATGTTTGCTGCTGGTTTAGTTGGGGTAGCTTTGCTTTTTACTCATCCATACACATGGGATGTTGTATTAGCTGTATTGGGTGCTTATTTGGTGTGGACGGTTCTCAGATTGTATTTTGGTCGCAGCACAGACAGAAAAGTGCATGTTTTTCAATTGGGCATTGTTTTGGGTTTGAATTTGGTTGCGTATTTGGTTTATTCGGTTTTGCCGTTTGGGCGAGGAGTAAGTTCAGGAGCGGTAGGATTTGCTGGAAGCAGCATTACTTTTCCGAACTTATTGACTTTGCAAAGCGGATTAGACACCATGGTTAAATCTTGGGTTGGTGGTCTTTTTGCTAATCCTTTGTTAGTGTTTTTTGCCATTGTAGGAATGTTTTCTATGGTAGTTTTTGCCAATAGATTCAGTAGGTTGATGTTTCTTTGGGTTATGGTTCCCTCATTGGTCTTGCTTGTGGTGTCGGCGGAGAACTATATGTACTATCGTGTAATGTATGTAGTTCCTTTGCAGGTATTTGCTGCAATTGGCCTGTTTTGGATGTTAAATACACTTGAGAGCGCAATAGGTTTTAGGAAAAGCAAAATCTCTTGGGTTTGTAAAATCGCTATATTCGTTATGGTTGTGCTTTTGTTGGCGAATTATGCTTTGCGTTCAGTTGATGGTGCGCCTTTGCATATGCTGGTCTGAATAACGGAAAGTTTGCTTTATTGCAATGTTGGTGGATAACTTGTACTATTACTTATGACTAAAAAATTGGGGTTTAAAAAATAAAGAAGGGTTTGTTTATGTGAAGGTTATTGTGCCGTCTAATGTTAGGTGGGTTAGTCGTGGGTGTCCTTCTAGTGGAAGAACTACTCTTGGCGCGTGTAGTGATACTTCCATGGTATTGTCAACTATGTCTTCTGTTGTGCCTCTTAGGATCCAAACAGTGCTTCTTCCGCCGTAGTACTGTGCACTCATCATGACGTTTAGGTGTATGAAATTGTTCTTGTTTACGATTATACCTTGGCCTTTTGTGGCAGAGATTGCATCAAAGGTTTCTATGGTTGCATCGCCGCCTTGTGTACGGAGATGGAATACGGTTTTTAGTTTTCCGTTTGCGTTGCCTTGGATCGCAATAGAGACAGCTACAGTTTCGCCTGCGGCGTTGATTGCTGTGCCTGTGGCTGTTAAGGTAAAGCTATCATACTGTTTTTGGGATGGACTGTTGTCTTTTGGTTTTGCTGATGCGATTGCTGCGTAGGATGATAGCACGATGCTGGCGATCAGGACCACTGTCAGTGTAACTAATAGTTTTGACTTCAAGTTAATCACTAGTGGGTCGTATCCAAAGCACTATATTTAACGCTTATCAATTTGGGAGGAAAACGTGTACTTGTTCAACAAACATACGAAAGCGTATGCTATTTTGGTAAAATAGTAAACAACAAAAATCATAACAATTTTCTAATTTGCATAAACGCTGATATCAAAAGCCACTTCTCTAAATTTGTTAGAATTTGTGCGGTTGAAATGATTATAGGGCAGTTATGAATAAATTTGCTGGAAAAGAATCCGACCCAACCTGAGTCTTGAAAATTTGACTCTAGAAGTGGGAATGTTAAAACCTAAACTTAATGGCGCAATCGTTTTAGAAATAGTTTACGCCAAAGAAGCAACAACATAGAAGTCCTAAAGGCGACTAAAGATGCAACTCACCACCGCCTGAGCGGAGATACTATAATCAGAAAAAGTACTTGTTTCTGTTAATAACGTTGAAGCTCTTGAAATAAAACAGCGAACAAAAAATCCTTTTAATCATTTTCTTAAGGATTTTGAGCGTTAGATAGAGTAATCATCTATGTTTTTCTTTTGATCCATGACTCCTTCATCCACTACTTCGATGGTCATGTAGCCTTTCTTGAAAGCCACAGCAGACAAAATAACCAATACAGCCACAACCAAAGCCACTATCGCCATTGTTTGTGTTGAATGCAGGTTATTTTGCGTAGGATTGGTGAAGGTGGGAGTAGTGGTTTGTAATGGACGTGGACTTGCGGTTGGAGATGAAGTCGGAGTTGGTGTTGGACTTGGACTTGCGGTTGGAGTGGAACTTGGCGAAGAGTTGGCGAAAGCGTAGACGATTCGTTGGTAGTTGTAATATTGTATAAGCCTGAATCTGCCCAAACATTCAAAGAGTTATTAGCGTACTCCCGAAAACCAACGACAACTCCAACCTTATTGTTCAAAGTCAACGTGACATTGCCCCAGCAAGGAATAGAAGTGAAAGCCGACCCAAGACGCATTAACCCACTGCCCAGAATTATTCGTGCTAAAAACATATCCACCACCAGACAACGTGTGGTCACCACTCCACAAAGAAGACAAGACAGTTGTTTTTCCCACGGTAGTTGAGGATAAAGATAAGTTTGAAGTAAAAGGTGGGTTGCTGGTCCAATCCAGTTCTCCAGTAGAAGAAGACATTGAGCGTTAAAGTTGTAGTATAGTTTTCACTGCCCCAAAATCCATTTTCTATTGAAACAGGTTTTCCAAGATTTGTCCAAACATTTACAGTTGCACTATTATTAGCGGTGAATATCAATTTATTATCACTGAAAAAGTTAGTACAGTTAACAAAGGTTGAATTGAAAATATCGCTTGTTGAATTTTCTACTTTAAAAATCATAACGTTACCTGTGTGTGCATCGACAAAACTGTAGTGATCGGACAAGATTGCGGGATCGGGCAGTGTATCAAGAGATGCGACTTCATTGGCACTTAAGGTTCTATTAAAGATTTTGACTTCATCAATGCTGCCCTTAAAATACTGGTCAAGACTGTCGGAGGCTCGTCCAATTGCAAAAGTTTTATTGTTACTTATGTCACCAAAATCTATGGCATTCGATTGGACATTAGAAACTCCATTTATGTATAGTCGACTAAGCTTTGAAGTGTAGTTGAAGGTAACGGTAATTGTCACCCACTCATCGGTTTTGATGGCACTGTTAGAAGTGAGTGTATAACCGTGTGCAGGCTCAGGATAATCTCTTACTGTGAACTCGACTTTATTTGAGGCACTCACACGTAAAGCATAAAATGGATTATATCCTGTGATTCCTTTGCGGAGAATTGTACGAATACTGCCGTTGCCGGATGAATCCAATTTTATTGTTGCAGCTAAAGAAAAGTCTGTTAAATTTAGCTTTAAAGTTTGAGAGTCATCCACTACAATAGCGCCAGAGCCGTTAAAGTATCGGGCGTTTCCATGTTTACCAGATACTATTGTTGTTACCCCTGTTGCATTTCCATTGTTACCGATACCCGAACTGTCATTAACCAAGGTACCGGTTGTTTCATCCATCGCCCAGTAGCCTACTAAGGCCGAATCATACACGCTCCCTTGTTTCGGAACACTTGTAAAGTTTGCATCTTGACTGAAGGTGAGGTAGGAATTGTTACCGAAATTCCAATATTCAGAGGATGAATAGGTATAAAAAGCGAGGGTGTCTAATGTAAATAAGTAGCCTGTCAAAACTAAGAAAAAGAGCAAACAGGAGATAATTTTCTTCATATTCATATGAAACTACTTAACGCATCATTTTTACGCACGTTTTTGTCCATAGCCGATAGCGTAATAACTGAATCCCGCATGGAGCACCTTAACAGGTTCAAGGATTCTTTTACCGTCAACTATAACAGGGTCCTTATTCATCAATGCTTTTAAAGAAGCTAAATCCAAACTTTTGAATTCACTGTGATCAATAACTATCATTAGACAGTCGGATCCAGAAACTGCCTCACGGAGAGAACTTGTACGTTTGGCGCCAAAGGCTTCTGTACAAAATGGATCATACACTGAAACATATTTGCATGTATCCAGCAACTCCTGGATTATTGACTCAGACGGACTGAAACGGGAGTCATCAACGTCAGCTTTGTAAG
Source organism: Candidatus Bathyarchaeota archaeon (assembly GCA_963800495.1). Classification (GTDB taxonomy): domain Archaea; phylum Thermoproteota; class Bathyarchaeia; order Bathyarchaeales; family Bathycorpusculaceae; genus Bathycorpusculum. Next base: position 113,387 of record CAWDBB010000009.1, on the reverse strand, counting down.
CTGTACCGAGCACAGTAACATGGCTATTTTTTACATTTTTGCCATTTTTAGTTAGGCTTTGCGTTAGCAATTCAACCATATGTTTAGGCATGTAGTCGTTAATTTGGCGGGCTGTTTCCACAATATTTTTGCATGGAAGATTAGCTTCGCTCATCAACAAATAGGGGTCTTTGGTAAGACACGGACCACCAACGCCAGGACCTGCTGAATGGATTTTTACACGTGGATGAGTGTTAGCTAAAGCGATAACTTTAACGATGTCTGCTTGATGTTGCTCACAAATCAACGATAATTGGTTAGCAAAAGCAATGTTTATATCTCTAAAGGTATTTTCTGCGGTTTTTGAAATTTCGGCGGTGGAAGCATCCGTTTCGATTACATTCTTGCATACTTTTCTAAAGAGCATTGAAGCCATTCGTGTGCTATTTGGTCCGATGCCGCCTACAAGTCGAGGACTCTCAACGAATTCTTTAAGAGCAAACCCAGGGGCGATTCTCTCCGGAACATATGCTAAATAGAAATCCTCATCCGCCACTAAACCACTCAGCGATGACAAAATAGGTTCTACGTGTCTATGCATTGTTCCAGGTGGGAACAGTACTACACACTGCGATTAACATCCCTTTTTTTAGGTCTGGTCCAATTTTTCTTACAGCATTCATCAAGAACGTGAGATCAGGTTTTTTATCTTCAGTTATCGGAGTTTGAACAGTAATAATTATTATATTTTTTTCTTGAAACGAACTATCACAAAGTAACTTGCCTCTCAATTGTCCAGATTGAACGTTCCGCAATATCATTTTAGCTAATCCAGGCTCTTGTATCGGAGTTCTTCCTTTGCTTACGCTCTCTACAATGTTTTTCCGTATGTCGATTGCCGTAACGTTGAAGCCTGCCTGTGCAAATAGAGCAGCAGTAGGCAAACCTACATAACCAGAACCCACAACAGCCAAAGTATATTTTTGGGTATTAATAGGTATTAGAAAATTAGGTAACTCTTCTTGCTTCAACTTTTCCACCATTTTTTTAAACCTTGCTTTATTTTCTTTTAATCGGAATCAATCGCTTATCTTGAGTAAAGTGTGCATCAATTATTTAAGAGCTTTAATAGAAATAAAGTATTTTAAATTCAATATATTAAGATGATTATCACAATCAAAGCTATTTCCTTTGTTTCTAAATAACGCCACTGATTCCAAAGAAAAGGGTAACTTATTAGCAACTTCCAACATCCTACAAAGAAGACGTCACTCGAATTGTTAGCAAAAAAGTGCGTCAGCATCAGAGCTGGATCGATGTTGAAACTATAGAAATTAACGGGCTTAAAATAGCCATTAGTCACAAACAATATCTCATCGTAAGTGAAATCCCTATGCGGAAATCTTTTTCCACTTATTAGTAAATAAGTTTGTCTCTTAGATTCATTAAAATGTAACGATTTTTGAATTAACTTTGTTATACCCAGAGCGCTGGGTGTAGTAATTATAACATTCCCTTCGCGTGTTACTACTTTTGAAAGTTCAATCATGGTTGATCGAGGGTCTAAAAAATGCTCAAAAACCTCGACCATCGTTACGGTTTGAAATGTTGTGTATTTAAAACGACAAATAATCAGCATCACATAGTACAAAATGTGCGTCAACAAAGGAAGTAAACTGCTGAGATTTTCGTTTTGCTAAGTGGAGTTTTCGTAAACTAATATCAACTCCTACATAAATACAGGATCTTTTGTTAAAATATTGTGTATTTCATTAAGGAATAGACCATCGCCACATCCAACATCCAACATTATTGTTGCATTCGTATGAAGAATAAGCTTTTTCGCTTGATGATATAACGAAAACAATCTTAGCTTTTCGATCTTACTCATTTTTTTCAAAGACTCGGTTATCGAGGGGAGATCATCCTCAATTTCACGAATGGATATTTTCAGCATTTGGACAGAGCCTTGTTTAGGTTCCTTTTGATATTTTTTCAATAAGACTTATGGTTTTGTTTAAATTCTTTTCAGAGAAAAGCTCATAAATTATTTCTTTGGATCTCATGCCAAATTCTTCTATGACGGAACCTTCTGATAAAAGTCTTATCATTCCCTTGGACAGACTGTCAGCACTTGGTTGAACCAATAAGCCGTTATACCCGTCACGAATAACTTCAGGAACTCCGCCGACTCGTGTCGATATTACAGGCTTGCCATGTGCCATGGCCTCTAATAAAACAAGTGGTAATCCCTTCATAATAGGAAGGTAAAATAAACAGGATACACGAGTCATATAACACAGATAATTGTTCATCAGAGATGTTTTGCAAGATATGAACTCGAGCACTGGCATTTAACGCTCGAACATACTTCTCATAACATTTCTTATCCGGCCCATTTCCAACTATCACAAGATCGATGTTAAACCCCTCATCTATCAATGAACTAAAAGCACGTATAAGTAACGAGAAGGGTTTCTGTTTCTCGAAAAGTCTACCTGTTGAAAGAATAAAAGGTCTTTCATTCATATTTAGTTTTTCAAGCACCGTTTTTATTGGCAAGCGTATCCATTGTCGCAACACTAATCCAATTGTAGATTTGTCTGAGTTTTGAACTAGGAATGTCTAGTTTTGACGTTTCAACCATCGTAAAACGTGATACACAAATTATGGTACTAACCCAAAAATTGAACAATTTGAGAAAAACTTTCTCAATTAAGAAAAGTGGTTTTAAGAAAGTCGGAAGATTAAAACTTGTCTTTTGAACAGGCAGATGGAAAGTTACAATAGTTGGGGTGCGAGATAAGTACCTGCTAAAGATGCCGCAACTCCCGGCAAATAATCATGCGCATGTATTATAGTAATCTTTTCTTTCTTTACAAAATATAAAATATTCAAAGACAAAAACAAAATCAAAGGATATCGAAAAGCTGAAAACAAATGAGGCATACTAATCCGCCTGACCAAAACCCCATCTATAATTTCTGTTCTTGGAGAAGATGGTGTATATGACAATATTACCGGTCGATGACCACTTTTAACCATCCCAATACATAAATCATGAATATGATTTTGTACGCCTCCTTTTTTAGGCAAATAACTTGTATAGACTTCAAGAACATTCACAGTTAGAATCAGCTCATTTTTTATTGAAGTAATATTTGTAACTTAAGGCACCGACAAATAAGGAGATAATTACAACCGCAAGTACTGCAATTTTTAAAGACAGATTTATCCAAGGTATAGAACCCCATTCACTCCAAATTTCAATTTGTTGTGTTTGTAGTAAATTTGCTTTAGGTCCAATAACAAAATTAGAAGCTAAGGTAAAGGTGTCTGCGTATATAACATTAAATGAAATAGACCCTAGGATTGTTGCAGATGCTCCCCCGTAATCAAAAAAGGTTTTTTCTAAAAATAGTGTCTTGAATACGGAAGTGCCATTAGCAGAAACTTGAGGCGATCGCACAAGATATTCAGTAACCTTTGAAGGTGTTATCGTAAACTCAATAATACCGTCCGTTATGTTGTAACAAGTTGCAGTACCTACACCTTTAGGTTGGAGGCTGAATTGTACTGACGAAGTTTTTGAAACTGGTAGGGTAACCTTGAATGCATCATTAATTTGTACTTGTGAATAGAGACCTAGGCCCTCCGGAGACAAAAGTTGCATTTTGACAGTCAATAAGCCAGCTAATGTTCCCATGAGTTGTAATATTATTGATTAGCATATCCGAAAAGGAGGAGCTATGAAAGTTTGTTGAGTTAATGGAAACGAATAAAGGTGAATCCGAAGGTAAAAGCACACTGTCAGATTTTATTTGTATTGCCCCTTGTAACCCAACTTGGCGAAATGTCGCCCCATCATTTTTTATGTTACCCGCTTCAAAAGCATCTATTGGTAAACTTATCGCTTTTAGCAAAGAACCTAAAAAATTGGTTAATATAGCTTTCGCACTGTCATTCGTCGAATGTGTTATTGCCGAAATATAGGGCTCGGCATATAGATAAGTTATAATGCCTTTTCCAACCACTTTTTGAAGCGCAAAAGGCGAGTTGGCAGATCCCGTATAGGAAGCCAAGATTTTAACCGTGTCATCATTTGTAGAAATAGGGAAAACATCAATTGGCGAAATCGGAATGCTCGTAGAGTTGCTTTTTATGTTTGAGGCTGTAAAATTAGAGACTGATTTTTTTAAAGTTAGTAAACTTGAGAAATCGCCTAACCCATCGCTATTAACAACTATCAGTCTGCCGCCTTCCTTGAGCCACTGTAACAACCGAGGAGTAAGATCAGGACTATATTGGGAATTTGCCACGCCGCTAAAAGATACATTATCAGATAGTATATTCTCGAAAGAGGAACTTGAAACGCGTAATACAATTCGCATCTTAGTAGCGCTTGTAAAGTTATGCCATTGATTGTTTTGCATATCGAAAGTGACATCAACCCATGAGCCTTGCTGAACATTGGTATATGCTGAATTGTTTAACGAGATGGCGCCAACCCAGAACCAATTGTTGGCTTCATCATCATATAGCATGATTCCTGCATAATCAGTCGACGACATACTGTTAACGAGTAATCTCCATGTAACAATTCTGCTGTCGTTGGTATTAATTTGTGGAAGTTGACGCTCGTAACTTAAAAGAGCAGACGCGTTTCCATTATTTTTAAATGACAGATTAAGCGTATTTCCATCGCTTTCCGCTGTTAAATTCTTATTATTTGAACTCCAGCTTGTATTAAACGTATCATCAACAAAAGCAGGACTTGGAGTTTTGGGATCTGCAGGTAAAATCAAAACTTCTTTGGAGTTTAATATAGGATCTGTTTCCAGCACTTCAGTATAATTATGCGAGGATTGAGCTATCATAAGCATTGCGTAATCAACTGATGAAGGATAGTCGACTTTAGGGGGGAGAACAATTGCTGTGTTTGAATTAATGACAGGTGGAACTACGTGAGGAACTTGATAGACAGACGCTTGGTCGTTTGAGACGTTTCTAAGGAAACGAGGAGAGATACTGGCCCATAAAACTATTTGAGTTCAAAGAATTAAAATCATTTTTTCCCATATAGATAAACTGTGAATGATAAGCAGAAAAATAGTAAAACGGCAGCTCAGACCTTTGGGCGTCGAATAATACTTGCCCTTTATATGAATATGCGGAATAGTACCCCGTCCCTGAGAACGCTTGCAGAAGCTCTGAAGATTTTTCTGTATAAGTAAAAGCTAAGTTATAATCAGCAACATCTTTACCGGATGCAGTAGGATTTGTGTTTTTCTTAAGGAAATCCATTGCAGCAAGTTCGTCTGAAGTAACTTCGTTTGAGTTATTTTGACTATGAAGCGTCCAATAATCAACCGTCATTAAAGTTGATAAGGAACCAGATAATATTACGAGAGCAACAAGTAAACCTGCTGCACATTTCTTTGCAAACGACCTCTTGGAAAAGGTACCTTTATTTACAGGTAATATTTTGTCAAAAACAAAAATAATTGCTAAGCAAGCAATCATTGATAATGGAATGAAAATGATACCCATCATTCTATATTCGTTGAATCCTACATAAAAAAAATTCATGTTCACAAAGGAGATAACCCTGGCAAAAAGAAGAAGCGATACAAAAAAAGCAAGCAGAAAAACAAACGTTAACTTGTATTTCAGATAAATATTTCTGAAATAAATTAGTGAAACAATCAAGAGCAAGCCAGCAACTCCCATAAGAATTGGATAAAAGTACCACGGTACGAAACGGTACGGTAAAGTAGATGCCCACCAATAACTATCTTTGACCTCAAGCCAAATCAAAATAGAAAGCCCATAAAGAAATACAACAAGTGCAAGAGAGAGAGCGGAAATCTTATCACGAATTGAATGGATTTTTATATGTACCAAAACATTAACTCTTTTCACTTTTGCGGTAATGTATAAAATAATAAAGGATATTACTGAGAATGAAAAAACTCCCAATCCAATCTTAAAGTTTTGAGTTGGAACAAAAGCGGCGAAATAAAAGAATTGGTACAAAATGTCGTAAACGAGAATAAGTCCAGTTGAGGAAGATATTGCTATAAGGAAATCCTTTAAGTTGGGTTTAAATTTTAACGATGCAAGCAGAACTAAAGCAATGAAAACAAAAAGTACCTCAACGCTGTGTATTAAAAATCCAGCTCCAAATGTTACTGCGCATAGAAAAATGTAGGATTTACGCGGTAAATTCTTCACACGAATCAGGTACAGCAACAAGAAAAGCGATGCAAAGCCTATCGCCGCGGGCATATTATCACCCATTACAACCCAAAAACCAGGCGGATATCCAATATCAAGATTTGTTCTTCCAAGAGTATCACTAAGGACACCTAACCATGTAGCATTGGAGGTTGTTCTCAAGAACAAGGCATAGATCCAACCAAACCCTGAGAAAAAAGCCCAAAAAATTGTTGCAACAATTGGAGCGCGCTTATCTAATTTTCCCAAATAGGCGTCAGCCATAACATAAAAACAAATAATAGGTATGAAAAGAAAAGAAGTTGACGCAATCCAAACATTAATAGACGGATACCCCGATAGTAGGAACAAGCCAGCAAGGACATCATGAAAGCCTCGTGTTACTAAAGGAATTTCAGATACATTATTGATTATATTTAGCGCCCAACCATAATGGCGCCAGATATCAGGTCCCATAAACAGCCAATACCCTGAATAAATTGAGCTCAGACAAAATACAAAAAGAAGAAATGCAACCAATAAAATACTGATAGTCAAAATATTGTAGTTTGCTTTTTCGCGAAGAGAAAGAGAATTCGTTTGTGCAAACGCTTTAATTATCGAACCTATGAGAAGGGCTAAATTAATGAATAAAAGTAAAAAGAAATTTTGCCCAAATATCGCCAAAACAAGGAGACTTATAATAAATGAAAAACCTAATTTTGCATAAACATTTAACTCATTTTTACAAATCAGTTTGATTAAAGCTAACCCGGGGCAAATAAAAGCAACGAGAAGCGCGGAAAAAAGCCGAATATAATTTATTAACGGTATTTGCTCCCAGCTTACTAACTGAGTATTAGCAGAAGAGGGAATAACCACTATAACAATTAATAAAAGCAGGTATACAAATTCAAACCGAACTTTTTTTAACAGAATATTCAAAACATTGTTATTCAAATTTAGCTCAAAATTTGCCAGTTTCATAAGAACAAAAAATGATAAAGCCACTTGCAGTAATAGCAATCTCAATTTTAAATGCATTTGAAAGAACAAAAGAAAGCACAATTCCAACTATCGCAGAGCAGAAGCCAAACGTAAAAAGAGTAGCATAAGTTCTTTGGAATTCAGTGAAACTACTCATTTTGTACTCATTTATGAACTTGATTTTTGGATTATAGAAGATGTTTGTTGCTGGTTTAAGCCATTGGAGACTTCATTTAAAATATTTCTTAGCATCCAACTAATATTATGCCAATCAAATTCTTGGACATAGTCGAATAATTCTTTGCCTAAACTATACCTTAATGGTCTATTGTTATACAATTCAAGGATTTTTTCCGAAAGATCTGTAGCATCCCCTGGCTCATACATCAAGACTTGTTGGTTGTCTTTCAATTCTGATCTAATAATTTTAGTTTTAGCTATAATCACTGGTTTCTTTGCTGCGCCAGCCTCCATAAGCTTTAGGGGGAGGACAAGATCTGTGCTGCTTAGTTTACGTCTAGGTATAACCACTACGTCAACTTCGTTCATAATCTTGGGCATCAAAACGTATGGTGTGCTTCTTAGTTCAACTAACTCGTTTAGATGATACTTCGTTATATTCTGTAATACCTCTGTGGGATCGTCCTTAGTAGATATTACCAATTTGATGTTCGCTTTAGACTTCAAAAGTTGGAGAGCTTTAAACAAACAATCGATATCATGTAAGCACCCTAAGGATCCGAAATATCCAATAGTGAATTGAGAACCAGGTATTCGGAAATCAAATGAAGAAGAGAACAACTTAATATCCACTCCCGAACTTAACGGGTCTATCCTGTTTTTAGAAACACCGTAACGGTTCGCAAGTTCCGTTTTAAAAAGCTCGCTGGGAACAAGGACACTATCGGCTCTTATTGTAGCGAACTTTTCCATTGTAACAATTACCCAGCTAAGGAAACGAAACATAATTTTCTTGGGAAATTTAAAATATTCGTCGGCAGCAAAGTGTACGATCTTTGTTACAACAGGCATTTTATGCCATTTTCGAAACATGATAAGACAGATAGCTACAGGAACATCTCTAACGTAGAGTACATCAAATGGTTTTCTTCCCATTAGCCGGTAAAAACTGAATATACATGAAAGCATAATTCCATAAAAAAGGCTAAATAAAATTATAGGACGTACAATTGGCAATTTAATTAACCGTGAGTCTTCGTTATTTACGATTTTGCCTTTGAATTTTTGAGAGGAAGATGCTATAATATTAAAAGTAGCAATAAATAATTGATCTGACTCGCATAGCGCTTGGGCAAGCCTTCTTTCATGCACGCCGTCCCCGGCAGATGATAGATAACAGGGGGAAAAAGCAAAGACTTTCATTAAATTGAGCCTTCAGACATGTTACAAAAAGTTGAAATTTTGTTGCTAAAAAAGAAGTTAACTCTACGAACTAATAATCGGTCGACATCCAAGGATGTAGGGCATAACGTTAAGGTTCGGGGTTTAGTTGAATATTCATAGTCAAACATTTTTAATCGTAAGCTCGCGATATTAATCTCAAGGATAAACAAAAGACTTCAGGCTAAAATTTGCGCTCAGGTTCAATACTTTCCTGCCTTCCAATGTTGATATTTTTTTATGCTGTAACGTATCCTTTCAGTTGAAGAGGTCATAACTTCAAGTTTAGCCATTTCGTTATCTGAAAGTTTTCTATTTTTTTCAATTTCGTTTCTTTTTTGATAAAGCGAATATAGAACTGCGTCTTTCTTGAGTTCTATTAGAAAATCCACCATTCCTTTTATAACGCTTTTTAGCATAGAAGGTTGTTTGTTGATTATGAAAACAATCATTTTTGGAAAATGCGTAAACATAATACTCTCGCAACAATAAAGCAATACCTTTTTCCGTTCGTAGTTTTTTAAAATGAAATAAAACATGCTCTTTACCCAAGCATATGTTGGAAAAGGGTCTGTTACCTTGAACGTCCCATAACGCAGATGATAAACGATAGAAGTAGGTACATAAAGGACTTTATAACCTCGTTCCCATGCCCGCAGGCCAAGCTCAACTTCCTCGCCTCCTCCAAAATAGTATTCGTCAAATCCGCCAATATCGATAAAAAAATTCTTATCGACTATTACTGCAGCACCACATGCGAAACCTGTATTTTTTTGGAGTGAAAATTTGCTACAGTCATATTCAAAATGTCCCTCGTAGAAATTTATTTCATAGGTGAGTTTGCCACCTGCATAATCAATCATTTTCTTCCCATTAACCTCATATGGTTTTAGTAATTTGGACCCTGCGCTTACAACATCTCTCTTACCACTGATAGAATTCACGAGATTTTTCAACCAGCTCTTAGTAGCAATAGTATCGGTATTCAAGAAAACAAGATATTGACCTTTTGCTTTATCGGCACACAAATTATTTCCTTTACAATAGCCATAATTTTTGTCAAATCGTAATACCTTTACAAATGGGAAGTTTTCTTCTGTATAACTGATTGATCTATCTTTAGACGAATTATCGCCCATAATGAACTCTAGCTGGTCTTTAGGATAATCGGTTTCCGCAAGAGAATCGAAGAGGTTTTTTAAGTATTTTAGACCATTATAATTAAGTATAATTACGCTTACGAATGGATAATGTGAACTCATTTTTTTTATCCAAATAATTCTTCGTTTAAGAAAACATGAGAAGGGGAATCGAAGTTATCTTTAAAAATAGTTTCTCGTGTAATTTGATAGAATAATTGTGATTCTTGCGTAGGTTTTTTCCATTTTCCTTTGGCAATACCATAAATCATGCCAGACAAATAACTAAATGTTCGACAACGAAAAGACTGGGAATAAGAAATAAAAAGCGTTTATTCTTTCTCTTTGTTCCGCTTTTAAACCTATCGTAAATATCGCCAATAGGTAAATTGCAAGTAATATTGAAGCAGATGAGGAGAGAAACACAAAATTAATGGAAATAAGAAAGCCACCGAAAATAAAATAATTGCGCCTTTGGCAAAATATATTTTATTTGTTCAGCATAGACCTTATTCTGCCCTCTCCATATAGGAAAAACTGTTTGGCAAATCGCTTCACAGTGTCCCTGCGATAATGCCAAACTGGGAATATCGTTGATGAAAAGAAGTTTATACCCAGCTTCACGGACTTTGTAACTTAGATTTGTATCTTCGCATAATTCGAATTCTTCATCAAAGCCGCCTATGTCTTGAAGAGTTTTACGCCATAAATGCACTATTTATACAAGCCATGGCACTAACACGTTTTGGCTTTGAAGGGTTCGCCAAACTCGCTGATCCTAAACTTCCTAAGAAACTCGAAAAAACGACATCAATCGCTTTGCCTAAGATAGATCCCATTTGGAGGAGAGAAGTTCGTTCCTCCCACCCCACCTACACATTTATTTTTTCTCAGGTTTTTAACGAGCACTGAAAGCCAGCTTTTCAGGTGCAACGCAGTCCGCATCTATGAAAGCTATTATTTCCCCTTGAGCTTTACAATACCAAGGTTTCTGGATTGCGCTCTGTTCCCTCCCTCAATTACCAATATTTCAAATGTGCCAGGGAAATCTTGTTTCTTCAAGCTTTCTATGCACTGAGAAACGTATTGTATCATTCTCGTCTTTAATGGGAATTACTACACTAACATTAGTCGCCATTCTTTGTGCTCTCAATATATTGTACAAAATTGGTTCTAAAAGCTATATTTAGTGAAGTATTGATTTCAAGCAAAGGACTCAAGGATAATTTAGTCTCAAGTTTCTTCCTCAAAGTAAAAACTAAAATCCAGGAGAAATTTTTCAGAAAGTGTCTTACATAATAATACGTCTAAACTGTAAAGCGCTTTTAACAAACGTCTATCTTTGAATATTTTTATCCATTTTCCCCAAAATAGGAAGAATGTGAACGGCTAAAAAGAAATCTTTTTCGTCACTAACTTCGAAATTCCTGGATAACACTTCTCTTAATACTTATTGGATTAAAAGGCTTTTCAGATGGGTCATGGATGTCAGTTGGGAATAGCTTTCTTCCTAGTAATGCAATGAAATTGATCACACCAGGGTTCATATAGAAAAATGTACGCGTCATTTGTGCAACCCTTTGTATCTCCATAACCGAATGATCCAAATTGTTAAGATGATGCAATGTTGATTTGCACACAACCAAATCCACAGAAGATTCTCTTAATTGGGAGCCTTTGAGCATCACCTAATATTAGATTAACATTGAATCGCTTTAGCTCTTGCAATTGCTTACGCGATATGTTAAGCCCAATGATCTCTCCACAGAATTTCCTAATTAATTTGTCTCAAAACCAACACCAAGACCAAACATTTACTACTATTGAGCGTTCAACAATGTTTCTTTAAACATTGAGTTGGGTCCTAAGTCTAATAAGTAGCCCATTGCTTGAATATTCCATTGGTCACCCCATCCCTTCCTCAATCGCACCCCTCAAGAAAATTTTGGTTTCTGAATTCGGAGATATTTGATATTTTTACCAATGAATTGTTTGTAAACCCAACTGAAAAATTCTGAACTTTTATATACTGAAAACTGTTTCCGCTCAACTTTACCTTTCAATTTTCTTGTCAATCTTGTTATTGCATATAGTGTTATGGCTGTTGATATCATAAAGCACCCTAGTAGTAAGAAGCCTATTGATGCTAAAGCAACGTTTGTGACTATTCTGTCCTGAAGCTACGTATAGGTCCATCATCCAAACGCCAAACAAAGTACCCATAATCAAAGACGATTATGCCAGGTAATCCAAGAAACATTACAGGTTTGTCTTCGACGACAAGTCTTAACAATAGACATTATTAGACCGATGCCATGTGTGATTGGGTTTTCTGTTGATGTTTAGATGCCTGCCGTTTTCGTATTTGCAGGTGCTGGGTACTTCGCTTATTTTTAAGTTTGTTTGTTGGCTATTCTTGGATTATTTGTACGCTTGCACCCATGCCAGCCTCAGAAACACTTAGTTGTTCTATGGCTTGTCTGTTGTAGGCTCTAAAACCGCTCTGCGAGTCGCTCACTGCCATTTTGGCATGAGCTGTTAATTAGTTTTGTTATTACTTTATCGCCGACTTTCGGTATGAGGGCATTTCAGCGGTGCCTTTTTCTCTATGAATCGGCTGCCTATCACTACCTCGGAGCTTGCCCTTTATCGATTGGCTTCAACTAATGCGGGAATTTCTGAGGGCGTCATGCTGTCCATCGCAGTCCAAAGTTACCAAGACATCAGCGCTTAACTCTATAGCTCTATTAAACAGGCTTTTTAGGGCAGCGCCATAGCCTAAATTTTGCTCATGACGAACGACTACTGCGCCAAGCGCTCTGGCAATTTTGCCAGTTAAATCGGCTGATCCGTCATCACAAACAATTACTATGTCAGCATATTTTTGGGCATCAATACTACTCGTGCAATAGTTTTTTCTTCGTTAAATGCGGGGATACCAACTACAACTAATGGCTTGTTACTATCAGATTACCACTGCGTCGTCGGTGATCTTTCGGTTTTTTCAACTAAAACCAAACCTAATAGCCTCCATGTCTTAGTGTAGTTAAATGCTAAAAACCTTGCAAACGCGCGGTCCTCAGCCCACGAGAAGCTAAACGATTACCCCAACTAACAGCTATTTTGCTTATTTTTTGGGCTAACGCCAAACCAATAGTTCTCACCAACCTGTCAACAATGCTTTCCGTTGTGGTCTGCAGCTTTTCGATTATGGCCGTCAACTACTTTGGCCAGCTTTGCACTCTTGATGTTGTCAACGTATTTTACGGTGAGGTCTATTATTCCGCGTTCTACCCGGTTGAGGGATCTAAACCAAATGCCGCGTCGTAAGGCAGTTTTCTTTGCGTCAGTTAGTCTGGCAATAGTTAGTGCATTGTGTAGCTTTGGATTTGGCATGAATTGAGCCCTCTCTCATGAGACATTTTACTTCATACGTTACTTAAAAGACTTATGAATTTCTAATTCATACATAAAGAAGAACCAAAACAAAATACAGGTAAAAGAGATAAATATAGGTAAATAAATGTCAATTAAATCAATAAATTGGCTAAAACATTTAAAAAAATAGAAAAACAATAAAAAACTGAAAAGGGAATTTTACGATGAAGATCGCTTAAAATACCAAACGCCAACGACAACCAACATCATAATAACTGCTACAGATGCAGCAAGTGCAACCCACATGATTGTCGAAACACCGTTGGTGTGAACTACTGTTGCTTGGCCGCCTATGGCAAATATTGGATCATCAACGCTATTAACTGTAATAGTGAAGGTTTTTGCATTGGCATCTATGACTGCAGGTATCTGTGTGTAGGTATCTGTAGCTGGCACATACTTGTAAATGGAATATGGCTCTTGAAGCCCTTGAAGGTCACTATCAGTGTAGGGTATTATAATTTGTGCTTGGGTGAAATCAGCAGCATTCATATTGAAAGTTACGGAAACGAAACGAGTTAAAGAAATCCCGGCTGGAGCTGCATTCGGTTGAGGATTTTCCGTTAGAACGGCAGTGGATATTGTTCCAGTAGAGCCTGGAGTGCCTTGGATGTTAAAGGTAATCCCATAATCATCACATACAGTGCAAGTTCCGCTAGAGGAAACTGCGATGTCGGTGGTTACGGCGCCATCATATGGTGATTGTGCTACCACAGAGGAAATAGAGATCGCTAGTAGCAATAATGATAGTATTGCAAACATTTTTGTTTTGTTATTGTTCATTTTTCTGCCCCTTTGACTCGCTATATCGTACGATTCGCTTAAAAGCTTTGCTAATCCACAATTCATTTTCCGAACAAAATTACCAAATATTGATGTTAAAAAGGTATCTCAAACTGCCATTTAACAGAACCAAAAAGACAAAACCCAGCACCAGCGCAATCATCAACAAACGCCAACCCTTAAAACCCCCAACCCTAAGAGAAACAACTTGAACAACCCAAGACAACCCCAAACCAGAAAGAACTACCCAAGGAAGCAGAAACAAAAACCGGTTAAAAACAAAATCATCGGCAGCAAACAAAATAACCACAGAAACCACACATATCCAAGCAACAAAGAAACTAGAAACCTCAGACTTCAGCCTCAACAAAACAAAAAACCCTGCAATTGACAGAAAAACCAAAAGCCCGCAGGCAAAAACCCCACCTAAAGTAATATCCACTGCATGCTGCATTCCGCTTAGAAGATAAGCGGGGTTAGGTAGACCGATAGCTGATTGTGCAGTCGAGACAACAGAGGCCGTAGATGAAGCAGGAGACAAAAATCTGCGCATCAAATCGCTCAATAATCCAATGCCAACAGTTGCACCGACGAGAAGGGTCTGCGTTTTAAACCGATCCCACAACCCTCTATCATGAGTTGCCAATCGCCACTGCATAAACAAAAACAAGCAAAGACTCAACGCAAAAACAAACCAGGTCCAAGAATGCGAAAACAAAACCAGAACTGATAAAGCCAGCAAAGCAAAGAAACCCAAAATAGACCAAGAAGTCAAGATTTTGAAAAACAACACAACATACACAAAAATCAGGATTAGAGCCAGCATGTTGGCGAAGTAACCGGAGTAGATTAAGCCTAAACTTTGAAAAGAAAACGGCACCAACAACACCCCAAAGACCCAAACCATCCTGTCTCGGCTTAACAATCGTAGAACAAACAAAGAAACTATACCAAGCAACACGGTCAGAAACGCAGGTGCAAATTGAAAAATATTAACCATCGAAGTAAAGAAAGACGCGACATAACACAAAACCAAGAACAAAGCTCTATCATTGCCCAATGCAAACGAGAGGGCAGAATTAACATCAACCGTACGCATGTGACTGACCCAAGCATAGTAAACGGGTGAGTCTACGCTTACCAACATGTTCGTTGGATTAGCCCAGGGCAAAACAGTGAACAAAACAAACAAACACGAAATAACCGACGAAACCACAACAGCCAAAACAACCCATCGACCACGCAAAAACCCAAACCCGCCATCAGTCAACAAAAACAAACCCCTCAAACGAGCAACAACCCCACCCCTAACCTTACCAACTAACCATGACCAGCCTTTAGGAAAAACCCGAAAAACAAAAGCACCAACCCCAAACAAGACAAACAACAAATATGCATAACGGCAAAAAGGGATAGGTCAAATTCGCAAAAACCAACTCAACCCCACTCCAATGCAAACCTAAACCGCCAGCATCAAAACCCAAAGCAAACGGACCATTAAACAAGACAAAACTTGCCAACTCAATAAACAAAACAAGCAGTAACCCGCCAAAAAGCACCCTCAAAGAAAAAACCAACCGACCCACACCGAAGAAAACACCAGAAAACACAAAACACAAACCCAAAAGCAAGCCACTAACCAAAACCAAAGACCACACGCCAACGAAGCCAAGAAAAACCAAACATACCCAAACACCCAGACCACACAAGAGAACAAGTAGACCCTGCTCCTGAAAATGTGCGATAAAATTCTTTAACATTCTTTAACTCTAAATGCAAGCCAAGCCAAGCTAATACGACAAAGATAGCGATTCCCCAAACTGCAATATCCAAAGGACCAGACAGGATGCTGCCACTTGCGGTTTGTGCAATCATGGCTTTGTTGGACAGAACATAATATTGAAGACCCAAGCTACTGGCTAGGTAGAACAATGCATAGATTAGGCATATTGCAAGGGAGAACTCTGTTGTCCAAAGTAGCAGTGTTTTCTTGTCCTTGAGTTTTGTCGGCAACATAGCCATTAACCATTTAATAGGATACAAGAGTTGTCGTTTACCGCTTAAATCTTCCTAGATAATCCGATAAGCCAGAGAATCAGACAAGAAAGCCGGCCAACTCAACCACCAAACCAACTACTAACCCACCAATTAACAGCCTCAAAGCGAAAGGCACCCTCTCCACATTGAAGAAATCAACGGAAAATACGATACACAAACCTATGAGTAGGAGACTAATTGGAACCAAACCTACTAGACCAACGAAACCAAAGACAACTAAACATGTCCCGATAGCTGCACCGCAGATTATCCCCAACAAGCCCGCACCTAAAGAAGTACGAAGGTATCCTCTGACGAGATTTGACTCTAAAGCATAACCCAGCCAAGCCAAAACAGAAAAGATCGCGATACCCCAAACGGCAACGTCCGCAGGAGCCGACAAGACACCGATTTGCCCAACTACAGTTTTGTTTGTAAATGCCATTAAAGAGAGACCAAAATTACTTGCTGAATAGAACAATGAGTAGACTAAGCAGATGGCAAGAGGAACCGCTGCTGCCCAGATCAATAGTGTTTTTTTACCTATCCGTTCTAACATGACACAGCATACCCTATTAGGTCACTGTAAATGCAACCTACCGTTTAAAAGTTTACTAGTCACAAATACATACTGCAGATACACAAACCAGTTTTTTCCACAACCACACCAAATACAGCATGGCTTCCAAAAATTTCAAGACGAATTTAATGAAAAAACCAAATGCAATCTTGAGAAAAACATTAGAACATGGAAAAAGTCCTTGTGACCCGAAACCATTCAATTACGTTGTATCCAAAAAAATGATTTTATTGAGAAGACGGCGCTTCTTCTTCCGCTTTCCGTTTTCGAAAGAGTATAAACACATGACCTCTAACTTCAACTAATGCTGAGTTAGTTTTTTCGGCAGCGTTAACTGCAATCGCTTGAGCGGTAACTTCACCCTGCATTGCAGCGGGCAAAATCCTTACTTTAACCATCTTGTTTCTCTGCAACTGCTTCTCAATCTCTGCTGCTAGCTGAGGCGTCAACCCTTCTTTGCCAACCCAAATCGTAGGGTCCTCATCTTTCAAAACGTGTCTAACGTGGCGCTTCATGCGAGTAGTTATTTTGCTCAAGTTTCTTTTGCTCCATTTTCCCTTTTAATAGTATACGAGTTTGGTTACCGCAGTTTAAACATGTTACTACAACGTGAGGCTCCCTTTTTTGTTTTATCCTAACACGGCAATTAACACCATGCACAAAGAGCGCGTTGCATTCTTTGCAGGTTTCCCGCCTAAATTCAAGAGGCATGCGAATTCTAGCGGCCATTGCAATCTTTCGTGCCGACAAAACATATTGAGACGCAAGCTTAGAGTCAGCTTTGGCAACCTTTTTTGCCTGTTCGAAGAGTATTTGGATTCGCTGCCGCGCGATTAGCTTAATATTAGATTGCTGCTTCATCGCTTACCAAACACTCCGAAAGATTCTGTTCACTGACATAATGCTTGCGCTTAGATTAAGTACCTTTTTGGGCAAGCTCAACCTTCAACTTCTTTAAAGACTCAGTCATATCAAGCGGCTTACTTTGCAAAGTCATCTGTGCTTTTGACGTATCGAGCGAGGAGTCCATAGGGCGTTTAGCTGGCCAAGTGAATTGAGAAGATAAAACCTTGTCAATCAAACTCTTATCTAAGCTGAAGGTGTCCGCTATTTTTTCTGCAAACTCAAATCGGCTTACTCTTGTGGCGCCGCACAAATGGTAAATTCCAGTTAATCTACGTTCAATAACCTCAAGAGTCATTTCGGCCAGGTTAGTGTTGAGAGTGGGCGTGTTCCATTGGTCGGTAACGATCTTGACGTGTTCGCCTTTTCGGAGGGTTTCGATTAGCCAGAGAGCAAAGTTGACTTTTCCAGCTGCAGGAGTGGAACCGTAGATGACGCTTGGACGCGCGATGAAGTATTCGGCTTGAGTTTGGACGATTTCTTCTGCTTTCAACTTAGTTAAGCCGTAGTAGTTGATGGGGTCAGGCACATCTGTTTCTTTGTAGTTTCCCTTTTCGCCGCTGAAAACGTAGTCGGTTGAAATGTAAATTAAAAATGAACCCGCACTCTTGGCTGCTTCAGCAATATTTTTTGTGCCTTCGACGTTTACCTTCCAAGCAAGTTCCTTGTTGGTTTCGCATTTGTCTACATCTGTTAAGGTTGCTGCATGGACTACAACGTCGGGCTTTATGGTTTTGAATGCTTCTTCAACAGCCTCTTTGCCAGAAATGTCGAGTTTAACAAAGTTACCGTAAACCGACAAGCTCTGAATATCTGAAGAGTAAACCTCAATGCCTTTGGCAAGTGCGAGCCGGGCGAGTTTTGAACCGTAAAGTCCACTTGCGCCTGTGATTAAGAGCTTCAATGAAGGCCACCTATTTTCCAGGGAGTTGGATGGAGAATAACTTCTGTGGCAAAAGGTGTCCACCAATGCTCGTTTTCAAGGTACCATTGAACCGTTGACTCCAAAGACTTCTCGAAACTGAACTTCGGTTTCCAACCTAGCTCTGTTCTGGTTTTTGTGGAATCCAAACTGTAACGGACATCATGTCCTGGACGGTCTTCAACGAAAGTTATCAGGCTTTCAGGCTTGTGGACCAAACAAAGTATTTTTTTGGCAATTTCGATGTTTTGGACTTCGTTTCCAGCTGAAACATTATAGATTTCTCCAGCTTTGCCTTTTTCAAGCACCGTTCTTATGGCTTCGCAGTGGTCTTGAACGTATATCCAATCGCGAATGTTGGTTCCTTTCCCATAAATTGGGATTGGTAGATCTCTTAGTGCGCGGATAACGGTTTTAGGAATTAGTTTTTCTGGAAGTTGGTAGGGTCCGAAATTGTTGGTGCAACGTGTAATTGAAACGTTCAAGCCGAAGGTTTTGTGGTAAGATAGAACAAACATGTCTGCGGCTGCTTTTGCAGCTGAGTAAGGATTGGATGGTTTAGGCGGAGTGTTTTCTGTAAATGAACCTTCAAGGGCTTCCCCGTAAACCTCATCTGTGGAAACCTGCAAAAGCCGTGCTTTATGATTATGCCGTCGTATAGCTTCAAGAATCGTGAAGGTGCCAATGGTGTTGTTCTGCAAGAACACGTTGGGATCAGAGATGCTTCGGTCAACATGTGTTTCCGCAGCAATGTTCACCACTGCATCCACTTGGTGAACCAAACGGTTCATGAGCTGTGGGTTGCAAATGTCGCCTTTGATGAAGGTGTAGCGTTTGTCGTTTTCAATGTCATGCAGGTTAGCAGGGTTAGCGCCCATTCCCATCTTGTCAACGTTTATCAATTCATAGTCAGGGTAATTTGCAAGTATAAGCTTGCAAAAGTTGCTTCCGATAAATCCTAAACCGCCAGTAACTAACAGTTTCATAGTTTATCACTTGTGGGGTGGAAGGTTCCAATTCCAAGGTTTACCAACACGTTCATCGTTTTTTTTGCCGTTTACACTTTTCGGAATGAGTGTTGGATCATCCCACTCGCGGCGTTCTTCATCGGGATGTGCTGGGTCATAGAGGTTAGTGGTGAAATATAGCAGCATAGCGGGTTCGTTTCCGACGGCTTTAAAGCCATGCCAGTAATGTCCAGGCATACGAACAATTTGCATGTCAAAGCCACTTGAAACTATCTCGTCAACTTCCTCTGTCTTATCGTCAAAAGCGCAAATCTTAATCATGCCTTTAAGTGCCAAAAAATAGTCAATTTGACCCTTAACATGTCTATGCCAGGCACGAATAACATTGGGATACGAATATGAAAAGTTTGCTTGAGCAACAGTGTCGTCTCCGAAGAGGTCTTTCCAATCCTTACGCATAACTTCTGAGAAGAAGCCTCTCTCGTCTGGAAACCGACGTATTGGTTTAATTCTTATTCCTTGTAACATGAGCGATTCCTTGCTTTCCTCTGACATATCGTTTAAAAAACTTTATAATGGTTCCTATTTTTTGGGGTTAAACTTCTACTTCCGAGTAATCGCCCACATGCAACTTTATGGTTCGGTTCCTCTGGTTTCTGGTAACTTTAGCGTTTTTGCCAATTAAACTGTCTTCTAAGCGTTCAATGTCTTTCACAGTTACACTATCCTGTATAACGCAATACTCAACGTTAGAACAGAGAATTTTAGAGTTATCGCCAATGCTTGAGTAAGGTCCAATAAACGAGTTTTCAATAAGAGTGTTCTTTCCAATAATGCAGGGTCCTCTTATGGTACTGTTTATGATTTTTGCTTCCGGCTCCACTTTAACCCGACCATCCAATGTACTGTTAGTTACCGTGCCCTTAACGTCGAGCTCAATGAATTCATCCAATATTTTCGCGTTAGCGGATAAGATATCGTCTTTTTTGCCAGTGTCTAGCCACCAAGATTTCAGGATTTCAGCCTTAACCGTAAAACCCATGTTAATCATTTCTTGGATGGCGTCTGTAATTTCGAGTTCACCTCGCCAGGAAGGTTTGATTCGTTCGATGGCTTGATGAACTTTATTAGAAAACAAATAAGTCCCGATAATGGCTAGGTTGCCCATGGGAGTTTTAGGTTTTTCCACGAGTTTGGTTATGTTGCCTTTGTCGTCCAATTGGGCTATTCCAAAAGCTGAGGGATTATCAACTTCCTTAAGAATTATTAGTGCGTCAAGATGCTCATTTTTGAACCTTTTAACAAATGCTTCTAAACCTTGACCTGTTACGTTATCGCCCAAACACATAACAAAAGAATCCTGCCCCAAAAAACGCTTAGCTGTCTTAACTGCATGAGCCAACCCAAGAGGCTCTTGAGGTATATAACAAGCTTCAAGGTTCCAGTCTGAACCGTCTTTAACATAATCCTCAACAAAATGCCCCGTCTCATGCGCAGTGATAATGCCGACTTTCTTAACGCTCGTTGACGCTACTTGGTCAAGAACATAACCCAAGATGGGTTTGTTGGCAACAGGAATCAGTTGTTTGGCGCAGGTAAATGTTAGAGGCCTTAGCCGGGTTCCTTTACCGCCGCTGAGAACTAGTGCTTTCATATCAATCCCTCACGAATAGCAATAATATCACTTGCTTTCCCTATTAAATAATTACACTCGCCAATTGTGGTTGCACAGATACAACCACATACTTCTATTAACAAAAAAACCAGTAATAATACCAAGCCCTAATCTGCCCAGTATAGAGGGAGAGAAATTATGAAAAACACCAAAGAAATGTTATTATCATCTTTGATTTATCGGAAAGCTAAATGCAAATTCACTCTTTCATGCAGATTATACTCAAACGCAAGTTACACCTGCACACATACAGGAGGAACCTACTGCGGCAAATACAGAAAACTCAGTAGCCCAGTAGAAAACTTGGGCCAACCAAACAAATACTTAATTGAAGTCCAACAATAAATCCAATTTTTAATTTTTGTTGGTTATTAGTTTTTTTTAAACACTCTTTTTAGCAAAATCTTATTTGTTGCCCGAAATATCCATCAACTTTTCAATTAAATTAATCACTAAATGCAGTGGCTTTCGTAGAGGTCCAAGAGAATTACTAATAGCCCGAATATTAACTAAATCAGCCTTATTTATTGTTCGAGAAACCACTGCCAGAACTATAAAAACAACCACAAAAATAATCACGCCCATGACAAGTTGTACAGGGTTACTAAAGGGTAACAGTGAAATAGCAACATAGGTTATCGCTCCAGCGGCACCCGAAGAAAACAGAATCTTCCCAGAAGAAACCCAATCCACAGATACGCCGAAGTTTTTCTTAATAAAGCGTAAACTTAAAAATAGGCTTGGAAGTCCAACAATTGTTGTTGCAACAATCAAACCAATAATGCCGAATAGAGAAGTCAATACAAAACTCAACGGAAATCCAATTGTAACAGTAATCAGGGTTAATTTTAGGAAATATTTTGTATATCCTTGACCGTTTATGAGGTTACCCGAGCTCAGGCTGCCAAGAGCAGTAAAAATGTAAATTACAGCTAATAGTGCAAGGTAGAGAGGGGCCTGAACATATTTTCCTTGAAAAATGGTGCCTATGGCAGGTTGAGCAAGAGCCATAACCAACACCGTGACTGGCACAACTATAAGCGACGCATATTTTACTGAATACTGGAAAATGTTCTTGAGCGTTTCATGATCATTCTTTGCATCTAGTTTCGAGAAGGCGGGAAACAGCATAGTTGTTACAGGAGTAGCAAAGAAAGTAATTAAAACCACGAAATTTACAGCAACCGTATAATTACCAATCAGTGAATTGTCTGTTACAAAAATTGCCATGATAAAGCTGTAAAATTGAGTCAAAAATCCAGCCAAAATAGAACCAATCGAGAGCGGCAACCCATATTTTAACATCATCTTTATGGTTTTCATAAACTCCAATTTAGCTTCAGTTGGCTTTGGCAATGATCGATATATCGTAAATAGGAGCAACACTCCAGTAACTCCCGCCACTAAAACCCCTAAGGAAAAACCATCAATAGCTCCAAGGGTACCAAACCCAAAAAGCACAAGCCCGAGTATCAAAGCAGTCTTAACTAAAGATTGAACAATTAACATGATGCTGTTTAGGTGCATCTTCTCCATACCGGTGAAGGCAGCAGTCGCAGCATTAACCAAAGCACCAGTTAAA
Source organism: Candidatus Bathyarchaeota archaeon (assembly GCA_963800495.1). GTDB lineage: Archaea > Thermoproteota > Bathyarchaeia > Bathyarchaeales > Bathycorpusculaceae > Bathycorpusculum. The sequence goes on along the minus strand of CAWDBB010000009.1, from coordinate 90,777 downwards.
ATGAAGAGGGAAGCTATCTGAATTAATTGAGCTATGGCTGGGCGACCGTATAATCCTGCCAGAAAAGGTGAGAGCGCGATAGATATAACTGATAGAACTAAGCCAATAATGATTTCAAAGGAGAGTGCCGAAACAAAGACACTTCTTATTTTTGCAACATCATTTGCGTTGTTGTATTCAGCTGAATATTTTATCATAGCTGTTGTTATTCCCCAATCTCTGAATGTGGAAATAAGGTTGGGTGCGGCAATTGCAATAGCGTATAAGCCCATGTTGTCTGAGCCTAAAATTCTAGCAATAAATATTGTTCCAATAGCTGAGATTACTGTAGATAAAACTAGACCCCAGAGTAGGTGAAAGCCGCCTTTAGCTGAAACCCTCGCCATCTCTGAAGCTTTAGACAAATACTTCTACCTGTTTTGTGTATTCTAAGTGTTGTTTGTGAAGTGCCGTTTATCACTTTTGGTTAATTTAAAAATATCAGTTAGCGTTTATGACCTTAAAAAGAAGTTTCTGAAGTTAGACAGGTCCTTTTTCAGGATTTTAATTATTTTTTGGGCTGTTTTGCCATCACCAAACGGATTTTTCCAACCCTTCTTTCTACCCATGACGTCCCTTGCAGCAGCCAAAATACGGTCTGGATCCGTACCAGCTAAGATATTTCCACCCACTTCCAAAGTCTCTGGACGCTCTGTATTATCCCGAAGCGTCACGCACGGGACCCCTAAAATGCAAGCCTCCTCCTGAACGCCACCCGAATCAGTCAAAACCAACTTAGCCAACCCCTCCAACTGCAGAAAACCCAAATAATCTAGTGGCTCAACCAACCTAATCCCTGTGGTATCTAAACCAAAAGTCTCCAGTTGCTTCTTCGCGCGGGGATGAATCGGATAAATCAAAGGCAACCCAAACTCCTTCTGCACCTTCTGCAAGCCTGCAATCAACCCAGAGAACCTGGCTTTGTCATCAACGTTTTCTGCCCGATGCGCCGTAGCCAAAATAAACTTGCCAGACTCAACACCTAGACTTTCCAAAGCTTTAGATTTTGATTTAGCGATTTCCAAATTCTGGTTAACGGCGTCGACAACGGTGTTTCCCACCATGAAAATTTTAGTTGCTTCGATACCTTCATGCAGCAAAATCTTCTCTGAATTCGGAGTAGGTGCAAACAAGTAGTCTGAGCAATGATCCGCTAAAACCCTGTTAGTCTCTTCAGGCATTCGCCTATCATAGCTTCGCAACCCCGCTTCTATGTGTCCAACTTTGATACCTAGCTTTACAGCCGCTATGGCGCCAGCCAGCACCGTGTTTGTATCGCCCTGAACCAAAACAACATCCGGACGTTCAGACTGCAGAATTTTCTCAATACCAGCAAGCATCAATCCAGTCTGTTTCCCATGATCCCCAGAGCCCACATCAAGATTAAACTTAGCAGAAGGCAACTCTAACTGCTCAAAAAACACCTTATCCATAAGATAAGAATAATGCTGACCAGTATGCAAAATAAAAAAATCCAAACCTAACCGCTCACATTCTCGGATGATTGGTGAGCATTTTACGATTTCAGGTCGGGTGCCCAGAATAACGGCAATTTTCAATTTAATGGTACTCCTGATGGGTAGTGCTTTTTGTGCTTGGGATTAATAAGCTTAGGCGTAATTTCGAAGTTCTTTGTGACAACTAAGCACATTTTTGGAAGGCTTAAAAAAAGAATACCTGTGTCAGCTTATCCAAACGGTTTCGTGTAGATTCTTAAAATGCTCATCTCCAGTGAGAATTTTGCACTGATACATTCTCGCAGTGGCATAAACAATAGAATCAAATAAGCTCGGAGTGTTTAGTTTTGAAATTTTTGCTTTTTGGGTAAGTTCAAGTTGGCATTTTGCTGCTTCTAAGGCTATTGCTGAATCAATTTGGGTTATTACCGAGGTCGAAATAATTATTTCAAGCCACGAAGCGATGGTTTTTTCGTCGGCTCCTTCTCTGAGAAATTTTCGTGCAGTTTCAGCCAAAACTGTGCTTGGAGTATACACTTCGTCAGCGTTTTCGATTAGTTCTTTCACTTTTTTGCCTTTTTCGCTACCTATCAAAAATTCAACCCATGCATAGGTGTCAATTACGATCTTCATCGCGGTCTTCCTCAGTAAAGGGTTTTATTTTGTTCTTGGCTGCACCAAAGGCTTTGTCTAGGACTAATTTGCGCTGTTTTTTAACCAGTAATTGTATTGTCTCGTCAAGATTTTGCGCCTTTAGTTTTTCACGCAAGTGTTCAAGCGTTTCCGCAGTTTTCTTTGAAACCCGAATAGTAGTTGACTCATTCATAAATATCTCCTAAATAGTTTATTGTATACAAGTAGATAAGCATACCTGTTATCAATTTAGAGCAAGTTCGCGACTCAAGTTCTTATAAAACAGCAAGCTCTGGATCTGCAGCAGCCAACTATTCGTTCTAATAAGAAGAGACGGTTATGTCCCAAGACCTAAAGCAACAAACCGCATTTTTGTTTTGAAAGTCTCGGGGTTGTAGATTCTTCGACCATCGATCAGGATTGGTTGTTTCATGTTTTTTATGAAGTCTTCGGGGGTTAGTTTTTTGAATTCTTCCCATTCGGTAACGATTATGCAGGCGTCTGAGTCTTTTAGGCATTTAAGCGCTGAGGAAGTGTAACTGATTTTGTCGTTAAAGATTGTTTTTGCCATAGGCATAGCTACTGGATCATAAGCAGTAACGGTGGCGCCTTCTTTTAACAACTGGTTTACGATCGGAATTACTCGTGCTTCCCTCATGTCATCGGTATCTGGCTTGAACGCTAACCCCAAAATAGCGATTTTTTTGCCCTCAAGACTACCTACCTGTTCTTTGCAGAACTCGACAGCTTTCATCGGTTGAGTTTTATTCACTTGTTCAACGGAATCTAAAAGTTCAGGATCATAACCCAAACTCTTCGAACAAGCAATAAGCGCTTTAATGTCCTTTGGGAAACATGAGCCACCATAACCTAAACCTGCATCCAAAAAAAGGGGACCTATACGCTTGTCCAAACCCATCGCGGTAGCCACAACTTTTACGTCAGCACCAGGAATTTTCTCACAAATGTTAGCAATGGTGTTTATGAAGCTGATTTTTGTAGCAAGCATCGAGTTACTTGCATACTTAATTAATTCAGCCGTAGAAAGACTTGTCCTAATAATCCTTGGAACATGAGCACTGTAAAAGCCCTTGTACAAATCTTCCACAACATCACCCGAACGCGCATCATATGAACCGATGACAACGCGGTCTGCATTTATGGTATCTTGGAATGCTGAACCCTGACGCAAAAACTCGGGATTCATACATAATCCGAAATCTTTACCAGTGACTTTTTTTGATTCCTTCTCAAGGGCAGGTTTGACGGTGTTTTGGGTTGTTCCCGGCACAACGGTGCTTTTAATTATTGTTACGTGGTAGGAGTCTTTTTGTTTGAGTGCTTTGCCGATGTTGCAGGCGGCAGATTCGATATATTTGAGATCGATGCTGCCGTCAGGTTTACTGGGTGTCCCGACCGCAACGAATGTTAAATCAGTATCCAAAATAACCTGGTCTGTTTGACCAACTACTCCTCTAAGGTTCCCACTTTGAAGACTCTCGGAAAGTCTTTCTTGAAGACCAGGCTCATGAAAAGGGGGAACCCCTTTGTTTATTTTCGCTATTTTTTCTTCATCTACATCGCAAGCAACAACACTGTAACCTTTGCTCGCAAAACCTACAGCCGTACATAAACCCACATAACCAGCGCCAATAACAGAAATTTTCGGTTGTTTCTTCAAAGTCAAACCTCGAGTCAAATGCTAATTTGGATTAAATTATAATACTAAATATATATGGGTTAACATAAGAAAAGAAAGGCAGAGGATATTTAATGATTCGTAAGGTCATAATTCCCGCGGCAGGCTTGGGAACACGCCTATTTCCAGCCACCAAAGAACAACCCAAAGAAATGCTGCCCATATTCTCAAAAACAGCACAAGGCGACATGATGGTAAAACCAGTAGTGCAATTAGTTTTTGAGCAACTACACGAAGCAGGACTCAGAGAATTCTGCTACATCGTTGGAAGAGGCAAACGCGGAATAGAAGACCATTTCACACCCGACGCACACTGCATTAGAACACTTGAAGGAATGGGCAAAAACGGACAAGCCTCAGACCTTGAAGATTTCTATGGAAAACTAGAATCTTCAACAATAATGTGGGTTAACCAGCCGGAACCAAAAGGATTTGGCAATGCAGTCTTAATGGCTCAACCATTCGTACAGAACGAAAGCTGCTTAGTTCACGCAGGAGACAGCTGCATAATATCAACCAATATGGATTACCTAAAAAAGCTCCTCGACGCTTTTGAAAGGTTCAATGCAGATGCCGCTTTTCTGGTTCTTGAAATTGAAAATCCTAAACAATACGGAATCGTTGAAGGAGATGAAATAGAAAAAGGAATAATAAAGGTAAAGTCGGTAGTTGAGAAACCCGAAAAGCCCAAGACAAATTTAGCTATAATGGCAATGTATGTTTTTCACCCAACAATTTTCAAAGCCCTAGAAGCGACAAAGCCTGGAAAGAACGGTGAAATCCAACTTACTGATGCTATCCAAAAACTAATCGATTGGGGATTGAGGGTTTACGCAATAAAATTAGACAAAAACTATGCACACCTCGATATCGGTAGCCCAGAGAGGTATTGGGAAGCATTAGAATTATCCTATAAACAATTTTGCAAGAGATCAACAACATGAACGACTCCATAATAAGTGAAGACATTGAAAGGATAATCAAAGTCGTCAAAGGGGACATTTTCAAAGGCAAGAAAACGCTCGTTACTGGCGGAGCTGGATTTATCGGCAGTTGGTTCTGCGATGTACTTGTGGGTTTTGGCGCTGACGTGACGACCGTGGATGATTTGTCCACTGGAAGAATAAAAAACATTGAGCAACTAACCAAAAGTTCAAGGATCAAATTTATACAATCGGACGTTTGCTCTTTCAAAAGCCAAGAAAAATTTGATTTTATCCTACACTTAGCAGGCCACGCATCACCAGACGAATACCAAAAGCATCCAATCGAAACTCTCCAAACAAGCGCCTTGGGAACATTTAACATGGCAGAGTTAGCCAGAAAAAACGATGCCACCCTACTTTTTGCCTCAACATCAGAAACCTACGGCGATACAGAAGTAATTCCCACGCCTGAAACTTACTGGGGCAAAGTAAACCCCATTGGCCCTCGCTCTTGCTACGATGAGGGAAAGCGTTTTGCTGAGGCGCTCCTTATGGCGTATAGTAAGCAACATGGATTGGATGTGCGGGTACCAAGAATTTTCAATTCGTATGGTCCACGCTTAAGAGAAGACGGATTATACGGTAGAGCTCTGTCACGTTTCATTCTACAGGCATTGACAAATCAGCCTATAACGGTCTATGGAGATGGAAAGCAAACACGGTCATTCTGTTACGTAACTGATACTGTAACGGGGCTGATGCTTTTAACGACAAATCCAAAGGCAAAAGGCGAAGTTGTAAACATCGGCAACACCAAAGAGGTCACCATAATAGAGGTGGCGCAGAAGATTAAAGAAATTACACAATGCAAATCAAACATAGAATTCTTCCCACTCCCCAAAGATGACCCAAAACGACGCTGCCCAGACACGAGCAAACTGGAAGAGATAGTTGGCTGGAAACCAGACGTAGGATTTGAAGAAGGATTAAAGAGAACCATCACATGGTTCTCTAACAAAATCAAAAAATAGATTGACGATTATAACTTACTAGCCCGAGCAATCACAGTCATATTCCAGATCGTCTCATCAACAACACCTGAAAAATCAAGAAAAGGACAAACCTTCAAAACCTCAAACCCAGATTGTTCAAGAAAGAATTTTATCTCTTGAGGAAAATAAAAACGCATAACGTGACTTTCGCTTAATTCCTGAAAAGTCTGATTTTTTTTGTCCAGCACAAAATATTTGTAATCTACAACGCAAAGATGTTTGAAAGATTCCAAAGTGGGGCGTGCAATACGCAAAATCTTTGTGTTGGCATCTTCAACTTCTTTAACTCTTGTTTCTGGAAGAGTACGTAAAACCGCCAACCCATTCCAAACATCAAATACAAACAAGCCATCAGATTTCAAATGTTTGCGAACATTACGGAATGCATTCAAAACATCCGAATTCTCAGTCATGTAACTCATTACAGCAAACAAAGCAACACAAGCATCAAACTTGCGCTCAAACGAAAAACTACGCACATCCCCAACTTGAAAAGCACAATCACATTTCACTTTCGCCGAATCAATCATTTTTTCGGAAATGTCGATTCCAGAAACTTCATAACCTCTCTCACGAAAAATCCGACTATAATTACCCGTACCACAACCAACCTCAAGAATACGTGCAGGCTTACCAAAAAACGAAAAAATCTCCTCAACAAAATCAGTTTCTTTTTCATAATCCTTGTCGTTATAGAGTAAATCGTAGAACTCAGAAGAAAAATCAAAACTTTTGCAGGGCTTCAATGAGAGTTCCTCTGAGTTATCTGTCAAGGCTTTGATATCTAGATATAATTTTGCTCTCATCAGGATAACAGGAAGCATCCCATGGAAAACTCTCACCCTTCTGCCAGCGCTCCCATCGATGAAGATCTTCTTTAACCATAATTTTCACAAGAGCTTCAAAATTCACAGTAGGTGTCCAACCTAGCTCTCTTTTTGCCTTCGAAAAATCGCCTTTCAAAAACTTTACATCTAAGGGCCTCATAAATCTTCGATCTACTTTTACATATTTTTGCCAATCTAACCCAACAACTTCAAAAGCTTTTTGGGCAAACTCCCCCACCGAATGCGCTTCATTTGTCGCAATAACATAGTCACCGGGCGTTTTTTGTTGTAACATTAACCACATTGAATTGACATAATCAGGTGCATATCCCCAGTCTCTTGAAGTATCTAAATTGCCTAAAGAAACCTCCTTTTCTATACCGAGAGCAATTTTCGCAGCGGCATTGGACAGTTTTCGGGTAACAAATTCTAAGCCTCTTATTGGGCTTTCATGATTGAATAAAATACCATTGCAAGAAAAAAGATTATACCCGTCTCGATAGATTCTGGTCGCCCAATAACCATAAAGTTTAGCTGCGGCATAGGGGCTTGAAGGTTTAAAAGAGGATTCTTCAGTTAAACTCTCACAATGACCATTTCCATAGAGTTCACTTGTCGATGCTTGATAAAACTTTATCTTAGGGTTAGTATGTCGAATGGCTTCCAATATGCGGGTAACACCCAAAGCGGTAATATCGCTTGTGCTAATAGGTTGCTCAAAAGAAGTCCCAACAAAACTTTGTGCCGCTAAATTATAAACTTCTTCAAGATTACTTATTTTGACAACTTCAATTAACGATGTAAAGTCAACCAGATCTGCTGAAAAAAAATTAATTTTGTCAAAAATTCCAAGATACTGTAATCGCCAAAAGTTCGGCGTTGATAGTCGCCTGAAAGTTCCGAATACCTCATACCCTTTATCTAGCAAAAGCTTAGCTAGGTATGCGCCGTCTTGACCTGTAATTCCCGTAATCAAAGCACGCTTAGCCATTTTTGACCCAATTCGTTAGGTTTTATTGATATTGAACAAATTTAACAGTTTCCATAATCAAACTTTTTTATTTTGGATAAGGCACGCAACTATAGACTAACAAAATACAAGAATTATTTCGAACTAATATCAACAATTGATTCACATACGAACTGGATTTCATCTCTTGTTAACCCTGAACTCGAAGGCAAATACAGCCCTTTCCTTGACAAACCCTCAGCGATAGGATAATGCTCTCCTTCAAACAAACCCATATTTTTAAAAACAGGTTGTCCACTCATAGAAACAAAAAAAGACCTTGTCTCCACACCCCTTTTCGCCAACTTCTCCATAAGCTCGTCCCGACTTAAACCAAAATTGGGCTCGACCAAAATGGAATACATCCAATATACATTCTTCGCCCATTTTTCCTGCACAGGCAAACTTAAACCAGGAACATCCTTTAGATACTCAGTATAAATTTCTGCATTACGCCGCCTCATCTTAACAAACTCGTCGATATGCTCAAATTGAGCTAAGCCAACAGCAGCTTGAAGATTTGTCATCCTATAATTGTAACCTATCTCAGAATGTAAATAGACCCTACCTCTCCCACTTTCAAAAGATAGGTCCTTCAGAGACCTCGCATGCTTTGCTAAGCCTTCATTGTTCGTAACCATCATGCCTCCTTCTCCGCAAGTGATTATTTTGTTGGCATAGAAACTGAAACATCCAATATCACCCATTCCACCTGTTTTTCGTCCTTTGTATTCGGCACCATGAGCTTCAGCAGCATCCTCAATTACAAATAAACCGTGTTCTTTCGCAATTTTAAGAATTGGATCCATGTCGCATGGATGACCATAAATATGAACGGGCATTATCGCTTTGGTTTTTTCAGAAATTTTTGCCTCTATCTGATTTACATCAATGGTCCACGTTTGTGGCTCACAATCCACCAATACCGGTTTTGCACCACAGTATATTATCGGAAAAACAGACCCAATCATTGTAAAAGCTGGCACTATAACTTCATCGCCTTTTTCCAAGCCTATCGACGCTAAAGCCAAGTGAATGCTTGAAGTTCCATTAGTGGTGGTTATTCCATAATTACAGTTGCAGTACTGTGAAAACTTTTTCTCAAATTCATCAACGAAACGTCCTTTTGAAGATATCCAGTTAGTATAAATACATTCTTTGAGGTATTCAAGTTCGTTTCCTTTCAATAATGGAACACATACAGGAATCATTTAATCACGCACCCAAAGCTGCATCTACATGTTCACTTACTCGATGAATTCTTTATCCTTATCTTTCCCCAAATAAGGCCCTTGCTTCACTTCTATGAAAGTTGTATCTTCAGACATTTCAAATCCATGCCCACCATCAACTAGAAATATCAAGTCTCCTGCTGATAGGCTTAACGATTTTATCAACGTTTTATCTAAGTCATAGAGGGTCACGAGTGCTTTCCCGCTCTTGAAATAAATTACTTCTTGAATATTGTTAACTACAACTTCTCTTTTTTTATGAAAATGGCTCTTAATTTTATGTCCTTCCTTATAACTGCTTACCCCTAACTGAAAAGGAAAGGTTTCTTTTGACAAAAAGTTTGCTCCTTCTTTATTGAAATCTTTTCTTACAACAATTGCAATTGTAGAACCAGTGCTCGATTTGATTTCTTCCAAGTTTAATCACCATTTTGATCTAATAACTTAGGATCAACGCATAATTCTGCCTGCAACTCTGTAACTGCCATCATGCTTAATATTCCACCTAAAGAGCTATTCTTTGGCTCTCTATGAATATTTTACCTATTATATCTTTTCACCCATGAAAAAATTGGACGAAAAACAAGAAAACCAAATTGGAAATTTCTAATTAATTCGAAGGCTATAATTTTGACGAATACAATTCAGAATAAACTACCATAGTTTTCATTGCCATAGTATCCCAGGACAATAATTGGGCTTTGCCTAATGCGCGTTTACCCAACTCTTCTCTCAGGGCATTGTTGGAGAGTAAATTATTCATGGATTCTGCAAGTTTATCCACATCAATAGGACAAACCATCTCGACAAAACCGCCAACAATTTCCTTCAAATCAGCTGTATCGCTTGTAATAACAGCTTTTCCACAAGCCATGGCTTCCAGAACAGGTAAGGAAAAACCGATTCTGTAAGGTAAAACAACTAAATCAGCCAAATTATAGTATATGGGGAGTAAAGAATCTGGAACATGACCCAGTACTTTCACGTTGTCAACAATGCCCAGTTCTTTCGCCAAAGCATTTCCATGATAAAAATTCCATTTCCCACAAATCCACAATTCAACATTGGGTTGTTCTCTTACAACTTTTGCAAATGCCTCCATCAACTTGTCAGTACCTTTTCGAGGATTAAAACCACCAACAGTGAGAACTACCCTTTTCCCGCCTTTCTTTTCATTTTCAGCAGCAGATAATTCAAGAGGCTTGAAAAATACAGTGTCTACTCCATAAGGAATTACCCTAATTTTCTTATTACTAACTTTTAACTCGGAGACAATATCTTTGCGAGTTATTTCAAATGGCACTATTATTAAGTCACTTTTTGCAGCCATCAAAGTACAAAATTGCATATACTTAAAGCGAAGAAAATCACCCGACAAGTCCTTATCTGTATAAAATGCTGTTAATGAATTTTTGAAGGGAATTAAATCATGAATGGTTGTCACTAACGGCCGCTTCATTGTAAATAGCGCTGCTTTGGCGATTTGTTGAGAAACAGCATGATAAATATCTGCATGCACAGGCAAGGCTTTCATTGGTTGCATCAACTCCTTTAAAACCCAATAAACGCCATTGGACAGATTTCCCTGACTTACCACGGTTAATCGATTCGTATGATTTATGCGCTTGATTAATTCTAACGCATATCTATCTATTCCATGACCCGTATTCATGTTTGCATTGTTACTTAAGAGGCAAATTTTCACTAAATCCACCAAATGAGCTTAAAATAAATAGGGAGAAATTCCCTCAATTCTTGAAAAACTGTTAATTACTCAGTCACCGCCAATTGAAATAACTGAGTTAATTGAAACAATTGATTGCTGAGCTGTAGGGTTTGACCCGTTCGTGCACTTGATATTGAAAGTTTATTCAAACTTGTTTATCAACCTGCCCAAATCAGTTAATAGTGCAATCGTTATGTGAAGTTAAATATATATTATTATATACTTTCAAATAACGAAGGCTAATTTTATCCAAGCACAAAACCGCATTTCTTGATTAATTCAACCGCGATGAACATGATAAACATCATTAATGAAACGAAGGGGCAAAGGTAACATTATTTTAGAATTTCACCGATAAAACCACAAACAGGGAAGGACAAACCCATCAAACTTTTCTCAAGCGACCTACAAGCGTAACGCTTAGCTTTTTTCGGATAAGTACAAGTAATAGATAAACCAAAATAACAATTAGAGTACTTATTGATATTATTGTACTGATCAAGTAGGTTGTTTGCGGCTCGTAGTAAAGGTCAATAGTCATATTTCCAGTTTGGTTTATTTGCCAACAATTAAAGCCATCGGGGTTTTTGAAGTGGGCTGAATCAGACAAAGCAGTGTTGTTAACCCAAGCACGCCAACTGTTAGAGTAAAGCTGGTTAAATACTATTGAAAAGGGCATGGTTGAGTTAACTTGGATCTTAAACAAAGTCGGGTCAGAATATGTGATTTGCATCTCAGCACTATTGTTGTCGGTATAAATTACTGGTTTAGCAAACGAGTTCTCAAAAACAACAACCCCCGGTAAACGCTCAATCTCCACCAATCCTTCCTCGATGGATAAATGAGCCAAAATATCAGTCATATTATAAGCACTCAAAACATCAGTGTAAACCACTACATACTTTATACTAAAGTTGCCCCAGCTCTCAGCAAGGCCCGAAGCTCCACTCATCAACTCACCCAAAAACAAGGAAGAATTAGTAACAGAAACATAAGGCAAATTATTAACTTCTGTAAAAACGCCCATGTTAACGCCCTCGTACGTTTGAGAGAAATAAGTACTATTTGCAATCTGCAGATTAGTATCAAAGGGCACATAAAGCACAAAGTAGTCCCCGTTACTTGAAGCATTCTTGTTCCATTCTGTAAAACCAGAAGGCATAGAATACAAATTCAATTTTGTAGTAGGACCACGAAGTGGCTCACCTGAAGTTTGACCACTCCACCATGGAATGCCAACAGAGATAACTACAACTAAAAGCAAGAGAAAAGAGGCGTGCTTGACCAAGCGAACACGGAAGATGCGACTAAATTTGCTCCAAGAAGGAAGAATATTATTGAAGTAACCAATTAAGAACGCTAAACCAAGACTTGCGGGAACCAAAAAAACACTCGGAGCCTCAAATACGCCGCCGAAGGGCAAATTAAAAACCAAAAATTGCAGATTATTATAGATAACATAAGCAAAAAGGGCAAACAGATAAGTCAGAAAGAAGAAAAGCACCCGCTTATCTTTCGGTCTCCACAACAACGCCACCGCAGCCAAAACTATTGGAACAAAAGACAAAATAATTAGATCATGGAAAAAATAGGTTTCAAACTGAAAGTTATACGTGCTTCCCCACAATCGGGTTGGATTTATGATGTTCGCGAAATTTCTAAATTGATCCTGAATTACTCCAAAATAGTCACCATGGTAGAAAGATAATGTTTCACCATTATTGTATGATGTAAAAAAGCTCAGAGCTGATAAAAACCAAACGGATAAAGAAACAAAAGTGAAGGACAACCCTTTCCACACAGCATTAAAGAAGCCTCGACATTCAAACAAAACAAAAAGAAAACCCACCGTTGGGAAAACCAAGAGAAAAGCAGGCTGAGAGGTAGCAGCCACCAAAATCAAGCCATTAATTAACGCAAAGCGTATTTGATTTGTTTCTATGAATTTCTTGGATGCGAGAATCATGAGCGGAAAAAGGTCGTAGGCAATTAAGTAGTAGATCCATCCGAACATAAGCCAGTTGAAAACTACGGGGGTAGTCATGAAAAATAATCCGCACAAAAAAGAAGAAAGTTTGTTTAACCGAAATGATCTTGCCAGGATGTAAGCAGTTATTCCTCCCAAAGCAACAAGGAAAACTGATAAAATTTTGATTTCAACTCCACCCACGAAACCAAGTGGAGCCAAAGCAGCATTAAAAAACTGGAAAAAAGGAAGACCAAAACGTCCCATACTTGGTTCACCAAAACCATTGTATGAATGAACAAACAGGCGGGAGCTAAAATCGTTCACTGCTGCACTTGCAGTTAAAGGAGTTCCCCAATCGCCCTGTGCTACGTCTCCAGAGCTAACTATTAAACCAAAAAGAAAGAAAACAGAAAGTACAACGTAAAGAATAGATACTGATAAAACCCCAAATTCTCTACCAGTTAACAAGTTGATTATCTTCATGTTGCACCATTTTCTATTTAGAAAGCAGCCTTCTAATAAATAAAATGGCGCTAAAAACATTTGTTTGAATTTAGGTATAATCACATAAACCTTAAAGACTTCAAAGTGTATAAAGTGCTTCCAATAATTCAGGAAACTCTAAAGTGACCAATGATGACGCTGAAAATTCGAACTGCTGTAGTTCTTGTGGGTGGATCAGGGCTTCGCATGCGACCTCTCACAGAAGACCTGCCTAAATGTATGATCCCCTTACGTGGAAAACCTCTTTTGCATTGGACACTCAGTTGGCTTCGAGACCAGGGCTTTGAACATGTGGTTCTAGGCGTTTCTCACCGCAAAGAAGCAGTAATTAACTATGTTAAAGAAAACCCCGTTGGAATCTGTGTTGATTTCAGTGAGCATACTCAAGAAGGTGAAACGGGAGAAGGTTTTCGACTAGCCATTAAAAGACACGTGAACGACGAAAATTTCCTCGCTATGAACGGCGACGAACTAACAAACTTGAACCTTGAGAAATTTGTCGATTTCCATTTTTGCCAAAAAGGCATAGCAACAATCGCGGTGTCACCCATGCAATCACCATTCGCAGTGCTTGAGTTAAATGGGAATGACATTGTGGAATTCAAAGAAAAGCCTTTGCTTGAGGACAAGTTGATAAATGCAGGTATTTATGTTTTCAATCATGCCATTTGTGACTATTTGCCAACTACAGGAGCTATTGAGAAAACAGCTTTTCCAGCGCTCGCAGAAAAAAGACTCCTTAAAGCATACCGCTTTAGCAAGAATGAGCGATGGCTAACCATTAATAGCATTAAAGACTTATCAGTAGCGGAAAAAGAATTTGAATCTATACGAGGTCCTAAAAAATGAAAGCGCTCATTACAGGAATACTGGGTTTCATTGGAAGTAATCTTGCAGAGAAACTGGTGAATGAGGGAAACGAGGTTTATGGACTTGTCCGTCGCGTAGCTAGCAGAAACTTGGATGTACTCGGTAAAACTGTCAAAGACGTAACACTAGTATCAGGAGACATCACAGACTATGCATCTACCCGGAATGCCCTGAAAATTTCAAACCCCGATGTTGTGTTTCACTTAGCCGCCCTAAGTCCAGTTCGCGATTCCTTCGAGCGTCCATTTGAATATCAACAGGCGAATTTCACAGGCACTATGAACGTAGCTCATTCATTATTAGAGTTACCTGACCCACAAAAACGAAGGTTGATTGCCGCCTCAACCGCTGAAGTGTATGGTATACAAGGAAATGAGCCACTAAAAGAGACACTTTCGCTAAAACCGTCAAGTCCTTACGCGGTAACTAAAGCCGCAGGGGACTTGTACTTGCAGATGATGTTTAATTCCTTTGATCTCCATGGCACGGTAATGAGACCAACCAACTCTTACGGCAGGAAATTTGAAAGGAATTTCATGATTGAATACTTAATCACTCAGATGCTGAAAGACGGTAGCTTGTATATTGGCGCCCCTGACTCCGTGAGGGATTACATGTATGTGGATGACCACGTTAATGCTTATCTTCTTGTCGCCAAAAATCCAAAAGCAGATGGACAAGTTTACAACGCAGGCACTGGAATCGGAGTAACAAATAGGCAACTGGTTGAAATGATAGCCAAGAAGTTAGGATACGAGACTAAGAGGATAAAATTCGGATCTTATCCTCCAGGGTACCCGCTTAGACCACTATCATCTGACCAACCCTACCTAGTGCTTGATGCTGAGAAAATTAAGAAAGACGTCAACTGGTCACCAAAATATACTTTAAGCGAAGGACTAGACAAGGTAATCGCAAACCTAAAGAACCAAAAATAGGATCTTGCCGAAAATTCCTTCTCTAACTTTTTTAGCAAACAAATGATGGAATCACCGATTAACACGTTATAGTCAACATTAAATCCCAGATACCTGAAGAGTGATGCCACATCATCCCTTTTTTATTTTTTGAACTATGATTCTGTTTGAACATTTATTTGCGCCTTTTTGTGTTTGTGACCTAACTCTTCGGGATTTAAATTGAACATCAACTCCACAAAAAGCGATTCTGAAAATTTATTTCTTTTATTAAAATTAGCCTAGCCAAAAGTAAAATGGAAATGAAGCCTGGACGTAGAAGTAACTGAAACGTAAGTTAACCCATACTGAAAATTTATATTGAAAAAAGGAAAATGACTACTTTACAAAACCTGATTTGAAGTAAGCGAACAAAGGGAGTTCTCATTTCCAAATCTATCTCTGGAAATTTTAGCGGCATAGATCTAAGCAAACTTATGATAACGACTAATCCTATATCCGCATCGATGAAAACCTTGGAAGCTTAGATAGACAAATAGGGCTTCACAAATGAAAGACTGCAAGCTAACGAAGAACCCGTAACATAGTTACGCAAGCGATTGAAGTGCCGAATACAATAGAGCGGGAACTTTTGCCAATTTAATTTTGGAAGCTTCATTTGCAGATTCGGTTATTTTACTGTACAATGTAGAGCCTTTTATAAACAGTAACCGTTTGCTTAGGAAAGCGAGCGATGGAACTGGACTAACATTTGAGCGTTTAGTTTCGTCCATAGCCAAATACACTCGTCTCCTAATCATCCAATTAACCAATGCCTTGTCTATAGGATGAGCTTCTACGTTCGATGTTAATTGAGAAGAATGAAAACGATATTTCGCAACAATCTTATCGATGTGTTTAAAGGAATAATTGTGCAGGAACATTGCCCTTAGCCACCAATCGTAATCTTCGAAATATCGCAAAGAATCAAAAAGACCAACTTCAACGAAAGCGGATTTTGGGATTAGGGATGCAGTTCCATTACCAAAAAAATAGCACCAAAGGTAACGTTCAGCAGCTTCTGCAGTCTCAAATGCAGGTTCATGTTGGACCGTGAATATTTCTCCTTTTTCATTAATTTTTAGCCAATCACCGTACAAAATTTTTTTTTCGTGAGGGGATTGGCTCATGAAGATTTCCAACGAATTTTCAAGCAAAGCATCATCAGAGCTGAGCCACTTGAAATATTTGCCTCGCATATGCATAATTCCGACGTTTAAAGTGTGGCCTGTTCCACCGTGTTTTTTCTTTATTAGACGCAGATTTTTTTCATTGCGAAACTTTTCGATGACAGAATCAGGTAGAATTTTTGTACTTCCGTCATCAACAACTAAAATTTCATACTTCTGTTTTGGATACGACTGTTGCACTACACTTTCAATTGCTTGGGTCAAATATTCCGGATCTTGGTTGTAGGTTGGAATGACTATACTTACATCTAAAGTCATATTTTTCCCAAAGCTCCAAATTGGTGTTAAACTGGTTTAACCTTTAATAGCCTTTCTACTTCTCGTGAAGAAAACGAAAAGGTTGTTTTTTTAGGTTAAAGCTTAATTTTTTAATATCTTTTATTGCATTTTTACAGGTAGCCTTTGTTTTGAAAGCATACCAATTATCTTCAAGTATGAAATTTAACAGCTATTTTGTTATTTTGAAGGCACCTATTTTTATGGACTTTAAAGTCATATTTACTGTCAAAGGTGGACCTTTATATTCCAACAGAGTCATGGGCTTCACATCAGGGGTAGTTATTTTAGCCAAATCAAACATGGACATCTTTTCTTCCCCGCAAACATGTACGATCCCTGTGAGCCCCTTTTTGGTAACCTCAGCTATAGCCAAAGATAGGTCATCCGCGAAAAGATAGGTGCCGAACCTGTCTACGAATGCACGTTCGTATGGCCACCGCTCTCTTCCCACAAAGTTTGTTCTTATTATTAGCCATTTTCCCACTTTTGAGTGTTGGACTACTGATTCGCTTAGTAATTTAGTTAATGCGTAAAAATTTTTCGGATAAGGTAGATCTGTTTCAACGTAATTACCTCGGTCACCGGAGAATACGCAAGCAGTAGAAACATAAACTAAATAGCACTCGTTTTTGGTTTTCTCAAGAGCAGAAACTAAGTTCTCAGTTCCTTCAACATTTACCTGCCAAGCTTTCTCCCGATTTTCCTCGCATTCTCTTACCCCCGTTATTGCAGCACAATGCACTATTAACTCAGGTTTTTCTGCTTCTAAAAACTTAAAAACCTGTTTCTGATCGGTTATATCCAGCTCCTGACTAGATGGGTGAAGTGCGTAGGGAATGACTTTGAGTAGTTCAGTTCCCAGTTTTCCAGAAGCTCCAGTGATTAATATCTTCAAACTTTGTTCCAGCCTATTCGATATTCAATCTACACAGATTTAAACTCTTCAACATAGCCATAATGATTGCTAACAAAACCATGCTTGATCAGTTTAATTAGACATTTTGGTCAGGTTTCCAAGAATTATTTTTGTCACAATACTGCTTACGTTGCTCACAAGATATTCTGGCGGAGGCACCCAAACTTTAGGTCGGTTAAAAACTAGGTCTACGCATCTAAGAATTGATTCCGGATTGGCACCGCTAAGTATGTTGCTGCCCACTTCCAAGGTTTCAGGTCTTTCAGTTACATCTCTGAGAGTTACATTAGCAACTTTGAATATACAACATTCTTCTTGAACGGTTCCGCTATCCGTTAAAACGCAAGCTGCATTCTTTTCGAGCCGCACAAAGTCGAACAAACCCCAAGGATCCGATGTTATAATGCCATCTCCATTCATTATGAGTGATCGTTTTTTCAATTGAGAACGGGTTCTAGGATGGAGACTACATACAATAGGAATACCGTACTTAGTATACAGCATTTTCAGTGCCTTAATAAAATTTTTCAAGCGTTCTTCAATATCGACGTTTTCGGCCCGATGAAGTGTAACAAGAAAATATTTACCCTGGTTCTAAATTGAGGTCATTCAAAGCTTTACTGTTATCTATCTGCGTAGAATAATAATCAAGTATTTCTTTGATTGGATTTCCTGTAACGAAAATTCTGTTAGATGCAATGCCCTCTTTCAAAAGATTAAATCTGCTTTTCTCCGTGTAGGGCATAAGAACATCACTGCAATGGTCAATAACTCGACGGTTTACTTCCTCTGGAACACGGTCATCATAACAGCGATTGCCTGCCTCCATATGGAATACGGGGATCGCCATACGCTTTGCAACAAAAGCTGATAAGGCACTATTTGTGTCGCCCAGAATCAGCACACGATCAGGCTTTTCTTTGGCAAGAACATTTTCGGAATCAACAAGAATTTGACTTATCGCGGCTGTCGAAGTTTTGGCTTTGCCATCAAATACGTAGTCTGGACCACGAATTCCAAGTTCTCCGAAAAAAATCTCGTTTAAATTGCGGTCATAATTCTGCCCAGTATGAACTAATATGTGATTGCAATGTTCATCAAGCATCGGGATTATTCTGCTTAAACGAATAATCTCCGGTCGCGTTCCCAAGATTGTTAGGATTTTCATATGATCATCAGACTTTAATCGAAAGCAATTTTTTCATTTATCATTAACTGATTCCTTTTAAGCAGTTCTTCAAGCTGTTTTGTAGTCATTAGGAAATCAGCTGAGCTGAACTCCTTTTGCAAAGCGGGTTGTTCTTTAGAATCTTGAATTATTTCTGGAAGAATAGGCTTAATCGCAAAATATTCTCTTCGGTCAACGGTTCTACTGATTTCCTCTTCGGAAACCAAGATTTCGTGAACTTTCTCACCTGGCCTAATACTTGTGAAGACTTTTTTTATTGGACGATTTCCAATCAACAAATCAGCAATGTCAACAACCTTTGCCGAGTGAATGCGAGGAATATAAGTTTCTCCCGGATTTGCTTCTTTTAAGGCTGCGAAGATTGTGTCAACACCTTGGTCCAGGGATAAGAGGAAACGCGTCATTTCCGGAGTAGTTATCGTTACAGGTCCGCCTTTTCGAATCTGGTCATGAAATAATGGAATTACAGAGCCGCGAGAAGCTAAAACATTTCCATAACGTACACATGCAAATCGGGTTTCGGGACAGTTGATGTTGGCATTAATAAAAATTCTTTCTTGTATAGCTTTAGTCATGCCCATCACGTTTACAGGCTTGCAGGCTTTATCAGTAGATACGCCTATTACTGTCTCAACAGGCAACTGGTACTCTTTTATGGATCGAACTATATTTTCTGCACCACAAATGTTAGTTTGAACGGCCTCGAATGGAAAATACTCGCATGTTGGCACTTGTTTCAATGCTGCTGCTTGAAAAACTATGTCTGCTTCGCGCATAGCTGCCGAAACACTATGAAAATCTCGAACGTCTCCTATACGGAATGTCAATAACTCTTGTGAATTATGATAAATTATATCGTCTGTCGCGGATTGTCTATGCAGATAGTCAAGACGCATAAAATGCTGTTTTGCTTCGTCGCGTGAAAAAACAATGATTTTCTTTGGCTTACCCAACTCACAAGTTAGAAGGCGACGGACAAGCACTTTACCAAGTGATCCGGTACCGCCCGTTATAAGGACTCTTTTTCCATCAAGTATCATAGTGACTCACGTTTAAATTGCAAACTAAAACATGCATTGGAACTATTAATTTATAAGGTTATAGCTCTTTTAAGGAAAACTTACTTAAACCGTTTGCACCATCCTTTTTTCCAGCAACTGCTAGTGACATATTCGCTAAATTAATTATTGTTCTTAGCTTAATCTGGTATGATGCTTGCATAATCATTAAATAATTTCACTCGGCTAAATTGAAAGACATCGAGGTTGAAAGATATTGGAAAAAAACGACGTAAAGAACTCGGTTAAGATATCGGTTGTAATCCCAGTCTATAATGCCGAGCCATATCTACATTCAACCATCCAATCAGTGATGAAACAAAGTTTTCAAGATTTTGAAATAGTTTGTGTAAACGATGGCTCCACAGACGGGAGTTTACGAATTTTGGAGCAATATAAGTCCAAAGACCCCAGAATAACCGTTTATAACAAACCCAACACCGGAATTCCGTCAATAACCAAGAATTACGGCATCGATAGATCCACAGGTGAATATGTGTTCGTGCTTGACGCCGACGACTACTTAAGTGATGATATCTTACAAAACATGTACGATCGAGCCAAAGAAACAAACGCAGATTGCGTGGCCCCTGACTTGATATTTTTCTCAGAAAAAGGCGACTGCATAAGGTCCTTAATTGGACTAAACGGTAACAGAAGGGTATTGTTGACAAATCGGCAAGCCGTTTTTTATAGCATCAATTGGACAATTCATGGAAATGCATTATGGCGTGGAACCTTAATACGGAGGGTGCGATTCGAAGAATTCGGAACGTACAGCGACGAATATTCCACTCGCATCTTACTTTTTAACTCTAATAAAGTTGTCTTTTGCCAAGGCTCATATTTTTATCGGCAATATTCTCAATCAATATCTAAAAGATTCCAATTCGATCGTATCTATAATTTGCAACGTTTATCCGTATTCCTAAAGCAGAACAGTTTCGACGAAAGAACTATGGGAGCTGTCGCCGTTTCTTCATTCAAAGATATAATTTCTTATTGCAACCTCCTTGCCAGCATAGGAAAAGAGTTACCATCCGCAAGAAGAAAAATTGCTGAGACAAAAATCAAGAACTCCTATTGTACAATTGATAGAAAAATGGTCAGGAAATACATTTTTTATGAACCTGGTTTCAAAAAATACCTTTGGCTAGTCTTAACCATTCCCAATTGGGCTTTGCTCAAAAGTATTTTACTTTTGCCTGCTCCCGAAAAAATAAAAGCTGGATTAAGTTCCTTAATTCGCTAATTTTCGAGTTAACTTTTTTGTTGCTTTAGTTTACAATAGTTTGTTTAACGGTTTAAAGTAGTCAGTTTTTTCTTTGTTTAAAGAAATAGTTTCGTATTGCATATTCTTCACCATAAAAAATTATGTTGACAACGTAGCGTAGAAACAAGGCAAGCTTAGTTTCCAGCATGTGCTTCATAACAACATCATCTGGAACTTTCCTTATGTATTTCTGAATTCTTAAATGTTCAACCCAAATCTCTCTAAGCTTTATAGAATCACGATAACCTTTCAAAACTTTTGTTGCTTCAATCGGGTTGGTAATTGATATAAATGATACAATAATCATGTTAACAATGATACGAACAGGAACGTATTTCACCATGTTTTTTAAGTCATAGTTTTTTATCATCATCACAACTTGGTTTCTTCGACTGCGTATATCCGTGCGGACAACGAGCCCTTTGTTAAGTTTTTTAAGAGTAGCTCCGCCGAGATGATATACAACCGATTTCGGCACATATACAACCCTGTAACCATTAAGCCAAATCCTCCACCCTAAATCTATATCCTCAAGAAAGGAAACAAACTTTGGGTCAAACATCCCTACATCTTCAAAAATGCTTCTTCGGACTATAAATGCGGCGCCTCGAGCACTAAAAATTTCTCTTAAAGTCTGATATTGACCTAAATCTTTCTCCCCATGCCCTAGCGAAAATGCACCACCATAAAAGTCCATAACATCGCCAACTCCATCAAAAATCTCTCGATCAGCCAACCCCAATAGTTTACTTTGCGCTGAACCTACAGTCCTATCAGACTCCATAACTTTTACAAGTTCATTTATCCAAGGAGGAGTCACCTCTGTATCGGTATTTAAGAAAACTAAGTATTCTCCTTTAGCTTCCTTTACTGCTTTATCGTTTCCTTGAGCAAAACCAAAATTCTCTCGATAGTGAACGAGCCTCAACCGTTGATCACGTCCAAATTTTTCTTTTGCAAAAGTAACACTCTGGTCGGTGGAGGCATTATCGACGAATAAAACTTCAAAATTTGGATAATCTGAATTTAAGACTGATCCTAGACAGCGTTCTATTAACGCCACACCATTATAATTCAATATGATTACAGAAACTAGCGGTTGGTTATTTAATTCGTTCAGTATTCTCACCGATGTCTCCTACTGAGTTATTGCTTTTTCAAGTCTATTCTTTTTATTTCTTTTTATGATTAAATCTTTCATTGCTATCGCAATCAGGTAAGCAAAGACACCATAGAAGGTTATCATTGAGATTAAGACTCCGGCGAGGTAGTTTGTTTGAGGTTGATAATAAAGCTCAATTGTAAGTTTCCCAGAAGAATTTACTTGCCAAGCATTATAAGAATCGTCGAACGCGAAGTGATCAGAAACATGAATTGCTTTGCCGTCTATTGAAGCGGTCCAGCCTTGGTCGTATTGTTGATTTAGGATAAGAGTAAACGGTGAAGAAGCGTTGACCGCAACTTTGTAATATGTTGGATTTCGAGAGATTATATCGATAGACGCATTTGTATTGTTGGAATAAACAACAGGTTTTGCATATTGGTCTTCAAATACAATAACACCTTGAGACTGGTAAATTTCAACAACGCCATTCACTTTATAAAGTCCATTCAGCAAATCGTCAGCAGTTGCATAATTAAAGTTCGATGAAGACGTATTCGTAAAAACCACAATATATTTTATACTCATATTACCCCAAATCTCACCCAACTGGGAATAATTCCCATTAAAGAAACGAGACATTGACGAAAAAAACGCGGCACTACCCAAGACGGGTGAAAAATTCGTCGCCGGTTGGAAAAACGGATTGTTAACTCCTTGAAAAGTCTCTGAATAATACAAAGTATTCTCAAACTGAATGTATGAAGAAATCGGCCAGTAAAGAACAAACATACCGGAATCATTGCTTGGCACAAATTTGTTCCAATCCACAAATCCAGGAGGCAATTCAACCAAATTCAACTTAGTAGCTTGAGGAGAAGCCACAGCTCCCGATGTCTGACCCAGCCACCAAGGAGCACCCGATAGAACTATGAGCAGTAGAATTGCAAGCACTAAAAATTTACCCGCATATCTCCTTAGCCTATTATTTCTTAAGCTTGATAGTTTAATTAAAATTGCATCAGAACTAAATCCTATTAAAGCAGCAATTCCAAGGGCTGAAGGAATAAGAAAAAGACTCAGAATCCTGAACGCAAAACCAAACGGCAACGAGAATACTGCGTTTCCAGCTAATTCAGGAAGCAGCGAAAAAATGTACAAAAATACAAAGAAATAAATCCATTTATTTCGGGGCTTCAGAATTATTGAGAGACTTGCAATGACCAGTGGGATGAAGGAAAAAAAAAGCAAGCTTTTAGGAAAATACGTCTCAAACTGATAGTTGTATGTTGATCCCCAGAATCTAGCCACATTCGCAAGAGTTAGATTTTCATTTATAGCACTGACTACGTCTGAACTAAAAGAATAGAATATACCGGTGTATGATGTGAAAAAGTAAGTATAACTCAACGCACCTATTCCTAACGTTATAATCGAATGCAGCAACCCTTTTAATATCATTTTAAAATTAGTTCCAGCAACAAAAATTACGATCAATGCTAGTACAGGTATGTAGAATATTGCAGCCTGAGGATACATCAAAGCAAGTGCTAAGATAATGCCGCTAGCTAAAGCATAACGCAATGCCCCTGTTTCAAGGCCTTTTTTTGTAAACATGATAAATAAAGGTAACAAATCATAAGAAATCATGTTGTATGTCCACCCAAACATTAGATAGTCAAAAACGAGTGCCGTAGTCATAAAGAATAGACCACTCAAGAAAGATGAAGATCTACTTATTCCAAATGACCTGCACATTAAATATGCGAACCAACCACCGATTGCTACAAGACCAACAGCCAGAATCTTGATTTCGGCTCCACCAAAAAAACCTATTTGCGCGAATAAAGCACTAGGTAAACTAAATAATAAATCAAAATATGTCACGACACCTCCAAAACCAAATAAGTGCCAGATAAAGAAGTGTTGGTAAAGATTGTCCCAGGAACTTTTAGCAGTCACTGGAAATGTCCAATCCTGTTGTGCGGCATTGCCTCTGCTGGTTAAAACCCCGAAGAGGAAAAAACAGGCGATTAAAGAATATCCAAGTAGTAAAATACCGTGGGCAGCCCATTCTCTGGATAGAAAAGACTTGACAACGAGAGTTGTATTTTGCAGTTTAGTAATAGTACTATCCCCATGGCCACGCAGGTTGATCAAAGCGAAGATATGGCGATTACAATCAGTAATATCTTTCTACTATAATTTGACCTGAATATATAGGGATCAATTGTCTCTTTTAGATTTCACGGATAAAAACACTTTAACAGTCTCATCGACAATTGTCGACAAGGAATATTTCCGTCTAACTAAATCTGTTGCGTGATTACCAAGTGAAGTTGCAAGGTTTTGATCGCTTATCACCAAGGCTATTGCATCTGAAATGTCTTCCATCGTCGGGTCCACTAAAAGCGCCTCCTTGCCATTTTCGATGATGTTGGGTATCTCCCCAACTTTTGTAGTAATTATCGCTTTTCCCATTGCCATCGCCTCTAGAAGAGATCTGGAAGTGGTAGCTGAATAAGTGAATGGCAAAACGACCAAATCTGCAGCTGCAATATACTTGGGAATCTCGGTAAAGGGTGTTGGTGGCATAAATTCAACGCAATCCTTAACTCCAAGACTTCTCGCCAAATTGCTTACCTCTTTTGCTCCTTCCCCAGAACCTACCAAAAGTTTCATGGCAATTTTTGGCTTTAGCCTCGCTATAGCTTGAACTAAGATTTTTGCTGATTCCGTGTTAGGAAAATAGAGGGGCTTTGCAAATACAAGGAGGGGACAATCGCAGCCATATTTCTTTTTCACTGTACTTCCATCAACTGCGGGGTTAAAAACATCAGTATTTATTCCCCCTGAAATAGTAGCAACCTTTTCTCGAGGGATACCCCACATTTTTAAGTGATTTTCCCAGTAATAATTTGACCAACAAATAAACTTGTCAACAGGCGCTTTAGTCATTAAAAACCTAACAACTTCGTAGTAAATACTATTCAACAAAGAACCTTTTTCATTAATCATTTCAATTGTACAAACAAGAGGTACCCGATGGACCTTTTTTAGGTACCAGCCCGCTAAAAGCCCACGCGGGCCAATAGTATTAACTAAGTCAACATCTCGAAGTGTTCTTACAAACATAACTTTTAACAAAGTTGCAAACATGAAAAAAAAGTCTTCAACAAACCGAATTTTAAATAAAGGAACCCAAGAAATTTTAACATTCGACGGTTTAATAAAAGCGCCCTTAGGATAATGGGCAGCAATTAGTTGTATCTCGTCGATTGATCCGGCAAGTTTATTTAAAAATTCTTGAAAGTAAGAACCTTTCAAATAAAGCGGATAACGAAAATAAACAATAGCGATTTTCATGATAACTTATCTACCTATCGATAGCTCAAATAATAATGTCGTTCAATGTTTTTGAGAGAATATTTCTTTTAAATCCATCAACCGATACCCTAAGTATTTTCCTAGGCACTAATATTGTTCCTAAAGCAAACAACCAGAACTTAATACTAAAAATATTAAGCCAGCGATATCTAATTAAAATGAGTATTTCGCGAAGTAATATTTTCATTGAAGCAGAAGTTTTTAGTTGAACTAATCCATCAAAATGAGTTCTTGTTATAAATTCTATACAATCCTTCCTTAGATTTACATATTCCTTTCCGCTGTAAACCGTTTCAAACATTCTTATCCAGCTCTCGGCGGGAGATATATCATAAATTCGGGAATTGTGTCTGGTTACGCTACTTCCAATCCTTACAGCTACGGTATAGTCTTTCAAAAAGACGACTTTATGTTTTTTCAAAATCGAAGCGAAAGGGTAAATATGAGCTGGAAAAATGTCCTCATGGAAACCTATATCCATATATTTTATTCGGTAGGCTAATCCTGATAACTGACCAACAGACTCAAAAATTTTTTGTATCGCTTTTTTACCATCAAAGACTGATATTTCTGAATCCTGATTTTTATCATAGGGTCTCACTGCTCTGACAGGATGAGAAATGTCTTCATCAAACCAAAAATAGGGTCTAGTTACAACCCCCACATTTTCATCGGATAAAAATGCGCTATGGGTTTTCGAAAGAGCGCCTTCCCTTAGGATATCATCTTGCCCCATTAAAAAAAGAATGTCACCTTTTGCTTGTTTTCTTAAAACTTCGAGGTTTTTACCATAACCTAAGTTTTCTTTATTCTCAAAAATTTTAATCCGCTCATCCTTAAAGGTTTTTACGACATCTATTGTGTTATCGATTGAATTGTCGTCTGAAATAATAATTTTGTAATTCTGAAAATCCTGAGCGAGGATACTTTGGAGTGTTGGTCCAATAAACGAGGCTCCATTATAGGTCGGTATACAAATTATGAAATATAATTCTTTTTTAAGAGCGCTCAAATTATTCCACCATTCCAGATGTATCCTTTAGAGAGGATTACGGACCTAAGGTTAAGACCCTCAAGATGTAAAGTTGAAGTTTAGACAGTTATTTCGATTCAGATATTAAAATACTTCTAAACAAAATACTTACGAAATATGACTTTTAAAAATTTGATATAAATTGCAGGATACTTCCAGTATTCGCAACGCTTACCTGTCCATCACGGATAATTCTCTGGCCGCCACGTGGCTCCAATCATAAATGGTTACTTGGGTTTGTCCCTTTTTACCTAAAATATTTCGTGTCTCATCATTTTCAAGCAAGTTCAATGTTTCCTCAGAAAATCGTTTAATGTCATTTAACGGTACCCTTATCATTCCTTGTGGAAAAATTTCGCGGTATACGGGTAAATCGTATGCCACTACAGGTAGGCCGCAAGCCATAGCTTCAGCGATTGCAATTCCCCATCCTTCTTCATGACTGGTAAAAACGAAGACGCGACTAGACTTAACTACACTCAAAGCCTTATTTCCCGTAACTGGTAGCATAAAAACATTGGAATTAAGACCAGTATTCTGAATTTTCTTTATCATAGCCGATTCTAAATCTTTTGGACCAACGTAAATTACTGCCAACTTTGCATTTTTCTTTTTTGAGGTAACGAGCTTCCAGATTTCAATCAAATCAAAAATTCCTTTTGATTTGTGTAAACGCCCCAAAAAACAAGCATCATAAATAGTTCCTTCTGCTGGTTGTACTTGACCTATTGTATCAAAGTTTATTCCTGCGCCTGTAACAAATATTTTGTTTTCTGAAAAGCCCAATTTGACAAGCTGAGTTCTTATCAAATTGTTAAGAACAAAAATAGAGTCCGCGTTTCGTTTTATCAGGTTAAGACTAAACCTTTGCGCTGTAAACGATAACAAATTTGTAATAAAAGGGCCCTCTCTGCGAGTAGGAGTGGGAATTAAGTGATATATTTCTTGAACCCATTTAAAATTCTTGTTTGTACTTTTTAATACAAAAGCTGGAAAAACATCGGGCAAGAAATCAGAAGAAGAATATAAAATATTTTGACCAGAAAATCTCAGTTTTAAAAACAATGCATGTACCGTGCGAATGAAATATGCCAAAAATACATTCTTGAACAACCTGTCGCTTTTATCTGCAGTTAGTAGGTATTTAGCGTCTAATTCATTGGTCTCGCAGACACGCTTACCTTTTGGTGAGGTTACTACAATTTTGTCGAAACTGTGAATCCGTTTGGCGACTTCAATGAGACGAATGTCGCCTCCACTTAAAGTAACA
The DNA here is from genome assembly GCA_963800495.1 of Candidatus Bathyarchaeota archaeon. Taxonomy (GTDB): domain Archaea; phylum Thermoproteota; class Bathyarchaeia; order Bathyarchaeales; family Bathycorpusculaceae; genus Bathycorpusculum. The sequence goes on along the minus strand of CAWDBB010000009.1, from coordinate 63,181 downwards.
AAAGAGTTGAAAAAGAAAATGATTTTTTTCTTCTGCATTCGATTATCAACCATCAATCTTAAAGCCATTACGAATTTCAGCATCCTTTTAAATATAAAATAAAGAAGTCGAATGTCAGAAAATATTTTCCGTTAGGCATCACTTTTTCTTCACAGGGAAGTATGTTAATAAATTTCTCACGATCTCAAATAGGAGAGTCCTACCATGAATCTTAGGTAAAACATTCCTAAAGTTTGAATTGGATGTTTTAGAAGTTTTTTCCATTTACCATTTTCAATAAAAACACCAGCCAATCTATAAGAAATTCCAAGTTGTTTTTTAATTTCAGGGTCATCTTCGCCCCATTTGCGAACATATTTATCGAAAGATTGGAGATAATATTTCTTTTTCCCAAGATATCGCTCTATATTGAATTGTCCCTCGTTATGATTTAGAGCAGAGATAATTACGCCCACCTGGGCAATCTCTCTAATCCTCCTATCAAGGTCCCAATCTTCAGGTCCCTTCAGACTTTCATCGAACCCAGCTATTTTTTCGAATAAATCTTTTCTGATAAAGCGTACGGCGTCTATAACTGTACCTGTGTAGAAGCTTCTTTCAAAATCTCTAACTTTAATCCAGAAACCCTTGCCAATTATTCTTTCCGGAACATATAGCGCATCAATAATGTTATTTTCACACTTTGCGACGGATTCAGCGATTACAGTTGGGCTTAAAATCATGTCTGCATCCAAATAAATTAGATATTTGCCTTGAGCAACTTTGGCGCCATAATTTCTTTGCTCAGAACGCTCATTTCCTTTAAAATAAACTTTGCCGGTGTATTTTTTCGCAAGTTCGCCAGTTTTGTCTTCTGAAAAATTGTCAACTACAATTATTTCTATGTTCTTGAAAGTTTGATTTTTTATTGATTTTAGACAGTTTTCGATGTTTTTTTCTTCATTCTTAGTTGTTACAACAACAGAAACCAATGGAACACTTTTTGTTTCTTTTGAGGAAATTGGGGACACGGGAGAACACCTATAGGTTTACTTGTTTTTTTTAAAATCCTTTACATGCCCTAAAACTTTAGCAAGACCTTTAGCTGAATATTTTACATCCCTTGCTGATCGTATCCTGAATAGTTGTTTTAGCATGTATTGTGGTGTTAGGAATACTTTGTAGATTTCGTCGCAGAGTTTCATTACTTCTTCGGGCGTCATGTCGGGTGTAGTCATTACGGGTTCTTTCATGTCAAATCGTTCATAATCTGTGGGGTCAACACGGAACCAACCGTTCTTCACTGCTTCAGCATACAGCTTACTTCCTGGATAAGGAATGACTACTGTGGATTGCAATGTAACTGCCCAGCCTTTCTGCATCATTGTTTTCGCTGCGGCAAGGGTGCTTTGGGCATCTTGGCGTGTTTCCCATGGGTACCCTACCATAATTGTTATGTGCGGTTCTAATCCTTCTTCGCGGGGGATTCTGCATTCATTCATAATATCAGCAATTTTTGTTCCTTTGTTAAGCCTGTCAAGTGTTGTTTGGCTTCCAGATTCTACACCAAAGAGAAGCATCCGAAAACCAGCCTTCTTCATTAATTGATAATCTTCTCTGGTTAATGCGCCAAAGCGCATATTGCAGCTGAATTGGACTTTTTTATTGTATCCTCGCTCAATCATTAGGTTGGCGAAACGTCTTAGCCATTCGCCCGCAGGGAAACATCCAGTGTCGTCAAAAACTGACTTAACGCCGTACCTTTCAATTAACAATCCAACCTCATCAGCTAACCTTTCGGGCTTCATTGACCGGAAAGTCGGGTAGAGTGTTGGCCAAGAGCAGAAAGTGCATCCTCCATCTTTTCGCCACCAGCAATCACGTCCCGCCATTGTGTAAGCGCCAGGTGTTACCTTAAAGTTGCCATTACGTTCACTGTAGAGTCGCCAATGCACTAGGGATCTGTCGATAAACGGTAGACTATCTAAATTGTGGTTCAACTGAAATTGCCCAGTATTTTTTATCAGTCCATTTTCTCGGTACCAAACCCCTGGTTCAAGTTGCTTTGACTTACCAGTCAGGTAATCTGCTAAGTTCAACAGCAAAAAGTCGTAGTCGCCGCCTGTTAGGACAAAATCAACTTGGCTACGCTCCATTGATTCCTGAGGCAGTGCGGTAACATGGTCGCCGACTAAAACAATTTTTGTGCGCGGAAGTACTTTTTTGATATCCTTTATTATTGACCAGTGTTTTTTGACAACTGGAGTTTTGGTTTCAATTGCGATTACATTTGGATTGTTCTGCTGAATATCCTTTAGCCATTGGTCGTAGGTTTTTTCTTCTGCAATTCCATCATCCCAGACAACATCATAACCTGCATTTTTTAGCAATGTAGCGGCATAAGATGGAACTACTGGGAAAATGTATGTTGGTGACTGGAAATACTGGAATTGCCTGTTCTGACTAAGTAATGGGACACCTTTTTCCGAATGTATCGGTGGATATGAAATAGCTAATTTTCATCTTTTCAGGTCACGCTTTGCTAAACCGAACAGAAAGTATGAGCCGTAGACTAAATGGGTTACGATTATGCCTAACCAGATAGAAAGTATCAGCTTGATGTTTTTCACTTGAAGGGCTGCCGCAGTCAAGCTTAAAATCGAATAACCCAAGATTCCTAGAAGCAGGATGTAGAGAAACTGCGGGATGAGAATTGAAAGCAAAATTCCGATAACAAGTGAAAATATAAGAGCTGAAGGTAAGAAATAGGTTGCTTTTATCGAATTTTCTGGAAATTTTTTAACAAAAAAGCCTCTATGTTCCCCGAATCGCGAAACTTGTCTTAATGTGAGGACCAAAAAGTGAACGACGATGATGATACACGACGACGTCTGATGACTCGATTAGTTTTTTGCCAGTTTTTTTTATTGCAAGGCATATTAATGTGTCTTCTCCAGGCCAATATTTTTCATTCCATCCGCCAGCTTCCTTGATCACTGATTTTCTTGCAATAAAGTTACATGAGTGGATGTCGTCGGATTCAAAGCAGTTTTGTGTTTTGTACCTGGTCGAGAGGCTGCCAACCATGAATGAAGACAAAACGTAGCCCCCAGCTTTTTGCATAAACCCGTCTGATTCTGGGGTCAATCCAGGACCTCCTACACCGCCCACTTGAGGGTTTTCAAAATATTTCAAGGCATTGGTTAACCAATCGCTTCTTGGATAGGCATCGTTGTCTATAAATGCACAGAACTCACCATTTGAATTTTCGACACCTATGTTTCTTTTTGTTCCAGGAGAGACTGGACCAGTAGATATCGTTTTAACTCCATCTATAGTCCCATCAGGATCGTCTGGAAGAACGATTATTTCGAGGTTTCTATAATCTAAAGATTTGCAGGAGTTGATGCACCCCACTGCATATTCGTCAATGGTTTTACAAGGAATAATAACTGTAACAATACCCTTGAAAGTCATTAAGCTTCACGAAAAACAAATGCAGCCATATTCTGCAACCCATCCCTTGTGGGAATCTGGCGTTGATACCAATGCACTACCCTTAAACGGTAAGCAATTCCGAGCAAATCAACAAACATATGCCACATATTATGTACCTTAAACGAGGCGTTCAATTTAATGGTCACTGGCATCTCAATTACTTTTAAGCCGTGAAGGTGCGCCACAGCAAGCAACTCAACATCGAAAGCGTAACGTTTAACAGCTAATTTGGGAAAAATCTCCAAAAAGGCACTTTTCTTCATAGCCTTAAGACCAGACTGAGTGTCTTTGAGTGGAACCCCAGTTAGGAGCCGAACAAGTCCGTTGAAAGTTTCACTCAAAATTCTTCTAGATATAGGCACTTCTACCCGAGAATCGCTGTGCCTTTTAGAAGCAATTACTATATCGCCGTTCTTAAGTGCATCAAGATAATTTGAAATCGTTTTCAAGTCTATTTCCATGTCGCCATCCGCAAAAACCACTACGTGCCCGTTAGCCTTCATGAAACCAGTTCGTACAGCATACCCTTTGCCCACATTTTTGGGGTAGGTTAAAACTCTAACATGCCCGTTTCTTTTTGCGTAACGCATTGCATTATCAAAAGTTTTGTCCTGACTTCCATCATCAACGACAACAATTTCATAGGGCAGGTGCCTTCCTTGAATAACTGTATCAATAGAACCAAGGGTATTTTCGATAAAGTCTTCTTCGTTGTACGCTGGGATAACAAAGGATAATTCTATTTGCTCCATTTAATCAGCCTCAGCGCTAACTTTTTTATATTTTATGTAGCATAAAATCTGAAGCACAATACCGATAACTAAAGCATAATAAGCGTAGACTGCTATTTGCTCGGCCCAATAAGATATTCCCAAAGATAGCAAAGTTGCGGCGCTAAGCAAAAGAAAAATAAAGCTTACCACAAAAGGGGAGCCCCAGTTTTCTTTAACATAGCCTTTGACTCTAATCTGGAAGTCCATAAAATTAATTTTTGCCATACAGATAGAGCCTACTGTTCGTTGATAGAAGAAGCAGACATACTCAATATAACATTTGCCATAATTATGGGATGGGCTAATCTGACAAAGGCAAACATTGACTTTATTTTATCACCGATTTAGCACTGAAAGATTATTTGCAAGTTTCCGCTGAATTGTTTATATGCATCACAGCTAAGAAAACTGCAAAGGAAGAGTCAAACGCCCAGCCAATAGCAGAGGAGTTACCAATTATTTGGCCTACTGAACTAATTTTCTCAGCCAAAGAAAAACCGATCTCTTGGACTCTTTGCGAAAAACCGCTCTTCATAACGTACTCCAACTTGATTGCAAGCGCTTGTATGCTTTTTGCTAGCCTTGAACTGCGAATGTTCTCAACAACTTTTATCGTTAAATCAATCAACACTCGGTCTATTCGCTTCAATGATTTGAACCATGCTCCCGACCGCATGGCTCTGGTTTTCAGATTCAACAACTGTCTTTTGTCAAATTGGAGCATGTTACTGTTAGAGGGAGGTTTAACCATTTGGTTCTATTCTCTTATGTCTTTTCTAGTAACATAGCATCGATGCAATATGTATTTATGAATTACGCATTTTATCATAAAAACGTACAACAAATTGAGGGAACAAAAAGGAAAATTCGACTCAAATTGAAACTGAGGCATTAGAGGCTATACTGGTAGATTGCGATGTCTCCGCTATGGTAAATCTCTTTAAAAGACGCATCGACTGTTGGTTGCCCGTACCATCCTTTGCCGTTTACCCACCAAATCAAAAACAAGGTAGTTGATGAATCATTTGCTGAGAGGGTTTGAGCGACTACAGCAGGATTATCAAATACATAGGGAAATAATCGATTACTGTCAAATGTTAACCTAGCCCAACCATGAAATACGTCGTGAACAAGCAGGATACCGTTACTAGGCATATTGTTTTTTGCCCAGAGCAAAGCGTTGGAGGTGTCGGCGCAGTCACTTGATTGGACTGTGTTTTGCAGCATCGATATTGGCACGTATGAAGGAAAGTCGCTGATGTAAGGAAAAGTTTGGTTATTTGGTAGGGCAATAAAGCCGATGCTTAAGGTTGCCAAAATTAAGCCCACCCCAAGCCCTATTCCAATTCGGTATAGGTTCCGCCTAACGCGACTAAAAACCTCGACGACATAAAAAGCCAAAGGATAAGTTAACAGCAAGATCCATCGGTAGGGATAGACAGCAAAAGAAGCATTCGGGCTAATAATAGTTATTAGTAATAAGAGGAAAATCAAGGCGATCCAGGTTTTGAGTTGTATGTTGCTTTTGAAATATCTAAAGCCTATAATCAACAAAGGCAAAAGGGGCAAATAACAAAAAACAAGAAAACCTACAGTGTCAAAAACAAAGTCACCGTAGGAAGTAAATCCCAATAGCGCCATGTCCGAGCCTGAAGATTGACTTGGAATGCCGCCTATTACAGAAAAGTGTAAGATCGAACTCATAGCAAAAACCAATAGGAGAAACAAGGAGGCTACGATTGCAGTGCAGATAATGAGTCTTTTGAATTCAAATTTTTTCTTGTCAAGATAAAAGCGTATGATGGAAGCAAAAGCTATTCCAAGCATAATAACTGCTAAAAGTTGATTGGAAAGAACGATCAGTGCCATAAACACCAATAGCAAAACGTTATTGCGAAGAGACTTACCACTTTTGAGATAGATCAGTGCTGCAAACAAAAATATTAGTCCAAGTTCACTCCGGAGCATATCCCATGATACTCTTAGGGCTACAAAATACAAGGTTGCAAACAAAACCACAAGTAAACTCTTCTTAGATGACCATGCAAGGCTTTTGTGAGCGTAGAAATAGATAGTGAGAGCTAGAAAACCCAAAAGCACAGGGGATAGAACTTTGAGTGAGAGGATTATTGGGGCTCCAAGGAAGGTTGTGCTTGTTAAAATCAGATATAATAAAGGGCCATCGGACAAAAAAGCCCAAATATTGCCTCCGTGGCTGAGCCAATCAAGTGTGTTGGGCACATAGTAACCAATGGTATCGAATCCTGTAACGTAGGGACCCATCAAAATCTCAGGTATCGCTCGAACTAGTAAAGGTATGGCAAACGCCAACAAAGGAAACAAGATATACCCATTTTGACGAATCCAATTGAGGTAGTTACCAGTTTGGGTCACTTCTTATTCTCCAAAGATGCCACGAAATTATTGTTTTATAGACTGTTAAGTGCTATCCTAAATGCCTTACGCTCACGAGAAATAAATTGGGAGCAAAAAGTTGAAAATCCACTAACTCTCATTAAGGGTGGTTCTGAAGTGCATATCTTGCAGCGCCTATAATCAAACCGTTTGTGTTGATGCCAACACTTGTAAGCTGGATCCCAGATTCATCAATGCCTTCACTGTACCCGTGTACAGGGTCAGGAAGATTTCTCTCAAGATAAACGACCATGTTATAGGAGAAAGTTGTGTTGTATAAAGCAAGGAAGCTAATTGCGATTTTTGTGTAGATTATGGGGTCTATTTGAAAAGGTTGACCGTTACTATCCAAAATAATCCAAGTTCGATTGTCAAAAACTACCCACTCGTACGTCCAACTATATGAAAGAGAACCCCCTTCACTAAATGCTCGATAAACCCCTTTACCGGTGGCTTGAAGAGTGGCATCATAATAGGCATCATGAGCCAAGTAAACTTGGTGCGCCAAATACATTAACTGAGAATTATTGTTGTTGAGTTCAAAAACTGAACAGTACAATGGATCTCCTAAAACTGCTGCTGCAGGCAAAGAAACACCGTTGGTCGTAACGTTACCGGCTTTCCACATATTATTCAGAATATTGTTCGTAGCATTGAAAAGTTGATTAGGCCAAAAGCTTTCAAATCCACTATAGATGTAGTAAGCATAAACACTATTTGATAATTGACTATCTCCCTTGATGGCAGGCACTAAAGCAGCATAATTTGAACGATTGCCGTAAGTGTTGTAAACGATGTTACTTATCCTCGGTGCCAAGCTGGAGTTGAAGGCTTCAACATTGTGTAGCGCAACAAACAGTCGCCCCGTATCAACAACGTCAACAGGGCTTGTAGCCAAATCAGAATCTGCATGGTAGTCTCTCCCGTCCTTGGCTTGATAGAACCAATATGGATAACTTGCATTGTTTAGTTCACGACTTTCCAGAAAACCAACTACCTTTTCCAAACGAGCACTCGAACCCCATGGACCATCATTACTAATTAAACCTGTTTTGTTAGCGTCAATGACCGCTTGGACATAAACGCCTAAATCCCAATCTGTGAAGACTGGAGAATCAGAACCTCCTGAGCGAGGCAAACCAGTATTAGAATCTACACCCCAACCAGGCTGAAAAAATTGCCAAGCATTCTTCGCCACCTGCCACCAAACATCACTAGTCATAGATCCAGCAGATTCAATTGTACCAGGATCCCTAGGAGGAGTCAAAGCTTCTGCCACACCGCTACCTATGCTACTTATCCAATCGGATATATGGGATAACCCACCTGAACTATCGGGTACTTTGGTTGGCTTCGGTTGAATTGTGCTGTTTGTAGATGCTACGGGGCTATCACTGCTTTGTGGTGTTGTAGTAGTTGGAGTTTGGTTTGCTCTGGGTAGGAAAGCAAAAATAGAAACTAACATAATTGCAATTATAAGAATTGACAGAACAGATTTTGCTTTCATGCTTAGTTTGAATGAGCTTCGTCTTGAAACTTCTCTTTGTGATTCGGTGTTGGAGGAAGCCTTGGAAGAGAAATGTTTACTGATGATGCGTGGATGGAGTCGCCTGAAACTGATTAATCTGGATGTAATATGAGTCTCTTGCTGTGGTTTTGTTGGTTGTAATTTCCCTCGCCACATAGCCAGCCAGTTCCCTCCCTATGGGTACTTTTTAATGAATGGGTGGGATTTAAGATTATGGTACTAAAACGTTCAACAAAAATATTTAATCAATTTGCAAAAGACCACTGGTCAATTAAACTTGTAATAAGAAAAACCGATTTTTATCGCATTTACATAATGCTGCCGGGAGCGATACTGCCTTTTTTGGCTGTTTTTGTCCAATCTCGCTTACTTCTAGATACGAATTTAAGAAATGCCCAGCCAGCAATGCACATCTGGAAAAGCCAATAAACGTAAATAAACGGTATCCACAGAATGTTTCGCGTTTTGATGGGTTTTTCAGTTGTCATTAAAGCAACGCCTACAGAAACAAGAGAAACAGCTGTAAGAGCTATCACTAATCCTGTAAAGCTTATGATGGGGGTGCTTTGGAAGAATAGTGCCACAAATAACCAGTTTATGTAGCTTAACAGCGACACAACCATCATAAATGGTCCAGCCATAGAAATTTCAGCATCAAGTGTCCGCCTATTTACTGAGTCTAGAAGACGCCCATATTTTAGAGATGTTTCCATATATCCTCTATACCAACGAACCCGCTGCTTAAACAGAGACCCCAGATTGCCTGGTGTTTCTTGTCCAGAGCAGACATCAGGAGCATATTTTATAAGATGCTTCTTTTCCACAAGTCGTAATGCAAATTCCACGTCTTCAGTTAAGGAATTTTCATCCCAGCCACCAAGTTCTTCAACTACATTGCTTCTGACGAATTGGCAACTTCCGTTAAGGGGAACGAATAATTGGAGGCTTTCTCTTCCGGTAATTAACGCTTGGTACCAGGCTTTTTCTTCCATCGCGGTGATTCTTGTGAGGGCGTTGCTTTTTTCGTTAATTGCGGTTGTTCTGCCTTGTACAGCCATCACTTTTTTGTCAGCGAAATATAAGGAAACTTTTGAGAGCGCATCTTTTTCTGGGAGGCTGTCAGCGTCAAAAGTGCCCACTATATCTCCAGTGATGTATTTTAGGGCGAGGTTGAGAGCAGCTGGCTTGCCTTTGACAGTTTTTTCAGAGATAACTTTGATGTTTTCGGGGTATTTTTCGGAGAACTCGGAGCATATTTGGGGTGTATTGTCAGTGGATTTTCCGTCCACGACTATTACTTGGAGTTTGTCCTTTGGGTAATCCATCCTAAATATGCCGTCTAGGCAACGTCGGATGACGTTTTCTTCATTTTTGGTTGGGACAATGATTGAAAACTTTGGGAACTCAACAAGTTGGGTAGTTGTTGCCGTTGTTGTTTGCTTGCGTTTGGCTCTTATCCCCAAGTAGATTATTGAGCCGTTGTATGCGGTCCAGAAAAGCAAAACCGAAAGCAAGATTATGGAAATGATATCGGTAATTATCATTTGTATCCAGCCTCATTTAGTTGTTTCCTGGATAACATTTGTCCTGTGGATTTTACCGTCAAAAGCGATTTGAGGCATCCGGAACTTTCAGGCTTAAAGCTTGTCAATCGAGCTACGCTAGGAAAGATAAATCTGTTTTCCATTACAGTCTCACATATACTTTTTTTAAACTTTTAAGGTTTGTTTTCCCTTCGGGTATTGGGCTTAAGCCTTTTAAACCCACTGTTTAGAACAGGAGCAATAAAAAAGTATCTCAATAAACGTGAAGTATTTAGTTCAGAAACTAAAGCAGAAATGAACTTTAAGGTAATTATTAGCGTGAGCGGCGAGTTTTTGCAAATTTCGCAACTGCATTACGACTTAAGGTTGGCTCATGAACTCTATGAAATCTTTGATGCTGCGGGGCTGCAGAGTATAGTTTGATTTTTTTTCTTCGCCGATGGTTGATGAAGACTTAGGTCCATAGTCATGTCCAGGATAAATTTCCACGTCGTCGTTTAGTTTTAGAAGTTTGTCAAATAGGCTCTCATACATGCTTTTTGAGTTGCCCCCAGGAAAATCTGTTCTTCCGCATTCACCCACAAACAATGTGTCGCCTGTTAGCAATTTTTGGTTGTCGACGAGAAGGCAAACGCTATCTGCGGTGTGTCCGGGTGTGTAAATAGTTTTTATGGAGATTTTGCCAACCATCAATGGGTCGCCTTCGTCAAGTGGGATGTCGTAGGGGATTTTGGATTGTTTATACGCAGCCACTTGGGCTCCAAATATAGATTGCAATTCTGTGTTGCCTGCTGTGTGGTCAGAGTGCCCATGGGTGTTTATGATATATTTTAGTTTCAATTGCTGGGTTTTTATGATTTTTATGATTTCGCCGGCGTTGAAGCTTGAATCGACAACCGCTGCTTCTTTGGTGTCTTCGTCTGCTATGATATATGAGAAGTTGTCGCTGTGCTGTTGAATTTGCTTAAAAAACATGTTTAAACCTGCTCAAGTTTCGGGGGGCTGGTCTTTTCTTCTCTGCGCCAGAGACTTTTTTGCTAATTGTTGCCCTTTTTTAGTATATATGAGATTGATTATTTTGTCCCAATCAAACCCTTCTCGCGCATTATAGTATGGGTACTCTTCTGGAGAAAACATAACCAGCTTATCCGAATCGTACAGTGAAAGGAACGGTTCTGAGGGGTTGGTGGGATGTTCGTGGTGGGTGCTGATTATGTCGCAGACCTGTTTAATGAAAGATTCAGAGCAGCAGCCTAGTTTTTTTAGCAGGGCGGTTGCGATTTGGGGCCCTTTTTCGTATTGTTCTTTTATGGTGCTTCCTCCGATGTCATGCAGAATTATGGCGACGTAGGTTAAGTCTTGGAGATCGCTTTTTACAGGAAAGTTTTGTTTCGCAATCTCGAAAACCCGCTTAGTGTGGCCGACTCCGAAATCGTTTTTTTCCAAAATTGGAGTTGCTAACTCAAACAGTTTGTCGGTGTCCATTTGTCTGACCTTCAAATTAGATTCTTTTGGTTGGATATTTACTTGTTCAAGCTGTCTTGCATATTTGCGATGTCTGAGGGCGGATACCCAGAGTAATACTTACCAAAATAGCCAAAGATTTCTATTTTGTTTAGTAAAGGTTTGAGTTTTTCTGCCTCTAACTTTAGGTCCTCCACTCTGTCGGCTTCTATTTTGCCTAATGTGCCGTTGACTTTTTTTCGGTCACCTTCCCAGCGGAGGTACAAAAAATCGGTGGTAACTTCCCTGATTTCAGTCATTAAGGAACTGTCTGCCCAAACCAAAGAAACCTTATTTGCTCTTAAAATAGAATAAAACTCGTTGTTTAGCCAACTTTTGTTGCGGACTTCAACAACATAACGGTGTATTTTTGGTAGTTTTTTTAAGTATGCTTCTAAGTCGTATAGGTGGTCAACGCCGAAGTTTGGCGGAAACTGTAAAAGCAAAGCGCCGAGCTTTTCTCCAAGCAACTCTATCCTTTCAAGAAAAACGCCTGTTTCATACTCGCAATCTCTAAGCATTTTAACATGAGTTATTAATTGTGGAAACTTGAGTGAAAACCTAAAGCCTTCTGGGGTTTGTTGTTTCCAGTTGGCAACGGTTGAAGGGGTCGGGATTCGATAGAAGGTACTGTCAACTTCAACTGTGTTGAACTGTTTGGCGTAGTATGTCAAGTAATCTTTTGATGCGACTTTTTTAGGATAAAAAACGCCTTTCCAGAAATCGTAGCTCCAACCAATGGTCCCTAAATGGAAGCTTTCCATCTCACTCTTTTCCTTTCAGCAACAGCCAATCTTTGTCGCCAGCGCGCTTCAGGCGCACTAGAATATAGCGACTCTTGAGGCGGTTTCCGTTGAGGGTGATTTCGATTTTGTCTTTTTCCCAAAGTTTAGGTTCGTATGTGCCTTTGTCCCAGATTTTCACTGTACCCGCACCATACTGTCCTTTTGGGATTTCGCCTTCAAAACTGCCATATTCGTAAGGGTGGTCTTCGGTTTCTACCGCCAAAACCTTCTGTCCAACTTCAGGCATCCCTTTTGGAACCGCCCAGCTCTTCAGAACCCCATTTTTTTCCAACCTAAAATCATAGTGAAGCCGCCTTGCATGGTGTTCTTGGATAACAAAAATGAGTTTGTCGCCTTTTTTCTCTGGGGAGCCTTTGGGTTCGGGGGTTTCTTCAAAACGCCTTTTTGCTTCGTACTCAGATAGCTTTTGGTCCACAGCTTTTTCCTTTGCATCACTTTTTTGTTCAGCGTGCGTAGCTTCTTTTTTCTTGCTTTCGACTATTTGGTCAATTGTGCATTGTTCGGGCGGTTTGTCATCTCTTAACCGTTTAAAACGTGCCATACGCAACCTCATATCTCTCGTCAATACTTGATAAGCGACTTCGCAGACGAGTTTGGGTTCAAGCCAAGTCACCACGTCGCCAGATTCAGGCTTAAAAGGGGCAACATTTGTCTTTATTTTCTCAAATTTATCCGATAATACTCCAATCATCTGTTGAGTAAAACCTGTGCCAACTTTACCAACATAAACAGGCTTGCCCTCTTTATCATAAACGCCAAGCAGTAAGGCACCAAAAGTTTTTGCCCTAACTGCCTCCCCTCGAGTATAACCGAAAATTATGCAGTCACAAGTTTTGAGTTTCTTAATCTTCAACCAACTCCCAGTACGCAAACCTTCCTCATACTGACTATCTTTCCTCTTTGCCACAACTCCCTCCAAACCCTTCTCCAACGCCAACTTGAAGTAAGATTCGCCTTTTTCCTCTATAAAATCACATAAAAGCACGTTTGAGCCCTCCTTCAACGAGTCCTTGAGGATTGCTTTGCGCTTCATAAGAGGCAATTGGGTGAGAGATTTGCCATCTTTTTCCAATATGTCGAAAACAATATAGACAGCGGGAGAACGATCTTCTTGCCTTTGGATTTCTCTTGTCGAAACCGCTTGTCCGCGTTCCAGCAAGGATTGGAAGTCGGGTTTGCCCTCCCGCATAACCACGATTTCGCCGTCTACGACAATGTTGTTGGCAAGCTTGTTTAACTCCTGAAGTTCAGGAAAGTTTTGTTTTAGTTCCTTCTCATTTCTGCTTTTGAGGCTGAAATGTTCTTCAACGTAGGCAATTGCGCGGAACCCATCCCATTTAACTTCAAAAACCCAGTCCTTATCCGAAAAAGCTTCCTCAACAACCTTTGCAAGCATAGGTTGGTAGATGTGGCGGCTCATTTCTGCTCCAACTGCTTGAGGGTTTCCCGCAAGGCAACCATAAGACCTTTCGCTTCGACTTCTGGAGGCTTTTCGATATGGATTTTTTCACCTTTCACCTTTTGCTTTACGAGTTCTTGCACTCTTTCCATATACGTGTCTTTGAAGTCTGTTATGTCAAATTCGCCAGAGAGGTCAGTGACGATTTTTACAGCAAGATCTAATTCAGTTTTTTGGGGGGCTTCAAGTTTATGGAGGGGCTCAAAATCGGTTGGATCCACAACATCGTAAGCATAACGCAACGTCGTTAGGACTAAAGCGCCTTTGTACGTATGAAGAAGCGCGGGGTACTCTTTAGTTCGCAGGGTTATGCGTCCAGCACCAGCTTTGTTAGTTTTCTCAAGCGCCTTAAGCAATAACCCGTAGGCGTCTTTACTCTTATCAGGTAACAATGCGTAGGTTCGGTCAAAATAAACGGGATCTACCGAAAAGTAATCGACAAACTTGCTGATACGGATACGTCTGTCAGATTCAGGTTTTGCCTCATTGAGTTCTTTTTGGTCAAAGGTGATGTATTCGTTTTTGGCAACTTCGTAGCCGCGAACAACCTCATTCCAAGGCACTATCTTATCGTCTTTGGTGCACATTTTAACGTATTTTAAGGGTTGACCATCAGTTTTATGCAAAAAATGAAATGCTATCCCCTTATCATAAATCATCGAGAACAACTTGACGGGAACATTCACCAAGCCGATAGTGATGTTTCCTGACCAAATAGACCTGCTTGGGGCAGAAGCACTGATTTTTTCAGAAGAGGATTCTTCGACATTTTCTTGTTCTTCCATAATTAAATCTCCAATTTGCATCTTTTTTCAAAAATATCTTTCCACGGATTACTTTGCCGTTTTGCTACATTAAAAATAGTGTAGGTCGAAGGGTTTATGCCTTTCTTTACCTCACTCCACTCCAAAGGCGTGGAAACAGTAGCGTCAGTAGTGGGGCGCAAACTATAGGGAACAACCATGGTTCGCATTGGAGAATTCTGAAGGTAGTCGGCGAAAACTTTGCCAGGTTTCTTAGTGTCCTTGAATTCGGAGACTATCATATCGCTTTCTTTTGCCAGTTCGACTCCTATTTTATGAACAAAAGCCCTAGTCTTCTCGAAGGTATGTTCGGGTTCAATAGGGATTACGACGTGTAGGCCTTTTTTGCCCGAAGTTTTAATGTATGGCGTAAGCCCTAAGTCAAGAAGTTTATCCTTAAGCAGTAAAGAGGCTTCGGCGGCGTCGCTTAAAGTAGCAGGTGGTTCAGGGTCAACATCAAAGAAGAGCAGATCAGGCTTATCTAAGGCATCAACCTTGGAAAAGGGCATGTGAATTTCGAGTGCAGCCAAGTTGGCTAGCCAAATAAGCGTGTCGAGGTCATTGCAAACGATATAAGAAACGTCCCGCTTTGAAGCGGAGGAATAGATTATTTTTGTTTTAACCCAGCTGGGGGTGCCTTCGGGAGCGTTTTTTTCAAAAAAACTTTTCGTTTCTCCTTCTATGCCGTCGGGGTATCTTGTTAAAACCAAGGGGCGGTCCGCTATGAGTGGGAGCAGTTTTGGAGCGAGTTTGATGTAGTATTCGACAACTTGCCCTTTAGTTACTTTGATTTTGGGGTAGAAGATTTTGTCAAGGTTTTTCAAGTCTACTTTTGTGAGGTCTTTGAGTTTTTCTGTCATTGTTTTGCTCCAAAAATAAGCGCTATTTATAGTGTAATAAGGAGGTTGCCTTTTTGCCTTTTGGAACCTTTTAACGAGTTTAGAATAATTGCGATTTAAAACACAAAATCCAACATTTTTCCGTAAAAATTCAGTTTTTAAGCAGTTACACCTATATACCTAGTGGGGTATTACTAGTAAATTGCGGAAGTTAATCTAGAAAAGGTAAATTTTAGGGCTAACTTAGTTTGCTGTTTTCAAGATTATTCGCTAATTAAAGGAGAATAGATAGAGTATGAAACCAAAAAAGCCCACCTTAGAAGACCAGCTTGCCTTCATTGCTACGCAGCATGAGGTTTATCCAACCGAGCTCTTCCAAGCTTTAATCACAGCAAAAGAACACGGTAAATCTGTATCTGTTTCAGATTTAACGGTTGAGTACCGCGGAAACGTAACCAACCAAGCAATCTTTTTAATAACAAAAGACACGAAAGTAATCGCCCAGTTCCGAGTGCCTGAAGAAACTCTCGCAAGAACTGACGTTTCATTCGATCATTCCATGGACACCAGCAAAGTTCGTAAAGAAATTGCCCGCCAAAACCCGGCGCCCTCACATTTCAAAATAGAAAACTTGCGGGTTGGCATGAAAAAAATAAACGTCACCGCCGAAGTTATAAAAACTGCAGAGCCAGCCAAAGTCCACACCCAATTCCGAGACAACGCAGTTGTTTCCAACGCTTCAGTCGGTGATGAAACAGGTAAGATTTTGCTGTGCCTTTGGGACCAACAGATAAATTCAGTGCACACAGGAGATTTCATAGAAATCAAGAATGCTCATGTAGCGATGTTTAAGGGCGAAAAGCAACTACGGCTAGGAAAGAACGGAACAATCACCATTCTAGAAAAGCCCATTGGCAATTAACCAGACAAACGCTGTTTCTTTTGGCTGTAGTAATGCCCGCTTTACATAAATTAGCTTTAGTTTTTTGCGACCACTAAAGTTAGTCTGATGGGCTAACTATATTCAAAAAAGATAAAAAATAAAAAATTGAGAAAGATTGGAGTTTTTAGACGTATTTTTTGTCGTTATAACAGTACCATCGTTGATATTGCGGAATCCAAGTTAGAGGTCTTCCACATGTAGGGCACATCGGTTGAGTAGTCTGTTGTTGCGCTTGTTGAGTTACAGTTTGAGCGGATTGTGCTTGTGGTTTATATGTCGTTTGCTGGGCCATCTGGGGTTTTAAGAGGATAAAATCTGCGGCTGCTTGAACTTCTTCCCATGCAACGTTCGTTGTTTCTCCATTCTCGTTTTCCACGGTTAGTGCTATGCCCATTTTTCCAACAGCAAACGCAACATCCTTAACTTTTCCTACCAAACGTCCTTTGGCATCTATTACTTGCATCGAGACTAAAGCGTCTCTTGTTAGAGGTTTATCGGTTTTTTCCATCTTTGACTCACTACCCTTTTGATTAGCCTTATCTGGTTTAAAGTTTTTTCGTTTCTTACTCAAACACAATCGCCTACTTCAATGGAATTTCCCAGTAACTAATTATGTCGCCTTTAACCCATTTCCCGCCTATGCCCTTAACGACCTCATTTATGTCATCCCATTCAGCTTTCAAAAACATCACCGGCTTAACTACCACACAATCCTCTTTAACAGTGAAACTGAGCAGTTTACGTTGCTCGGGGCTAAATTCGTTTTCCATTTTTGAAGCCATCCTATTTGGTTGCATCTGAGGCAACTTTGCAACGTTAGACTT
Source organism: Candidatus Bathyarchaeota archaeon (assembly GCA_963800495.1). GTDB lineage: Archaea > Thermoproteota > Bathyarchaeia > Bathyarchaeales > Bathycorpusculaceae > Bathycorpusculum. Next base: position 46,267 of record CAWDBB010000009.1, on the reverse strand, counting down.
AGGCTCTGGAACTTGCATAACTTGAGGTCTTGTGAGCACCACTGCTGGTTTAGGTGGAATCTTTGAGTCAGCGGTTTTTGCCAACTCGAATTCTGGGATTGGCATGGCTTCCGCAACATCCTCAAAGCACTCACTCCTAATCACCATAGAAACTTGTTTAGTAAATAGGTCCATTTTTATGTCTAAAATTTCAGCGTCGATTGGCAGGTTAGTAGTAAAAACAGATGGTTTGCCTTGAAGCAACCCAGTGAGGGATTCAGGGGTGAGTTTTAGGATTCGGATTTTCATATTTAGCCGCTCAGGTTGCTTAGGTGAGCGATAACTTAAAAGTATTTTCTATCTCGATGAAAAAGAAAGGCGGAGGAGTTTTATGTGGGTTTTGCTTTTCGGCGACTTCGCCATTCAGTAAAGTTGCCTGAATACACGCCCCATCCTTTCAACCGCGGAGTAACTGTTCTTAATAGAGCTGGGCATACCGCAATTTGGATTACGAAGTTGAGACCAAAAGTTGCGGCAAGAACAGTTCCAAATGAAAACGCCCCTAAAATGGGGAATGTCATTATCCCTATGTTAAAGAGATAGGTGTATTGCCAAAGTATGTATGCTGTTCCAATAAATAATGTAACAGCGTAAACTGCAATTAGGAGAATAAGGTTTCTTTTCGATTTCCCGCCTACAGCGTTTTTGGGCATGAGAAGCCAATTTAAGCCGAAGATAATTAATGCCGTAATTGATTCTACCCATGCAGCGTAAGGTGCTACTTGCTCAACATACACGCCGCCAATAAAAGCGCCAATCATACAGCCTGCGAGGCCACTCCATCCAAACCATATGGGGAAAACACCCAGTAGAATGACTGGAAGGTAAATAAGAGTAAATCCTGGCAACATGCCTGGTGCGGATCCGTAGAATAATATGGCGTAAATTGCAGCTACCATGGCGGTTATTGCAACTTGTTTTGCTTTACTTTGTTGAGGCATCATTTACAATCCTTCCTTCTATTTTGAGAGTATGAAGGCTTGAAAGCAGGAATTGAATAAAAGCATTTTCACGCGTAAGACATTGGTAATACAACTGAAAGGATAAGAATTAACAATGATACGACAACCAAGTATAAAAGTTTCAAACACAGTGAAATAAAACCATAAACGGGCTAATCGCTGAGACAAAATGACTAAAAAACCAAGCTTAGGCCAAACTGTTCTCATTATTGGAGTCGCCCTGCTCATCGCTTTAAATCTCTACACCTTCATAGTAGCTTATCCAGAAACTTACACACTCACCCCAGGCATAACCTCTTCAGGCAGCATATTAGCAAAAGACTTTTCAGCCTACTACGTAAGCGCCTGGAGACTCTGGCATAATCCATCACAAGTTTACCATTTCGGACCCTTAGGGGGCGCAGAACCAATCACTCCACCGCACCCTGAAGCATACAAGTACATGCCCTCTTTTCTAATATTCACATCACCTCTGCTAACGTTAAATTATCAGCAGGCGCTGCTAGCATTTGACATCGTCCAGTTTATGCTTCTCCCTGCCTTAGCGTACATTCTCTATAGACTATTAGACAAAAAGCATCTTGCAATAATCTTCGCAGTGATGGTTATTGCGTTATTGCTACCTTTCCCAACCGCAAATTGGGGTTTATCTCCAAGTTACTATTGGCAATGGGGCGAAGGACAAGCCAAAGTTTTCCTCACTTTCCTGCTCCTCCTCAGCTTCTATCTGGGTAGCAAAGGCAAACCAGTCCTGTCGGGAATTGTGTTGGCTTTTGGGTTTTTTGACGTAAGATTTGGTTTACTTGCAATCCCTCTGTTCATTCTCTATAATCGAAAAAACCTCAAGCTTGCAGTGACAAGTGCGGTAGCCGCGTTGGCTTTATCGAATTTGATGCTTCTTTACCCCGGCATGGGCTCAGGGTTCATAAGCATGATTTTCGGTTCAGGGCTGACCACGCCGATTTATTATTACTCGTACATACCCCTTTTCACTTTGCTGGCGCTTATTGTTGTTAACTTTAAAGAGTTTGTGGCTGCATTCAACCACAAAAGAGCAGTAAGCAGCTCAAAAAGTAACTGAACTATTTAGGATAAAGACGAAAAAATACCTCGATTATGTTAATACAATCCCAGAGAGAAAAGAGGATAAAATCAGGTCCCCCTAAATTTAATGCCAAAATGTTAAACACTAAAATTAGTTTTTGCTTCAACTTGCCCGCGCAGACTACATATCTTGAAATTTTCTGTGTGTCTAAGCGAGTTTTAGACGCATAGAAGGATTATTTGTCGTTCTAAGATCATTTGCACTCTGATATAGAAGCTATTTTTGGAAATTTGCCTAAAAACGTCCAAATTTAATAATTTTCATATTGAAATTAAATTTTTTTAAGAAGTATAGATATTAGCTTGGCAGATACATTCTATATGCGTGGGAAGGTTATGAAGTTTAAGTTACAGATATTTACTCAAGATAACATTGAGGGCAACTATGTAGGCAGGCACTACCGCTTCGCCGTAGTTGACTCTGATAAATCGAAGAGTTATCCTTCAAATTTTATCTGCATGCTGCCTTCGCAGATAAGTGTAGATCAGAAAAAGAACAATGTGTTTTCAAAGATGTTTGGCGAACAATGTGAAGAACAAGCCAAAACGCTACTTACTCATGCTTTGGTAAGTGAAAACGATTCAGACGTTAAAAACGAAATTGAACGAAGACTCAAACTCTTAGACCCCAAAACAGTTAACCAAATAAAGTGCAGTTCATGCGGAAAACTCTTCCAGCCAAAGCGCATAAAGAGATTTAAGAGGAATTATTGCCAGGATTGCATGAACAAAAGTTATGGCAACCGAGGATAAATTGCGAGTCTGCTCCTACTTGGCGATTGAAAAACCTCTTTTGAAAGGAACTGGAGCTGATTGATAGCTTCATAGCTTTCCACATCAGCCAACTAAGCGTTTAAGCACCTGATTCTAAAGGTTAGAAAACAACAAACCAAAAAAATATTTTAACAATAGAAAAGGCGTTTTTAGGGTATTTTCTCTATAGCACTCATGAGAGCAAGCATCCCTTTGAGTATCTCTCTGGGAGATGGAGGATTACCAGGAATTTTTAGATCTACTTTAAAGATTTTGTCGGCTCCGCCCAACACAGCATAAGAGTTGTTCATGATTCCATATCCGCAAGCATCATCCCCTACTGCCACAACAAATTTTGGGTCAGGCATGGCTTCGAATGTTTTTTTTGCTGCAATTTCCATGTTGAGAGTGATGGCACCGGTAACAATGAGAACGTCAGCGTGGCGTGGAGAAGCAACGAAAGATATTCCGAAGCGTTCAACATCGTAGTAAGGGGTTGAAAGGTTATTGAGTTCTATTTCGGTTGAGTTGTCGCTGCCTGCGTCTAATTCGCGGATAGCCAGGCTTCTGCCAAAAACCTTATCCACTTTCTCCTTCAGCTGCATACCGAGGGCTTCGAATTCTTCATCTTTGAAGAGGAAAGTATCGGTTGAGGGTTTTTTGAAAACATTAGAGATTGCTTTTGCCATAGTCTCACATGTCCGTTCCTGCATACGATAAGTTCATGCTTTTGTTAATGAGGGGGAAATCTGGAACGATATTTCCGAGGACCGCGTGTTCCATGACTTGCCAGTTGCAGAAAGAAGCCGTCCGAACTTTATAGCGGTCGATTGTTCCATTTTTGATTTTGACCCAGTGTAAATTCTGTCCCCTGGGCGCCTCTACCAACGATATAGCGTGGCCATCTTTGATTTGACAGAGTACAGAAATCTCGCCGCTCTCCAATTCGCCGATTAGTTGTTGAATAATTTTGACGGAATCGAGAACTTCTTGGGCTTTAATGTTGAATCGAGCAAGAACATCCCCAATTGTCTGTGTCCGTTCTTTCAACTTTAACTCTCGGTACATTCCATATGGATGAGAAATTCGGTTGTCAGATATTTTACCCGAAGCCCTCGCAATTGGACCAGTAATATGCAGAGGTGAAAGAATTTCGGTTTTAACTTTGCCCGTGGTTTCAAATCGATCAACCACAGAGAAGTAGGTGCTATCTATTCCTATGGCGACATTGAGCCGCACAGAAAACGATAGAAGATAGTTTGAGAGGTTTTCGAGAGCGCCCTCAGGAACATCCTTGGTTAACCCGCCCAATCCTACAATTCCTTTAAGGAACCTAGATGACGTAAGTGCGTCATTTTGCCTAAAAATTTCTTCTCTTAGAATAAAGAATGGGCTTGCACCTACAGGATAAGCTACGTCCACGCACATACCTGCCAAATCGCCTAAGTGAGAATAGATGCGTTCAAGCTCAAGCATTATGGTTCTTAATTGTAGAGCTCTTTTCGGCAATGTCAAGCCGCAGATTTTCTCGACCGCAATGCAGAAAGCGACTGCGTTAGCGAAGGTTTCGTCTCCACTTATACTTTCGGCAATTCGAATGCATTCTTGAGGATTCATGCCTTCTGCGAGTTTTTCTAATCCTCGATGCTTGTAGAAAAGCCTCACTTCCAAGTTAAAGATGGTCTCGCCGATGACGCTGAATCTGAAATGCCCAGGCTCAATGATTCCCGCGTGAACGGGTCCAACTGGAATTTGATAGACACCTTCGACCTGTTTGAAAACGTATTGGTTTTGGTTGTCAGATGCTTTAGTTTCTATTTGTCCGTTTTTGAAGCATTTGAGGAGCGGATGAAAATCAAAGGGGTAAGTTTCATGCAAAAACAGCCTTCTAATATCAAAGGCGTCTTGGAATTTTATTCCGAATCCATCTGCAATTTCCCGCTCGTACCAGCATGCCGAAGGATACGTTTTAGCGATAGAAAATGCTTGATTTTCGTTTAAATGATATTGAAGAATTAGAATTTGTTCAAAACCAGATATTTCGAAAGCGTAAAAGAGCGTGAATCCTTTGTCTTCAAAATCTTGTACGCAGAATAGACTAATTAGTTCAAAGCCATTTTCATCAAAGATGTTTATGGCTTTTTGCAAGTCGGATTCGTTGATGGGTAAGTAAAGCTCGTGGTTTAACCCTTCAATTAAGGTGAGTTTTTGCCCAGATAAGATTTCGAGTACTTCGTTTAAGTTCATTTGTGTCACCTAATTCCCAATTCAGACACGATGCTATTGAGCAAGTTTGTTAGCTGTTGCGGGAAGAACACTCCCAAAGCAAAAACAGTAACCAAAAGTATTACGATTGGGATTTTCATTCCCAACGAAGCCTCATAACGCGTCACTCCCGGAGCATCTTCTTCTTTTTTGGACAGCAACTTAATCAGGAAAACTCCAAACGCGCCAGCAACAAACAGAAAAACTGTCAGCAACCCCAAGAGCAAATAGGGCGACAACTCGGCAGATTGCAAAAGAATTGAAAGTTTGGGCAGAAAAATCGCAGATAAGGGCATACCAATTATTGCTATTGTGCCAAGTATGATACTCCATGCGGCGAAAGGCTGGAATTTGAAGACGTTCCTTATGTGCTCCATTCTGACACTTTTATACTGGTGGTGGAGAATGCCTGCGGATAAGAATAGGGAAGCTTTCGTTAATGCATGGGCAAGAACATAAAATAGCGTCCAGAAAAGTGCAACAGACGTTCCTAAGCCTATCCCTACTAAGAGGAACCCCATGTTTTCCACAGTCGAGTAGCCTATAAGTTTTTTCAGGTTTACCTGGTTGAGCATCGTTAAAGCTGCAACAACCATGCTTAACAAGCCAAAAGCTATGAGGAACCAGGAAATTTTTGGTAACTCAGATGTTTGGGAAGCAATCGCATAAACCCTGATAATGCCGTAGATGCCCACGCTGGTTACGCAGCCTGACAAAATTGCGCTAACAGGGGCAGGAGCTTTCGAATGCGCACTAGGTAGCCAAGCGTGAAATGGAACGATACCTGATTTTGCCGCGAAGCCTACGAAGATGAAAATGAATGCTGCAAACATTATTGCGGGTGACAAAGTACTGGCGATGGACATGAGGGTGCTCCAATTGAGGGTACCCACGCCTAGGTTATTTTCTGTCAAAGTGAAGATGAGAATTAAGCCGATGAAGGAGAAGAGCATGCAGGTGGAGGTTATGAAGACGTATTTTAGGGTGGCACCGATGTTTTTGGGAGCATTGAGTATAACGATGAGAACTGCAGAGAAGGCAGTTGTTAATTCAGCTAGTATCCAGAAGAGGGCAAGGTTATCGGCTAAGAATGCGTAGGTTATTGCCATAAGCAGTAGATTGAAGGCAACGTAGAAGAGTTTGAGGCTACTTTTATCCATCTCGCCGATTTCGATGGAGCCTTCAATGTATCCACGAGAATAGACTGCGGCGAGCAGGAACAAGAAAGCGGAAATTAGGATTTCGTAGAGGCTAAGGTGGTCGATTAGGAAGTAGTTCCCGCCTAAGGAATAAGCTGGAATTGCAGCGTAAATGAGCGTATAGAGTGTTAGAGCAACATATGTTGCTGGAAGAATAATCGAGAGGATGTTCATGGTCTTGTGTGACTTAGAAACCACAGTCAGCAACATGATCGCGGCTCCAACAATCAGGTAAATAACTAATATCAAGTTTAAGGAAAACATTACTGGTCATCCTCCAAATCCTTGATTTCTTGAGGAGCCTTTTTCTTTGAATCATTAAAGGGGTTGAGTCTTTCGTGGAATTCCTCGATTGTTGAGTCTATACCAAAAGCAAGTATGGTAGCAATCAGAGTTAGCATAATCAAGTCTACAATGATTAGGACTTCAATAAGCAAAGGAAGTTCTGTTAGGAATAGACTGAAGAGGACAACGCCATTTTCCATTGTTAAGTAGCCTACGATGTTTGTAATTGTTTGTTTACGGGTAAATATTACAATCATACCCATGAAAACGATTGATATGCCAACGGTAGCGCCCAACAAGAAGAGGCTCGAGTTGAAGCGATTAAGTTCAGAGAGTAGGCTAGAGAACGAGAGGTAAACGAACAGAATAATCACTATACTGGCAATCAATGAGGTTACAGGAGAAAGGAAGTGGAACTTGACATCACGTTTTATGTTGAGCCTTTTTGCGACAATTCCCATGAAATGAGGAATAATCCATACTTTACTTATCAAAATAATAATGGCAAGGAAGAGAAGAGTTATAGTGCCGGTGGCTACGAAAAGCAACAGCCCCATTATAGCTAATAGCAGAGACTGGAAAGCGTACGTCTTTATGAGGGAACGAATATCGCGTTTCATGATAATTATTGCTGCAGTTGCCAAAATCAAAACGACGAGAATTTGCGCTATGTTTTGGGCTGGAGCAATTATCATGTAAACACCTCAATAATCAAAGTTATTAATGAGAGGAAAAGTGCAATTGCAAACAGACTTGGCAAGCGGAACAGCCGGGATTTTGCGCATGAAGATTCAAACAAACCGATGACAACGGCGAGCACAACTGCTTTAAGAACAAATGCCCCAAGCGAAATCAGGAGTGCTGGAATAGTAAAATCTTGAGTTAAGCCCCATGGAACAAGTATGTTGATAAGAAGGCCCATAAGAAGCAACTGCTTCATAGCACTCGACAACTCCATCATGGCAAGATTCTTTCCGGACTGCTCAAGAATCATTGCTTCATGAATCATCGTTAACTCCAAATGAGTTTCGGGGTTATCAACGGGAACTCTAGCGGACTCAACAATTATAACAATGAATATTGAGATGGAAATTAGGACTATAACAGGATCAATTAATACGTTTGAAGCTAAAGCGCCCCTAAAAATTTCAGGTAGGCTTATAGTTTTGAAAGCAAACGCAAGGGCCGCAAAAACTACAATGATGACCGGTTCGAAGAGAGCAGATATCGCCATTTCTCGGCTGCTGCCCATGCCGCCAAATGTGCTTCCTGCATCTAGTCCAGAAAGTGCCATGAAAAACTTCGCCATTGCAAGCAAGTAGAGGAACAAAACTATGTTTCCCACTAAATCGTTGGATTGCGGTATAACAAGAAGGGGAACAAATAGACTTGCCACTAAAATTGCAGCAATGTTCACAAGTGGCGTTGCCCTCATTATCCATGACGAGTTTGTGGAGTAAACGGTTTCTTTCTTAAGCAACTTGAATAAATTGCGGTAGGTTTGCAGAATCGGTGGTCCTCTTCTTTGCTGAGCGTGAGCTTTTACGATTTTTATTAAACTAATAAACAGGGGAGAGATTAACAGGACAAATATCGTGTTTAGAATGCCATATGCGATAAGTGTCAAGTAATCCATTATGCAAACCACCAGATTATCAGCAGAAACACAACAATCGTTGCAAATGAATATGCAACATGCAAGTCAACGTCGCCACGCTGCAAATTATTAACCTTTAAAGAAATTTTCCGCACGAAGTTCGCGACCGGCAAGTAGAGGCGTTCTTCAAAGAATTTGACAAGGTGGATTTCGGCTTTGCCATCTTTGAAGATAACGTTTTTGTCGTCGTAAAAGTTTCGTTCAGATTTCTTCTGGGTTCGGAAAATAGATTTGAGGATGGTTACAATTGGTTCCGAGAATCCTGAAGCGGTGTACTCCATCTTGGAGGTTTGGGTTGGGAATCCGCATCCCCATGTTTCAGCGATTCGTTCCCGCCTGTTAGCGACTTCGCGCAGGGCAGCGAATGTGAATATGTAGAAACCAGCTAGGAGTGCGCCGATAAATAGCATGTTTGGCAGTGGGAATGAGAACCCGAGAACACCGAAAAGCTGCAAAGAGAAAACTCCCAACGCTACACATATTGCAGCAAGTATGGCTGGTCCAATAATCATGAGTTTAGGTGATTCTTTCGCTTCCTTAGCTTCTTGTGAGCGTGGTATTGCAAGGAAAGTTATTCCAAAGGCCTTCACAAAGCATGCCGCGGCAAGCGCACTTGTGAGGGCAAACACTGCCAACGACGTAATCAAAATCACCTCAAGGAAGGGATTGGCTAAGGCTATGGATTGGAAGAATACTTGGAAAATCATTAGTTCACTCACGAATCCATTGAAGGGCGGCAACGCCGAGATGGAAACTGCACCTATTAGGAACAGAAGGGCGGTTTTGGGCATGCGTTTGATTAAGCCGCCCATTTCTTCGATGTTTCTAGTACCTGTCGCGTTTACAATGCTGCCACTGGTCATGAAGAGGAGGCTTTTGAAGATGGCGTGGTTTAGGGTGTGGAAGAGGGCGCCTGCAAGTGCAAGAAATGCTATGGGTTGTAACCCTGCCAGCGAGAAGATTACGTATAAGCCAATGCCAATTAGAATGATACCGATATTTTCGATGCTATGGTAAGCAAGTAACCGTTTAATGTCGTGTTCTTTTAGGGCGTAAATTACGCCGAGCACTGCGGATGCTGTTCCAACAGAAAGGATTAGGATGCCCCACCATGTTTGCAAGGGAAGAAGAAGAACGAAACGGACTAATCCGTAGATCGCAACTTTTATCATAACGCCAGACATGAGAGCGGAAATGTTGGAAGGGCTTGCAGGGTGTGCGTACGGAAGCCACTTGTGGAATGGAATTATACCCGCTTTTATGCCAAACCCCAAAAAAAGAAAGACGAAGGCGACCGAAGTGATTAAGGGGTCTGCACGTATCTGCGTCATATCAAATGTTCCAGTTATAGTATAGACGAAGAGGAATGCGAAGATGAGAAATAGCGTGCTAAGATGAGTCATAACAAAGTAGAATATACCCGCTTTCTGAGTTTCCTTCTTCTCAAACTCCATCATAACAAGCAGAAAAGAGGAGAGCGCCATTATTTCCCAGAAAAACAAAAAAGAGAACATGGAAAACGATGCGACTACCAACAGCATTGAGAGGATGAAAATATTCATGAATGAAACAATCAGGTTCTTTTTGGCTTCACTTAGAAAATGTTCCACGTATTGTATTGAGTAAATTGAAACTGCGACAGAAACCACAGCGACAAGGACAAGGAAAAACGCCGCTAACCTATCCACAAGGAAAGAAAACTGGAACAAAGGCGTAATTTGGTAGGCGAGTAGAGAGAAGCTTTTGTTTGAAAGGACAATTTCCAAAGCAAAGGCCAGAATGGCAACGCTTGCCATGGTTGAGAAAATTAGGGATGCTTGTCTTGAAAATTTGCTATTGCCTATCTTTGAACTTACGAGGGGCAAAATGAAGGCAAGAAAAAACGCGGCTAACCCAAAAGGAAATAGAAACTCAAGCATTGCTTAGCCCTCTACTTTGAAGAGGCGGAGGGAGGCCCCATTTTTGGGAGCACCAAGATAATACCGACTGCACAAACTAACCAAAAGCTTTGGGTTACTTTTGCGAGCAGGTCTATCATGTTAAGTCATTATCGGGCACCGTGACCATATAAAAAAGCTTTTTGGCAGTAAATCAACAGAAGACCAATGAGTCTTCAGATATACAAGCAAACACAAAAAAACCGAGAAGCCATATAATGATAAAGGAATAACCTTAACTTAGAAAGTGCAGTGTTCTAGCTTTGCATTGGGAGATGTTTTGTTGAAGAAAACAAAGATTATAGGGACATTGGGTCCTGCCAGCTCTTCTAAGCAAATAATCAAAAAAATGGTTCAATCAGGCATGAACGGTGCAAGAATAAATACAGCTTACGGAAATCTTGCTCAATATGAGTCAGTTATAGAAACAGTTCGGGAAGTCGCCGAAATCCCAATCATTATTGACATTAAAGGACCAGAAATCAGAATCAAAACATTACAACAAAAAATCTTGAAAAAATGCGATACTTTAGAAGTGGGTTTTAATAGTGAAGAAGTAACTTTCAACCATGATTTTTACGACAAAATGCACATTGACGATGAAATATGCATTGATAATGGAAAAATCAAAACTCGCGTAATTGAAAAGAAAAATCGTAAACTATTACTTCTCATGTTGAATAGCGGGGTTATAGAAGATGGAAAAGGAGTTAACGTTCCAAACAAGTCTCTTTCAGTTCCAACTTTCTCTGAGAGGGACTTGGAAATCATAAGGTTTGCAAAAAAACATGATGTCGAATACGTTGCGCTTTCGTTCACAAGAAATGCAGAAGATGTACGTAATTTGTCTGAGACTAACGGTTTTGGTGGGGGCATAATAGCCAAAATTGAGAATTCTGAGGGTGTCCAAAACGTCGAAGAGATTTTAGCTGCTGCTAATGGATTAATGGTTGCTAGGGGCGATTTGGGCGTTGAAATTGAACCTGAAAGAGTGCCTCTGGTTCAGAAATCCCTAATCAAACAATGTAATCAACAGGGGAAGCTTGTGATTACGGCAACTGAGATGCTTGAATCGATGATTAATCAACCTAATCCAACTAGGGCGGAAGTAAGCGATGTTGCAAACGCTATACTTGACGGGTCAGATGCCATAATGCTTTCAGGTGAAACTGCAATCGGCCAATATCCAGTGAATGCTGTTGAAATGATGACGCGTATAGCAAATGAAACTGAGAAAGCTGTTATTGGCAAAGTCGAAGACACCCCGTACATCAACATTTCAGACACAGTAAGCAGGGCAATTCAACGAATATGCCAAAACATGCCTATCCACAAAGTCATCCCCTTAACACGTTCAGGCTACACAGCTCAAATGATTGCTCGTTTCAAAATTTCACAACCCATAATCGCAGTCACTCCTGAAATTAAAGTTAAAAAACAATTAGAACTTATATTCGGGGTATACCCAGTTCTGATAGATTACCGCGAAGAAAAAGACCGAATTTCAGCAGTGGCAAACCGACTCCACGAAATGCGTCTAGTTACAGATGAAGAAACTGTTTTGTTTACTTCAGCTATGCGGACCACCAGGAGACACGCGAGCAACTCAATTGAGATACATAAAATAAAAGAGCTAAGAAAAATTACGTAAAAAAATAAGATAAAAATTTTCCTTTCTCCCTCAAATTTTGTCAGATTCAACTTAATATATTCAATAAGAATGTGAATTTGAGACAATAAGACAAAAACTAAATACCTAAAGAATAACACGTGTTGTTTATGGGATACCAGCCTCGGATAAAGTCTCCTAAAGACGCAATTCACCAGTACAAAAAGCCTCTTCGAGAAAAACGCAAAGATAGAAAACACATTCGCAGAGGTATAGGAAGACCGATACAAGAAGAGAAACAACAAGCAACTGAAAGAGAGATTTCCGAGGCAACCCTCAAGCGTCTACATACCTTGGGTTTTCAAAAGTTTGGTTCTTCCCCATTCAGCGAACATTTCGACCGTTGGCTAACTACCATTGAGGCTGTTTTGAGCGAGTTTGAGTCACACCCAAACATAATAGTAGATGAACAATTCTTGAGCGAGCGCACACAGATACTTGCCAGCATTAAACATCAACTGCAACAAATAAGCCACAAAGAAACTGAACTTGACCAAGAACTAAACAATTTATCTGACTGGAGAAGCCGCCTAAAACAAATCAACAAGGAATACGCAATTTTGACAGGAACGATTAGAAATCAAAGAAACACCGAAATCAAAAGACTCTACATGACTATAAACGATCTGAAAAGAGAGCAGGATGAGGTAATTCGGATGAAAACCGGGTTTTTCCGCGGTGTTTCTAAAAAGAAGAGGGAACAGAAAGAAATAGCGATAACACAACAACTAAGCGATAAGCAGACCGATCTCGAACTAGCGATGCTGGAGTATAGCAAGAAACGAAAAGAGCTGCGAGGAGACTACGATCAAAAAAGAGAGCCAGTCTTAGAGGAAATCAAGAAATTCCGCAGAATAATTCAGACGATGGAAACTGATAGTTCTTTGGAGGAGCGGTGGTTTGCTTGTGAAGCCCTAATTGATGCAGTGAACACTTTTCTGCAGAGAAAAGCGGCTCAGCCTCCAGCGGCGTCAGACTAAAAATCTTCTTTTACCACTCGGTACAAATACCATTCCAAGCGTTGGGCTCCATTTTTTTCGTAAAATTCTTGTGCTGATTTGTTCCATTTCAAAACTGTAAACTCTATTCTGCCGCATTCCTCTTGTTTAGCAGTTTCTTTTAAGAAATCAAACAATTTTTTGCCAATACCTAGTCTTCTGTATTCTTCAAGGACGAAAATGTCTTCGAGAAACAGAGTTGGCAGGGCAAGAAAGCTGGAGTAGGTAAAGAAGTAGATGAAATAAGAGACAGGTTTGCCGCCGACCCTACCAATGAATGCCCAGTATTTCGGTTTATCAGACAAACAGTCTCGCCGTAACCTGTTCTTCGCTTCGTCATCAGGCATAGCTAACTGCTCATACTGAGCAAGCTTGTTGATTAAACCCAAAAAATCATCAAAGGTTTCTTCGTTAACTTTTTCGATAACTACCAAAGGCCCTTCTTTATTCATGCAAGTTATTGGTTGCTTGAAATAGAAAAATCTTGTTAAAGTAATTCGGTGAAAAAGCAAAAATTAGATTTGAAGTTGGCATTTGAGCAATTGAGCGGTTGTGGTTGCAGTCGTGCAGTCACAGAGTCTTAAAGGGAAGTCTTTACAAAAGTAAGTTTGGTGTTTTAATTGGAAAAAAGCATGATGAAATATCAAGTTTTAATCAAAACGATTTCGGGAAAAGGCGGCGAATTCTGGGGAGCATTCCAAAAGATGCCTACAGAGCCAATGAAAGGCGTAATGATTGAGTCTTCGTGGAGTTTATTCGGATACTGGGATTTCGTTATTTTCTTCAAAGCCGACAGCAACGAAAATAGCCTTCACTTCGTTGGCGAGGTCTTACGAGCCGTTCCAGGGATCGCTGAAACTAGCACGTCACCGATGACCGTTCTCAAAGAACACAAGATGTAATAAGCAACTGCCATAACAGTTGTTCTTTTTTTCTTTTTTTTCTTTGAAAGGTTCCTTATTATTGTTATTAAGCGGTCTCATATTATTAGCTCTTAAAAAATGAGTTGAAAAATGGTAAAAATAAGACATGTTAGGCGTCTATCTTGCTTTTTGGATTTTGTAAAACAAAACATTACGAAGTTAGCTTCACATAAAATTCGCGTTTGATAATCTTCTCGAATTTTTTACAAGTCAACAATTTAGAAAAAGTTGATAAGAAATGAAAATCATAGATTCACTTAGGGAAAATAAGGATTGAACCTTAATCTTTTCAATTACATTTGGGTCATTTGGGTATTTGGTATCCCAATATACTACTTATTGGCTTATGAAATATTAAGATACAGAAAAGTAATTGTAAAGAAAACATTTGCTCCTATCAATCCAAAAAGAATGATATTTCAGATAACTACAATAGGCAATATGGAAATTGTCCAAGAGTCAATCGACAACATTAATCGAATATGTAAAGAAGTCGGATATGCCAACTACAAAATAGATGTAGTTTCGGAAGTGAATGAAAGTTTTGATAGAGCAGTCACAATAACTGTTCCAAAAAAATATTCAACAGCCAATCACGCAAAATACAAAGCTAGAGCATTACAGTATGCAATAGAACAGAGAGAGGAAAAAGGAGAAAACACAAGTAACATTTGGATATACCATCTTGACGATGAATCAATGATTACTAAGCAAGGTCTCTTATCAATTCTAGACCATGCAGATAATAATCGAGAGCCAATAGCAGAAGGATTAATCACCTATCCTAATAAAATTGATGTTGGCAGCAAACTGGTAAAATATTTGGATGCTGTAAGACCAACGTTTTGTTATACTTGCTGTGCAATGTTAAAATCCCAAGGAAAACCCGATTGGTTACACGGCTCAAACCTACTTTTGAGATCCGACATAGAGAAAAATGTTGGTTGGGATTTTCCCGATACCTGCGCAGAAGACAGCTTGTTTGGTTATGTAGCTTATAAGAAATATGGAGGGATTTTTGGTTGGCACGGAGGGGTGCTCGAAGAGCAATCGCCATTTACATTTTCTGACTTTATTAAGCAGAGACAAAGATGGATAAAAGGAACGTTTGAAAACTTGGGTAGAATGGGAAATTGGGAAAAAGTAAAAACTACTTATAGAATGACAAGTTGGTTTCTTGGTTCGGTGAGCTTTTTCACTTTGATACCTTCATTACTCATAAAACAGTGGTATCCTTGGTTTCTCGCTCCGTTTTTTGTTTTGGACACAATTATTCTGTTTGCTGTTTATCAAATAGGATTGGAAATGAACTTTAGCAAAGTTAGTAAAATGCAAAGAATTCGTGAACACATCGTGATTTTCGTGTTGTCGCCTATACTTTGGTTTTTAGAAGCGATACCGATGGGATTGTATTTCTTCAAAAAAGCACCTAAGTTTTATGTGATTAAAAAATAGCTAAAAATGTAAATGAATGAATAAAAGACAAATATAACGAAACATTTTGTGCAATTGAAAATCTGTAGTCAAAGAAATTTATTCTGATAATTAATAGTGTATTTTTAATACTTGAAATTCAATAAACCAAGCGATGACTAGCAAGTCAAACAATATCAAGAACGCATCAATTGCGTTAACTATTATACTAATTTCATTAGTAACAACAGTACCTATTGTAACAAATTTGGTTAATCAAACAACTTTTAGGGCAAACACCGCTGATACAGTTATTGACCAAATACCAAACCAATCGCCACTTCCAACAAGCTCAATAGTCATCAATGAAACAAAGAAACAGAATGCAGATAATTTTTCAGGTAACCACTCTCCAGCATCCACCGCCACAATACCTATTTCCGTAGAGACCTCAAAATCTATCTCAAATATACGGCCAGACTTAAGCAGATTCTTTTCTACGCTTTACAACAGCCCTATTGCATCACTCACTACAGTTCGCATTTCGGTAGATGCATCAAACTTCGTCACACATACATACTGCGGCTATCCTGTTCAACAGCCAGATTCAGCCCAATTTTTTTTCTCCTTTCCTGATAGAACCAATCAGGGTCAAATAGCTGGATCAGACGCTCTTAGCTGTGATACTTTTTCAATTCAAAAGATTGAATTTGATGCTGTTTTCAACACACCTAAAACTTGTGCATTAGGATTTGATGAAATGGTAATCTTTGCAACTTCAGACACAACTTCCTATAAGGGAATAGAATTTGGAGTTAGAATGGACTTAAGTGACGGTTTTGTTTATGGCTATGTTCAAGAGCCAAATGGCAACTATGGGGAGGTTAATTTTCAGATGTTGAGGCTCATGCTAAACGATGGAATAATGCATCATTTTATAGTATTTATTTTAGGCTCGGAAGTATCATTCTTCATTGATGGAGTAAGTTATGGTTATTTGAATTTTTCCAGCAACACAGACCATTCAACTTTCTCCTTTTCTATTCTTGCGACTGTACATAGATTTACTGATGACTGGGATTCCACCGGCGATAATATGACGGTCGAAAATTTCTTGCTTAACCAACCATGAGGTTACAAAAAAACGAGTTAAGTGTCTTTGATTGACTTTCGAACTAATAGTTTAATTACTAATCTCCAAGCAAAAACCTGGAATACTACTACGACAATAAACATCGCAATAAGCCTCCAGCCTCGAATATACAGATCCACTTGCGCTAAAGAAGATATTATTGAAGGAGAAACAAGGAAAAAAAGCTGAAAAAAATTAGTTGAAAGAAACATAAAAATGAGAGGAATTACCCATAGAAAATGAAAGTTGCGGAAATTCACTTTTGTAAAAGGCAACCCTAAAAGAGCTAGTGCAATGACCACAACGATGTATGGTTCAGAAACCCACGAGAATGTGAGGAAAAAGATAAGCATTAATCCAACTGCTTTTTGGGTTAATTCATTGAATGTTTTAGGCTGGTCACGATAAACCAAGTAATAACCAAATAGTAGAGCGGGTATCCAAATAAAACCTAAAAAACCAAGACCTGATGGAAGCGTGACTTTATTTTGAAAGAGTTCTACTAAGTTAAATGGTGTCATGCCACCAGCTCTCATGAAATAGGATGCCGCCTGATTACCTGAGAATGGCGCTATCCAACCAAAAATGCGAAAGGGTAAAAGCCACAAAAATACAATTATTACAACAAAAATTGCAATGTACTGTAATATTTTAGGCCAATCCTTCTTCGGCAAAAAAAGAAGAGGCAAACCAAGCAATGGAAGGGAAACAAGTTTTAAAACAATGCTTAAAGAAAGCTGAAATGCACTTTTTTTAACCATGTTTTTACTTAAAAAGTAGAGAGATACTACGCATAAAAGGGCTATGAGATTGTCGAATTGGCCCCAGGCAGCGGTTGTTAATAGTATGAAGGGGTTGAACAAAAGGAAAAGCCATGCGAACTTGATTGTTTTTTCTGACGCACCCCGCTCTCTTAGTATGTTCTTAACAATGTAGGCTAAGCCTATGTTGGTGGCGATTACTGGAATTTTTATTGCAAAGTTGTACAAGAAAATGTTTGATGTAATGGTGTAAAATAGCTTGTAAATGGCGCCTAAAAGTAGGGGCCACAGCGGAGGATCGCCTATACTGGGAAAAACGCCGCTTAGGTAAGGACCACTGAAGACACCATTGAGAATATGAGGCAGATAAGGATTCAATCCAGAACTAACATCATATCCCGTGACCATAAACACTCTCTCGTCATAATAATGACCAAGAAAAATAGCTAAAGGCACTTGAAGACCAAGACTCAACAATACAAGAAGTGATTCTCGTTGAAATCTCAGTGACGGCAAATGCATAATTCCAGTCTCTCTAACAGTAATCAGAAGTGAACCATTTTCTTTCTATTTAATAATTCACAATATTCTAATAAAATAGAGGTGCCGATGAATCCCAATGCGTAACGTAATGTGTGAGTCGTTTTAATCGAGTTCACTTTTGTTAATGAAATTGTTGAGTGCTTTGTACTGCAGTCTACTAAACAATCTGTTGCCTAACAAAAAAATTTTTTGCAACAAACTTATACATATCCTTTAAACTTCCTTGTTAACGCATCCACAATTTTTAGTTCTATTGGAATACTGAAGTACCTATGTCTCCAACGGTATTTCTCAATTCGGTTTAATACGGTGAATCCTATTTTGAAGTATAAACTTGCTTCGTCAATTCTATCTTTAGGATAGAAAGCTAGAAACGATACGGCTGAAATTGTGTGTAGTTTTTTGACTTGACTCTTTGAATGCCATGGAGGATTAAATCGATATACTTCGACGTTTCCCCATTCTTCAAGAGTTTTGGGTGGTTTAAATTCTTTTAATATAGGATCCATAATCGGGCTTGGATACGGCGTGTAGACGAATAATCCAAAATGTTGGGTTTTTGGATAGATTTCGGACATTTTGTCCATCAAGTCAAAGGTGTCCTTCAAATCATCATCGGTCTCTGTAGGAAGACCGCTTACCCAAGAAACATAAACTTCTATGTTTGAGCCCCAGTGCTTAAGATTCTCAAGTGAGCTCATAATTTGTTCGTGTGTTATATCTTTGCATATAAGCGATTGGAGCCTTTTTGAGCCGGTTTCTCCGCCGAAGTCTAGCTCCTTGCAACCACTTTTCTCCAAAAGATCTATGAAGTTTTTGTTGTAAGTGGAGAGGTAATCGAATCTGCAGCTTGCCCGCCAAAATATGTTAATTTTACGATCGATGATTCCTTGACATATATCCCTAACCCGTTTCTCATCTACGAAGAAATTGTCATCTATCATGTCAATAATCTTCGTTTTCGGAAACTCTTTTAGGATATATTCAATCTCAGCAATGACGCGTTGTGAGCTTTTTCCACGCCATTTGCATTTGTTGTAGATTAGGTTGTAGCAGAAACCGCATCTATGTGGGCATCCACGGCTTGTTTGAATATGAAACCTTCCTTTTTCTAAGGATGGATACCGTTCCAAATGCAGAAGGTTGAAAGGTAAATCTATTGGGATTTTATCTAAATTTATCAGCGAAGCATCTGGATTGCGCCTAATAGTTCCTCCCCTCTTGAAGGTTATGCCTTCGACGTCATCAAGCGGCTTCCCTTCGGAGAGTCTGTTTGCAAGTTTGACAACTACTAAATCACCTTCGCCCCGGACTAAAATGTCGACATAATTACTTTGGGCAGTTTGTTCAGGTCGGAGTGAAGAATGAACCCCGCCCCAAACAATTGGACAAGAAGGAGACTCTACACGCACCTTCTTAGCAAATTGCAA
The DNA here is from genome assembly GCA_963800495.1 of Candidatus Bathyarchaeota archaeon. GTDB lineage: Archaea > Thermoproteota > Bathyarchaeia > Bathyarchaeales > Bathycorpusculaceae > Bathycorpusculum. The sequence goes on along the minus strand of CAWDBB010000009.1, from coordinate 27,197 downwards.
ACCATAGCGTATCTGCGTCCCGCTCATGCTGCTAATTCCCACAAAAACAGGCTTACCAACCTGGAATGTGCGGTAGTTTTCGACCCGCATGTCAAGAATTCTAACATCATAACCGGCGCGGATAAGGGGATCTGCAATGTGAATTATGCTTAAAGGCATTTGCGGATTGGTTGATTTGTATTTGCCTGGGAAGACCAGAATGATTTGCTTCTTTTGCGAATCGGATTTAGATGTGAGCTCAGTTCTTGAAACGATAAAAATGCCTCACTATTTACTATCCGATTTTGTTCTCTTATTGTTTTCTTTTTTTTAAAAAGTTTGAAACCCCAAACCTCGGACAGTTTTCTAAAGTCAAAAGTGTGTATTCTTAATTTTTCCCTACAGATATTCGCGTTTTTTTCTTAAGGCTGCCGTAGCCAACCTTAACTCGATAGGGTAATGAAAATACCTGTGTTTCCACCTATATTTAGCGATTTTGTTTAACGAGCCATACCCAAGTCTGTAGAAAAGCCGGCGTTCACTAACTCGTGTTCGAGGATAAAATGCGTAAATCGAGACGGTTGAAATATTCTGGAGCTTATCCACATATTTTTTAGAATGCCAGGGTGGCCTGAAATGAAAAACTTCGGCTTTTCCCCACTCGTCAAAGGATTGAGGGGGTTTAAATTTTGGTCCTAATGAATCCAAGATTGGACTGGGAAAAGGCGTGTACAAAAAGATCCCGTAGTGTTGGGTTTTCGGGTTGACTTCAGACATTCTGTCCATTAAATCACATGTTTTTATGAGATCATCTTCGGTTTCTGTTGGAAGACCACACATCCAAGTGACAAACGGTTCAATAGAAGGAGCCCACTTCCTTAGATTTTCCACAGAGCTAATCATTTGCGACGTTGTGATATCTTTGTCTATGAGTGAAAGCAACCGTTCGGATCCAGTTTCCCCTCCAAAATCAACCTCACTACATCCTGATTTCGCTAGAAGTTCGAGGAAATCTTTGTTGTATTTTGACATATAGTCAAATCTACAGTTGGCGCGCCAACTGACATTGATTTTTCGATTTATTATTTCCTGACAAATGTCTATTACTCTTTTTTGGTCAACGAAAAAGTTGTCGTCAATTGGATCAATAATTTTGACTTGGGGAAATTTTCCAAGAATATATTCTATTTCGTCAACGACTCTGCGGGCACTTTTTCCCCTCCAAGCCTGCCTGCTATAAACAATGTTATAACAAAATCCACATTTATGAGGGCATCCGCGGCTAGTCTGGATATGAAACCTACCCGACTTTAACGTTGGGTATTTGTCTAAAGAAAGCAACTCGAAAGGAAGTTCAATAGGAAGCTCGTCCAAGTCTATTAGTTCTCGATCGGGTGTACTTTTGATTGTTCCAGCTGATTTGAAAGTGATCCCTTTGATGTCAGTTAGTGGTTCTCCAGCAGAAAATTTGTCTGCCAGCTCCAACAAAGTTTTTTCTCCCTCGCCCCTCACTACAATGTCAACAAACTCGCATGCTGCAGTCTGTTCGGGCAAAAGAGTTGGATGCACCCCACCCCACACAAGAGGAATCGACGAATCTAAAGCTCTAACCCTCTTAGCAATCTCGAGTCCGTAAGGTATTTGAGATCCATGAATCGTGCTTATGCCGACAAAAAGCGGTTTTCTAATTTCAAAATCGGCAAAATTTTCTAAACGCATATCTAGAATTTTAACTGAATACCCGCCCTTAATCAGAAAACTAGCCAGATGCAATAAAGAAAGTGGAACCTGCGGATTAGGAGAATTATACTTTCCCGGGAAAACTAATAACACTTCTTTTGATCTGTTGTTCCTCAACAAACATCTCTCGTTAATTTAGGACTCTCTAAAATGAATCCCAGCCGTAATTCTTAAGGCTTGTGTGACTGCCGCACAACTGAACAAAATACAAAATATGTTAACTTATATTCGAATCACAAACATACTTAATCTGCGCTTTATAATTTTCTTCTTTCAGACGAGAGGGCAAAGCAGAATGCCAAATAACGTAATTTTTTTCTTGCTTTAAAAAAAGTAAGACTGCCATCTGAAGGCTTTAACACGTTAATCGGATGGGCATTTTGCTAAAGATAAAGGTAAAATAGCCGCTAAATAAAAAAGCAGAAAAGAATTTAAAACTTCGCGACCATAGAAACATAGGTTTCTTAGATCATCATCGAATGCCAGCAATTTGTAAGAGGCGAGTTAAACTCTGACACTCCAGTCGCAAGTTATCGAAAAAAAGGTTTCACTATTTGGAAAAAAGCCAGTGCAACGTGAAAAGCCCTTTACTTTTAAAGCAAACAAAGGTCTGTCATTAAGGATATATCCTGATAATAGACCTCAGAACTTGGAGATCGCAGCCCTTCAGAAAGGTTTAGTCTTAATTGTTGATAACTCAGAGTTAATTGAGGAAGGCGCAGGATTCGGCGTTCCCATCGCAAGATACTCTGACACGACTTTCTTCTCAAGAGCCGCAACCGTCTACGTTGAAGAGCAGGGGGAAAACTCAGCAGTAATTACTAAGGTTTTTTTGTTAGATTCGATTTCGAAAAAGCGGGTTCAAGGCGCTTTCATAAATGATGGTCTTTACTCAGTTTTTCATAAAACTTTCGAAAAAGCGTACCTCAGTCGGGGAAACATGAGACTATTTTTCGATTGGGTAATGAGATTTAGAAAGACCATAGGGGTAGAAACATATTTCGCCCGCGTAGCTCCGAAGGGCAAAGTAACTGTTCGTTATCATTGCTTTCCCGATTACATTAAAGTCCATGTGGACTTCTCTGAGGTTGATATGACAAGTTGCCGAGAAATCCTCATTTTGAACGAACAAGGTGCAACCTTTTTCAAGAAATTTAGAGGCGGAAACGAAGTCTTCTATGACAAGAAGATTGGCGCATGGACAAGAGTTGACGCAGAACATGCTGAATTTTCCGATCTCAGAGAGCATAGTTCGTTTTCTTTAGAAAAGATAGATGGCGCCGCATTGTATTGCGGTTGGGAGCAGGTTGAAGGTAGGTTCTCGTGGGCTGGAATGACTTATGCTTTGAGCCCTAAAACTTTGGTTTTCAATTACATTATCCGATTACAAGCAAAGGAAATAATCACTTAGTCTATACAAGGTATGTCGCGTGCTTGCGGATAACAATGTAAAATCGTGAAAAATAACCTTCTTGCTGTTAATGCATCAAATTGTAAGCGGCATTAGTTAAGGTTTCAAAAGGTATGCCCAGCAATTTATAGCCGTTTTTTCCAGTGTATTTTCGGATGTAAAATTGAATCATGCCTTTAATTATTGCAAACTTTAGTTTGCGTTCTGATAAGCCAGAGGCGAAAAGCAATTTGTGTTTTACAAAATTAATGTTTTTTGGCTCCTCCCACTCTTCTGAAATCAGTTCTCCACTTAATCTCTCATAAAGAGGAGTCCCAGGAATGGGATAGGGCAAAGTAAATGAAAGATAATCAAGAGGAAGCGAAGAAGCAAACTTAATTGTTTCTAGGACAGTTTTGTCGTTCTCTCCGGGGTAACCAACAATAAAGAAAGCTCCAGCTTTGATTCCACTATTTTTGCATAAAAAGAGTGCTTTACGCACTTTGGCGATTGTTATCTGTTTTTTCATCAGGGCGAGGATGGAGTCGTTTCCTGATTCAATTCCAAAAAACATCCTGATGCATCCAGCCTGCTTCATTTTGTCTACCGTTTCCGAATCCAGCGTATCAACTCTTGAAAGACATTCAAAAGCAATTTTCAATCCACGCCCAATAATTTCATCACAAATGCCCATGAGACGCTCGCGATCTAAGGTAAAACAATCATCCGCAAACCATATCCTGCTATATCCTAACGAAATAACTTCTTCAATTTCATCAACAACGTTGGAAGCTGCTCTCGCCCTAAAATCATTTCCAAAAACAGGTTTGCTGCAGAAATCACAAGAAAAGGGGCAGCCCCTTGAGCTCATGATCGCAGTGGTAGTGTAACCAAACTTTTTGGAGTAGTATTTTTTGTAAGCATTGTTGTCAAATAATTCTCTTGAAGGATTGGGAAAAGTATTCAGATCTTTATTCAAGGTCCTTGGGGTCGTCTTTTTGATTTGGCCGGTGTCTTTCTCACGATAAACAATTCCTTTAACTTGAGAAAAATCGCCGCTAACACTGAACTGGTTAACGATATCTAACATTGTTTGCTCTCCTTCACCTACGACTGCGAGATCGAAATTTTCAAGAAATGCCTCCGGTTCGGTGGTTGGAAGCGCTCCACCTGCAACAAGTAGCTCACAATGAGATTTCAGTAATTGGGCTAACTCAAGTGATTTTTCTTTCATCGAATACATTGATTGGATTCCAATTATCTTTGGCTTTGAATCGATAATTCTCCTTAGAGCTTCTTCCTGTTTGATAAAAGTGCAGTCTACTATCTCGACTGAAACGCCACTTTGTTTTAGATAAGCGGCCATGTACCCTAATCCTAAAGGTGGAAACCTGAAGATCGATGAGTCAGAATGGGGATGGAAGTATGGATAAACTAAGGTAACAGTAGTCAATTTAAATTTCAACCAAACAGTTCAATTTCATATTCAAAATTACAGTATTTAGGGTCAAGTTCGTAGTCTAGACCGATCCAGTTTAATGAACCTTCCATCAATTCCCTTCCTCGCTTCAATTTGCTCCCTTCTATATTCTTTAAACTGAACCCGATTTTGTTTTGTTCATTCGCTATTTTCGCCGATTCTGCCGTTACATTGTCCCATGCGCCGATTTTCTCATCAACCAGCCTCATACCTTCTGAATCAGCGTAAGTCCTAAAGAAATGTGCACCTTGTTCATTTAGAATAAAGACTTTAGCAAGATCGGTTTGCTCAAGTTGACTAAAGTTTAGTTTCACTTGAATTCGGTTTTGGTCCATAATATAAGTGACGATGACGATGCCCTTGTGTGGACTTTTCATAAAGCTTGACTTCACTCCAAATTTAAAAAACAAGCCTCTCACAATTAGAACTGGTCGAACAAGACGCTTATGTCGCTGATACTGAAAGCAAAAAAAATCAGATAAGGCTTGAATTCCTGGAATTTTAAGTTTGAAACTTCGAAATCGATCTCTGGAGGTCAAATCCATATAAAACTCTTTTCGAATTTCTGTAATGTCTCCCATCCTCCGGACATAAAGCGAAGATGAACCCGAAAAGACTGTTCCACAAGAGTACTTAGCAATCGGCACTCCAAACCCTATTCCTTCCCCAATAACGTCAGATCCATTACATAGAAGAACCAAGCCCTTTTGCAAGCCCGCTATTTTCATGTTTTGTGGATTAGTATTCGAATAAACTTTGAGAGCCATAGAATCCGAAATGGTAAGAGCGTGCTGAGTTACTTCCGAGAAAGGCGAATTTTCACCTTCATCTGACATTTCCAGCATACCAAAACGTTCCTTTAATGTTCTTAAAGTTTCAGCTATCAGTCTATTTAATTATTCTCTATCCTAGCGAACAAGATTTGAATATGGATCCAAACGACTATAGTTCGACTAGCAGCCGATCTTCTTCTATTCTGCAATTATACGTACGTAGTTGTTTTTCCGCTGGACCTCTAATTACTAAGCCATTTTTGATATTAAAACGGGATCCATGCCATGGGCACTGCAAAACATCTTCGTTTAGTTCTCCTTCCACAAGAGGTGCTCCGGCATGAGTGCACCGCCCCTGCAAACAATAAATCTGGCCACCATATTTAACGGCAAGAATCTCATTGTCTTTTAATACAAATTCCTTTAACTCTCCTTCTGAGATTTCATTTGTTCGGCAAAGGAAATAGAAAGTCATCGCGATTTCTCCGAAGTGGCCGAACCGATATTTGGAATCATTGATGAGATCTCTTTTTGTTTCTCATTATATTCGCAAACTGCAATTACAAATTCTGCGTGGCTCCAAGCTAATGGCGCTACAGAAATTGCCTCGCCAGTGTAGGGGTTTATTTGCTCTGCTAATTCTCCGGATGCTAAGGCATGCTTTGCTGTCCATTTTAGCAGTGTTAAACCCTTGTTGAGTTCCTCGATCGAGGTGGCGGTTGCGATGTGCCAACGGGCGAGCCAGAGTGTACAAATGATCCAGGGGTTTCCCGGGGTTTCTTGGGAAATTCTGTGATAGTTGTCGTTTTCGTAACGGGCTAATCCGCCAATTTCCGATTTTATCCAAAGTTTATCCATTATCGCGTTCATGCTGTTTTTTACTTCTTCACTGTTGGCTTCGAAGGCTCCCTGGGTAAAAGCAAATGATAAGCTGCTGTCCACTGTTAAATCACTAGAATTATCAAAGTATATTGCTTTCTTGAACCTCTTTGCCTTGGGGTCATAGAGCTTAGATAGCATATTTTCTTTCATTTTCAAGGCTGCTGCGCTTAGTAGTTCTTGCTTTTCACGGTCGTAGAATACTTTGGCTAATTTTGCTGCTGATTGAAGGCTGAGATTACGGTGGATACTGTTGATGTATATACACCAATTTTTTCTTCCCAAATGTCAAATGATGGCTTTGGAAGACCTGTTTGAGGATCTATAAAATCGAGCAAAAACTGAGTGGTCTTTAACACCAATCTTGGATATACGGTCGCGATGAATTCAACATCGTGGTATTTTTGAAAGTGTTTGTACAAAGCAAATAAAACGAGTGCTGTTTCATCTTCTTGAATGGGCAGTTGAAGTTTACCGTGAATGTCAACCATCGAGTGCCAGCTACTTCCTATTGACCCGTCAGTTGAGTATTTGTGGCTAAAGTAGCCTTCTTCATTAATGATTTTGTCACAAAACTTGAAAAACATGCGTGAGACTTCGGGATAGCCAGCCATGTCAAATGCTAAAGCAATGATTGCGCCGCTCGTGGCCACACGTACGAGTAGGTGTCACGGTTAAATTGCAACACATCAGAATCGCAAGAAGAAATTATTCCGCCATTATTGTCAACATGAGATCTCATTATTAGCAATGATGTTTTGAATAGTCGCGCTACTTCTCGAGGTAGAATTTTTGTGTCGATGTTTTGTTTATTGATCCAAGCACTCCAATAGTTTTCTGTTTCAAGTAACAACTGCTCGACTCCTGTTTTCTTAATTTTTGAGTCGAGATTTTTGATTTGGTTGAGATCTTTACCGCAGGCTATCCAATAATAAAGTGTGTTTGATGAATTGGGTTCAATTTCCAGTTTGAAGGAAACTGTTGAGTCAACTGAGCCTTGAGCTACTGGATTTCCCTGAAGGTTCCCATCTTCTGCGTCTTTCCATGTGCCCTCTTTGCCAAATGACTCTTTCTGACCGGTAGCAAATTGATAAATTCCTTGATCCTGATCGGTTATGCCGTTGATTAGAAAGTATCGTTTTCGTTTGTAATGGATAATCGATTTCATGTTGGGTTCGTAGATTGCGGTGTCGCCTGTGTCTTCGCCATAAATGTGGAAGTCGTGAGAAAAGAATATTCTCACTTCTCTTTTCCTATTTATATTATTGTGGATGACTATTTTGCGTAGGTACACATCCATGGAACTGTGGACTGCATCGTTAACTTCAAGTTGAAGAGATGCTCCTTTATTGTTGGCTATGCACATACTTACCAGAGTTTCCGGTAGGTATTTCATTTTTATGTCCCAATTCTCGTTAATCCAAGAGAACCTGTTCTCAGTCCAGACACCTAACTTGAACGAGTGCCCATCTACATGATTCTCTAAACCAACATTTGGATAAAAGAAGTCCCTAATCATCATCTTGTTATCAAGTGCGACTAATACTCGACCATTACTCACAACGATTTCCCGTGGCGTTTTACCCATCTCCTCTAAAAAACTGGCTGAAGTTATTGGATACTACTTAAAACTGGATTTATAATTGTTTACTACCAATTTTTCCACACTTAGATAGCCGTTTTCTATGGTTTAAAAATGCAAAGATAACCTTTTGTTGAGTCTTCAATTTCCAAATTGTATCTTTGAACAAAAATCCCAATATCGCTACGGTCATAAGCACCTTTAATGCAAAGTTGGTAACTATCTGGTTTTCTCTGCTCAATAAGCACCCAAGACGGCTGCAATAAATGCTCTGCACTTAATTCTTTGAGCAAAGCAACTGCTTCATGTCTTTTCACTTGCCCCTCTCCAAGCCAACTGAACGTACTATACTAATAAAATTTGTCTATTTATTAAAATAAACTTAAGTTAATTTTCCAAAGCAAAATTTTTTCAATAATTCTTTATTCTTCGTTAACGGCAAATTCTTGCGAATTAGTCTTTGCGTGTTTTCCAAGCCCAATTCACTAAACCAGCAAAACCCAATTCTCAAAAATGCTCAAATAAGCTTAAACCTGAGTTAGGCAAACGACTGGAAGCGATAAAACGAAAATGAAAAAAATAATCATATCAGAAGTTGCCATGACTAAGATCATTTTATCGCCGAAAAGGTTTCAAAGTTAGAGGTATCAACTGAAAGGAGTATTCTGAAGGAGAGTCAGATATTGTCAGTTTTTGAATTTGACAAAGACACACTGGATATGATTCGTTATATCTTGGCAATTCAAAATTTCAAGAAGTATAGGATTGGACCACAAAATCTATTCGAATACCTTTGTGCACTTACCTTCGAAAGAGTTTTAGTCCAAACAGGTTTAAAATATCCAAAATTTCAGAAAGAAAATGTGCGAGAGATGCGAATTTATGAAGTGGTTCGGTTCTTACAGCAAAAAAGTATGATAAACCCTACTTTAGCCAATGAACTAATCGAGTATGTAGCTTTTCATGACGCCCTAATGCAAACCCGAAGTCAAATAACCTCAGATAAAACTAATCTTAAAGCTCAAGAAATCCTGCTTTTCCTCTGCACTGAAGCTGGAATAAATAGAAATGAAGAACTCAAAAAAAGAACATTCAAAGAAATTGTAACTCTCAGAACAGAATATGCAGAAGACCAGAAGTTTGAGGTTGTTGAAACGGATTTTGATAATCTCGACCAACTCTATGAGAAATGTCCCTTTATCCAGAGGGAAGTAGAAAAGAGATTGTCAGTGCCATTGAAGAGAGCGCAAATATCTGGTTTCGCTCCTAATACTGGTGGAATATGGGTTCCTTTTGTTACGAGTGAAACATCTGATGATAGAGGATACATTGACAGGGCAAGCATTGGAGTGTCTTTTACACCGATGGATGTTAGGATAGGTTTGAATTTTGGGACTCAGGCTCATAAGTATAGAGAAAAATATTATGAATTGCTTTTGAATGGAAATTTAATGAATGAACTTGAGGCTCTTAATCGTAAAGATATGGGATATTGCCTGTGTGACACTTTTTGGTTTCATCACATTAGAAATATTCAATCTCTTCAATGGGCTCTTACTTTGTATGGCTCTACTAAGATTGATTTAGAGAAAGTTATTGAAGAAACGAAGCAGCTTGAAGGAACCCCCTTGACGGCGAACAGGTATTTAATTGGTAAGATAATTCATAGAAGACCCGAAGATTTTACCTATATAGTCAAGGGCCTGATTGGTGAAATATCAAAGAGTTTAAACGATCTCTATCCAATTATAGCGCTGATTGACAAAATCTAATAGAAAATTGAACCCTCGAAAGGCATTACTTTTTCTTTGCTGCATGTTCCTTTACAATTGATTAGCAACTGCTAAGGTCAAAAGCGGTAGTTGAAAAAATTGTTAACATATTTTTCTTGATTTGCTTTCGGAACAGTGAGGGTTAAAGCAATTAAGACACCCTTTAGGGAAAGTTTGGCAGAGTTGTTTTTTCTTAAAACCCCATTTCTTTCTAAGTTCGTCGGCTTCAGCTTCTTGATCATACGGCTTGTATTTTGTTTGGGTATAGTTGAGATAGGCATGGGCTATTTCATGTGCTATTAAGGATTCTGAATCTGTTCTTTTTAGAATTATCATATAGGGTTTGTTTATATCTTTTACTTGAATAGTTTGGCTTTGACCTGCGTGGAAGGAAATTTTCTGTAATGTGAATTGGTAGACTTCTTCAGGTAGCCTCGCCAAAGTGTTCAGTAATCTTTTATGGAGGTTGCTCCATCGTTGAGCAAGATGGATAAACTCGTCAATATCACTTTTGGAATCTATCTCTGATTTGTCTCTTCTCATCTTTTTTCTCCTTGATCTATTGATGTAAAAGTAACTTGCTTGCTACCTTCAGTTAGAAGTAATATCGTTTAATCAATTTAAGGCGCTCAATATTTTTCCATTTTTGGTATTCGACAAAATTCATTTGTTTGAAGCAGGCTTACTTCCTCTGTAGACAACTGACGCTATAAAGAGAGTTACGATTAGTAAGGCAATTAAGAGGTATTCGAGGGTATTAATTGCAGGAGGGATCGGCACCGAGAAAAAGGATCCGGTTCGATCTACGGAAATGATCAAAAAGAAAGCAACAGAGCTAACGATTGCCAAACTTGATGCTAATCTAACTCTAACTCTTTTGAAGAGAAGTCCGATTGACGCTATGTCCAGTGCGAGACCGCCAAAAATGGTGGCAATCGCGATGTAACCTAAGGGCTTTAAGTCGGATTGGGGGCGGGTCTCAAAGCCAATTGGAGTTAAGAGGATGATTATAACGACGTTCACAATCAAAACTATGACAAGTATGATGACGTTTCTGGAAAGTTTCGTCCCTGCTTGATTAGAAATGTTTGAGATCACGATAATTTAACCTCCATGTGAGACACTTTTTGGAAAAAGTTTTCAACCCGATTTTCAGGTTTACTTATCTTTGATCTTAAACTGGGCAGTTATATAAAATTTACTTAATTGTGGAGTACCAATTTCAAAATAAGCAAAATTTAATCGCCAGGACAAAGCCCAGTGTTTTTTACTATAATGGTGCCGGGGGTGGGACTTGAACCCACGAAGGCCTGCGCCAGAGGATCTTAAGTCCTCCTCCATATCTTAGGTGTAAATCGTTATCTGGCCACCTATTTAGACCTGGCTCGGATACCCCGGCACCAGCACCGATACATCTACGTGGTATTGTTTAAGTTTTTTGTTTGGAGATTGATGTTGTGCTTTGGTATTATGAGGTTGGATTTAGCGTTTTTAGCATGCTACCTGAACAGTAACCTTCCAAATCAAAAGTCACATACGCAAACCCCAACGCCTTCAACTCAATCGCCACCTTATCCAAAACCTCCATACTGCAAATGAGGGCTCTTTCAGTTTTAGCGACCTCTATTCGGGCTAAGCCATTGTGGTCTCTAACCCGAACCGTTCTAACCCCCGTAATCTTTCTAACTGCTTGCTCTGCTTTATCGATTCGGTTTAGCTTTTCCGCGGTGATTTGCTGGTTAAACGGTATTCTTGACGCTAAACACGCCAACGCAGGCTTATCATGCACACTAAGTCGCATCTGTTTGGCAACTTGGCGAATCTCATTTTTAGTGAATCCATTGAGCATCCAAGGACTAAAGACATCCTTGACTTCTTGAACAGCTTTGAATCCGGGTCGGTGATCGCTCAGATCGCTGAAGTTTGTGCCTTCAAACACCGCTTTAAACCCAAGTTCATGTGCAAAGGCAATTAGGTTTGTGAGCAATTCTTTTTTGCAGTAATAACAGCGGTTTTCGGGGTTTTTGTTGAAATCTGGGTTTTCTAACTCGTTGGTTTCTACAATAAACAGTTTGATGCCTATTTCTATAGCAATTTTTTTAGCATCCTGCAATTCTTCAGACGTGTACGTTGGAGACTTGGCAATAACAGCCACTGCTAGCCCACCCAAAACCTGTTGACTAACCGCCGCCAAAGTTGAACTATCCACACCCCCAGAAAAAGCAATCACCACCCCATCCTTGCCCTTTTCGCGAACAAACGACTTTAGCGTTTCAAGTTTATGGTTCAAAACTTCCATGCAAACCACCGATTACAGCATTTCCCGAGCTTTAGAAATGGCAAGGTCAGAGATTTCTCTTAGAGGTTTCTTGGTTTTTTCCGCTATCCGCTTAAGGTCGTCAAATTCTGGTTTAATACGGATGATTTCTCCGTTGTTATTTTTTGAAATCTTAAGCTTGATGGTTTCTTTGGTTCCGCCAATGGGCAAATCAATAGAGTGCAATTCTCGGGCAATGATGTGTCGCTCGCAATAGTAAACTCGAACTCCGAGGGTTCCTGTCTCAGCGATGAGTACGCTTGAGAGGTGAGGTACGTCTTTTTGGTCAGCGATAACTTTTATGATTTGTCCTGGACGGTTTTTCTTTGTAACCATTGGGGTGATGGATACGTCTTTTGCTCCTTCTTGGAGTAATTTGTCAATTGTGTAGCCTAAGACTTCTCCTGTGGCGTCGTCGATGTTGGTTTCTAAAACTGCTATTTCATCTTTAACAATTTCATTGTCGATGGAGGTGCCTATTGTAAGTCTAAGAACTGCGGGCATCTGAGCAAACTCTTTGGTTCCTGCGCCATAACCTATCCTCAACGGTGCCATACGAGGGTAAAAACGATTAACTTCCTCAGCTAAATTTACCAAAATGGAAACGCCCGTCGGCGTTGCGAGTTCAGCCTCAATAGGTCCGCCTTGGAAGGGAAAATTCTTTGATTGAAGAATAGCTAATGTCGCTGGTGCAGGACTTGAAACCGTGCCGTGTGAAAACTTGAATGTTCCACCGCCAACCGCTACAGGGGTAGAATAAATTTTTGAATCAAACAAACCCAAATCATCCATCGCAACAGCACAACCAAGAATTTCTGCCGCAGTATCAACCATCGCCACTTCATGCAAATGTGAATCATCAAAAGAGGTTTTATGCAAATCCGCTTCTGCGCCAATAAGCGAATGGATGACGTTTGAAGCAAATTGTTTAGCCTTCTCCGAAAGCGCAAGGTTACCTACGGCTTTTTCCACTATGTCGATTAATTCGCTTCCATGCCTTTTGTGGGTAGATTTTGATGTTACGTTGATTTGGGTAGCTTTGAATTCTCCCCGCATCACCTCCGCAATGTCGATTTTGATGTTTTCATAGCCATTTTCGGGGTTCTCCAGTGATTTTATGGCGTCGGTAATCTTGTCGACGGATGCTCCAAGATCAATTAACGCCCCAAGAACCATATCTCCCGCAACCCCGGAAGCCTGACAATCAATTACAAGAACTTTTTTGGGTTCAACCATAATCTATCACAAAAACTGTTTCAAGCAAGCAAACATAATAGATATATTAAGTTGCGTTTTTTAAATATTGTCTGTTTATGCCATCGTTAAGAGAAGTTTTAGATAAAGTTGCTTCAAACCAGATTTCGCCTTCTGAAGCTGAAAAATTGTTAAAGATGCTTGCCGTAGATGAAGTTGGATGCTTTGCAAAGCTTGATGGAAACCGGGAACTGCGGAAGGGTATCCCCGAAGTTATTTTGGCAGAAGGCAAAACAGCAGAGGACGTCGCTGAAATTTCCAAAAGAATGCTGACAAAGAACGGAAGAGTAATTGTCAGCAGATGTTCAAGTGAGCATATGCAAGCGATTAAAGAAGCATTTTCCAGCGAGGTTTTACTGGAGATTAATGATAAAGCCAGAATGGCTGTTATAAAAATGAAAAATTTCGTCATGACTCCCACTGGCGGAAAAATCGCGATTTTAACAGCGGGAACCTCAGACATCCCGGTAGCTGAAGAAGCAAAAATTATTGCCCAAGAGATGGGTTGCACTGTTTACTCAACTTACGATGTTGGAGTAGCAGGGATCCATAGGTTACTTGAACCTTTAAAACAGGTCCTATCTGAAGATGTGGATGTAGTTGTGGTCGTGGCAGGAAGAGAGGGCGCATTGGCCTCGGTGGTGTCAGGGTTGGTTGATGTTCCAGTGATTGCTGTTCCAACCTCTAACAGCTACGGTTTTGGCGAAAAAGGTTTGAGTGCATTAATGGCTATGCTTCAATCCTGCTCTTTGGGGTTAGCAGTAGTTAACATTGATGGCGGCGTAGCAGCGGGCGCAATTGCCACGATAATAGCTAATCGTACAGCAAAATTTAGAAAGTAAAACGTTTCACCTGTTTCTGTTGGCGGCTCTGTGAGCCAACAAATCAATATATTTGATCAAAAGATTGTATCTTAATGCCGGTTGAGGAACACGCTTCACGGTGACACGCAGTATTGGTCGCTAAGTAACTGCTAAAACGCTGCTGAGATAACATCAAGGAGGCGAGTAGTAAGTGCTTTTCCGATTAGGCGGTGCCATTTGTGAGGTTTAGACTCAACCGACTCTCCTATCATTTCAAAGAATTTTGTTTTTTTTCTGGATTTCACTATTTTGATGTTCTAAAATTGATAACATTAAAACAATGGATTCTAAGCAAAGTGCCTTGCGCTCAACTCCTTGATACTTATTTTGGATTCATAATATTCAAAAGCTTTTGCAACAAACAAGGAGACTGATGCAAATGACGCACTGTCCTAGCTGTGGAAAAGTAGTTGAAAAACCTTCAAGTGTACTAAAAAATCAATGCTTTACAATTGAAGCATACAATTGTAGAAAATGTCACCATAACTTCAAAGTAACAAAAAATCAATCAATGTATATTGTTTGATTTCTTCTCCAGAAATCCACGTTTTTGATGTAGGTTATTGGAATTGACAAAGTAGCGAAGTCCACTTCTCAAAAAGTCTTATTTTAAGTTTAATAACAATTACTTATAGAGGGGAATAGATTTGTCGAAACCGAATAGAGTTCGAAAAATCGTCATGTTACCTTTTCTTGCTTTTCCATTTTTTATTGGATGGTGCCTATCATGTACAGGCGAAAAAAGTAACTTTCAAACAAAAAGTCCTCGCAGTACGTTTTCTTCTGCCCATTCACAGATAAGACACGTACAACAAAGAAATATCGGCTTCATGAACTCTGCAAATCAACAAAACTTTGCAGCGAAAGAATAGAGTATACATGATGAAACTGTCGGGCGCCTTTAGCGTACTTAAAACATATTTGCCTTCAGTGAAGAATTGAACATTAGACCATATTCTGAATTCATAATGCTCATATTCTCAACGAATCTAAAGGAGAACGACTGATGCAAAAATGGCTCACTGTCCCAGTTGCGGCAAAGAAGTTAACAAACCTTTCAGAGAACTGAAAAATTACAATTTCACTATTCAAGCCTTTACTTGCGAACGATGCCACCATAACTTCAAAGTTACGGTCAACCAATCAATTTTCATTGCATAATCCTACCCAATACCCTTTCTTAATCTAATCATCTAAAACTGATGGAAAGTTGGCTTAAGCTGATTTGCACATTTATTCCCAGGATTATCTATATTGCATGTTTAGGTGGATTTTCTAAAAATTCAAATATTCAAACAAACTAAAACTTTGTTTGTACTGGTGAATTGTGAATGAATAAAATAGCTAAGGATGATTTCAACCGATTGCTCAAACAGTATAAAACCTTAAGTGCTGAGAAGTTTGAGATGGAACATGAGATTCTTAGATTATATGAGTCTCTAACTGTGGATAATGTTGTAACAATACCATCTGATAAGCTGAAGACGATAGAACCCTTAAGAAAAAGACTAAATAGTGTAAATCTGGAAATGAAGAAGACAGATAAGAAGATTTTAGAGTTTTTTAAAAACAGCTAACTTTTTTTCTTTTTCTACATTTTACTTTAAAGATCTTCTTTTAGAGGTTTTTATATCTAAAGTTGACCAGTCAGGTCCCCCAACTGAGGGATTGGTCAAGAATGAAGATAAGATGTGTACGTAAGGTTTTGTGTTAAGTCTGTAATATGAGGATTCTCTGCAAAATATTCTACAACAGTAAAGGTGAAGCTAGATATTTTAGAGTAAAACACAAAGATGCCACAACTAAGAAATGCTACTATCATCAACAATCCAAGGTTTATGCAGATAAAGAGTTATTGAATCACAGAGAAACTTTATCTCAAACTCAATTATCTGATAGCAATAAAGGCTTAATTGACCTAGGTCATAATAAAGGTCAAAATGGTCAAATAGAATCAGCCACCATTTTAAAGAATAGTTGGGCGAGTAGCTCAGTACGGATAGAGCACCAGCCTCCTAAGTTGGGGGTCGAGGGTTCAAATCCCTCCCCGCCCGCCACTGTTACTGATTTAGAGCCTAATTCTGTTATAGTTTGCTCCCCAATATCAATCATTTAACTTTTAAAAGTTCATCCATTAACGTAAGCAGGAAATATCCTTGTTCTTTGTCTAACTTAGTGCATGATAAACCATGAAACAAGCGATAGACTTCTACACCATATTTCTCTTTGATTTGCTTTCCATTGTTTTCTATAATCTCTGTACTTGAATTTTTACTCATTAAAGTCCCTTACCTCTCCTATTTTCTGCTATTCAAATTTAAGACTTATCCTTGAGTGCAAAGCTCTATTATTTTGTTAAAAGATGTTATGCCTTCAGTTCTTCTCAACCCAGTAGGGGGCAAGGAACTTTAGAAGTAATCTTTCATTATTGAAGCTTGCATTATTTGCTGATAACGAATCAAGCAACAATAAAATGAAATTATGAAAGTAAGAATAGAGCTATTTAATGACACTAAAAACTAATTTGGGACCATTAGATGGATCCCAAAATTCTTAAACAGAATAGATCAATGTTGCTAAAAGATTAGAATGAATATAAGTCAAGGGGGAACTCTCCAATAGCAATATCACCAATAGTATTGGGCGTACTTGTCTCTTGCATGGTAATACCATTAATAGCTGTTGTTGTTGGAAACGTTAGGACTAAGAAGCAGAAGAAAGACCTAGCTTCCACAATTGTTTATGACAACCAATTGCTGAGAGTGAAGGGGGAAGCACAGAGAGAGCCTTGGAAGGATAGAGATTATTCAAGACGTTATGGTAAAATCTATTTTTGTAACAAGATCTCTCTAACTATCAAAAATGAGGGAAGTTTGTGTATTGATACAGATGTTAATAAAGAACCATTAGCTATTAACTTAGACGTTAACGGTAAACTTGACAACGTTAAGGTTTTAGATAATAAACGTACCAATCCGAGATTAGATTTGAGTACGAAAGATGGGATGATAATAGTTGAGCATATTCATATTGAACCTCGCGAATTTTTAAAGATAGTTTTTCTAGGATACTTTAAGGTGGATTTCGAAGACCTCTATTTAGATGTCAATTATTCAGAAGAATACCATTGAGAACTAATTTGGGAGCATCATAGCCAATATTATTAATTCGTGGCCATAACATTCGCAATTATTCGACTCTACCCCGTTTGCATTGCAATTTGGTTATAAATTGTTAAAATAATTAATCGCCTCAAGTTCCGCCGTTGCTGTCCAAAGCTGCCCATCGCTTCCTTCCGGCGCTCCAGTTGTTGGATCGTACAACTCGTTGAAGCCCTGGCGTTTAATCATAATGTTGGTTGCTGCATCAGCTTCGTTTCTGGCTTGAAGTTTTCTTAATGCTTCAATCACTCTTATCTCGACAAATGGCCATATCGCTGAGTTTTGGTATTTGCCAGTCCTATTTCTGAGGAATACTGCAAACGGTACTCGACATGTCTTGTACCATGTAGCCAATGCCTTCTCTCTGTTGATTACGTAGTAGGGCATGATGTTTTTGTAGCCGAAAGGGGTTTTTGCAACATTAAAGCCCTTAAGTATGCCTTCTGATACTTTTTTTGAAGCTGTTCCATTGAGGATTGCTAGTGCATTACCGAGGGAGTCAAAGTGACGATCCATCTTTAGCTCATTTCCACTCCAATGTATGGAATCTGCATACCAAACTAAATCTCCGCAATAAAAGAGCTTGTTCACATTTTCCTTAACTAAATTCGACGCCTGCGAGTTTCCTTGCAATTCGTACATATCAGCCAATAGCATCTGGTTTGCCAAAAGGTACTTCCCTATGTAGACGGGCATTGCATCCCTCCAATCCATACCAGGAATAAATCTATGCGAATCCAGCTTATTCTCGATAAAGGCAACGCATAATTTCACGGATTCCAAATTTTCATCAAAAAACTCGTCGCACCCAACAGCTACGAGCTTATTCATTCCAATGACAAACAAAATTTCTGCATCAGATGGGCAGCGCTGATATCTTTGACGAATCACTTTGCTTACTCCGTAATCAATGACTGTTGGCATCTGCCCGGTGGGGCGCTGCAATGCTATAAATTCAGAAAAGTGATTTTCAACATCTCTTTGGAATCCAAGTCTTAGCAATGCATCTTCCGAGTAAACCAAGTCTCTTAGCCAAAGTTGATGATAAAGCTGAGTGCTGGCGTTGAAGCCTTGGTCTGTTCGGCACGCTCTTATTACTTCTAGAGCCTGTTTCTCTTTTTCCAGAACTTCTTCCGAACCAAAAGGCGTATGCGTAGGCAAATGCTCCCCTATTATAAGTTATTTTTCAACTATAAAAATTCGAAATAATTAACGCATTTTTCTGAAAACTCTACAACCCATCAGATGAAGGCTACATTGTCTTTCCAAATTGCTTAGGATTATGGACTTTATTGCTTATTTTTCGGTTTCTTTCTAAAAATTAAGAAAGCTATCATGAAAACAATAACGACTGAAACCACTGCCCCAATTACGATGAATAGATTGCTAGAAAATACAGGTGAAGGAGATGTTGAGGACATGACGCCCAAAGCATAAATGCTATCGTCATTTGAGCCGATGTAGATTATACCGTCAACCACAGCAGGAGAAGAATCAACCCCACCTCTGGTAGAGAAACTCCATAGTAGTTCCATTTACAGCGTTCAAAGCGTAGACATTACCGTCTTCCGAGCCCAAATAAATTACACCGCTAACGACCGCAGGCGAGGAAGCAACAGAACCGCCTGTTACGTAACTCCAAAGTTCAACCCCACTAGAAGCATTCAAAGCAAAAACGTTCCCGCTTGAAGAACAAATGTAGACTGAGTCGTCGATAACTGCGGGAGAAGAATCAACCGCACCGCTGGTTTGGTAGCTCCAAAGTTTAGAGCCGTTAGTGGCATTTAAAGCATAAACGTTGCCGTCTTGGGATCCGATGTAGATTACTCCTTTAACAAATGTAGGAGAAGAATCAACCCCTCCGCCTGTTGTGTAATTCCAAAGTTTTGCGCCGTCAGTACCGTTCAGAGCGTAAACATTGTGGTCATAGGAGCCTACGTAGACTGAGCCGGCTACAACTGCAGGAGACGAAGCTACCTGTCCGTTGGTAGTGTAATTCCACAATTGGACGCCTTTGGTTGCCATTAATGCATAAACGTTGTTATCATACGAGCCTATGTAAACTTCGTTATTGACAACTGTGGGCGACGAATAAGCGTAGAGAGAAGTGTAATTCCAGAGTTTTTCGCCGGTAGCGGCGTTCAAAGCATAAACGTTACCCAACGAGCCAACGTAGACGACTCCGTTAGCCACGGCTGGAGGGGAAATAGAACCTGTGGTAACGTAATTCCAGTGTTCGGTGCCGTTGGTAGCGTTCAACGCATAAAGCTTACCGTCGGCGGAACTGATGTAGACTACGCCGCTTACAACAGCGGGAGACGAATAGACCTCATTGCCAGTGGTGAAGTTCCAGAGAAGCTTAGGAGAAATCACCTGATTGCCTACTCCAACGCCGCTGTGAGATGGGTTTCCACGAAACATTGCCCAGTCAGCGCTGGCAAATGGAATCAAAACCAAGCTAGAAACTAGAAATATGCAGGCAAATGATACTACACGAAAACTGTTTATGTGCATAAAGAACCGCAAATTGTTTTACCGTTAAAGAACTAAAAGGCGTTTCCCTATCAGTTCTGAAGGATTCCAAAAATCAGGGATACCTATCCTTTTCGACTTTACCCCTGATTTGGGATCTTTGTAAGCTTTCTCAGCTAACTAACATTTGGAAGATTTCTTTTGCTTGCAGCTATCAAAATCCGCTCCGTTAAAAAAGACTCCAATGAGTCATGCACTGAAGAATAATCCGCTCGTTGGTGTTCAGCCAAATGATTTTTGATGGAGCGGTTCATAGCTTTCAAATCTGGAACTACTAAAATCCTCATGCCGCATATGCATCTGATAGTAGGCATCCCTTTTTTAACTTGTGTGGACTTAATTTTTCTTTCTTGGTCCGACGTGAAGTTAATTTCTTGGTTCTTTGTCATTGCGACCAACTCTTTGTAGAAATATATTGTCTTATTTCATATAACGAGTTGTGATAGGCATGGCACAATAACACCCCAATTATTCTTTCTATTTATGTAATTTTAGATTCATTTCCAATTAAAGAGAAAAGTTTTATTAACAAATTGATTGACTCCCTGAATCAAACAATCGCTAAGTAGCTTAAACCATCTTTAAAACAGGACAATCTTGATGAGCCCAAATTTTGAAAGACCCCCTGGCGTTCCCTCTGGGACTGTTCAAAAAGGCTCAAAAATTTTGAGCAAAAAATTTTAGGGCCTTGGCCATTCCAAGATCAGCGAACTTTGCGGGACACTTACCAATAAAAAAGTGGCAGGCAAATTTTCAGAGTCTTCAAACAAGAAGGTTAAGTTTTACTTTTTTAGCTCTGTGACTATGAGGTCGATCGTTGTGTTTCCGATATTTTTCACTTCATGGTCCTGAGCTTCAAAGAAAGTCGCCGAGCCAGTGTTGATTTCCGACTCTTGAGTTTTTCCTCCAGAAGTAATACTCAACTTGCCGCCTTCTATTGCGTAAACGACGTGATCGGGATGATGATGCATCTTAGCAACCTCACCTGGCTTGAAAACTACCTTTAGAATCCGCACTTTGTCATTCTCATTTAGAACCTTCGGCGCCGCAGCCAAATTATCCATATCTTTATTCATCAATTTCATTCAGCTCTCAAATCGTTGTACTGTCAATATTCTAAGCCAGAAACATAAAGCAATGTGACTGACGTGTAACTACCACATTTGTTCTGGAAGTTGAATTGGCAAATTTAGCTCGTGAAGTTGGATTATAACCATTAAAGAGGCATCAAAATATCTTAAAACCGCAATGAATCGACCTAATGTGCGCTAAACACCGGTTTGAACATACTTTACTTACATTTTCTGGGGCGCGTAAATTAGATACTTTCAAAACAGCAAGCAGTTTCATTTGGAGCGTGTTTGCCTTCAGTGCAACAGTTCCCGAAATCACATTAATCTATGATAAAAAATCGCTTAAGAAACATTACGTTTCTTATGCGATGTCTCTTTTTTCAATAGAGCCAACGCTTCATCGTCAGTAATTCCAAAAGGAAGAAGATTCTTATGTACGCGTTCAAAATGCAACCTTATCTCATCAATGGCAGCGTTAGCATCATTAAACGTATCAAAAAAATAACCGCAGGGACATCGCCCACTTAATTTCAATTTCAAACAGCCCACCTCGATAATATTGTTCAACTATAGTATGTGAAGAATAGGATATTAACCTCAGTGACTGGGGCATCACAGTCACAACCAACCCAAGTTAAAGGAACATTTGAAGCGCCTTCATATATTTCGCTCATACGCTCTTCGTTTTCCTTAAAAATTTTGAAAATAGATACATCAACAACTAAATCAGGGAAGTAATCATCTCCTTTTCTGAATAAAAAAGGTCATAAAAATTGAGGTAACAGACATAAAGGTCGGATACTTAGTATTAGGTGAAGAAAAGTAACGCTTCAGTCCTCAAAACCAGAAAATATCCTTGACTTAATTCTTCGCTGAAAACTAAAGGATGATTGATTCCGAAATATCGGCAGTCTCAAAGTTGCAAGAAAGGGAATTTGGGGATAATAAACAATAAAAAGCGAGCTCATGTAATATGCAAAAACTTATTTTGAATAATGAAGCAAAACGCATTGCCTATTTGAGCAGTTATCCTCCAAGAGAATGCGGGATTGCAAACTTCACAAAAGACCTAATTGATGCAGTATCTGATTTAGAAGGATTTAAGCAGTCTATTATTGCCATAAACGAAAAAGGCGCGATTTACGACTACGACAGGCATGTCAAATGGATAATTGAACGCGATGATGCCGAAGACTACGTTAAAGCAGCTGAATACGTTAACTCGTCAAATATTCAGCTGGTAGTTATCCAACATGAGTTCGGCCTCTTCGGAGGTGACTACGGTGAACACCTCAAGCTCTTCTTAGAAAATGTCAAAAAACCAGTCATCACCACTCTTCACACCGTGCAACCCGATTTTGATAAAAAAGCTATTGAAGTCCTAAAATACATCATTGAAAGAAGCGAAGCGGTCATTGTAATCGCTCATGCCGCAATCGATATGTTAAAAAAACAAGGAATACCTTGCAAGAAATGTGTTGTGATTCCACATGGTTGCCCAAGTGTTGATTGCACAAAAGGCAAATCAATCAAGGAGTCATTAGGCCTAAAAGATCGACTGGTTGCATCCACCTTTGGACTAATAAGCAGCGGCAAAGGAATTGAATACGCTATTCAAGCTCTTCCCGAGGTTATTAAAAGAGAACCACGAATAATTTACCTCATCATCGGAGAAACCCACCCTGAAGTCAGAAAACATGAAGGCGAAAAATACCGAAATGAACTAACAAGGCTTGTCAGTGAACTCGGATTGGAAGAAAACGTCAGGTTCACAAACAGATTCATTACTAAACGCGAACTCATAAAATTTCTTCAGGCAACAGACATTTACTTAACTCCCTACATTTCCCCAAACCAAATCAGCAGTGGCACACTTATCTATGCCCTTGGCGCCGGAAAAGCTGTGGTATCTACTCCTTATTACCATGCCCAAGAAGTTTTAGCTAACGATAGAGGTATACTATGCAAATTTAAGGACTCCACCTCAATTGCAGAAGGTATAAACCGACTCTTAGACGATAACTTCCGCGGGCAAATGCAAAAAAGAGCTTACAAATATAGTAGACAATTCCTCTGGAAAAACGTGGCAAAAAAATATGCAAAACGCATTAAATCTTTAACTGAGACCGAGTGAAGCTAAGTTGACAATTTTTCCCATAAAACTAGATTTTGTTGAAGCGTTAACAGACGATGTTGGAATGCTCCAACACTCGAAATACGCAACACCCAATAAAAAAGAAGGGTACACAACAGACGACAACACAAGAGCTCTAATTGCATGTACAAACTATTTCATGTTGTTTAACGATGAAAAAGTTAAGAAACTCATTGGAACCTATCTAAGCCTGCTGTTTTATATGCAAAGGGCTGACGGCAAAATGTTCAACTACCTCACCTATGACCGCAAACTTACAGATGAAATAGGATCCGAAGATTGCATGGGCCGTACAATCTGGGCATGCGGATATTGTTTGAACTCAAAATTGCCACAAGATACAAAACTTCTCGCTAAAGAAGTATTTGATAAAGTTTTCAAATGGTCACCAAGCTTCACATCACCAAGAGCACAAGCATACTCAATTTTGGGGTTGTTTCACTATCAGAAAGCCTATCGTGAAGATAAAAATGTCAAACTGAACATCAAAGAACTCGCCGATAAGCTGACTAACCAATTTGCAGTTGAATCCTCAAAAGATTGGGAGTGGTTCGAATCCTCCCTAACTTATTCTAATGCACGGTTACCCCACTCACTCTTTTTGGCTTACGAAGCCACAAAAGAAAGAAGATACCTGGAAACAGCAGTAAAATCCATGAAATTTCTAACAAACATTCAAACAATAAATAACGTATTCGTTCCTATAGGAAATCGTGGTTGGTACAGAAAGGGATCTGAGCGGGCAATCTACGACCAACAATCCATCGAAGCCTCATGCACAACCGAAGCGGCAATCGCCGCTTATAGAAACACAGGCGAAAAAAGCTATCTCGATGCAGCTTACCAAGCATTTGAATGGTTTTTGGGCGGGAACTTGAAAGGACTAATGGTATACGACCCCGAAAACGGGAGCTGCTGCGACGGCATAACACCCCAAGGATTAAACCAGAACAAAGGTGCTGAGGCCACATTAGCCTATTTACAAGCGCGTCTAAATCTAGAAGAGCTAAAACAACAGGATAAACTATTAAAGGCAATTTAAAAACCAGTTCCCAAACGTGAAGGTTGGCGATTCATTGAGTCAAAACAATCTTTTCATTCATTTATTAATTCGGAAACTCTGATTAAAGATGGAGATCAATTGATATGATGACTAGGGATTTAATGTTAAAAGAAGTAGTTTCCACTTACGGAAACGTCCCTGTGAAGGAAGCTATTGAGGTCCTTTTCAAAAGGCACATTGGATCCATAGTGGTTGTCGACGATACTCAGCAATGCATAGGCATCTTCACTGAGCGAGATGCCATAAGAGTTGTAGCTCAAAATTTGCCTTTAGATGCACCTTTAGAAAAAATTATGACTAAAAATCCTTTTACAGTTAACGAAGACTCCACATTTGAAGAAGCAAAAAACATTATCAAACTTCATAAGATTAGGCATCTACCCGTGATAACCACAGGTGGAAAACTTGTAGGGTTGATATCTGTTAGACACATATTAAATGAACTTTGTGAACTGTAACTGCAAAAGAGATGACACGGGGAGAAAGAACTGTGATAAGGTACGCGCATAATCCTATACTTGAGCCTATAGGCACACATGTTTGGGAATCAAGCTTAGTTTTCAATGCAGCAGCTTTTGCCGCTAACAACCGGGTCCACCTTCTATACAGAGCAATGGGCACAGATAACATTTCACGCCTAGGACTAGCAGCTTCTTCGGACGGCTACAACATAGATGAACGTTTACCCCTACCAGTTTTCAGCCCAACAAATGAGATCGAATGCCAAGGTTGCGAGGATCCCCGTCTAACTCTATTTGACAATTCATTAGTTATGGCTTATACAGCCTTTGGAACCCACTTTCAACATCAAGTATACCAAATCGCATTAACATCCATAAACGTGGATGATTTTTTAGCTAGAAAATGGAACTGGGGTGAAAGAACTTTGGCTTTTCCAGGAATACACAATAAAGATGCAGTTCTATTTCCTCAGAAAATACACGGCGACTATGTAATGTTTCACAGATTAGAACCTGACCTTTGCATCGCTCGCTCTAACGATCTTAATCGCTGGTACGGCTTAAAATATATTCTAGGTACTCGAGAGAATAGCTGGGATTCATGGAAAGTAGGCGCTGCAGGACCGCCAATTTTAATAAACGAAGGCTGGCTACTGATCTATCATGGAGTAAGCATGGACAGAGTCTACTCGTTGGGCGTTGCCCTACTGGATAAAAACGACCCTGAGAAAGTGCTCTACCGCTCGAAAGAACCAATTCTTACTCCGACAGAAGATTATGAACGCTATGGAAAAGTCCCTAACGTAGTTTTCAGCTGTGGACAAGTTATGATGGATAACCAACTTCTAATTTATTACGGTGCCGCCGACAGCACAGTATGTGTAGCAACTGCTGAGCTTTCTGAACTTTTGCCAAAAAAATAACAATAAGAATTATTTTGGAAGCGAAAAGACTTAGCAACAACGACAACATCGTCGTCTTGAATATCGATATAAAAAAAAGTCCAACACATTTATTCTTTGTTTTGCCTTAAGTGCAAACTCTATTTTTAAACAGATTCACAAGTTAAGCTGCTGATTAGTACTATTGAGTAGGGCTCCTGAAAGGTTAATAATAAAGTCGGTAACGCGCTTGAATGGAAGAGAGAATCCATATGCAAAAAATAAAACTCATCAGCTTCAAAATTATTACACCAATTATAGTGGGTCTATTGCTGCTTGCGGTACTGATAGCGCCGCTGGATGCTCTAACACCTGCTAGAGATTTAACTGGAATATGGAAAAACGCTATCCCTGAAAAGTACTATGAAATGGATTCTTTTGACCCAACCATGCGGATGAATGATGTAAGCGTAAAGTATACAATGACGATAACTCAAAGCGGCAATTCGCTAAGTATAGTGTTGAATGTTGATGAGTTAAGTTCGGTTACAGATCCGGCGTACTTGAATGAATATGGCTATGGCGGTGTTCCTATTGTTGGGTTTAATCAAATTGTGTTTAGCGGGACAGTTTCCGGCGCAAGCTTTACTGCTGACGAGTTGGGTTCAAGTACCGGAAACGGGGAACATCTAGCTGGAACCTTCACCACCGACATCATAACTGCAACATTAACTGGACCCTCCGAAACAACTGACACAAACGGAATAATTGTGCTACGAGATGGTTCATCAGCCACTATGCCTCCTTTTGCCACGATAGCGCCAACTGCGACTCCAACCCCGGCGCCCGCTCCACCTACATCAGACCAATTAACAGGCGTTTCTCAGGTCCAGGGGTCAGCGGTTTTTGCAGAAACCGGCGCAGCAGTCACCACCCAAAGCTCCATCGGCACGGGAACAGAAATTCAAACAGGCGGAGATGGAATGGTGATTTTCAACTATCCTGACAATGGAGGAACCCTGTATTTGGGAGCAAACTCCGATGCTGGATGGCTATATCTTCAACCGCAAACTGATTCTTTAAATGGAAACATAACTTACACTGTCGTGCCCTCACCGACCACAGGTTCAATTCCTTTTGAAACTGGGGTGGAATCTGACGAGTTCGGGCAAGTCGCCATAACGCTTCCCATAGAAATCGGCGTTGGCATGTTGATTTTGGGCGAGACACTTCCAATTGCTTTGACAGGTGCAGCAATCGTTGAAGGAACGTTATTGTTGGGCACAGGTATCGCCTACGTTCATGAACAAATTTCGCCCCAAGATGGAACCTGCAACGTAAGACCAGTTCAGGTGCCTCAAGGATTGGTAATGGGCGCTGGAACCGACTACATTGTGACAGTTTCCAACGATTCAACAACAATCCAAGTTATGGATGGCTCAGTCATATTCGTCGACCAATACACGTTCAACAACATTACTGTAACAGCAAACCAGATGTTGACACTTCCAGCTGGAGTGCAAACTGGATTTAGCCAACTTGACCTGCAGTCCCATGTCTCTGCTTACGATGCGTCTTCAATCAACCAGTGGTGGAATCTACCCACGCCAACAGCTACACCATTGATAGTAATTACCGCAGCACCAACGTCGAATTCAGTAAAAGGTCCTACAAACTTTCTGTCGAACCCCATGATTTTAGCCGCCATTCTTCTGATAGTCATCGTTGTGATAGTCGCACTTCTCTTGGTTGAACGCAATAAAAAACAGTCAAGCGGACCCAAAAAGACCCGAGCACAAAAAATCTCCCAAAAGGCAACAGAAACATCAACTACACTCACCA
>CAWDBB010000008.1:0-22167 GCA_963800495.1 Candidatus Bathyarchaeota archaeon | reverse complement strand
GTACTATGCTTTTGGAAGCTGCGGCAACCGAGTTTCCACGTATAGAGACTGTGATTACTGAGAGCACTTATGGTGGCACTGAAGACTTTATGCCCTCTAGGGTTGAAGCTGAGGAAGCCATGACGAAAATCATAAACCAAACCTTAGAACGTAAAGGCAAAGTTCTCATTCCTGTTCCAGCCGTTGGAAGAGCTCAAGAAATAATGCTCATTATCGATGGTTACATGAAACGCGGTTTAATGAAGGAAGCTCCTGTTTTCATCGAAGGTATGATAAGCGAAGCTACAGCTATTCACACAGCTTACCCCGAATACCTTGGCAGAGAAGTTCGCCACAGTATTCTTCACGAGGAAGTTAACCCATTCAAAAGCGACTACTTCACCATAGTTGAACACCCCAGCGTCCGCCAAAGCATAATCGACGGTGAACCATGTATTGTCCTGGCAACTTCAGGTATGCTTGAAGGAGGACCAGTAATTGAGTACTTCAAAAGTTGGGCAGCCGACGAGCGAAACACTATCATATTTGTCAGCTACCAGATTGAAGGAACAATGGGTAAACGTGTCCAGAAAGGCGTTGGCGAAGTGACCATGATGGATAATGAAGGTAAAATGGCAGCTCTGTCAGTCAAAATGCAGACTGCATCAATCGAAGGCTTTTCAGGTCACTCGGACAGACGTCAACTAGTTAATTATTTGACTCATTTGAACCCTAAGCCTGAACGCATTTTTGTTGTCCATGGTGAAAAACAGAAAACTATGAACTTTGCTAACTTTATGGATAGCAAGGTAGGCATAAACACTGTTGTTCCAGCTATTCTGGAAACCTATCGACTGCTTTAAAATAGAAATAGTTTAATCTAAAAAATTAGGCTGTTGAAGGCATAGGCTCGCTAGAAACTGGTGCTGGAGTTTTTTCTCTCCAAATCCTTATTGTTTTTGGACAAATGACTACTCGTTCTTCGCCTAAGCGTGCGATGTCGCCGCCTATGGATTCTGCAAACTGGAAGAGTTCGTTAACTGCGGTCTTTACATCTTCTATGCTTTTGCCTGCAAGGGGTGTTACGCGTAAAATTATGATGTTACCGTTTTTTACTTCGATCTTGATGCTTTCAAGGTCTGATAATTCGCGTAGAGGCATGGCTTTGAGGTAGGTTTTGTTTGGGGGTTCTACGGCTGCTGGTATTTGCTCGGTAGGTTCTGATGCGGTCTCTTGGATAGGTGTAGTGGTTTCTTGGGGTGGCTCTAAAGTTTGTGCTGTTGGTTCCTGTACTGGTTCCATCGCGGGAGTAGCTGGTTCTGAGGGTGTTTCTTCTTGAGTTTGTATGGGTGCTTCTGGTTGGGTTTCTTGAGGAGTCACGGCTGGTGTTTCCTGTTCTGGCTGTTTCTTTTTGTGGAATAGGTTGAACGGCATTTTTTTCTCCTCTAAACCCATTAATATTCAAGCTTCAACAGTTAAGCGTTTCTTTATTTTCAACTCTCGCTACTGCTTTATTTTAGATTATTTGGCACCTAAATATTTGATTTGCGTTTCAAAACTCTGTTTATTCTCTTTTTTGGTAAAAAACTCTTATGAAAAAAGTCTGAATCAACGGCGTGACTCGCAAGAAGATATCCCGCGCAATCTTCTTTAGAAAATCTTGCTATAATCCGAATTTTAAGCTAAAAGTACTGTTAGGTTGTTTATGACGGTGACTATTAGGAAAATCGTTAAGCCTGCATAGGCGACTTTCATGAATCGGTTTGAGTACTTGAAAGTTTTAGTATTCTTATCTACTGATTTGTTTAGGGTTTTTTTAGCTAAAATGTAGGTGAAACCAATCAGAAATGTCGCAGAAATTTTCAGAGCCAAAAACGCAATTATGTTTGTGCTGACTATGCCTGTCATAAAGGGGTTCAGTTCGGCTGCTCCAAAATATGTGACCCCTATAACTGTGGTTATGCAGTCGATTGAGCCTAATAGGATGATTAGAAAACTTGGAAATACGTTTGCTTTAATTTTATACATGAAGCCTTCTCCTTCTCCCTTGCTTCTCCTTCCTTCTCAAAAAATAGCTTACAATTAGAGCTTAAGAACTAGATTGCGAAAACCGATATATTCCAAAACATAAAACAGGAAAACCATAACTTTACCCTTTCACAAGCCCGCACTTAATCTTTACAGAAAATCTCCCAACAGGTAGCAGAAACATCAGCTACACTCGCCATGAAACCAGATACCGCTTTCTGCCCTAACTGCGGAAACCAACTTCTCGACACCAAAGGATCCTGCCCCTTCTGCAACTCAGACCTTAGCCAATGGTACTCGAACAATAAAAAATAGCCATTGACGCAGTTCTTTTCTTTTTTTCCATTCAAAACCTGGGTCCATTATCTGTTGCATTGCTTGCTTCTTTTTCTCCAATAAAGTATTGCGAGGCATATTGCGACGATTAAGGCAGCAGAATTAAGTAATTATTTTTTAGTCCAGTTTTCTTGACTAAACCACTGCTTACCCTTCCTACAGTGTACCAGCAACCCAGCAGCTGCAACCATTGAAGTAACCAACAATAGTGATGCCCATGAGGGAAACTCTGGAACGGTAGGAGGTTGAGAGGCTGATATTGTAGGCGTAGGACCTTCCTGACTTGATTCAGGTGGCGTTCCTGTATTTGGATATATAGTAACTGAACCATCGGGTATGTTCATGGTTTGTATGTCACTCCAATGGCTTCTTGAACCGTGAAAAACATGTATGGGCATGCCGTTTTGGTATATTGTTGAATAATATCCTGCAATCGCTTGAACTTGGAAATCAATTTTACCTCCATTAGGAACGCTAGGTATCATAGCTGGACTGCCGAGAGAACCGTTGCCAGAAAAACTCAAGTAAAATTTTGTGTAAACGTATCTTGTGTCAGGGCTGATATCAACGTTAGGCATTGTCCATGCTGTATCAAAATGACCTTTCCATTGGACAGAGTAATAAAAGTTGTATAGGGAGTTAGAACTATCAAATGCTTGATTGAATTGTAAGTGCAATAGATTTGTTTTCATAAAAATTAAAAGAGGTAGCTGGAGTGGTGCCAGTAAACGGATTTGGAGTGTAAGCAGGTGATGAATAATATGAGCTATCAATGTAGCTTATTATAAAATTTGGTACTGACGGCACATTTGACTGAGCATATGTAGGTTTAACCACCAGCAAAGTTAGACATGACATTGCGATAATTAGAGTTAGGAAAAATGCGAAAGCTTTGCTGATTCTGCCCATACTCAGCATTATGTTTATAGAACCGATAAAAGGTTATTCGTAAACGTTTCTTGACTAAATCCAGTTAAGGTTTCTTGACTTAGAAATAGAGGGAGGGTACACCCTATCGTGGGAAAAGGCCTAAGCACTCCCAAAATAAGCCTAATATGTCCTTCATGAAGGGTAGTGAAACCCTTTCTCTTCCCGATTTGATAACTTACAATTGCCCCAACAATAGGTAAAACCAAGAATAAAGAAATCCATATTTCTCCACCGTATTGAGCATAAGCTAAGTTAGGTTCACCGAAAACTCTTGCTATCAAGATTAATGCTATTGGAGCAAAGAAAGCAATAATTATTCCTGAGATTACGCCAATAGTAGTATAAACTAATTTTACTCTTTTCTTATTATCTTTTATGAGCAGAATTGACCCATTCTGTACTCTGTAACCTAAATACGCTAAAATTATTCCACCTGTAAACCAGAGGGTGTAAATTGTTAATTTCCCATAATCAATATATCTGATATAATATAGCGTTAAAACACTAATTAGATAAACAACCTGAATGATTCCAGTTACAGTCCAGAATTGCTTTTGCCTCTTTCTTTTTTGAGATTGGTAATCTGCCTCTGGAAATTCCATTAAAAGCCTTGAAGCTAACTTGCCTTTCTCCCTTAGTAAATATTGCCCTGATTCATTCTTAGTAATTAGGCTATTGAGAACTTTTAAGTGATAATTGAGCAGTCCCATGCTTCCTATTTCAGTTGCATCCATTAACTCTGTGTAGCCTAAACTCCCTTTTTCATTTAGCAGGGTAATGATTTTTAGCCTTGTTTCATCCTTTAGAATTTTGTGAAGGGAAGCTATTCCTTGACTCATAAGTGTGAGTTGTTGTTTGGCGAATTTAGGCTTTTTTGACTAAAAAAACAGTCAAAGAAAAGTAGGCTATTTGTGTAAGTAAGAAGTATGCAAATGTGCAAGCAGAGTCCTATTTTATATAGCATCGTGATTTCGTTTTCGATTTATTTAACGATTAAGTTTTTTTGAAGAGATACGGTACTTTACGACGTTGAGGAAGAAAACCTGAAAAATTACAATTAATAGAACTATAAACGAATAAAAACTTATGTCTATCACCCCAAATATTTGGACTCCAAAAGCAACAAACCCGATTACAAGCCCAATAGATGCAATAAATTTAAGCAAATTAAACCATTTTTTCTTGATACTAATGCTAGACTCAGATTTCTGAATTGCTTCCTTTCCACTTATAATTAACGTCGCAAACGAAAGAACAATGAATGTCGAAACCATAATACTCATGGTGTTTTGAAAGTCGATAACTCCGGTAAGAAAAGCTAAATAAATTACAATAATAAAGACGGCTAATGTAAGACCGGTGATCATCATGTAATTCTTAACGGTTGACATACAAAATCAACTAGTAATTAATGATATTTAATAATTTTGATAATTTCGAAAATAGAATTTATGCAAAAAGTTATGTATAAATATTTTAGAATTAAAGTAGGCGCTTTTGCGCACAGAAAATTATTTGGGAAAAAAATGGTGAAAAATATGAAGAAAATTTTAGTTGTATTTCTATCAATGCTATTGTTATCCTCCACGGCCATTATTTTTTGCTCAAGGAACGCAAGCTGCCAATCCACTAAGTATGGTAAAAGCCCCAGATCTATCAGTTGCAACAAAACAGCAGATTACTGATTATGTTAATGCCGGATTTGGAAATTACGTTAATGAAAGAAACATTGCCGCAAATTCAAAGCAAACAGTAGAAAAGAGCTTCACGCTATTTCTTCAGGAAAACCCGGATTATAGACAATATGTTGCTAGATATTTGAACCTTACTAAAACAAGTATAAATGAGGTTGATGACGTTGCTCTAAAGACAATGCCAAATGCAAGTGTAGTAAGTGTAGGACAAACTCTAAAAACAGTGAATCAAACCGTTGGCAACCAAACATATGAACTCCAATACAAAGAAATGCTGCTTTCAGATGGAAGCAAAATAACAAAAGTTAGTGTGAGCGGCGACGGAATAACCAGCACAGATCCATACATAACAGCCTCTGTAGAACCGATCATTTACAATGTACTTGGTTTCAATATTCAGGTTGGTGAAGACGATTATTTCCGAATAGGCTATCCATTTGATAGACCAATTACACATCATAATGATGCAGTTGAACAAAGAGATGCAATCCTCCTGGGCCTAGCTGGCGAAGTTGCCATAGGCTCAGCAATAGCCTATTTTACAGCAGGAGCAACAGGTGGTGCTACGGGAATAGCAGGAATATTTAATGTATATCTTGCCACCTACATGGGCTTTGAAGTAAACTGGGCATATAATTCCATTAGCAGTAGCCAAGATTATGATAGAGGACTGTATTTTACCATCAAGGACCATTACATATATCCAAGTTTTTGTCTTTTGATACACTCAAGCCTTGAATTATATACATATCGGTACGACCTCAGTGAATGGGTATCTGTTCTGCCTGACTGGACATATTATTTCACGTCTATTGAGCAATACTTAAGCGGTCCACAGCTCACATTCGCATTACAGACCAACGCTTTCTTTGTCAGCCATCAGATACATCATTGGATAGACGATCTGCTAGATCAGCCTATAACCGGCTACCAATGGTTCTCTTCAGTTCCTGGCACCCCGTCAGTACCTAGTAATGCCGAAGTAACAGTACCCGGTCGAGATTCTACAGCAAACCAAAACCTTGATGGCGTCAATACTCAGTTCGATGGATGGGATTTGAGTACTTCCCAGTCGACCACTTACTCTATTACTCCAGAAACTCACTCCTATTGGAGCCCTCCTACGACGCATCTCTACGAAAACGGATACCAATTTCTCGGCTATGACCAATTAGGAAATGACAATCAGCTCATAATTGAAATAACATCGGACACAACTATTACTGCAAATTATGTTGAAACACAATGGTTTTCAGCTAGTGCTTTTGAACCCTCCACAGGAACTGTATGGACTGATATTTATATTGATGGCAACTATGCGGGCAATGGTGTAATAAATTTGGAGATACCTAAAGGAAGTCATACAGTCAGCGTTGCATATCAAACTGTTCATTGGGGCGAACTCGTAACTTGCGATTACTATTCTGATACGGTCTATCTTGGAAATTCTCCAGTAGACAAATCATTTGAGTATCATTTCGGGCAATAAAGAATCCCCTATCAACTTTTTTTTATTTATTTAAATTTAGGAAAACTCAAGACTAAACAATTTATTGTTAAATTGTGGTTCACAAATTAAAAGTTCTAAAACTGCAGATTTCAGTGAAGAGAACTGTTTTGTTGGGGTCCGGGCCCAGAATGGTTCTGAGAAAATTATTGATTTTTAAAGCTTTAAATTAATAGTTTTTCATAATATCCAGAAAATCCCCATTCAAGTAAAAAGATTTTTTAAAATCATAATTGATTTTATCACTATTTATAACATCAACTATAATTTTTCCTTTAGAAGTCAAAATATATTTTTTTGCCCAATCTCTATGTAATTTCTCAATAATTTCGTTACTTTCTAAATGATAAAATATTGGGTATATAGTTCCTGAGCTAATTCTGACATGATATTTAATTCTTATTAGTTTTTGTATATTTGATGGATTTGAAATTCCAATTTCCTCAATTCTTAGGACAATTAGGATAGGTAAGATTGATTTTACAATTCTTCGATGATTTTTAATAAAAAAATCTTTCACTTCCAAACTGTTTGTCGATTCGTCATCATATTTTACTAATTTGTTCTCCATCCAACTCACTACTCGATAATAAAACACATGTCTGATTTAGTTCTACTGAAGGAACAAAGTGTTCCAGGATTGGAACACCATGTTCCACCAATAGAACTAAAACCTTGAAACGATTTACAGATTTACAAAAGAATAGGACGACAGGAGTCTTTATGCTAACGTTTGTTAATCAATCTACAAAATTCAAGGAAAGGATGAGTGGAGGGCATTATCTTGCAGGCATCGATGGCAAATAATGCCCTACTTGAAGAAATAGTTGAATGTTTATTACGTTCATTTATTCGAAAAGAACTCATCAATTTCGGGTGAGCAATCATGAAACAATGCGCAAAGGTTTTCCTAACAATAACTCTCGTTATCTTGATTGTTGTATCTATTTTTACGGGGCTAACCTTACTAAGTAACCATACAAGGTCCACAATAATTGCAACGCCCACACCAATTCCGTTTGATTATTCTTTGAAAACCGCCACTAACAGTTGCTATACTACGCAGGGAAACGACATAAAATTGGAACTAAACATTACCTACCTTCAAGGAGAGCCAGAAAACATTACGCTAAAAATACAGGGAGTCCCCGATAACCTTGCATATTCATTTTCGAAAGCCAGCAACATAACTAATAATGTAATAGGATATACCTTGATGCTTCATGCACCATTAAGTGTGCCAACAAACAAATATCACATGTTAATTACGGCCATATCGGTCAATGGAGTCGTGCGAACTGCGCCTCTCGACTTATCTGTGAAGGGCTATTATGTGATAGTAAAAGGATCGGTAACAACTAATCCCGATATCACTCCAACTCAAATCCAATTCGAAGAACTTTCACCTCAAGGAAACACGGTACAGACTTTCAAAGCACCCGTAGAATCAGGGAACTTTAGCATAAAATTAGTAAATGAACAGTACTATGCGGTAAGTGTATTTTGGGAAAGAAATGGATTATCCGGTGTTAATCATTTTAATTTGCCTTGGGGTGCGTTGGCAGATGTTGGAGTTGACACATTAACTGTTCCATTCGAATTTACTTATTCCGCAGCTCTAATGAACAAGTTAAACATTGGCTAACTTGACTTGACCACGCAAATCGACGCAAGTATCTTTTTCGCTGTCAAAGTATTCTCTGACACAGACGCCGCTATAAGAGATCTGGCTGGCAGGCACAGTGGTATTACGGAAATAACCAATAAAATGGTGGACATCACTGCTTTTTTCTCATGGTTAATCAATTTCAGTTTGTTGGTAGACTTCGGATATATTTTTTTTCGTAAAGAAATCTGAACTAAACTTAGAAGAGAGCTAACTTGGGCTGCTGAGCAGAGTAGAATCTAAGTCAAAACGGTTCTCGCAGACTTGAAGCTGCCTGTTGAGCACAACTGACCAATTTTTCAGAGCAAAAAAACCATGAGAAAAGAAATAAAGAATGATTAACCTATTTGGTCATAATAGGCAATTATACACGAATCACTAAAAATTGGTCTATAATCCCCATTACTATACCCATCGTCTATGCTGGTTATATACCAATTATAGCCATAAGAATATGGATCTGACCAGGTTATTGAATGATAACCCTGGCTCAAATAAACACTAACTGGCGCAGTACCTACATTTTGCCCATCCACCGAAACGCACGGGTATGCTTGACCAAAATAATCTGAAAAGCCTTCAATTGTAACCCAATAGTAAGGAGTGCCAACGCATCTAAAGCACGCTTCTATGGAATGGTCTCCATCCATTGTAACACTTATTGGATTGTCGGTAACCACTTGTTGGTCCAATAGCCAATGGTCAAATTCATAATTTTCGTTGCTAGGTGTTGCTGTAACTTCTACTGTATCTCCAGGATTATAATATTGGGTTCCATAAATTGATGTATAGCCTGTATTTTCGCTCTGGACAATTAATTGCCGATAGCCAGTATTAGCCCAAACGGCGTCTACTAATATGTCACTATACGAATTAGTAGAAGAAATATTCATGATCACAGTGCCTGCTGTAATGTATTTGTACACGTTAGAGGTATACCCAACATAGACGTACGGTGCATCAAATTCTGAATTGGGACAACTTATTTGTACATACCCGATAAATCCATAGACCCATTCTTGAAGTGGTGCTGAAGGATAGTTACAGCCCATTAGAATAAGATAATCGCCAACATGTTGTGCCCCTGTCGGTCCTAATTTAGCAGGTACATAAAAGTCCCCGGTCGAATGAAGGCTCATTTCACCGACTACGCTAGCACCTGATGCGTTGTATGGAGCTAACAATCTAGTGTAATAGTAATCCCTGTAACCTTCAACATTATGTGGATCAGTTATACTTCCTCCCCCGAAAGGTTCAGTCCACAGCATGTTTGAAAGATAACTATCCGAAGGTGTTCCTGAATCATGAACCGAATTTTTAGATAGCGCTTCTGTATTAGGGCTCAGAACAGCTCCATCTGTATTGCAAACTCTCTCCTGTTTAATTGCTATCTGGTTTAACCAAATATTTCTAACTTCATTAAGTTTAGTAGAATTTCCTTGGCAAATGGATTCCAAGTATTTTTCAAGAAAATCAGGCAATTTAGGATTTGTATCAAGTAAACTTGTTACCGCTGCGGAAAGACTACTGTTAGCAAGAGCTATGATGCATATAATCGTGAAACTGATAATGAGTTTACTCGAAATTCTCATAAACGCACCTCCAGGAAACTTCTTGATATCATTTGTTTTATCACCAAAATTTCAAAAAAACCGTCTGGAGTCTTTTTTATAGCATACATTTTTTCACAACTACTTCTTTTTATTTCCTTTATTGTAATCAATAATTTAAAAAGAAAAGGTCGTTTTCGATTTTCGATTTTTGAAAAACCTTATGTATAACTAATTGTAATCAACTACATTCATATCAGGGCATTTTTCTAAAATCCTCTAAATTTGGCAAAATTTCTTTCCATTGTTTGCATTATTACTTTACGATTTAATCGTCAAACCTTTAAAACGCTACAAACCGAACGATTAGAACAACCTTGTTATATAAAAAGAAGAACAACCAAAATTTTTTTAAATTCAGAAAAACTTTACGTTAGTGAAGGGAAGTAAATGAAAAAAGAAAGAAAAAAAGTTGTTATAATTTAACTTAATAGTTCAAGTGGTTCATTGAACTTCAATCAATAAAGAGAAGAAAGCAATCGAAAATTGAACCAAGCAATAAGAAGGAAGACCAAAAGTCAACTGCATCTTGAACTTTAGATATTCTTTTACTAAATTGTTATTTTCTTTAATGGTTACATTTAGAAAGTAACACTATGAAATATAATGGTTAGAACCGTTTAATTTTATATAAATGGGTCTAGTTTTTTTGCGCGTTAGTTTCTTAGGGTTTTTGATGGTTGAAAGGCACTGTTTTTTGCGCATAAGCCTTATATTTTAAAGGTTAACCTCTTTTGCTGAAGGCTCTACGATGCACAAGAAACTCTTAATTCCTGGCCCAACCGAAGTCAGCCAAGAAATCCTAAGTGAACAAACTCACCCGATGATTGGTCACCGAGAGAAAGAATTCGCTGAGTTTTACGGTGGAATAACTGGTAAACTTACCCAGTTTTTCGAGTTGCAACCAGACTTCAAACCAACAGTCACCACTTCATCAGGAACCTTGTGGTTTGACATAATTGGTCGAAGTATCGTTAAACAAAAAGCCCTCGCCTGCGTCAACGGAGCATTTAGCCAGCGAGCTGCCCAAACTTTAGCCGCATGCGGCAAAGAAACCGATGTCATCGAAGTCGAAATGGGCAAAGCTATCAAACCCAATATGGTTGCGGAAAAACTTGCAAGCGGAAAATACGATACCTTAACGGTTTGCCACAACGAAACCTCCACAGGTGTAAGAAACCCCATTGCAGAAATCGGCAAAATGGTCAAAAAAGAGTTCCCAGAAGTCATCTTTGCGGTTGACGCTGTTTCTTCAATGGCTGGAGACAAAACTTTACCTTCAGAATTTAACTGCGACATCATTTTTGGCTCAACGCAAAAATGTTTTGCTTTGCCACCTGGTTTAGCCGTTGCCCTCGTTAATGATCGCACAATCGAACGCGCTAAACAGATTCCTAACAGAGGAGCCTACACCGACTTAGTGGACATATTTGAATTTGAAAAGAAACATCAAACCCCCTTCACACCAAACATTTCTCTTCTGTACGCTTTAGACAGACGCATGGATCTTCTGCTTGAAGAGACTTACAACAAGGTTTACCAGCGCCATTTAGAAATGGCGAAGTACACTCAGCAATGGGCAAACAAACACTTTGCTATGTTCCCCGAAGCAGGCTACGAATCCATAACTGTCAGTTGCATAAATAACACCTTGGGCAAAAATGTAAAGGAACTTAACCAAAAGCTAGCTGAAAAAGGCTTCATGATTTCGGGCGGCTACGGCAAGATGGCGGAGAAAACCTTCCGCATCGGCCACATGGGAGAATGGGACCTTAATGGCATCAAAGAAGTTATTGGGTTTATTGACCAGATTTGGGGACTTTAAGTGACCATTAGAATCCTCGTTAGCGACAAAATATTTGATGAAGGCTTAAGGCTTCTTGAAGAAAAAGGCTACCAAGTCACTCGTGCTTGGGATATGCCGAAATCTGAGTTGCCCAAAATCATTGCTGATTATGATGTGTTGATTGTGCGGTCAGCAACCAAAGTTAAAGGCGAACTGCTTGAAAATGCCAAAAAACTTCGCGTTATTGGGCGTGCTGGGGAAGGTTTAGATAACGTGGATTATGAAAGAGCCAAAATCTTGGGCATTGCTTTGGTGAATACGCCTCATGTTTCCTACATGAGCGTTGCAGAACTTACCATTGGGCATATGTTGGCTTTATCACGAAACATCGTGCAAGGAACAACCAGCCTTCGCGAAGGCAAATGGGAAAAGGAAGAATTAATGGGTCATGAAGTAAACGGCAAAACTTTGGGTGTTATAGGCTGCGGCTTTATTGGCAAAACTGTGGAGCGTTTAGCTTTAGCTTTGGGCATGAAGGTGTTGCCTGTCGAAGAATGCGTGTATGATCGTTTTGTTTCGCTTGGCGAAATGTTGCCTCAAGCTGACTTCATTACAATCCATGTTCCCCTAACTTCTCACACGCACCACATGATATCCACTAAAGAGTTTGACCTAATGAAAAAAGGAGTTAGACTAATTGATTGTTCTCGAGGCGGCGTCGTAGATCAAGAAGCCCTCTACCAAGCTCTCCTCTCAGGCAAAGTCGCAGGTGCTGCACTCGACGTGTTCGAAGAAGAACCACCCAAAAATAGCAAACTCTTGGCCCTAAGCAACGTTATAGCCACGCCCCATATGGGTGCGCAAACTCATGAAGCACAATTCAAGGCGAGTATCCAAATAGCTAAAGCAGTTATTGAAGCGCTTGAAAAAAAGTGAGTTGACCTGTTTGGTTGACGTTAGACCCTTTAAAGCCATAAGCTACACCCAGAAAGCAGGCAATGCAGAGGATTTGATAACTCAGCCATACGACAAAATAGACTTAGAAATGCAGAAGGCGTACTATGCGAAGTCGCCTTACAATTATTGCCGTTTGATTTTGCCATTGGAAGAGAACAAGTACCAAGTCGCGAACGAACGCATTACGCAGTGGCTTAATGAGGGTGTGATGGCAAAAGAAACTGAACCTACCATTTTTGTTTCATGCCAAGAATTTACCCTTGATGGAAAAAAATATGCTCGCACTGGGTTAATTGCAGCGCTCCGGCTTTATCCATATAGCGAAAACATGGTGTTTCCCCATGAAGCAACCTACAAAGCGCCGAAAGCTGACCGCTTAAACATGCTTCGCACGGTGCAAAAGGATCTTGAACCTGTTTTCTTGATGTATCAAGACCCAGAAAAACTAACCATCAAAATCTTTGATGAAATCTCTAAGACTAAACCGGTCATTCAAGTCACTGACTCACTTGATATCAAACACACTCTTTGGAAAATCAGCAACCCCAAAACAATCCGGCAACTCCAAGCCATTCTATCTCCAAAAACCATGGTTATCAATGATGGTCACCACCGCTATGAAAGCGCACTAACTTACCGAGATGAAATGCGCAGCAAGGGCAATTGGACCGAGGATTCAGCGTTCAACTTTCACATGAGTTACATGGTGCCTGTTCAGGAAGTAGGCCTTGTGGTTTTGCCAACACATAGGTTACTTAAAGACTACAAGTTAACTGATGATTTGCTGCATGCTTTCAAGTTTTTCTTTGACGTCCAAGAAGTTGAACCTAACGTTGATGGATTGGAATCCTTTCTCAATAACCACATTAACGAGCATGCTTTCTGCATTTACGACGGTTCAAAAGCCTACGGGTTATTGTTAAAACACGACAAAGCCGTCTATGAATTTGTAAATGCTAATGTATCTAAAGAAACCAAAATCTTTGACGTTGTTATCCTGCGAGATATAGTTTTCAAGTTTATCTTAAAAACTGGCGAGTTAAACATCGATGATAATATTCTCTATGTGCGTTGGACTAAGGCTGCGGTAGAAAAAATTGATCGTGGCGAAGCAAGCATAGCGTTCCTTGTTAACCCAATAAGTGCTAAAACAGTTGCAGAAATAGCGCAACAACACGAACTCCTGCCAGAGAAAAGTACAGATTTCTATCCTAAACTTGTTTCGGGTTTGATGATGATGGATATTTCTGCCTAGCGAAAAGCTATAGGCTTATTTTCCGTTTTAGCGTTTTCCTGATGAAAACAATTATTAATAGATAGGTAGAAACTGAGAGAGCTAATCCTGAAGAGGAAAGAAAAATGGCTGATACAGAAAAAATAGCATTACCAACTCCAATTTCACCTACAAAAAAATACATTGCTGAACTGATTGGAACTATGGTTCTGGTACTCATAGGCTGTGGTAGCGCGGTGATAGCCGGCTACGCCATTGGATTCTCGGGTATCGCTTTTGCTTTCGGACTTGCAGTCTTAGCTATGGTTTACGCCATTGGCGCAATTTCAGGCTGCCACATTAACCCGGCAATTTCAATATCGATGTTCGTCGCGGGAAAACTAAGCGCAAAAGACACAGCATTATATGTTGTTTTCCAATGCATAGGCGCAATAATCGGTGCGAGCATACTCTATGCAATTGCGGTCGGAAACCCCACATACAGCTTAGCTGTAAACGGTTTGGGACAAAACGGCTATGGCATCGCATCTCCAGCAGGTTACAATATGACATCCGCCTTCATTGCTGAAATAGTCTTAACCTTCATTTTCCTAATCGTTATCTTCGGCTCAACCAGTGAACGCGCACCTAAAGGATTCGCAGGCTTATCCATCGGCTTAACTCTAGTAATGATTCACCTAGTGGCAATACCCATCGACGGCACATCCGTGAACCCAGCAAGAAGCTTAGGCCCAGCACTCCTCATGGCTATCACAAACACCACCGCTCTAAGTCAACTTTGGTTATTCATCGTCGGACCAATAATCGGCGGAGTATTGGCTGCTATTGTCTGGAAAATCTTTAAACAAAAATAGACCAACTATTTCCTTTCTTTTTTATTTTTTTTTAAAAAAAATTTATTTGACAAATTTTGTTGCGTGCCGTTTGAACCGTTTTTTACAAACAAGGCTGCAAAAATAGAATGTTTCTCCATCATAAGAAATTTTGAATTTCGCAGTATTCTCGTCTAGAACCATTCCGCAAACAGGATCTCTATATGACATTACTTGTAGGTAACCCTCAACCACAAGATTCTCTTTTCTTCCTATTATGGTTAGTGGTAGCTTAAACTAAAAGCACCGAGAATTCTTCATCCAAAACAATCTCTAACAATCTATTTAAGGCCGGAAAAATGAGTTTGGAGAAATTCGCCATATAGCTGGTTAGTCGTCTTCTGAGTCTTCTTTAGCTAACTCAACTGAAACTGAGTCATCGTGGCTGACGGCGTT
The DNA here is from genome assembly GCA_963800495.1 of Candidatus Bathyarchaeota archaeon. Lineage (GTDB taxonomy): Archaea > Thermoproteota > Bathyarchaeia > Bathyarchaeales > Bathycorpusculaceae > Bathycorpusculum. Next base: position 7,172 of record CAWDBB010000008.1, on the reverse strand, counting down.
TTTGCTTGTTTTCTTTTTGCTTGGTCCTTCATCTTCTCTTCCCTTCATGAAGCCTTCCTCAGCTGCGGTGATTTCGTCATCGTCGAGCATTTCTTCTCTTTCTTTTGAGTTGTATATGTCATCGGTTTCTTCTTCTATGTCAGGTTTGGGGTCTCCAGTAAAGAAGTGTGGTAAGGGCTTTTTTTTGGCTTTACTCATCTGTTATATATCTCCATTTTAAGCTTCAAGCTTACGCTTTGTTAGATTCAACTTGTACTTTAAAAGGCTTTTATGACTATGTGATTGGGGGTTGACAGTCACAAATCCAGCGGTTTGAGCGTTAGTTGCCAAAAATCAACAAACAAAATAACGATAGTTACTGGAGTCATAATTTTTATGTGTTTAATTCTATTGATTACAAAAATAATCTAATTAAATGAAATTTTGATGGTTTTTAGTGGCAAACTACAATTTTTTGGTTAAAATAGTGCCCTCAACGTGCCCTTTGCCTGAAATCTTGCTAAACCTTTTTATACGCGCCGCACCTTTTTTGGGCTGTCACATTAATCATGCTATCACCAAAGCTTCTGAAGCTTTTAGAGACATCATGAAATATCCTGTGGCAGAAGAAACAAAAGTATGCAAATTCAATCATTTAAGGACTTGCCATTATCATGTGAAGTCCTAAAAAGTATAGCAGAACTCGGGTTTGATAGTCTTTTTCCAATTCAAGCTCAAGCAATAATCCCCTTACTCGAAGGCAAAGATGTCATCGGGCAGGCACAAACCGGAACAGGAAAAACAGCCGCTTTCGGCGTACCAATGGTTCAACGTATAAACCGTGAAATTCGTGGCGTTCAAGGACTAATTTTAGTTCCAACCCGCGAATTAGCTGTGCAAGTAGCTGAACAAATGTCGCTTTTTGCGAAATACGCTAAACTGCGAGTTTTAGCTGTTTACGGTGGAGAATCAATCAACAAGCAAATCCACGCATTAGCCAGCGGAGTCCAAATCGTTGTGGGTACTCCGGGAAGATTAATCGACCTTATGGAAAGGCGCGTGTTAAATCTTTCAACTGTAAAGATAGTGGTTCTTGATGAAGCTGACCGTATGCTCGATATGGGCTTTACCGAAGATGTTGAGTTCATTCTCTCAAAAACACCCAAAGACAGGCAAACAAGTCTTTTCAGTGCAACCATGGAACAATCAGTCATGCGCGTCTGCAACAAGTACATGAAGAACCCAGAGAAAATTCTCGTCAGCAAAGACGAAATCGCATTAACCCAAATGAAACAGTTCTACACCGTCGTTAACCAAAACGGCAAATTCGGAGCACTCTGCGACATCTTACACGACGATCGCGTCGACAAAGCAATAATTTTCTGCCGCACACGCAGAGAAACCAGCCGCCTCTCAGACCAACTCTATCGTAAAGGCTGCCGAGTACAAGCACTCCACGCAGGCTTCACACAGGCACAGCGAGACCGAGCAATCAGCGAGTTCAAAGCAGGCCGACTAAATCTACTTGTAGCAACTGACGTTGCAGCAAGAGGCTTAGACATCGAAGGTATAACACACATAATCAACTACGACGTACCAAACGACGCACCAGTTTACTTCCACCGCATAGGCAGAACTGCACGCAAAGGCGAAGAAGGCACCGCAATCACATTAGTTAGCTATGGCGAAATGTCAAACTTTAACCAAATCAAATCGCTGACCAAAACTAAAATCGAAGAAATCAAGCCAGCCTCTAATGAACGCAGCGAAGATTCGCCAATTCAAAGCTTTTACTAAAAAGCTTTCTTTATTTTCTTTTTTCTTGTTTATTTTTAGGTTATTTCATTAAAACTTAAATGAACATCTCACTTATTGTAGGGTCATGAACAAGCTCTTAAACAACGTTATTTCAGGCTTGGTAAGGTTTTCAAATAAGAGTTTGATAAAAAACCTTCTCGTTACCACTCTTTGCGTCCTGTTTGTACTTGTTCTGATCTTTTATCCTTATCAGTATTATGAGTCAGCTGGCAGGAATGGAAACTCTGGCTTCCAAGTTGGTATCCATTATGTCTATGAACAAGATGACTTGGGCCAGATTTATGGTCAAGTCACGCGGATTCACGAGTTAGGGTTTACTGCGATACGCATATCTTTGGAATGTAACCCCCTCTATTGGAACGAGACTCAAAACAAAAAAACTGATGAGTTCTTTTCAGCCACTGACAACTATGGTTTAGCCGTAGCGTTGGTAATTCAAAACTTGGATTCAACCGACAAGGTGGATTATTATCTTAATCGCTGGGGTAGTCACCTTAAATATATTCAAGTTATGAATGAACCTGAAGCGTCTTCGCCATGGCAAGTAGGCTCATTATTCTCCGACGAAGAAATCATAACTTACTTTGATACAATGTATTCTACCGTGGAATCCCATCATCTTTCAGCGCAACTCTACACCAACTTCGGAATTGGTTACCTCCTAAGGACCAGCGTACCGATTGAACTAAGCAAAAAACTCGATTTCGTGGGCCTAGATGTATTCATGGATTCTTTTCTCGTGTTGTCACCACATTTCATTCAAAACTTACAGGACATCACGCACAAAGACGTGTTGATAACCGAGTTTGGCATGTCAACGAGTAATGGTCAAACTCAAAGTGACTTCATAATCAAGGGGCTTAACCTCTTCAAAAGTATGGGTCTCCCGGGATGCTGGTTGGTTTATTGGAACAGTGCCTTTGACAATTATGGAATTCGGGGTCGACCCGCGGAACAAACAGTAGGTGACTGGATTGCAAAAAATGCTAACTGAAAATAGAATCTTTAACCATTTGCGGCATTTGCACTTAGTAGAGAAACTTCTAATTCAAGGCTTGATTTTAGCCGTCATTCTGATTGTTGTGAAGATGCAGCTGGACGGTGCAGAGGTCGCTTTTATCAATTATATGCCACCCATAGGGTCTGCCCTTTTAATTTTCTTAACATATTTCGTTCAACCTATAATTCTAGGCGTTATCAACATCTTCATCATAAACACTCTCTACGGGACCAAGGGTTGGCAAGTGGGTTTTTGGCTAAACGGTGTATTTTTGCTCCTCGCATTTACAACCATTAACCTTGTTCTGCAAATGGTCCTAAACTTGACTTTCACATACGTCGCTGTAATCGATCTTGTCCTTTTGGCGTTTCCCTTCGGTTGCTTAGCACGTTTTAGTAACGGTGGATGGAAAAAACCCATCGACTAACCTCTAACCATTCCGCAACTCAATTGCCTGTTTGGAGATTTTCTGTGAAAGATTAAGTTAGGGCTTGTGAAAGGGTAACGTTATGGTTGATGTTTCGCTGCTTATTCGTCTTGTTTTAGCGTTTGTCGTAGGCAGTTTATGGGTAATCGTAATTACACTTGTTGCGGAAAAGAAGGGCAGTGTTATTGGTGGGGTTTTGGGCGGTCTTCCCTCCACCTCCGCTTTCTCTTTTTTCTTCATCGGCATAAACCAATCCTCGACCGCCGCCGTTCAAGCAACCACCGTTTTCCCTTTAGCCTTCGCAGTCACTATCGTATACTTGTTCTTTTTTGCGTATTTTGCTAAGAAGAGTTTCAGCAATGGCATAATAATTTCACTTTCTATGTGGTTGGCAGTTTCTGCCTTAATTGTTGTCTCTGGGCTTAGAGATTTTTGGGTTGCCCTATTCGGCGGAACCGTAATTTCTGTTTTAATATATTTTGCTTTCACTAAGAAGCTGAAATTGCCCAACCTCAAAGGTGAACAAAAACTCTACAAACCCCACGAAATCTTGCTCCGCGGCGTTGGAGCTGGGTCTTTGGTTGCGGTTTCCGTACTTTTGAGCCAAATTGGAGGACCAATATTGGGCGGTATAGCGGCAGCATTTCCAGCAGTTTTTACTTCAACCCTGATAATTCTCAACAGAAGCAAAGGAACAGAATTCTCTCGAGCCATAACAAAGCCCTTGGTGTTTTCTGGTATCCTAACGATTTTTCCATATTGCATAGCTGTGAGGTATTCTTATCCAGTTTTTGGAGTTTGGCTGGGAACCCTAATCGCATATGCGATTGTTGTTCCTTTGGTACTTCTATCTTACCGCGCAGTTAAATTAGAAAGAAATGTGTGGTCCTAACGCTTGGTTAGGCAAAGTTACTGTATTGTAAAATTGATTGTGACTTGCGCTGTGTGGTCGCCGTTGGCTTCCAGGTTTCCATTAACAGTTATAGAGTGAGAGCCATTGGTTAACGGTGGCAGGGTTACTGTGCTGGTGAATCCGCCAATGGGATCCCAATTATGGATCTGTCGTATTTGCGTCGAAATTGGAACTGCCACTTGCCCATCAAGACTATAAGACATTACAATGATCACGTTGTTTGTCAATATGGCTGACCCTGAAATATTTAGAGTTAGGTTTTTGGTGTCGTAAATTTTGTCTGTGGGTGAGGTAACGTAGAAGCATCCGAGGGGACCAAAAGAATCGGCTTTTGTCGGGTCATATGATGGGTCGGTTGCTGGTGTAGGAGTCGGTGTGGTGCTTGGGGTTAGAATTGGAGTTGGAGTAGGCGTTGGGACCATGGTCGGTAACAGGGATGGGTTTTCTTTTTGGGAAAACTGAGATTGCTGTAATGTGGTATAAGCAAATGCGGCAAGAGAAGTCAACAAGGCGGCCATCACCAATGCTGAAATAAGTATTAGCTTATTCAAGGGGCTTCCTCATAAAAAAAGAAAAGCGTTAACTGACCTATTACTCTCCCAGTGGAACAGGTTGTTCCGCTAAAAGAACAGACCAATTCGAGAGAAACAGTATTGATAACCTATTTTTATTTGAAAATATATGAATTGAAAAGAAGAAAAGGACTGCGTTAATGGCTATTTTTTGTTGTTCGAGTACCATTGGCTAAGGTCTGAGTTGCAGAAGGGGCAGGATCCTTTGGTGTGGAGAAGTTGGTTTCCGCAGTTGGGGCAGAAAGCGGTATCTGGTTTCATGGTGAGTGTAGTTGATGTTTCTGTTGCCTTTTGGGAGATTTTTTGTAAAGATTAAGTGCGGGCTTGTGAAAGGGTAAAGTTATGGTTTTCCTGTTTTATGTTTTGGAATATATCGGTTTTCGCAATCTAGTTCTTAAGCTCTAATTGTAAGCTATTTTTTGAGAAGGAAGGAGAAGCAAGGGAGAAGGAGAAGGCTTCATGTATAAAATTAAAGCAAACGTATTTCCAAGTTTTCTAATCATCCTATTAGGCTCAATCGACTGCATAACCACAGTTATAGGGGTCACATATTTTGGAGCAGCCGAACTGAACCCCTTTATGACAGGCATAGTCAGCACAAACATAATTGCGTTTTTGGCTCTGAAAATTTCTGCGACATTTCTGATTGGTTTCACCTACATTTTAGCTAAAAAAACCCTAAACAAATCAGTAGATAAGAATACTAAAACTTTCAAGTACTCAAACCGATTCATGAAAGTCGCCTATGCAGGCTTAACGATTTTCCTAATAGTCACCGTCATAAACAACCTAACAGTACTTTTAGCTTAAAATTCGGATTATAGCAAGATTTTCTAAAGAAGATTGCGCGGGATATCTTCTTGCGAGTCACGCCGTTGATTCAGACTTTTTTCATAAGAGTTTTTTACCAAAAAAGAGAATAAACAGAGTTTTGAAACGCAAATCAAATATTTAGGTGCCAAATAATCTAAAATAAAGCAGTAGCGAGAGTTGAAAATAAAGAAACGCTTAACTGTTGAAGCTTGAATATTAATGGGTTTAGAGGAGAAAAAAATGCCGTTCAACCTATTCCACAAAAAGAAACAGCCAGAACAGGAAACACCAGCCGTGACTCCTCAAGAAACCCAACCAGAAGCACCCATACAAACTCAAGAAGAAACACCCTCAGAACCAGCTACTCCCGCGATGGAACCAGTACAGGAACCAACAGCACAAACTTTAGAGCCACCCCAAGAAACCACTACACCTATCCAAGAGACCGCATCAGAACCTACCGAGCAAATACCAGCAGCCGTAGAACCCCCAAACAAAACCTACCTCAAAGCCATGCCTCTACGCGAATTATCAGACCTTGAAAGCATCAAGATCGAAGTAAAAAACGGTAACATCATAATTTTACGCGTAACACCCCTTGCAGGCAAAAGCATAGAAGATGTAAAGACCGCAGTTAACGAACTCTTCCAGTTTGCAGAATCCATAGGCGGCGACATCGCACGCTTAGGCGAAGAACGAGTAGTTATTTGTCCAAAAACAATAAGGATTTGGAGAGAAAAAACTCCAGCACCAGTTTCCAGCGAGCCTATGCCTTCAACAGCCTAATTTTTTAGAAACTATTTCTATTTTAAAGCAGTCGATAGGTTTCCAGAATAGCTGGAACAACAGTATTTATGCCTACCTTGCTGTCCATAAAGTTAGCAAAGTTCATGGTTTTCTGTTTTTCACCGTGGACAACAAAAATACGTTCAGGCTTAGGGTTCAAATGAGTCAAATAATTAACTAGTTGACGCCTGTCCGAGTGACCTGAAAAGCCTTCGATTGATGCAGTCTGCATTTTGACTGATAACGCTGCCATTTTACCTTCGTTATCCATCATGGTCACTTCGCCAACGCCTTTCTGGACACGTTTACCCATCGTACCTTCAATCTGGTAGCTAACAAATATGATTGTGTTTCGCTCGTCGGCTGCCCAACTCTTGAAGTACTCAATCACTGGTCCCCCTTCAAGCATACCTGAAGTTGCCAAGACAATACATGGTTCACCATCGATTATGCTTTGGCGAACACTGGGGTGTTCAACTATAGTGAAGTAGTCGCTTTTGAATGGGTTAACTTCCTCGTGAAGAATACTGTGCCGAACTTCCCTGCCAAGGTATTCGGGGTAAGCTGTATGAATAGCTGTAGCTTCACTTATCATGCCTTCGATGAAAACGGGAGCTTCCTTCATTAAGCCGCGTTTCATGTAGCCATCAATAATAAGCATTATTTCTTGAGCTCTTCCAACCGCTGGAACAGGAATGAGAACCTTGCCTTTACGTTCTAAGGTTTGGTTTATGATTTTCGTCATTGCTTCCTCAGCTTCAACCCTAGAGGGCATAAAGTCGTCAGTGCCACCATAAGTGCTCTCAGTAATCACAGTCTCTATACGTGGAAACTCAGTTGCAGCAGCTTCCAAAAGCATAGTAC
>CAWDBB010000007.1:0-5732 GCA_963800495.1 Candidatus Bathyarchaeota archaeon | reverse complement strand
TTCGAGTACCATTGGCTAAGGTCTGAGTTGCAGAAGGGGCAGGATCCTTTGGTGTCGAGAAGTTGGTTTCCGCAGTTAGGGCAGAAAGCGGTATCTGGTTTCATGGCGAGTGTAGCTGATGTTTCTGCTACCTGTTGGGAGATTTTCTGTAAAGATTAAGTGCGGGCTTGTGAAAGGGTAAAGTTATGGTTTTCCTGTTTTATGTTTTGGAATATATCGGTTTTCGCAATCTAGTTCTTAAGCTCTAATTGTAAGCTATTTTTTGAGAAGGAAGGAGAAGCAAGGGAGAAGGAGAAGGCTTCATGTATAAAATTAAAGCAAACGTATTTCCAAGTTTTCTAATCATCCTATTAGGCTCAATCGACTGCATAACCACAGTTATAGGGGTCACATATTTTGGAGCAGCCGAACTGAACCCCTTTATGACAGGCATAGTCAGCACAAACATAATTGCGTTTTTGGCTCTGAAAATTTCTGCGACATTTCTGATTGGTTTCACCTACATTTTAGCTAAAAAAACCCTAAACAAATCAGTAGATAAGAATACTAAAACTTTCAAGTACTCAAACCGATTCATGAAAGTCGCCTATGCAGGCTTAACGATTTTCCTAATAGTCACCGTCATAAACAACCTAACAGTACTTTTAGCTTAAAATTCGGATTATAGCAAGATTTTCTAAAGAAGATTGCGCGGGATATCTTCTTGCGAGTCACGCCGTTGATTCAGACTTTTTTCATAAGAGTTTTTTACCAAAAAAGAGAATAAACAGAGTTTTGAAACGCAAATCAAATATTTAGGTGCCAAATAATCTAAAATAAAGCAGTAGCGAGAGTTGAAAATAAAGAAACGCTTAACTGTTGAAGCTTGAATATTAATGGGTTTAGAGGAGAAAAAAATGCCGTTCAACCTATTCCACAAAAAGAAACAGCCAGAACAGGAAACACCAGCCGTGACTCCTCAAGAAACCCAACCAGAAGCACCCATACAAACTCAAGAAGAAACACCCTCAGAACCAGCTACTCCCGCGATGGAACCAGTACAGGAACCAACAGCACAAACTTTAGAGCCACCCCAAGAAACCACTACACCTATCCAAGAGACCGCATCAGAACCTACCGAGCAAATACCAGCAGCCGTAGAACCCCCAAACAAAACCTACCTCAAAGCCATGCCTCTACGCGAATTATCAGACCTTGAAAGCATCAAGATCGAAGTAAAAAACGGTAACATCATAATTTTACGCGTAACACCCCTTGCAGGCAAAAGCATAGAAGATGTAAAGACCGCAGTTAACGAACTCTTCCAGTTTGCAGAATCCATAGGCGGCGACATCGCACGCTTAGGCGAAGAACGAGTAGTTATTTGTCCAAAAACAATAAGGATTTGGAGAGAAAAAACTCCAGCACCAGTTTCCAGCGAGCCTATGCCTTCAACAGCCTAATTTTTTAGAAACTATTTCTATTTTAAAGCAGTCGATAGGTTTCCAGAATAGCTGGAACAACAGTATTTATGCCTACCTTGCTGTCCATAAAGTTAGCAAAGTTCATGGTTTTCTGTTTTTCACCGTGGACAACAAAAATACGTTCAGGCTTAGGGTTCAAATGAGTCAAATAATTAACTAGTTGACGCCTGTCCGAGTGACCTGAAAAGCCTTCGATTGATGCAGTCTGCATTTTGACTGATAACGCTGCCATTTTACCTTCGTTATCCATCATGGTCACTTCGCCAACGCCTTTCTGGACACGTTTACCCATCGTACCTTCAATCTGGTAGCTAACAAATATGATTGTGTTTCGCTCGTCGGCTGCCCAACTCTTGAAGTACTCAATCACTGGTCCCCCTTCAAGCATACCTGAAGTTGCCAAGACAATACATGGTTCACCATCGATTATGCTTTGGCGAACACTGGGGTGTTCAACTATAGTGAAGTAGTCGCTTTTGAATGGGTTAACTTCCTCGTGAAGAATACTGTGCCGAACTTCCCTGCCAAGGTATTCGGGGTAAGCTGTATGAATAGCTGTAGCTTCACTTATCATGCCTTCGATGAAAACGGGAGCTTCCTTCATTAAGCCGCGTTTCATGTAGCCATCAATAATAAGCATTATTTCTTGAGCTCTTCCAACCGCTGGAACAGGAATGAGAACCTTGCCTTTACGTTCTAAGGTTTGGTTTATGATTTTCGTCATTGCTTCCTCAGCTTCAACCCTAGAGGGCATAAAGTCGTCAGTGCCACCATAAGTGCTCTCAGTAATCACAGTCTCTATACGTGGAAACTCAGTTGCAGCAGCTTCCAAAAGCATAGTACGAGCGAACTTGTAGTCGCTAGTATAAACGATGTTATGTAATCCTTCCCCAATATGCAAATGAAGCATTGCGCCGCCCAAGATGTGACCTGAATTATGAAGGGTCAAGCGAATGTCTGGTGCAATGTCTGTAACTACACCATACCGAAGAGGAATCGTATGCAAAACACATTCACGCACATCCTTTTGATCATAAAACGGAGTAACACCCTGCTTGCTGGCAACATCCAAATAATCAAGTTGCAACATAGTCATCAAATTTGATGTAGGTGCGGTACAGTAAACTGGACCATCATAGCCATACTTAAAGAGGAATGGAGTTAAGCCACAGTGGTCAAGATGAGCATGGCTGATAACAACTGCGTCTAGTGAGTCTATCTGGAACTCTGGACTGTCAAAACGTGGAAAAGACTCAAACGGCCTATTTGAACCAGGGTTAATGCCGCAGTCTAAAAGAACACTACTTTCACGTGTCTTTATCAGGAATGCGCTACGACCGACTTCTTGAGCGCCACCCAAAACAGTCATACGTATGTCACCGACATCATATGTTTTGGGTCTAAAGATACGTTCACCCACAGTACGCAGGATACGTTCACGCTCTTTACTCTCGGAGTGCAGGTAATGACGCATGTGAGTAACAATCTTGGATTTTATCGGCGGAGACCGCAGTACGTGGGGGCGCCACTTGGTTTTCTTTATAATTTCCTGAAGCACCGCACCATTTCGGCCAATAACCAAACCGGGCTTTTTGGTTTCAATGATTATTTCGCCAAGGCTTGGATCAAAATTAATATCTGTAATTTCTGCTTCCGCAGGAATAAGTTCGCGTGCAATTTTTTCGGCTTCCACTTCGGGAATACGCACGGATGGATCAGGTCGAATAACTATCCTTTTTCGGATAACACCAACGATTTCAGCTACAATGCTGCTTTGGTCGACTAATATTTCTGGTTTTTTAGTGTAAACCGCAAGCATAGGTCCTTCATATTCAATTCTGGTGACCTCTGCTTCTCGCGGAACTTTCTGGAGAATATATTGGCTAATTTCGATTTTGTCTTTGTCTTTTTCTTGGGTTCGAGCCACAGTCCTTAACTTCCTGCCTTGAGAAGTTTGCATTTCTCCTCGTCTGTTAATTCCTTGTAACCGAACTGGTCAATGACGATTATGTTGTAGTTGTTGCCGCTTGCAACGTCACGCTTCATAGCTGCATTGACCGCTTTAGCAATTGTAGGTAAAACTTCAGCGATAGTCATGCCTTCACGGTACTTGTCTTCAAGTATACCATATGCGACTGGTGATCCAGACCCTGTGGAGACAGATTTTTCCTCAGTTAAACTACCATAAGGATCTAAGTTGTAAACGTGTGGTCCGGTGTCGTCTATACCGCCGACCAAAACCTGTGTTGAGAGAGGCACATAACGTGCTGAAAACAACAAGTTTGCTACCAATCTTGCCGCTGAGCTAATTGGCATGGGACGGTTCAGGTTAATCTTATAGAGATGCGCGTTAGCGGTTAAGATGTCCACGACTCTCTGTGCATCTGCGACGGTTCCTGCGATGGTCATGCCCATGTGGTCATCGATTTTGTAGACTTTTTTGCCAAACTTGTGTGCAACGTAATAGCCCATAGTTACTCGGGTATCTGAAGCAAGAATTACGCCATCTGTGCAGACGACGCCGATTGTTGTTGTTCCTTTGAGGACTAGTTGGCTAGTTGTATTATTTTGTGACATAGTTTTGTGCTCCCTAAAACTCCATTGGTTCGGAATGCCATCTACTAGGAAGTAGCATCATCTAATCTTTCCGAGAGCCTAATTAATATTTCGCCAAAACAAAAAAAGACGCCCACCCATAAGGAAGGGCTTTTAATTAAACAAATGAACGCTCATAGCACTCTTCATGCCGAACAGATGTGGCTTTTCTTGAAGCAACCCGCTGCCCTTCAACGATGGGTTGGTGACATATAGCGCAGAAAATATTGCCGTTCTTCTGCATTTGTATTAAAAGTCTATGATTTATCACATAGTGGTTTAACGCCGTATCCTTCACGTCTCCATTACTTGCCTATTTTCAGTCATAGGTAAAATGGGTTTTCGTAAAGATTTCTTGACTAAGCTTAGTCAAACTTTCTTTACTAAAAAAAACTACTTTTTGCCCAAGTACACCAAAGAAATAAGGTTGAAAGGAAGATCTTTCACAACATTTTTAGGCTACACAACAGTTTTAGTGGGCAATTGGCGGGTGAGTGGATTCTCCTACCCGTTCCGCCAACCAAAATAAAACCCGGGAGTAGGGAGAAATGAAACTGAAAATACAAACCAAAGATTTAGCTCTAACCACAATATATGCTGCTTTGTATGCAGCCTTAGTGATTGTTTTTACGCCAATTTCTTTCGGATCGGCTCAATTCCGCATAGCAGGCATTCTTCGTCCTGGAATCGCCAAAAATTGGATTCTGGCATTCGGTTACGGAATCGGAGCTTTAGTCGCTAATTTTTTTAGCCCGTTTGCGGGTCCATTGGACTTAGTCTTCATGCCGGTTATGAGCGTTTTTGCGGGGCTTGCAGGTTACTTCGTTGCTAAACGGTTTAACGGAAACTATTTCGTTTGTGGAGCCGTCACTGCAACCATCATCGCTGTAACTTACAGTTTTATGTTTGAGCAGCTCGGTATCGCTCCAATGTTGGTAGCTGTGCTACCTCTCTTTGTTGTTGATGCAGGTCAGTTTAAGGCATAATCGGGGGATTTGTCTTTCCACTAATCGGAAAAAGATTCCAATGGTGGAAGCAATGACAAAAAACGAAAAATGCGTGATCGTCCTCAGCGGCGGACCAGACTCAGCTGTAGTGGCGTATTGGGCAAAAAAAGAAGGCTATGAGTTGTACCCTATAACCTTCAATTATGGTCAAATCGCAGTAAAAGAAACCGCATGTGCACAAAAAATCGCAGAAAGCCTTGGCGCCAAAACAAAAATCGTCGACCTCTCAGCACTAAAAGAAGTCTTCGGCGACGTAACCTCACTATGCAACACCAACATCCCTCTAACATCTGAGTTCAGCCAACCCATCATTGTCCCTTTCAGAAACGCAATTTTCCTCTCCGTGGCGGTTTCTTACGCAGTTTCGGTGGGGGCACAAAAGATTTTTTATGGTGCGCATGGCTCAGATGAACCGTTTTATCCTGATTGCCGCCGAGAATTTTACGAAGCATTTGAGAAAACAGCAAGGTTAGGTACTGGCGAGGACATTAGTGTTCAAGCGCCATTCAGTGGCAAACGCAAATCCGAGGTAATTGAAGAAGGCGTCAAATTTGGTGTGCCCTTTGAGTTAACATGGTCGTGTTATCGTGAAGACGCCAAACACTGCGGTAAATGCGAATCCTGCATAAACCGCAAAAAAGCCTTCAAGGAAGCATGCATCGCTGAT
>CAWDBB010000006.1:0-13907 GCA_963800495.1 Candidatus Bathyarchaeota archaeon | reverse complement strand
AAACGATGTTATGTAATCCTTCCCCAATATGCAAATGAAGCATTGCGCCGCCCAAGATGTGACCTGAATTATGAAGGGTCAAGCGAATGTCTGGTGCAATGTCTGTAACTACACCATACCGAAGAGGAATCGTATGCAAAACACATTCACGCACATCCTTTTGATCATAAAACGGAGTAACACCCTGCTTGCTGGCAACATCCAAATAATCAAGTTGCAACATAGTCATCAAATTTGATGTAGGTGCGGTACAGTAAACTGGACCATCATAGCCATACTTAAAGAGGAATGGAGTTAAGCCACAGTGGTCAAGATGAGCATGGCTGATAACAACTGCATCTAGTGAGTCTATCTGGAACTCTGGACTGTCAAAACGTGGAAAAGACTCAAACGGCCTATTTGAACCAGGGTTAATGCCGCAGTCTAAAAGAACACTACTTTCACGTGTCTTTATCAGGAATGCGCTACGACCGACTTCTTGAGCGCCACCCAAAACAGTCATACGTATGTCACCGACATCATATGTTTTGGGTCTAAAGATACGTTCACCCACAGTACGCAGGATACGTTCACGCTCTTTACTCTCGGAGTGCAGGTAATGACGCATGTGAGTAACAATCTTGGATTTTATCGGCGGAGACCGCAGTACGTGGGGGCGCCACTTGGTTTTCTTTATAATTTCCTGAAGCACCGCACCATTTCGGCCAATAACCAAACCGGGCTTTTTGGTTTCAATGATTATTTCGCCAAGGCTTGGATCAAAATTAATATCTGTAATTTCTGCTTCCGCAGGAATAAGTTCGCGTGCAATTTTTTCGGCTTCCACTTCGGGAATACGCACGGATGGATCAGGTCGAATAACTATCCTTTTTCGGATAACACCAACGATTTCAGCTACAATGCTGCTTTGGTCGACTAATATTTCTGGTTTTTTAGTGTAAACCGCAAGCATAGGTCCTTCATATTCAATTCTGGTGACCTCTGCTTCTCGCGGAACTTTCTGGAGAATATATTGGCTAATTTCGATTTTGTCTTTGTCTTTTTCTTGGGTTCGAGCCACAGTCCTTAACTTCCTGCCTTGAGAAGTTTGCATTTCTCCTCGTCTGTTAATTCCTTGTAACCGAACTGGTCAATGACGATTATGTTGTAGTTGTTGCCGCTTGCAACGTCACGCTTCATAGCTGCATTGACCGCTTTAGCAATTGTAGGTAAAACTTCAGCGATAGTCATGCCTTCACGGTACTTGTCTTCAAGTATACCATATGCGACTGGTGATCCAGACCCTGTGGAGACAGATTTTTCCTCAGTTAAACTACCATAAGGATCTAAGTTGTAAACGTGTGGTCCGGTGTCGTCTATACCGCCGACCAAAACCTGTGTTGAGAGAGGCACATAACGTGCTGAAAACAACAAGTTTGCTACCAATCTTGCCGCTGAGCTAATTGGCATGGGACGGTTCAGGTTAATCTTATAGAGATGCGCGTTAGCGGTTAAGATGTCCACGACTCTCTGTGCATCTGCGACGGTTCCTGCGATGGTCATGCCCATGTGGTCATCGATTTTGTAGACTTTTTTGCCAAACTTGTGTGCAACGTAATAGCCCATAGTTACTCGGGTATCTGAAGCAAGAATTACGCCATCTGTGCAGACGACGCCGATTGTTGTTGTTCCTTTGAGGACTAGTTGGCTAGTTGTATTATTTTGTGACATAGTTTTGTGCTCCCTAAAACTCCATTGGTTCGGAATGCCATCTACTAGGAAGTAGCATCATCTAATCTTTCCGAGAGCCTAATTAATATTTCGCCAAAACAAAAAAAGACGCCCACCCATAAGGAAGGGCTTTTAATTAAACAAATGAACGCTCATAGCACTCTTCATGCCGAACAGATGTGGCTTTTCTTGAAGCAACCCGCTGTCCTTCAACGATGGGTTGGTGACATATAGCGCAGAAAATATTGCCGTTCTTCTGCATTTGTATTAAAAGTCTATGATTTATCACATAGTGGTTTAACGCCGTATCCTTCACGTCTCCATTACTTGCCTATTTTCAGTCATAGGTAAAATGGGTTTTCGTAAAGATTTCTTGACTAAGCTTAGTCAAACTTTCTTTACTAAAAAAAACTACTTTTTGCCCCAAGTACACCAAAGAAATAATGGTTGAAAGGAAGATCTTTCACAACATTTTTAGGCTACACAACAGTTTTAGTGGGCAATTGGCGGGTGAGTGGATTCTCCTACCCGTTCCGCCAACCAAAATAAAACCCGGGAGTAGGGAGAAATGAAACTGAAAATACAAACCAAAGATTTAGCTCTAACCACAATATATGCTGCTTTGTATGCAGCCTTAGTGATTGTTTTTACGCCAATTTCTTTCGGATTGGCTCAATTCCGCGTAGCAGGCATTCTTCGTCCTGGAATCGCCAAAAAATGGATTCTGGCATTCGGTTACGGAATCGGCGCTTTAGTCGCTAATTTTTTTAGCCCGTTTGCGGGTCCATGGGACCTAGTCTTCATGCCGGTTATGAGCGTTGTTGCGGGGCTTGCAGGTTACTTCGTTGCTAAACGGTTTAACGGAAACTATTTCGTTTGTGGCGCCGTCACTGCAACCATCATCGCTGTAAGCTTAAGTTTTATGTTTGAGCAGCTCGGTATCGCTCCAATGTTGGTAGCTGTGCTACCTCTCTTTGTTGTTGAGCAGGTAGTTTGCATAATCGGGGGATTTGTCTTTCTGTTAATCGGAAAAAGATTCCAATGGTGGAAGCAATGACAAAAAACAAAAAATGCGTAATCGTCCTCAGCGGCGGACCAGACTCAGCTGTAGTGGCGTATTGGGCAAAAAAAGAAGGCTATGAGTTGTACCCTATAACCTTCAATTATGGTCAAATCGCAGTAAAAGAAACCGCATGTGCACAAAAAATCGCAGAAAGCCTTGGCGCCAAAACAAAAATCGTCGACCTCTCAGCACTAAAAGAAGTCTTCGGCGACGTAACCTCACTATGCAACACCAACATCCCCCTAACATCTGAGTTCAGCCAACCCATAATCGTCCCTTTCAGAAACGCAATTTTCCTCTCCGTAGCGGTTTCTTACGCAGTTTCGGTGGGGGCACAAAAGATTTTTTATGGTGCGCATGGCTCAGATGAACCGTTTTATCCTGATTGCCGCCGAGAATTTTACGAAGCATTTGAGAAAACAGCAAGATTGGGTACGGGCGAGGAAATTAGTGTTCAAGCGCCATTCAGTGGCAAACGCAAATCCGAGGTAATTGAAGCAGGCGTCAAATTTGGTGTGCCCTTTGAGTTAACATGGTCGTGTTACCGTGAAGACGCCAAACACTGCGGTAAATGCGAATCCTGCATAAACCGCAAAAAAGCCTTCAAGGAAGCATGCATCGCTGATCTAACAAAATACGAAGAAGAGTCCTAAAGCAACCCCAAGAAGCCTGATGCATATGTCATCGGTCACCCACTACTTTTTCCACTATGTCGATTAATTCGCTTTAACGGTCTTTATTTCCAAAGTTGATTTGTGCTTCTGTATGAGAGGCAAACGCGCAGTCGCATTGACTCCAAAGCGGGAGCTACTCATTGAAACCGACAAAGCAATTGAGACTCGCAAGCTCAAAATCACCGCAAGCCACACGTTTGGCGCTAAAATCCTGGACTTCAAAGAAATTGTACGTATCTGGACAAGCCACGTCGATTAATAACGCTGCTGTGCAGGCGGAATCCCTTTTGGGAACGACCGCTCCCACTTTTTGTTTTTAATAGCAAGAATGGAAAAAGGTCTACTGAATTTATAGTGTTCTTTACTCCAAATTCTTCACAGTATCTCTAGAAAGGCTCATAATAGCTGATTTTTGAATATCTGCTTCTCTTATAAATCATATAACCAATTAAGCCACCTATAATTGAGCCTACGGTAAAACTTGTAATTATCCAAGAATTAAAGCCATAAAGCCAAATTTTAAGCAATCCTATAGTTAATCCGCCCCCGAAAAAAAGAATAACCCCACCTGCAAATGCACCCGAAAAAATTAAGGCAATTTTTGCTCCCAACATTTGTTTCCAAGGTTGCGACATCGCCTTTCTCCGTCTTGCCTGTTCAGCAATCAAAAGAAATACAATACCTAAACCAGAGGTTGCAATAGACTCCACAAATCTGTCTAAGCCGATAACCCCACTAACGTATAATCCAAACTCTAAGGTAAGCAGAACAGTCGAAAAAATTCCAACAACAATAAAGTAAGCTTTAGGAAAAGAAGCTTCTTGTTGTGACTGACTTTTCTTTTCACAGAATTCTTCCATTAAACGGATAGCAAGTTTACCTTTCTCAGTTATGGAATACTGCCCACTCTCATTTTTTGCAATCAATCCGTTTAATATTTTTAAATGGTAGTTCAGTTTTCCAGTACTTCCAATGCCTACCTCAGTCATTAAGTCTGTGTAGCTTAGGCTTCCTCTATCATTCAGTAAAAGTAGTATTCGTTGCCTTGTTTCATCTTTTAGAATCTTATGAAGTGAGGTCAAGCCTGACATAACTTGCTAATTATTAATAGATGAATTTAGGGTTTTTTGACTAAAAATTTAGTCACGGTTTTTGGTCGCATGTTTTAGTGGTTTTTCGATGCCTTCTGAAAAGCAATAAAGATGCCACAGTAGCCATCAAGACCATAAGCAGTATCGATAATGACGAAAACTCTGGAACGGCAGGAGTTGGAGAAGTAGAATTGTTAAGAACGGTGATGGTTTGTGAGCTACTCCAAACGCTTGTTACTCCATCAAATCCATATACACTGCCATTTTCATAATTGGTTGGGACTTCATTTCCAATAAGTGCCATAACTTGCAAATCGACCTGGCCACTACCCAAAATATCTGTCAAAGGGTAACTTCCCAACGGAAAAGACACTACAGTGTAGTCTGAGGCAGATGCTTTATAGTACGTTCCATAAGATGAACTGCCGACATAGTATATTGGAGCATAATTCCAGTCTTGCATATTCTCATGGTCTTTGAATCTGAAGCCATAATAGAGACTCTGGTTGCTGCCATTTGTGCCTACATAGTCTGATAGCGGTTGATTCTTGATTGTGACTTCCAATGAAGATCCAACAGACATTGCAGTAAATTCTGATGGGCTTGGCGATGGCGTAGGTTGGGGTGTTCCGATTGTGAAGTTGACGGTTTGGTAGGCATAGACCTCGAACCTTTGCAGGCTCGGATTCTGTGGGACACCGAGGTATTGCCATCCGTAGTAGACTGTTGCGTTGTGGGCGCCGTTGGTGAGTTGGGGCAAATTGAGGCTGGCAGAGGCTTTTTCGGTGTAGTAGTACCATTCGCCACTGTTGGGGTCTGGGCGGGTTTCTGTAGTGGGTAGGTTTCTTATGCTGGTGACGACTCCGCCGTCGATGCTGTAGCCTACGTTTCCAAATTGTCCCAGCATCGTGGTGACGGTTATTGTGAAGGTGAGTTGGATTGGGTTGTTTGGGTAGTTTCGGTTTTGGGGAGATGTGACGTTTAGATAGTTTCCTTGGTCACAAATGATGATAGGGCCCAGAGTAGGGACATCGGGCGGCGTTGGAACTTGTGCAGATGCAGATTCAACCAAGATTAGGCTTGAGATAGCCATGATTAGAATTATGAATGCTGCAAAACCCTTACCTATTCTATTCATACTATCATCTGGATTTGATTTTCATTATAAGGTTTCTCGTAAAAGACACTTGACTGGCGTTAGTCAACTTTTCTCGACTAAACTGTTTTGGCTTGCATTTGTGGTAGACAAACAAACCAGCTGATGCCACCATTATAGTTAGTAGCAGCGGAATTGTCCATGAGGGAAACTCTGGAACACTGGGAGTTGCAGTTGGCATTGTAGAAGGAATCTGGCGTTCATCATAGAAACTGATTGGGAAATTGTTTTGGAAAGAAACACTAAAAGTACGAGAATCTTGGGAAACCCAGCTAATTGCTGTAGAAGCGTTTGTGTGATTAATTGACATTGTGAGGTTGCCTGAACTTATGCTAGTATTTTGAGCTATATCGACATTTAATAGCGTCTCTATCATTTTTGTTGAATCAAGCCTCGACCAGTTCTGGTAATTAGCCAAGAAATTCGTAATGTTAGCCACTTCGAGTTGGTGTCCAAAACTATTGTAAGATGGTGCGTCGTCGATATTCACGACCCCTTGGTAAAAATTGTTTTCTCTGATTACCATAATGACCTCTAGGCTATCTGCAGTGCCTACCATTGAGCCTAAAAAATAAATCAACACATTATCGCTATTACTGACAGAAACGTTATTTATATCGAGTCGCTGGCGAACTTCTGTATTTGTTTCATTGCCGTCAACTTTGAGCTCGATACGCCATTGGGTACTATCTATTGGAAGAACGTTTTCAATAAACGCTAACGCCCTATCCTGTTCAGAGGGAGATGCCGAATGCACAGGATAAATTTGCCCAGAAGCCACTATCAAGCCAAGTATTATAATGAAGAAGATATTTTTATTTTTCATGTGGTTTGCCATTTGTAGACAACTTTTAGACAAGCGCTTATAATTACAGATATTTTATAAGGCTTTTCGTCAAGGTTTCTTGACTAAGCTCTGTCATGGTTTTTTGACCTAAGTTGTTTGAGTGAATCTCAAATTTTATAAAGCGATCAATATCCCAATTGAATTTAGGGATCGTTTGTATGACTGACTTCAATATTGACAAACAAGCTGCAGAGGCAATCTATGTGGTTTTGACTGCTCTAGTGGCTGTTGACTGGAGCTGAAAGGATGGCCATAAATTTTAATGATAAAGAGCAGGCAAACAAAGCAATCTACACTGCTATAGTAGCACTGAATTCCCCATATGCCCTGCAGACCGACGCCGTGCTAGTTCAAGTTGACCCGCATCGGAACCAATGGTACACCGTATTGGACTCCAAAGTGAATGCTCGTATCTACTCTATTGTGCCTATCGTTTGGGTGGCTGATGAGACTCTTGAAGTTAGAATTACCACGAAAAACCGCACGTTTACAGGCAGCTTCAACGCAACGCACACGACTTACTATTGGGCTTTTTTAAAGATGTACGGTGAAGGCTTAGACTTTGACACCGCAAATAAACGGCTAGCTGGCTTTGATGCTTCCTTAGAAGATCCCAGCATAAAAATCGAGATACGAAAGACAACTGCTAACGGCGCTGGCAATCTTGAGTGCCGTATTGTTTGGGCCCAAAAAGAAGCAGCATAATTTTTGGCTTCTTCATGCTTTTTCCACAGTGTTTTTCCCTCTTTTCTTAAACTTGGCGTAGACCAGCGCGGCTGCAACCACTGCAACAAATAAGAGAGCAGCTGAAACAGGCACTAGTGGGAATGGCTCTGTCTGTGGTGGTTCTGCACCAGTATTAAACGTTGGAAGCTGTGTTAAAGAAGGTGGTGCTGATGGAAGAGGGATGTTAAAGTTGGGAATCTCAAAATCGGTTATTGGGTTTACTAATGGGTGATAATCAATGGCTGAATAGTTGCCGTGGCTACCGCCTATAAATTTGTCATAAACATTTGGCGTATCCCATATTCCAGAATTATCCAATTCCTTTGCGTTGGGATATTCTTCTGTATAATTGCTCCAGTAATTCTTATCAACAATTGGCGGTTTAGCCAAATCAACAAAGATCCAACTGTCAATGAAGTTATTTTCGGTTATGACATCATTTCCGCCATTATTGTAGTCAACGAATATTCCGGTGCTATTGAAAATGTTATGTTTAACTATATTTCCTTCACCGCTTCCTCCAATAATGTGAATGCGTGCATTGTCAAAGCGATTGCCGATGAAACTGTTGTTGTTTGAGGGAGTGTATATCCCTTCCATGAAATTGTAAATTCGCAAATTCTTCACTAAGACGTTACCATATGAATTGTAAGTCTCATCATGTCCAACCAAATTTATCCCTCTAAAGTTTGATTCTCGGGGGTTCCCTTGAAGAGTATGTCCTGCACCATCAATTGTAATCCCAGCTTTCTGAACCGTTATGGTGCCAAAAATATCTACTACAAAGGTGTAGGTGGTCCCGTTTTGTTGAAGCCAAGTAAAATCGGTATTTGGTTCAACGCTTCCATCTGCCTTAATGGTTAGGTTGAGGGGTTCTTGCGCTCTAACAGGTAGCATAACAATTGAAAGGGAAACTATGAAGCCTAATGTAATTAGTGCAATCAGGGCTTTCACTTGATATCTCCAATAGGTATCCAAAAATTTTTGTTTTATAAGGGTTTTCGTCAAGAAACCTTGACTAACCACTCGATGGCAAGTTCAGTAATTTCTTTTAGTATTTTGGGATTAAAGTCAATAGCTCAAGTCTTATAATGGCTAGCTGACAAACCCTCTCCTAAATGCAGGGGTAAGTCAGTTTTGAAACTGCATGCACTACTAAATCTCTACAACAGTCCTCCACAATCGGTAGGTTACTATTGCTTAGATTTGTATAACTCACCCAACCTTTCCCAGACGAACAAAGACTCCTCCAGACGCAGCCAAAAAGCAATCCAAATGCTAAACCAAAAAAGCAAGTCAAAATTAATCCTTTTGCAGCACGCAAAACAAACTTTCTTCTTCTAACAGACACAAAAGCATCTACAAATCACCCATAGCTAAGATGGTTCCAATATAACGTGGAATGCACAGCCTTCAAGGTTTGGCTTATAACGGCCAATCATAGATAGTATCAGTTTTGGAACGACTATGCGGCCATCTTTGCTCATTGTTGCATAGAAATGCTCACCCATGGGATAGGAATCGCGGCAGTGTACTGTTACCTTTAGAACCTGGTCACTTTCAAGTTTGAAACGCCACCTTACCACTCGTGGAATCTGCAGTCTGTTGCCCTTCTGAAGCATCGCTTGAAAAGACACCTTCTCAGTTAAAGGCAATACTCCACCGTCCCAACCCTTTCCCAGACAAACCCAGACTTCCACAGACGCAACCCGCAAACGTTACAGACACAAAACCAAGAAAGCAATCCAAAACAAAGCCCTCTATAAAACGCAATAAAACATGTGGACTTCTTCTATTAGACAGACACAAACTCCTCTGTGCCATACGTATCCAAAATAACTTCTGCAATTTAAACTAATAACAATTGCTGGCTCAACTATGACATAATCGACTTTATGCAAACGCCACAAACCAAAAACACCTAAACCTCATCTGGGAGAAGAACAGCAAACCTTAACCAGCCGCACCCAGCCGAACAACGACTACCCCAGACGCAACCTACAAACTCCATAAGCCCGAAAACAGAAAATCAACCTAAAACAAGGTTATCAGTCCAGCAATTTCAGGCGTTGTTGTTCTATTGATCAAAGACTCTGAACAAATATTTTTCCTCCTGGTAAAGCGCTCTTAAAATCCCCGACAACTTCGAAGTCATCAGGTTAACGGTTCACTGCTCAATGATTCCTAAGAAAATCGTAGAACTCTAAATTAGAGTTCTTTGCTTTTCCCCTGAAACCAAACTGGAAACCCGTACCCCAATCAACCTGACTTTCCGGTCTTTGCTCAGGTTGGCAAACAGCAACTCGTTAGCGGTCTTTTGTAGGTCACGGAGACGGTTGGTTAGAAAGGGCAGGGTTTTGCTTCTTGTGTGTGTTTCGAAGCCTTGGTAACGAATTTTAACGGTTACCGTTTTGAACAGCAAGTGCTGGTAAATGGTCTCCTTCAAAACATCTTCGCAGAGCGCATCCAAAGCTTGAAAGATAGCCGTGGAATCCGAAGTGTCTTCTTCAAAAGTGGTTTCGTGACTGACACTTTTTACACCTATGCGCTCTTCAACTTCGCTGCGGTCTACGCCTTTTGCCATTAGATGCATCTGCAAACCTATTACGCCAAACATAGAAGTCAATGCTGTGGGTTCATATCGCGCCAAGTCGCCGATGGTATTTACTCCTAAGTCTTTGAGTTTGGCTTCGGTTTTGCGCCCAACCCACAACAACTTGCGGACGGGCAGGGGATCAAGGAACTTTTCAACTTCGCCTTCGCGAATGATGGTTAAGCCGTCTGGTTTCTGGAAATCACTCGCGACTTTGGCAACGAGCTTATTGGGTCCAATACCAATTGAGGCAGTAAGCCCCTCTTTCTCCTTAATCTCAGCCTTGATCCGCCGCGCCAACACCTCAGCCTCAGCCCAATCTCCAACTTTGTCCGTTACATCCAAAAAAGCCTCATCTATCCCCCACTGCTCAAACTTTCCAGCATACTTCCGAGCTAATTCCATGATTTCGTCTGAAACATGAATGTACAGAGGAAAATTCGGCGTCAGATAAACTGCTCTTGGGCAAAGCCGCCAAGCAATTGAAATAGGCATACCAGAACGTACTCCCGACTTTCGAGCCTCATAGTTGCTTGTGCTCACTACGCCTCTGCCTTTGCCCGCTTTGGGTTCGGCGCCGACAATGACGGCTGAGCCTTTGATTTCTGGCCGTTCTCGCTCCTCAACTGCTGTGTAGAAGTGATCCATGTCTAAGTGGAAGATTATTCTCATGTTCAGGTCTTGAATCTTGTTAGTTTTGGTTGCATTAACAATTATTGTTCCAAATAGAACATAAATAGCATAATTTGTTACATAAAAGTCGCAATATTTAAAAGAAATCTTCACCCATGAGAATCAACAATTAAAAAGAGAAAAAATATAATGATTAACCCCCAAAATCAAATTAAACAAAACAAAGCAAAATGCCCCGACTGCGATGCAGATCTCGATGTTCCAGCAGACACTGAGAAAGGTGAAATTGTGAGTTGTCCTGGCTGTGGTCTTGAACTTGAGGTTAAACAGGTAAAAGGCGTTTGTGTTGACCTTCAAGAGTTAACTATTGAGGGCGAAGACTGGGGCGAATAAAGCCTCAGCAAAACTACGATTTTTTGACGCATCTAACATTTTTAAAAAGTTTTGAAACTTTGTTATTTCTATCCGACAAAATATTAGAGTAAATCCAGAGTCTACTGTACCCTGAACTTGTTTTCTCTACAAAAATAGAAAGCCAAATTAAGCTTTTTAGTCTGAAGGCTTAGGTTTTTCTTCTTCGTTTCTTCGGTTCTTTAATGAAAGCTTCTTCAACTACTTGTTCAACTGTACCCAAATCGAAAAAGTCAATGGTGATCGTGGACTCTAAACTGCAGGTTTCAAGCACTTGTTTACTTTTCATTTTAAATCAAAAACAAGTTCAATGAAGATATAAATAGGCTTTATGAATTCAGGATTCTGAAAGGTCTTACTGCAACTAAATCCTGATTGAGATCTTTTTCAATTTGCTTTTCCGCATTACAACCAAACAACAACGGCTAAACCCAGTTTAGTGCCCTGAGTGAGTAAACAAAATCAAAGTTCCACATTGAGGGCATACATGATAGATTACGACACTATCTTTGTTGCATTTGGGTTTCATTTCTATGTAACAGGTGGGGCAAAGAGGCGCTTTTGTATTCGCTGTCATAGCTTACTCATCAGTCTTAGCTGCAATTTTGCTGATATAACTTTTACTCAGAAAAACCCCAATTTAACCTATAAACACAGCAAAAACAGAATCGCTCCACAATCAACCCACAAAATCAAATATTCACAACCCAGCACATAGTGTGAGCAAAAGAAATATGCAAATTAAAATAACAATGCAAAAATCAAGAATTAAAAAAATACCAATATGAGTTACCATGCATAGGCCAAACACTACACTTCACACCGTACCGAAAGATGCGTATCAACCAAATATCGCTCAGACACTACATTGACTCGACATCTCAGGCGATTGGTGGCCGCAGGCTGAGCTAGTCGACCGAAGTCTTCTAGCTTACACCCCGGCTCCATCAAACCCATCTTTTATGGGAGCCTTCGTTCAGTGAAACTGAAATGGCTGCCTCTTTTCGGGAGAGGCTTCGAGCTTAGATGCTTTCAGCTCTTATCCACAACGGCGTGGCTGCCCGGCGACTGCCTTATCAGACAACCGGTTAACTAGAGGCCACAGCGTCCCGTTCCTCTCGTACTAGGGACCCTTTCCCCTCAAGCAGCCAACACTCCCAGCAGATAAAGTCCGACCTGTCTCACGACGGTCTAAACCCAGCTCACGTTCCCTTTTAATAGGCGAGCAGCCTCACCCTTGGCCCCTTATGCAGGGCCAGGATAGGAAGAGCCGACATCGAGGTACCAAGCCGCGGGGTCGATGGGGACTCTCGCCCGCGACGAGCCTGTTATCCCTAGGGTAATTTTTCTGACACATCCAGCCCCCACCAAGGGGGAACATGGATGATCGCTAAGCCCGGATTTCTCCTCTGCATCCCTTACTGTTTGGGATTCAGTCAGGCTGGCTTTTGCCCTTGCACTCTACGGAGGGTTTCTGTCCCTCCTGAGCCAACCTTAGGGCGCCCTTGATATCTTTTCAAGGGCGTGCCGCCCCAGCCGAACTGCCCACCTACCGTTGTTCCAACCCGCAAGGGGTCGGTGAGAAACACGGTTGCAGAAAGTCGGTGTTCCATTGTTGCCTCCCCCGTGTCCCGGAGAACACAGGATCGACGGCTCCCGACTACGCTCTGCATCCACAACCGTATTCCAGCGGCAGGCTGCAGTAAAACTCCACAGGGACTTCTTTTCCCGCTGGGAGATCGTGGACTGTTCGTCCACGTTATGTGGTTTCACCGGGTACTACGCGGGGACAGTGGGGCCCTCGTTGATCCATTCATGCACGTCGGAACTTACCCGACAAGGCATTTGGCTACCTTGAGAGAGTCAGAGTTACTCCCGGCGTTTGCAGGCCCTTAGCCCAGTTGGACCCAGGTTTCAGGTACCTGTACTGGCCAGGATTCAGAAGCCGTTCACAAGCTTTCGCTCTTGCGGCTTCCTGTGTTTTTATTAAACAGTCGAGACCCCTTTGTCACTGCGACCTGCTCTCTCAGCACGAAGCTGAAAGAACAGGCACCCCTTATACCAAAGGTACGGGGCTAATTTGCCGAGTTCCCTCGCATTAGTGTATACCCGACACGCCTTAGGTTTCTCGCCTTGGGACACCTGTGTCGGTTCTAGGTACGGTCATAAAGGATCCTTCTTAGTGTGTTTTTCAGTGGCTCCAGAGATCAGCTGAACCCCCCTAAAACGGGAGGCTATTCCCACTTTAACCTAGTTCTCGCCATTACGGCACTCCCTAGGTTTATACGGTTAAACAAGGCGAAGACCTTGCTCAGCTTACCCCGAAACGTCAACACTAAGCTTGCGTCGCCGCATGTACCTCTATGGTTCCGGAATTTTAGCCGGATTCCCTTTTTCGGCATAATCGGTTAAGTTATGCCTTAGGATCGACTTACCCCCGGCTGACGATCGTTGCCGGGGAACCCTGGCCCCTTCGGCGGAGAAGATTCTCACTACTCTTTGCTGTTACTACCACCGGGATTCGCAATCCTAATCGGTCCACTGGACCTCACAGCCCAGCTTCTGCCCAACTAGGACGCCTTCCTACCAGCGCAGTGTGCACTGCGTTCTGAGGTATCGGTAGCTGGCTTAGCCCCGTCAATTTTCGGGGCCGTCAGCCTCGGCGGGTGAGCTGTTACGCTTTCTTTGAAGGATGGCTGCTTCTAAGCCTACCTCCCCGCTGTCTGAGGCTGACGACGCCCTTTGGTTTGACATTTAGCCAGCATTTGGGGACCTTAACCTCAGTCTGGGTTGTCCCCCTCTCGGTCGTGGAGCTTACCCCCACTAACCCGTTTCCCAAAGTCTTAGGTGCGGGTGGATTCGTAGTTTGAGAGGAAAGTGGATCCTTTCGGGTCCTTGTTTTCCAGTCAGTGCTCTACCCCACCAGCCGCCTCGTTCGGGACTGGGCTCAGGCCCACTTCGGAAGGAACTAGCTATCACCAGACTAGATTGGTCTTTAGCCCC
>CAWDBB010000005.1:0-21805 GCA_963800495.1 Candidatus Bathyarchaeota archaeon | reverse complement strand
TAAGAATTCCCAAGATAATTATGCGTCAAATTCCTTGCTGGTAGGGTAATTAAGAATTACATGGCAATCCTGCAATAACTGCCCGAAACACGTAAACTGAACGCCTTGCTTTAACGCAATTGCACTCAAGAACATTGATCAAGCGCTTTTATTTTCCAACCTTTTGAGTACAGTTAGGTATTGTAATGTAATCCAATAATTGATTTTCGCATATTTTTTTCCAGCCATCACACTTACCTCATACATTCCATTGTCTTGTTTGTGGTTCTCAAACCACTGCTTTATTTCATTGATTTTGGGGTGGTCGTAGATTCCAAGAAGTGTTAGGGTATCTATTGTTGATAGTAGGTCTGTCCAATGATAGGGAAAAGTGAATTTGGTCCTATAGTCAACTCCATAGCGGTCAGGATATTTGTCTTTGGTAAAGACTCTATCTGCTAATAGCACTCCTGTATCCTTGACTTTGTTGCCATATTCAGGCATTAAAGAGAACGGTCGCAGTACAATGCCTGTTATTAAACGAGAGAATGGTTTGCTTCTATTTGGCTCAAGGGTTACTTTCTCATTTAGAGCTCTCAAGTCTCTATCTCTTGTTCTAAACGGAATAGCCCAACCCCCATCATCCTGCCTCATTTGAAGCAACCAACGAAGCGAATTCAAAATTATAGTATCCCCATACCCTGGTTTTATGAGGAATTCAGTAATGCTGGCACTATAGTTTGGGCTGTACTGGTCACCATACATTCCTCTGAATTCCCCTTCTTTTGTCTGAAATGAAAACAATAACTTGGCAGCTTTCTGAATTGTAGTGTGTTTTTTGTTTAGTCCATAGAATACCCCTAACTCTGCCATTGTCTTGTACGTTTGGTATTGATCATAATTGGTTGGCGAACGCATTTTGGCTGTTTTGCTTGGATAAATCCATGAACCATTTGTGCCGTGGTCTAGAACACCCTTTCCTCGAGTAGTAAGTATAATTCCTCAGTATCTACCTGTTCTCCAGCAAGTCCCGTTTTGTAAATAACACTAATTCTTGATTGCCTGTAGCTAACAATGTTTTGATTGCTCGATTCATTTCTTAGCCCCGATCAGAATATTTTGATAAAAATTTCTCTATATCACCGATAAAATTGAGGGTTCCCCTTTCAATTTTTTGGGTAAGCGCATTCAAATCGTTAAAATTAAGTCCTGCACCAAAATGCCCTAACAATGGAGTCAACACCTTTTATGGTTGAGGGAACGTTATACTTGTTCCAACCGCTCTCTTTGAACAGTTTCCAGTAATGTTCTTGAATACTCTTATTATATCCGAACAGCCAGACTTCAAAACGGAAGGTATTGTAAACAAAGACTATCCCAGCTTTCAATCCCCGGCTTTTCAAGGTTTTGGGGAAAGAAGAAAAATACGTCATATCCATGTAACCCAAATAAACGTTGCCAGACACCGAATAATCGGGAAATTTCTTTTCAAAATGTAACCTCAACCCCATGATATAATCCATTAATCCTCGGTATGCCTTCTGGATATCCCCCCTCTTCCACTGCTTTTTGTACTCTTTCATTAATTCGGGAAATGAAACCATACGTCTAACCTCTTTCTTCAGTCATACATTTAAGGACTTAAAAGCTCAAATGTTTATCGCAAAATTCCCTAAGCAAATTAAGAATTATGTTGGAAATTCCTGCGATAATTATGCCATAAGTGTTAAGCTCATGTTTCAACAGGTAATCAACGACAAATAATTCGATTGCTTTTCTAATTAAATTTTTGAATCTGAAATTCAATTTCTTAGAGTTCTAAAAATTTAATCAAGGCAAAAAGTTCGCCATTTCTGCATATGTGCGAAATGGAGTCGAGAATTCAATCTTTGAATTCTCTAGTCGGTTAGATGTTCGTTTTGAAGAGAAGTTATGTTGTTGGACAGGAATCCAACCGGTTTATACATAATGTAGTTAAACCAGTCATTAGATTGCTGTTATTTTGAACGATTTAATTAGATAATTCGGTGCACTTGTACTACAGTTGGGTAGGTGACCATTGTAAAAGGATAATTCCCTTGTTTACCTAACATTAGATGGGGATGAAGAATGAATAGTACTGTGCAAAAAGAAAAAATGAAGTTAAGTAAATGCCTCGAAGGAAAATATTCAAAGGATGTAACCAAAGAAATATTACGTTTCTATGATCCTGATCTAAATCATTATTTTGGTCTGTCTCATAAGAAGCAAAAATAATCGCAAAAGTATAAGCTTTAACAATAATTAGTTGGCGTTTTACCAGGGTTATTTATTTTCCTAAAGTCCAGCTACTTTGCTATTATGCAAAAACACAAACCAATTAAACCGTTTTCCCATAATACAAATTGATGTCAACCGACAAATTTACGCCTGAACTTGTAGCTCCTTGTGGTATGAACTGCGGCTTGTGCAAAGCCTACCTATCTTACATGCATGACGTACCGCGGCAAAAGGGCAAAGTAACTCACTGCGCAGGTTGTCTTCCCAGAGCCAAAAACTGCTATATCAAACGAGGCTGCAATAAACTCTCAAAACACCAAATCCAATCCTGCCACCAATGCGACACAATACCTTGCAAAAATCTTGCACACCTGGACAAGCGGTATCGAGAACGCTACGATATGAGTATGGTTGAAAACCTCCAAACTATAAATGCTAAGGGAATTGAAGGTTTTCTTTATGAACAGGAACAGAAGTACAAATGCCCCCGTTGTGGAGGCGTCGTTTCTGTGCATGATGGAAAATGTTACTCATGCGGCTATGTAAGAAAAAAGGCTGATGTTAAGCAAACATGACTGGCTTAAGCGCTCATCAACTTTAGGTAGATCGCTTTCGCAGAATACAATCTATTTTCTGCCTGCTCATAAATTACCGACTTAGGATTCTCGATTGCTTCTGGGCTTATTTCGTAGCCTCGATGAATTGGCATATCATGCATGATGTATATGTCGTTGCCTTTGAGAAGTTGAGAGTTGATTTGGTAGGGCATCATGAGTTTAATGCGTTTTTCTTTTTCTGCCGCAAACTTAGGATCAGTGAAGAATTCCATGTCGATCCAGGTGTCTGTGTAAACGAAATCTGCTTCGGCCACTGCTTTTTTAAAATCCAAGGTGGATTGCCAAAGCCCAGTTTTCTTGGCTTTAGAGAGTAACTCCTCGTCTCTTGCTGCTTCGTTAAAAATCGGTGTTACCGTTGTCAGTTTGACTCCTGTTTTGGTACAGCCTTCGATAAGCGAGTTAGTTACGTTGTTGTGGACGCCGATGTAAACAAGTTTGGCTCCCTTGAGTTTACCATATTTTTCTTTGATGGTGATTAAGTCTGCGAGAGCTTGACTTGGATGATACATCTCATCGCAGCCATTTATGACTGGAACACGGGAAGCTTTAGCCATCTTTAGCAAATCTAAATCACAAAGTAACCGGGCCATTATGCAGTCAACGTTACGTGATAGGTATTGAAGCTCGTCTGTTATGTCTGCTAAAGCGAAGTTGGTTGTGCGCCAATCGATGTAGAGTGCGTGGCCGCCCAGTTGCGTCATGGCTACTTCAAAAGAAACCCGAGTGCGGGTGGAAGTTTTTTGGAAAATCAGCGCCGCTGACTTGCCTTCAAAGGTTTTTATGTATTTCTTTGGATTGTTTTTTACTTCTATGCCTAAATCAACCAGTCCACCGAGCTCTTGGCTTGTTAATTCTTTGAAGTTAATCAGATGCATCTTTTTTATGCCTTCAATAAACGCTGAACCAAGCATGCAATTATAAGCTTTATGCAAAACCTTTTTCCACTACAAACATGAACCAATTAAAAGAACAAGCATGATTCTGCTGGTTGCCTCAAACAAAGATGTTGCAAGCTTAAACATTAAGAAACAAGTACTCAGCTACTATCCCTTCCGCAAGCTGACAAAGATATTTCAGCATAACCCCGTTTACGGTGCCGAATTAAACGGTAAAACGATGAATCTTGTCACCTTAACCGATGAGTCAGTTGAAGCGCAAGATTTACCCAAAAAGTTTCCAACAGCAAAATCAATTATTTTCATTTCAAGGCACAGCAGCCAAAGTGGTAAACCAACCCTCTCCGTCCATGCTCCGGGAAACTTTGGAAATGCAGAACTTGGCGGATTACCTGGCAAACTTTCGGTTTCATCGCCTTATGCGATGCAGAATGCCCTAAAGGCACTCCTCTATCACAAAGAAAAGTTATCCCTCAATTATGAGGTATCTTTTGAGTGCACTCATCATGGACCTAGTCTTGATGTTCCTTGCATGTTTGTTGAGTTGGGAAGTTCTTCTGAGCAATGGGGTGATTTGAGGGCTGCTGAAGCTGTTGCACACTCCGTGATGTATGCGGCTGCCAACTATATGCAGCATAGCAGTCCTGTGGTTTTGGGTATAGGGGGAACGTATTACAACCAAAGGTTTAGCGTTATGACTTTGGTAGGAGAATTTGCTTTTGGTCACATGATTCCCAAGTATGCAACTCACCTTGTTGACGCTGAAATCATATCTCAATGTATAGAGAAATCTTCCGAGAAAGTACAGTTGGCTGTTTTGGATTGGAAAGGAATCAGAAGCGAAGACAAACCAAACATACTCTCTGCTCTGGAAACTGTGGGTTTACCATTTAAGAAAGTGTAAATCTATCTCTTCAAGGCAACGTTTAAAAGGATTAATACGGTAGTTTTTAAACTAAAAAGTTACAGTAACGTTTATTATTCCTAATTGAAATGTTGAGTGTGCGGTAAAAATGGGCGTAAAAGATTGGCTTCAACAGGCTGCAAGAACTTTAAAGCTAGCTGTAAAACCGGGGCGCGAAGAGCTTTGGCTCTCAATTAAAATTAGCCTCTTAGGTATAGGTGCTGTTGGCTTAATTGGTTTCGTAATTAAACTGTTATCTTACGCCGTTGGCGGCGCATCAAAGTAGAGAGTGCTTGACCATGGATAAAAAAGAAGACTTTAGTCAACAAATAAAAATCTTCGTTGTAAAGACAACTACTGGTCAAGAACGCAACGTAGCCCGGTTAATTGCATCAAAAGTTGAAATGTCACATATTCCTATTAAGGCTCTTCTTGTCCCAGATACCCTCAAAGGCTACGTGTTTATTGAGGCAGATGGACCGCATCATGTAGAAGAAGCAATTACAGGTGTCAGACACGTCCGTTCCAGAATCCCGGGACTTGTAAGTTTCGCGGAAATTGAACGTTACATAGTTCGCAAACCAGTCATGGAAGACCTCAACGAAGATGACGTCGTCGAAATTACTGGTGGACCCTTCAAAGGTATGCGAGCTAAAATCACACGACTGGACAAATCCAAAGCCGAAGTTACTCTCGAATTGCTCGAAGCAACATTCACTTTGCCTATCACAGTACATTCAGACTATGTAAAACTAGTTGAAAAAGCAAAATAAACGGTGAAACAAAATGTCAGAGAAAAAAGTTGTAGAATTAATTGTCAGCGGCGGACATGCCAATGCAGGTCCTCCATTAGGTCCAGCTCTTGGTCCACTTGGCGTAAACATAGTGGCTATTGTCAACAAAATCAACGAAATCACAAAAGAATACGCTGGAATGAAAGTTCCAGTAAAAATAAGTGTTGACACAGA
This sequence comes from Candidatus Bathyarchaeota archaeon, assembly GCA_963800495.1. Classification (GTDB taxonomy): domain Archaea; phylum Thermoproteota; class Bathyarchaeia; order Bathyarchaeales; family Bathycorpusculaceae; genus Bathycorpusculum. The sequence goes on along the minus strand of CAWDBB010000005.1, from coordinate 16,182 downwards.
AGAGAAAACCTTCGAGATAACCGTTGGTACACCCACTGCATCCGCACTTATAGTAGCTGAACTCAAAGTTGAGAAAGGCTCAGGGACACCCAACACCGTGAAAATCGGCGACTTAACTATGGAGCAGATATTGAAGATAGCAAAAATTAAAGGTCCTCAACTTTTATCTCCAACAGTCAAGAAGGCAACTAAAGAGTTGCTTGGCACCTGCGTGAGTTTAGGCGTTACCGTAGAAGGCAAAGACCCCCGAGAAGTCCAGAAAGACATCGACGCTGGCAACTACGAACAACTATTCGGTACACAACAATGATAAGCGAATATTTTTATAATGGGTTTCAAATCTCTCAATGGCACGAGGCTTAAAAATGCCCCTAGACAACAAGACTATAACCGAAGCAATTAAACAGGCAAAGGCAAAATCTGGCCAGAAAAAATTCAATCAGACTGTAGATTTGATTCTCGACATTGTCGAAATCGACATGAAGTCGCCAGAAGGCAAAATCCAAGAAGTTGTAGAACTTCCTCACATAACAAGCAAACCGAACAAAATCTGTGTCGTTGCTTCAAGCGGAGACTTTATTGTAAAAGCGAAGAGCTCTCAAGCTGATAAAGTAATTGAACGCGCAGACTTAGATGCGTTAAGCGGCAAAAAGAAAGAACTTCGTAAACTCGCCAGCGATTATGACGTTTTTATCTGCGAAGCCCCATTAATGCCGCTTGTAGGTAAAACGCTCGGTCCAGTTTTAGGTCCCAGAGGCAAGATGCCTATTCCAGTTCCACCAAACGCAGATATTGCAAACCTAATAAACAAGCACCGCAAAACTGTGGTTGTGAGAATGCGTACCCAGCCAATTATCCAAGTTTCCGTTGGCTCCGAACAAATGAAAGATGAAGAACTTGTCGATAACACTATGACTGTTCTCCGTGTATTAGATGGAAAACTAAAGCGTGGCTTGAAAAACGTAAAGTACGCTTTTATCAAGACCTCTATGGGTGAACCAGTCAAAATTAAAGCTTAAGCGAGAAGAAAAACTATGCCGTCTCAACAAGTATTAGAAGCAAAATCAACTGAAGTAGATGCAATAAAGGATATACTCAAAGAATACAAATCCATTGGCATCGCCAGCCTAAAGAAGGTTCGAGCTTCCCAACTTCAAGAACTAAAGAAAAGTATGACTGGCAAAGTTTACCTCCGCGTCCTAAAGAACACACTCATCAGAATTGCCTTAGAAGAGATGAATCAAGCAGACCTCAAAAAACTCGAGGAATACTTGGAAGGATCAAACGTTTTCCTCTTCACTGACCTTAACCCTTTCAAACTAGCATTGTTGCTCGAACACGGCAAAGTTAAAACAACTGCCAAATCAGGCGACATAGCCGCGATGGATGTGGTTATTCCTTCGGGAAATACAGGTCAACCACCAGGACCAGTTATCAGCCAACTAAACGCAGTTGGGTTGCCCACGAGAATCGAGTCAGGAAGCGTATGGATCAGCAAAGACACCTTAGTTGTCCGCAGAGGCGAAATCATCAACGAACGACTCGCAGGCGTTCTCGCAAAACTCGGCATCAAAGCAGTTGAACTCGGCATATCCATGCGCGCAGTCTTCGACAACGGCATAATTATTACCGGCGACCAACTCAAAGTTGATGTTGACGCAACACGCAAGAGCGTCCAATCAAGCAACTCAGAAGCCTTTGCATTAGCCCTTGAGATAGGCTACGCAAGCAAAGACACCATCAAACTACTACTCCAGCGAGCACATCAAAAAGCAGTCGCATTATCCGTAAGTGCAACCATACCTACAAAAGATACAATCGCAGACATCATCCGCAAAGCAAACGCGGAGATGACAAGCCTAAGTGGCGCCGCGGACAAGGTTAAGCCCAAATCTTAAACCTAAATTCTTTATTTCTTATTTTTTAAAAGAGAAGTTTGTTTTTTGACGTAAGCTTTGTTGACGTTCTTCTTAATGTGTTCGACGTAAATCGCTATAATTGTTGCGTTGTAGTTGTTGTATCAGTTTGTAGCCCACAAACTGATATATTCTTTAAAATCTTCTCTTTTTACAAGAAGAGATAGCCTGAATAGTTAGGCAGGTCGGGTTGCCAGCAAAAGGTGAGGTTTTTGCATTTTTCTCCTCCTTATCTTCTGGTTGCGGTTGGCTTGACCTGCTTAACCATATTTTTAATAAAAAATTGTTCTATATTTTTTTTGTCATGACATAGGCGTCTTCGCCGTCGGAATAGTAACCATTGATGGTTCGGGTTATTTCAAAACCCAGTTTCTTATAGAGCGAAATTCCTGCCTCGTTTGTTACGCGCACTTCCAGAAAGCCCTGTTTTGCCTTGTAGTACTCCATGCCTTCTAATGCTTTGTTGATTAATGCGGAAGCCATGCCTTTGCGTCTGTTCTGAGGTAAAACCGCGATGGAAACCACATGCCCTTTGCGGATTAAGCCGCCGAAGCCAAAATTGGACAAGCCTACTTCGATGCGGCACATAATGTAGCCGCCTATTTTTCCGTCTTCTTCAGCTACGATGAAGGTTTCTGGGAACCTTTGGTGGAGGTCTACAAAGAAGAAGTCGGTGTAGTTTTCTGGGAGACAGACGCGGTTGATTTGCATTACGCTCTGCAGGTCATTAGGAACAAATTTTCGCAGCGTGAAAGTTTGTTGCATCTTTTCGCCTTGCCTAAACCAAATTTCAGTGTTGAAACTTAAAGGTTACGCTTTAAGGCTTAACCGCTCGCTTCGTAAATCCCTCTGGCAGTGGCTGTTTAGGTTTTTGTCTCTTCAGGCACCCTAAACACCGGCAGTGTGTAACTTCCCCAGGGCATTGCCCAAACTCTGGAAGCTGAACCCGCAATTTTGAGGGCTTCTGCCAGGGCGTCGTTGACGGCGCGCGCCGTTTTCAGTTTGAATACGCTGGTGGCATAGTACTCTGGCAAGGAAGAAACCAAAATTATTGGGTGATTCTGCAACGCTTTTAGGAGGTAGTAGGTTTTGTATCCTCCGAGGACGAAATTGCGTTTTATTTCGCGTTCCACGTTTTTGATGTCAGCGAGACGTGTCATCCATTCATAGAAGACTTGGTTGCCGTGTCCCTCTGGGCACTCTGCAACAAGAATTATAACTCCGCCTCGTTTGACGGCGTCTAAGGAGTTGTCTAAGCCCTTGTAGGCTTCATAAAGACTAATGTCCGAGGGGTATCCTCCTGCGCTCACAACGATGATGTCAGCTCGGCGATCCACAACTACACGATACATTTCATCGTACAGTTTCACTGCTTCCAAAAAAGCTGCGTCCAAGTCGCCCGCAAACGCTTTCACAACTTCGCCTTTTCTGTTTGCAACAACATTAACGATAAAATCCACTTTGGCAAGTCGCGCCGCCTCAGTCATATCCACATGCACAGGATTATCAACTAAATTCCCCGATCGTGCATTGGCGCTTACGAGCATGCTGTGATTTTGTTTGATTGTTTCTTCCCCACAAATCCCGGGCAAAACCCCTTTTCTTCCCCCACCGTAACCCGCATAATAGTTAAGGTCCACATCACCCAAAAGCACCTTAACATCGGATTCCATAAACACGCGGTTCACCAAAACCTTGTTGTTATGTGTCTTGGTTGTGCCCGCATTTACCAAGTCTGGCGACCGAAAATCATGACTAACCGTTTTCACTCGTTTTAGGGCTTCTTCACCAATCAGCTTTAGGGCTTCTTCGGGTTTTACTGCCCCATAGGTTCCGCAGCCAAAAACAACCGTGACATTCTCGTCTTTTACTCCTGCCCCGTTGAGTTCGGCGAGGACGGGCAAAAGCATGATTTCACCTGGAGTTTTGCGGGTGGCAACATCTACAACAATGGCAACTTTGTACTCTGACTTAACAAGCTCAGATAAGCGTTTTGTGCCAATGGGTTCTTTGAGCGCTCGATCAACCTCAGCCTTTGCGTCCGCTGCTGCAGGCTGCTCTTTAGGTTCCATTGTGCCCAAAAGATTTCGGGCTGGAACACGAACACAAACATCGGTTTTTCCGTAGGGTAACCAAACATCCACCATGACAGGTCACGTAATTTAGAATGTACTCGGCGCAAGAAACTATTAAGCCTTATCAAAACGTAGGGGTGCAGTATAGCAATAAAAATCAAATTAAATTGAGGGAATTTTAGTCAGTTATTTTTTGCCTTTTGCGGCTTCTAACTTGGTTGGTAAATATTCGTCGACGATGTAGGTTAATCCGTATCGGCTAAAAGCTTCAAGTTCCGTTTTACGTTTAATTTTGAGGAACATTTTGATTTCTCTTTGCCAGACGGGGTCGTTTTGGTATCTGGGGTCTTTTTGTAATTCGTAGAGACGTTTTATGTCTACTTCGTCGAGTGGGTCGGTGGGTAGTTTGTATTCGACGATGTCGCTTGCCCAAACTCCGCTCCAAACTGCGTCGGGTGTGTTTAGGTCTCGTAGGTGGGCTGCGTTGGCTGAGCCTGATATTATGACTTGGGCAATGTGCATTCCCCATGGGTCGCCGTCGGTGAGGATGAATACTGGTAGGCCGAGTTCGTCGTGGAGTCGGCGTATGAAGCTTCGGGTTTGTCTTGGGGCTTGCCCACCGCAGGAAATTAAAAGTGATTTGTGTTTGTTGTGGACGTTTTCTTCAATGAATCTTGTGAAGAGGGCGCCTTTCTCGATGGCTATGACTTTGTCTGCGCTGGTTTTTATGAATTCTGAAGAGGTTACTGCTGGTCCGATTAGTACGCCGTCTGGGTGGCTGGTTAAATTCACTGTTTTGCCTTCGTAGCCTGGAACTGTGTAGCCGATGTCTAAGTCGCCGAAAATTGCGCTTCGTTCTTCGGGAAAAATGCTGAAGTCTTCTCGTGCAAAGCCTGTGAGGGTTTCAAGGTCGGTGATGATGTTGTTTGATTCTTGCTGGTCAGTAAAAGTCATCTCGTATGCTTGAGCTGAATAGTAAACATCTCTTAACGTTGAGGTTTTGCGTTTGCTGGTTAATTCATTGCTAAACATGGCGCACCAAGCGAGTTGAGTGAAGGGTTTGATGTGGCGGATGTTGCGGGCGGTTCTGCCAACGTTTTTCTCGCCAAGGATGTATTGGCGCAGTGCTGGGTCATAGTTGATGTTTTCTGTGGAGCGGCTTGGCATGTTAATGGTTGGAAAAACACCTTGGTCCAACTGATCATAGATTGAGGTGCCAAACGTTTTCAGCGTTGCAAGAACTTCGAGTTTTCTTTCAGTTATCTTAGCTTTCTTCTGCTCCATATTTCTGCACACTCTTAAGTAATTTTTCTATGTCAGGAAGCTTGTCTTTTTGGGCAAGGGTAGTTGAGAACTCTGCGATTTTGGGTAGGTACTTGCTGAAAATTCCCAGTCGCTTCTTTTCCATGTGCACGTGCTCTTGTTTGGCTAAGAAATGCTGTAGTTGACGTGCAACTTCGCGCAGGGCGTTTGCAACTTCTCTGCGTACTTCGGGGCGGTCGGATATGAATTCTTTGCCTACGGTTTTGTAGGGAACTTTGGTGCTGCATATGTGCACAACTATTGCGATGGGCATTTCGGGAGCGACTTTGTATCGACGCCAGTTCATAGCTGCTATTACACGGTAGGAAACGTCGCTTGCTTCATCGTAGAGAAGGGGGATTTTGTTAGCGAAACGGTAAATAACAAATGTGCCGCGTTTGGGCACGCCTCCGCCATAAGCCATGGCTAACTCCACAATGAATGGGTGCCCAGCGTAAGTGGATGGTTTGCGTTGGTGAACCACAAGGTATTCGGGGTTGAGTTCTTTTTGGATGCCTGCTTTAAGTAAGTCTTCGCCTAGCGGTGAGAGGCAACTGGCATCTGGGGGAAGGAATTCTTTGTATTTTTTGAGGTTCTGCATTAAACTCACGATTTCTTCGTGAGCCAGTTTTTTGGGGTTTTTGTTTTGGGGAATACATGCGAACTCGAGGAATTTTAGGGCAGTAATTTCGCCGACTCGGTGAAAGTGTCCTTTTAAGAACTCTTTCATGTTGGTGAAGGTTGTTATTGCGATGAGGCGTTGGAGGAGTTCTACGTCGACGCCGTATGGGTGGGGCATGGTTTCTTTTGGTGGCTCAGGCATGACGGATGTTGCTCGTGTGAACTTGTAGAGTCTGCCTTTTGGGTCAACAAAAGTTATGTTTGCATAAGGGTTAACCATGGCAGTTTGTTTGAAGTACTCTATAATTTTGGGCATAGCCCTCAGATAGTCGCCTTCCAAGGTGAACTCGACGATGGTTCCTCGCCAACCATCTTTGTTGATGAGGACTTTGCGGTCTATAATTATAGGTTTGTTCCGCTGGATATCAATCATTAACTTGAAACTGTAAATTTTCTCTTGACCCGTGCTCGACGTTACAAAAACTGGTTGGTGGGTTGTGATTTGTCCGTAGAGCACTGCCATTTTTCCGCCTAAGCCGAAGGTGCCTCTTGCTTGTTTGAGTTTATATTTGCTGCCGTAGAGGACTTGGCCGAAGGCTGAGGGTATAAATCGGGGTGGGATTCCGCTGCCGTTGTCTTCGACGCGGAGTTTGTAGATTTGGGTTTCTTTGGTAGCTTCTCCTTCGTAGGATAAGCGTACGTAGACATCAGGCGGGATTTTTTGGCTTTCCGCTGCGTCAAGTGAGTTTTCTACGATTTCTCGTATGGCTACGAAGATGGCGCGTGAAGGGTTTGTTAAGCCTGCGATGTCTCTGTTACGGTAGAAAAAGTCAGATGCGCTGATTTCTTCAAACGTTGCTTGAGCCACTTGTAGCTACACCACTTTCCCCGGTTTTAGTTTGCGATTGCTAAGTATATTTGCTGCTGGTTCTTTAAGTTAACTGCACTCTACGGAGAAAAACCTTTTCTAAAAGCATGCTGTAGAATTGTTCAATGGTTACTTTTGCCGCAAATATGTAAAATAGTGGATTGTTCTATTGTTCTGGCCGAAGCGAATTCTTTGTAATTTTTTGGTTTATTTTTGTGTTTGAGTGTTGTACAGTTTGTTTTTTTGGGGTCTTGGATGTTGGTTTGAGTTATTTTGGGTTGTTCTTGTATGGTTGTGGTATGCTTAGGTTATGTCTGAGGGTTTATATCGGGGTTGGGGGTATCTATGTAATTGTAATATGTCCGAATAAGGACATATTGTATACAGGTACAACAGAAAAACTGTTCAACAAAAATACAAGTCGGGGAGAAAAAAATGTTTAAGGCAAACTCACAAAAAGAGGTTTCAACAAAACTTATGAAAGGACTACTGGACATGATAATCCTCCAGTTCCTAAGCAACGAGCCCATGCACGGCTACCAAGTCATCACCAAAATCCGCAAAAACTACGGCGTATACTTCGGACCCAGCACCATATACCCATTACTGGGAACCCTTGAAAAGAAAGGATACGTAGACAGCAAATGGAACATGAATTTTGAACGCCCAAGAAAAGTCTACAGCTTAACAAACGATGGACAAAGCATGTTGAACTTCACTGAAGACTCATTAAATTTAATTTGTAGAAAAATAGCAGCCCCGAGTCCAGAGATTGCACATCCAACAATGGGTGTTATACCAACTTGAGTCTGCGACAATAACAATTATCGCAGCTTGATAAATAAAATTAAGTAATAGGGGATTCAGGGCCTCAAGTTTTTTGAAGAGGCGAAAGAAGATTCTCGAATATGGCATAATGCAACCTGCAATCGACTAAATTTACGTAAGTAGCTTTGTACTTTAGTTAGTTGGTTTGGGCTTTTATCGTCTGCTCTTCTTTAGGAATTGTCATTAGCTCAATTTCTTTTTGCTTTAGGCGTGTTTTGTTGGTTGGTTTTTGTTTTTGCCCTGATTCTCCAATATGACTGAGGGTCCAGCCAACGAGGAATATAGGGGCTAAAATGGGGAGTAATAGAATTCGTTTCAGTTTGCTGCGTTTTTTTGTTTGAATTGGTTTTGTCAATTCGATTTCAGCAATATTCTTGTTACTTAATTCTTAATATATAAGTTTTGTTAATTAGAGATACTTATTAACCTGTCAAACGTAGAATTTTTTTGTCTCAAAAAAAAATGAAAAAATAAGTTTAGGATAAATTTACTTTATTTTTACTACGGTGCAGTTGGGGTTTTTTCGTCGATGGGTTCAGTTGTGATTTCCTCGATAGGTTTTGGTGCCGGCGTTGTTGCCATCGTATAGCCGATCCATGCGCCGATACCTAAAATCGCGATGAATGCTATCGCGACTGGCAAAGCAATTATCCAGAAACGAACATTCGCAGCGGATCCAATATTGATCATTGATTGAATGTTTGGATAAAAGAACAACAAAACCACGTACACTAAAGCAACAATAACACAGACAGCCGCAATTACCGAGCCAATAACTTGATCTTTACTCATTATTTTTCACCACCCTAAACCAAAATAATATACCCTTTATTGGATAGTTACTTGCATATTAACTATATTCTATTTTTTGATAGACTTAGAATTATTGTGTTTTTTTTCAAAATGCCCCGATTTATTGTGATACAAAATACAAGCATATGCTTATTCTAATTTCTGAGCGACAACCACGTTCCAAGGAGATTCTGACTTGGTAAATATTTGGACTTCCACAAATCCAATCGATTGCATAACATTTCGAATCTCCTCTATAGGAATAAGGCACACATGGGTTTCTGCAATCAGTTTCGCGTGCTCAACCTCAAACACGCCGTCTAGGACCATTTCATTCACCAACAAAAGTTTTCCACCTGGCTTTAGTACTCGTTTTATTTCCTCTAAGGCATCGCCGAAATTGGGCCAAAAATAGTAGGTTTCGCAAGCGGTCACCAAATTGAAATAATCATTGGGAAAGCCCATTTTCATAACTGACCCTTGAATTATCTGCACCCGGTTTTGGTCAATTAGTTCCTTATTCATTTTTTTGGAGTAATCTACCATGTCCTCTGAATGGTCAATGCCGAAGACTTTCCCTTTGGGCGCCGACTGAGCTAACGTGTTGACTGTTTTGCCGCCTCCACAACCTACATCCAAAATTACATCTCCAGATGCGATTTTTACTTTTGCCAACCCCCACATGGTTAGAGGTTCATGATTTTGGTTCATTTGTTCAGCAATAATTCTACCATCGCGACCTCTTGGGCATCGATATTGATCCATTAATCCCAAAAAACATCCTCTAAACATAGACGTTGAATAGAACCCTAATAAATCATACCTCATAAGGTCTTAGACAAGCAAATATTGTGAACCCCTTTTCCACAATCTCACGATAATCCCAAAAATCATTTTTGAATGCCCATCCTTTCTAAAAAAACTCGAAAAAAATGAAGCAAAGGCAACGTTAGTTATGAAAAATTTTTATGCAAACAACTCCCTTGTAGGTATCATGGCAAAGTTCCTCTCAAAAGGCGAGCTCTACAAAGCGATAAATCAGAAATCTAGCGAAACAAGGCAGATGCTGTGGGCATGTTCATCCACGATTGGAAAGGGGGCTCACCGAGTTTTCTCACAAGACATCCTCAAGAATTCTCTTCCAGACGTGCGGTTTGTATTTCCCATAACCGAAGCAGCGGTTAAGGAAGGCGAGGTTTCTCCCCTCGAAATACAGTTCCTCCAAGAGCACATCGAAGGTAGCGCTGTAAAAACCCAAAGCAGTTTGAATGCAAACCTCTACATTTTCGACGACTCAGCATTCGTGACCTCAGCAGGCTTAACTGAATCTGCCCTTGACAGCGAAACATCGGCGGGAGTTATGCTCGCGGAGCCCGAAGAGGTCGAACAAATCAAAGCATTCTTCAACCAAATCATCTGGCAAAACGCCAAATCCGCAGGTGACTTGAAAAAATTCAAGAAAACCTACAACACAGCCCAAAAAAACAACCCCGCAAAAACCAAGACAATCACCGGAAGCCAAGATTGGCCCGATACCAGTTTCCAGAAATGGTACATTGGCGTCCTTCGCAAGTTGCCCAGAAAAGTGGAGGGTAAGGTTAAGGTTGAGAGGTCTTGGTCTACTAAACTTTTGTTGGTTGGAGATGTAGGTTACAAGGCTTTTAAGCAAATTAAACTCGGCGACATAGCTTATCTGTTTAATGTTTTCAAGAAGGTTGGCAGCGTCGAAGTCCAGTTGGTACGCGTCCAAGACAAGGAGAAAGTGGAAACGGATGAGGGCGACTTTCATCTTCTTTGCCAAGTAGAGAAAAACTATTTGCTTCCAAGAGAACAATTACACACTCTCCTTAACGACATGGGCATGCACTCAAGAAACTCCGAGGTGCCCCTCAACGACCAACAACTGACACAGCTAACCCAGGCACTCGCATCCATCAAAACCAAAAGAAAAACAAAAAAACCCAAAGACAAAACAACCCCAAACCCCACACAAAAACAATCAACAACTACAACTAAAAAAACCAAAAAACGTAAACATAAATCAAAACATCCCAAAAAACAATCGCCATAACACAAAACATCCATAACAATAACCCAACAAAAACAATAAACCAACTGTTGCATAGACAAAGTTTTTATGCGCGTTTGAAACTTAAGTTCGACGTTAAGACAAAGGATGATTCAAGATGGCCCTACAAAAAGGAGACTTCATTCTAATCGATTATGTAGCGAAAGTTAAGGAAACGAACGAAGTTTTCGATACAACAAAAGAAGATGTTGCTAAAAAAGAGCATCTTCACAAAGAAGGACAAATCCACGAACCTGAACTTGTAGTTGTTGGCGAAGGCTGGGTTCTAAAAGCCCTAGATGACGCATTAACTACCATGGAAGTTTGTAAGCCTTGCACTGTTGAAATTTCACCTGACAAAGGCTTCGGACAAAGAGATCCCGAAAAAATCAAACGGGTCCCAATCAAACAACTCTACTCAAAAGAAATCAACCCAGTTGTCGGTGCACGCATCGAATTCCAAGGCAAAAACGCCACCATACGCTCCGTTGGCGCAGGCAGAGTTCTACTTGACTTCAACGCCCCCCTCGCAGGAAGAACCCTCATCTACGATGTCACAGTAACATGCAAATTAGACCAAAGAGAACAGAAAATCGGCGCTATTATTCACCGCAGAGTTCCAGTTGTTGATCAAGAAAAATTCAAACTAACCCTAAAAGGCACAGATTTAACCATTGATATGCCTGAAGACACCTTCTACGTTGAAGGCATACAGATTGCTAAACGCGGCATTGCGATGGATATACAAAAATTCGTACCTGACCTATGCGAGACAAAGTTCGTTGAAACCTTCAAATCTGAACCAAAACCAGCCGCAGTCACCCCACAAGAAGCAGAAACGAAACCAGCAAAAGAAGAAGCTAAAGCTGCTCCAGAAGCTAAAACAGCCGCAGAAGAGAAACCTGCCAAAGCGCCAAAAGCTGCAAAAGCAGCCAAAGCATAAAATCTAAACTTTCCTATCAATTTTAATTTTTTATTTTTTCAATTTGCTCAAAACAAAATGGGCTTACCTATTTTTCTCTGAAAAATAAAAGATAAATCCCCCATCCACCATAATATAATTCTCCGTTCTTAATCGATCAATTCCCAAGTAGAGGTGGAAAAAAGATAGACCACACACTAATGCATTTTGAAATCCCGGCTAACGATGTCGAAAAACTAAAACGCTTTTATGAAGAAAACTTCGGATAGAAAATTATCCAAGCCTCAGGACCCATAGAATATTGGGTCATCCAAACCGTTCCCGTTGCATCAAACGGCACCCTAATTCGCCCCGGAGTCAACGGCGGCATGTACAAAAAACAAGTTCTGGAAAGCAAACCCGTAAACTACTTCACAGTTGAATCCATCACAGATTTTCTGGCAAAAATCGAAAAATTAGGCGGAAAAGATATCCAGCCCAAACAAGAAATTCCAGAAATCGGATGGATCGCTGCAGCAGAAGACCCTGAAGGCAACCTATTTGCCCTCATTCAGCCAATACGCCCCTAACCGATTACTCCGGTGGCTTTAGCTACTTTTTCGCAAGCTTCTAAGTTGAGGTTAAGCTTGTGGAGGATGGTGTAGCGTTCAGGCCTAATTTTCGCAGCCAACTCTAAGGCTTTAACAACATCTACGTCTTCGACCCCCAATTCGCATGCGGTTGTAGGTGCGCCAAGTAGTTTGAGAGTTTCTTTGATGCCCTTCCAATTCGCCTCGTAGAGATAAGCAGCCAAAATTGCGCCGACACCACATTGCTCACCATGCATAGCATGATTTGACTTAACTAAATCTAACGCATGGCTAAAGAGATGTTCCGAGCCACTGCAAGGACGACTGCTGCCGGCAATGCTCATGGCAACTCCACAACTAATCAACGCCTCCAACAAAACACGTAAACCTTCATCTTGCCGGTAAACCATTAAATCCGCATTCTCAGTCACCAGCTTCGCACTCATTAACGCTAGACTTGCTGCATATCCGCCATAATACTCGCCGTTTTCGAGATGCGCCAGTTTCCAGTCTCTTACGGAAGTGAACTTGGAAATTACGTCGCCACAGCCACTAATCATGAATCGCCAAGGGGCTTGTGCAATAACTTCTGTATCAGCAATTATCGCCAGCGGCGCCTGCGCCAAAATTGAGTAAGGTTTGTCTGAGCCTTTGATGGAGGCTAGAGGGCTAGCGATGCCGTCGTGAGAGACGGTGGTGGGGATGCTTATGAAGGGGATGTTTTGGGTGCAGGAACTGATTTTTGCTGCGTCAATTATGGTTCCGCCGCCAACACCAAAAACGATATGCGGTTTTGTGGCTACAATTCGATTTTCAAGAGTTATCATGTCTTTTATGGTCATTGTTTTTATTTGGAGAACATCGACTTCAAGTTCTGCCTCTCCCAGAAGCCCACAAACCCTCTCTCCAGCCAATTTGTAACTCTTTGACCCACAAACCACCAATGCCTTTCCTTTAAGACCAAGCCTCCTGGCGACTTCAGGGATTCGGGTTAGGGTGCCTTTTCCAACGATGACTTCGCGGGGAAGCTGCATATAATGGTAGTTTAAAGTCAAATCGACCACGTTAGCTTGCAAACACATAACTCAGGATGAATGCTTTAAAACTTTGCGAAAAACACACCCCTCCAAACCCCCAAAAAACTAACCCAAAAACCCACCCCACAAACCAAACACCCAACATCCCCACACCCACACAACCCAACATACAAACCAACATAGCAACGAAAACCAACCCAAGCCCCCAACCCGCAAACCTCAACTCCAAAACCCTCAACCGCCTACCCCCCCTCACACTTGAGCTGCACCAAACTCTCAACATACCTATCTACTCGCCAAACTCAGCCCAACGCTTAAAGCTACTACGCCATTTCAAGTCAAAAAACCTGCCCAACAAGTCAAAACACATCCAAAACAGGGCAAAACATGCCAAAAAACGGCAAAATAGGGAACCGAAAAAACCCCAAAAACAACCGCTTTACCAAAAAACACCCCAAACCAGCCATATCACCCACACCTAAACCCCATTTGCAACGTGCATATTCATCTTAAATTGGAACATTCCGCCATTTTTTACCAAACAAAACATAACACTACAATATCAAACCACAACTTTTTGTCACACACAAACAACACTGCAAAAATACAACTTAATGAAGTTACTCAACCCAAGAAAAATAGCCAAATCTTAATCGAAACATGTTATGCTTAAATATGGATTGTTGGTTTAATGGTTTTTAAGGAGACACACAAAACATGCCCGCTATTGAAGTCGGCAGATTATGCATAAAACAGCTAGGTCGAGAAAACGGCAAAAAATGCGTCATCATTGACGTCATGGACAAAAGCTTCGTTTTAGTTACGGGACCAAAAAAAGTTACCGGAGTCAAACGCAGACGCGTCAACATAAACCACGTCATGCCCCTACAAGACAAAATTGACGTCAAAAGAGGCGCCTCAGACGACGAAGTTACTCAATGTTTAGAAGCTTGTGGTAAACTCGCCGAAATGACTCAACCCGTTAAAAACGCATAATTTTAAACCTTAATTACCTCAAACTTCTTTTTCTTACAACCAACCAGGAGAAAAACCCCCAGCATGCCCAGAACAACCCCTCCATGGGAAACCAAACGTGAACTGTTAACCAAAGCACAGGATTCAACCGACCCAAAATACGGTTGTAAACCTTCTGAGCGTCCAGCAAAAGAATACATCCGTTATGGCACCATAAATCTGGATAAGCCTGCTGGTCCAACAAGTCACGAAGTGGCAGCTTGGGTTAAACGAATTATGCATCTGGAGGCAATTGGGCATGGAGGAACCCTCGACCCCAAAGTAACAGGCATCCTTCCCATTACATTAGAAGACGCAACAAAGATGGTTCAAGCCCTGCTCCACAGCGGCAAAGAATACATCTGCGTTATGAAACTGCATGGCGACGTACGCGAAGACCAAGTTAAACGGGTTTTAGCCGAGTTTGAAGACGAAATCTTCCAACGCCCCCCACTACGCTCATCAGTAAAGAGACAGCTGAGAACTAGGCGAATTTACTATAACGAATACATGGAACTTGATGGCCGCAATGTACTATTCAAAGTCGGATGCGAAGGCGGTACCTACATCCGCAAACTCTGCTTTGACATCGGAGAAATTTTAGGCGTCGGCGCCCACATGCAAGAACTCCGCCGAAGCCGCGCAGGACCATTCCTTGAAACCAGCGCCAAAAAAGTCACCCTACACGACGTCGCCTACTGGTTTGGCGAATACGAAACAACAAAAGACCAAACACACCTCTGCAAATTCATCGAACCCATGGAAGTTGCCCTCATGCAAATCCCAAAAATCATCATACGCGACTCCGCCGTCGACGCCCTCTGCCACGGAGCCAACTTAACCGAACCAGGCGTACTGCAGGTAGATACAGGTATTGTGAAGGGTTCAACAGTTGCAGTTTTCACACTCAAAGGTGAAGCGGTTGCTTTAGCCAAGGCGCTTGTTTCAACTGAGGAAATCATGGAGTTAAACCATGGCGCTGTCGCAGCTTCTTCGCGCGTGTTAATGCCACGGGGCACTTACCCGAAAGTTTGGAAGACTGGTAGTGCACATGAGCAAAAACCTGAAAAGCGTTGATCATTATTTTTCGTCGGCGCCCAAGTCGCAGGAGCGCTTCGGACTTGTTCGAACCAGTCTATGCGGCAAACCCTTCGAGTTCTTGACAGCATCGAGCGTTTTTTCGAAGCGAAAAGTTGACTGCGGTACCAGATTACTCATAGAATCAATGGTTCTACCCGAAGCGGGTTGTGTCCTTGATATTGGCTGTGGATATGGCGTGGTCGGTATTGCCGCAGCAAAATTCAATCCTGAACTTCACGTGGTCATGACGGATGTGAATGCCAGAGCTGTGCGTTTAGCTAAGAAGAATGTTGGGTTAAACAGAGTTTCTAACGTTGAGGTTCGTTATGGTTTCTTTTATGAGCCGGTGGAGGATTTGAAGTTCAATTGTGTTTTGTCGAATCCGCCTGTAAGTGCGGGTATGGAAACGGTGAAGGCAATTGTTGCGGGCGCGCCAAAAGTGATGGTGTCTGGGGCTAGTTTTTTGATGGTGATTCGCTCTAAAATCGGGGCTAAACGGTTGCCTGAATTGTTTACGGAAACTTTTGGCAATTGCGAGGTTGCTGCGCGTGAGAGCGGATTTCGGGTACTTATGGGCAAACTGTAACAGTTTTGGCTGAGCTAAAAAGCAACTGATGGCTCCCAAAACCTAAGAATACTCTATTACAGTTTTCGATATATTCTCCTCTTTGCAATTCGCCTTTTATTACTAAACCCGATAATTACCTTCAAGGAGAAGGTTAGAAAATGGAACAAAACAAAACAGATGATTGCTGCGAAATAGGCGTGAAGGGCGCTTGCACAACCTGCGATTTTATCACTTTCTGCAACGGTAAATGGAGTCACCCAACAAACTGAAGCCATATGCCAATCTATTTCTATCTCTGTTCGCGTGATGTTTTAGCCCTATTAAACCGCAAACTTGAAAAAGCCAACCAACCATAACAAAACAACATTACAAGGCAGTTGACTGAAATGAAACTAAACAAAGTCGACGAAAAAATCTACCAAACCCTAAAAACAGAGGGCAAAGAATTAACCTTACAGGAACTTACCGACAAAACAGGCGAACCCACCAAAAAAGTCTTCAAATCACTCAAAAAATTCTTTG